>NZ_VFNC01000001.1:2426996-3033745 GCF_006715395.1 Streptomyces sp. SLBN-31
CTCCCTCAGCCGCAGCCGCAGTCACCGCCCCGGACCGGAGCCGACGTCACCACCGGGCGCCGGTCCGCGCCTCCTGCTTCCCCATCGCGTCACGGTGGGCAGTGGGACGCCGACGGCACCCGCTCGCCCCTCCACAACGGCAACGTGTCGCACGGAGCCACGGCAGGCGGCGGTCCCGCGCCCCTGCCGGTGCGCGGCTCCCACGAGGAGCGGCCCAACCCGGCGGAGGCGGTGCCCGGTATCCGGCCCGACGACCGGCACCTCGTCGCGGACCACGTGACCGCGCCGCCCACGGCCCGCGGCGGCACCGTCCGCGGCACCATGGGCAGGCCCCCGCAGCTGCCCCGCCGCCGCGCCCAGGAACACATCGCGCCCCAGCTGCGCGACGGTCCGGCACCCCGCCAGGACACCGACCACGTCGCCGGTCACGACCCCGGACTGATGGCCGCCTTCCAACGCGGCATCGGTCTCGCCGAGGCCCAGCAGCACCTGGAGTCGGAGCCCCTGGAGTCAGCGCACCCGGAGTCCGCCCACCTGCCGTCGGAACACATCGGGGCTGCGCACACAGGGGCGGACCACATGTCGTCACCGCACATGGAGCGTCCGCACCGGTTCCCCACCGAACGCCTGGACGCTTCCCGCACGGACGTCACCGCCACCACCCCGCCGCGCCCCATGGACGTCTCACCCATGGCCGTCTCACCCATGGACCCGGCCCACATAGCCCAGGCGCGCCCCGCCTCCGCGCGCGGCACCGACCACCCCACCCGGCACGACGGGAGCGCACCCGCCGGATGACCACCGCAGCCTCCACCCCCGCCCCCACCGCTCCCGCAGACCTTCGTACCCCAAGGAGTCGATCCACCATGGCGAGCGATGCACCGACCGGCCATGCATCCGATCTCGACTGGCTGATGAGCGGCCTCGTGCAGCGCGTACCGCACACCACCAGCGCGGTACTCCTCTCCTGCGACGGGCTCGTGAAGTCGGTCCACGGCCTCGACGCGGACAGCGCCGACCACATGGCGGCCCTGGCCTCCGGCCTGTACTCCCTCGGCCGCAGCGCCGGGATCCGCTTCGGCGACGGCGGAGAGGTCCGCCAGGTCGTCGTCGAACTCGACTCGACGCTGCTGTTCGTGACCACCGCGGGCTCCGGGACCTGTCTCGCCGTGCTCGCCGGCCGCGAGGCCGACGCGGCCGTGCTCGGCTACGAGATGGCCATGCTGGTCAAGAGCGTCCGCCCGTACCTGGCCACCGCACCCCGGCAGCACGCCGTCGAACCCACGGCGATGAGGCCTTGAACGTGGCGGCGGCGGGCGACGGGCCCTGGCTCGACGACGCGGCCGGCCGGCTGGTGCGCCCCTTCACGGTGAGCAACGGCCGCACCCGGCCGACCATCTCCCTCGACCTCCTGTCGCACGTGATGGCCACCGGCGCCACGCCTCTCGGCTATCTCGGCCCCGAGCACCAGCAGGCCATCGACCTGTGCCGGGCACCCGTCTCGGTCGCCGAGCTGGCCGCCCACCTCAAGCTGCCGGCGGTGGTCACCAAGGTGCTGCTGTCGGACCTCGTCGACTGCGGGGCGCTGACCACCAAGCCCCCCGAGTTCCACCACGCCCCGACCGACCGGGCCCTACTGGAGGCAGTGCTCGATGGACTACGACGACAGCTCTGACCCCTTCCCGACCGCACTGAAGATCCTGGTCGCGGGAGGGTTTGGAGTCGGCAAGACGACCTTCGTGGGCGCGGTGAGCGAGATCGCGCCGCTGAGCACGGAGGAGCTGCTCACCACGGTCAGCGCCGCGACCGACCGTCTCGACGGGATCGAGAACAAGGTCGAGACGACGGTGGCCATGGACTTCGGCCGCATCACCCTCGATCCGGAGCATGTGCTCTATCTGTTCGGCACACCCGGGCAGGAGCGGTTCTGGTTCATGTGGGACGAACTCTCCGAAGGGGCGCTCGGCGCGGTCATCCTGGCCGACACCCGCCGCCTGGAGGAGTGCTTCGCCGCGGTCGACTTCTTCGAGCAGCGCGGCCTCGGCTTCATCGTCGCCATCAACGAGTTCGACGGCTCCTACCGCTACGACCCCGAAGAGGTCCGAGCCGCCATCGACCTGCCCCCGGAGATCCCCGTCGTGCGCTGCGACGCCCGCATCTCCAGTTCGGGCGTGCAGACCCTGCTCACCCTCGTCCGCCACCTCATAGCACACGCCCCGGCCCACGCGCCGAGCCACGGCGCCCCCATGTGAGTCCCGAACACCCGCCATGGAGCCCCTACATGACCTGCGTCCCCAGTGACGGAGCCCGCCCATGAGGTACGACCCGTCGCGTCCCGCCGGTCGACTGCTG
Organism: Streptomyces sp. SLBN-31; assembly: GCF_006715395.1. Classification (NCBI taxonomy): domain Bacteria; kingdom Bacillati; phylum Actinomycetota; class Actinomycetes; order Kitasatosporales; family Streptomycetaceae; genus Streptomyces; species Streptomyces sp. SLBN-31. The sequence goes on from NZ_VFNC01000001.1 coordinate 2,429,349, forward strand.
CTCACCCCGGAGGACAAGGAGGCCCCCGCCCGCACCCGGCGCCTGTGCCAACTCGGCCTGAACGAACGCCCGGACCCCGCTCTCGACGCCTACGCCGGCCGCCTCGCCGAGGTGACCGGGGCGCCGTACGCAATGGTCAACTTCATCGACGAGAACCGGCAGTTCTTCGCGGGCCTGCACGTGCCGGAGGTACCGCCGGCCGTCGTCGTCAGGGCCGACGGCAGCGCACCGGTGCTCGGCCGTGAACTCACCCGCGACCACGGCTTCTGCCCCCATGTGGTGGTCCGGCGCAAGGCGCTGGTGCTGGAGGACGTGCGCGACTACCCGCGGTTCGCGGGCAACGCGATCGTCGACGAGTTCGGCATCCGCTCCTATCTGGGCGCACCACTCGTCGACGGTACGGGCATGGTGCTCGGCACGGTGTGCGTGGCCGACGTGGAGCCGCGGCCGTGGGGCAGGCCCGGCCTGGAGAGCATCAAGGCATCGGCGGCGGAACTGGTGGCGCGGCTGGAGCGGCGCGAGGCGGACGGGCTTCCGCTGCTGTGACCGGGGGACCGGCCGCCTCACTAGCCGACCGGTCTAATACGTCCGTACACTGTCCGCATGGGACGCACCAGCGACGCCAAGCAGAAGATCCTCGGTGCCGCACGCTCGCTGATCGAGGGGCGCGGCTACTCCGCCCTGGGCGTGGCCGAGATCTGCAAGGCCGCCGGGGTGCCGAAGGGGAGTTTTTACTACTTCTTCGAGTCCAAGGAGGCGCTCGCGCTCGCCGTCGTCGACGAGCACTGGGCGGCCCAGAAGCGCGACTGGACACGCGCCCTGGGCGGCGACGAGGAGCCGCTGCGGCGGCTGCGGCGGCTGTTCGAGGAGACGGAGGCCGGACAGCGCGCCGTCCAGGAGGGCTGCGGCACCGTCTCGGGCTGCCTGTTCGGCAACCTCACCCTGGAGCTGAGCAACCAGACCGAGGCCGTCCGCGAGCGGTTGCAGGAGATCTTCGAAGCGCAGATCGACATGGTCGAGGCGGTGATCACCGAGGCTCGTGAGCGCGGTGAGACCACCGCCACCGACACCCGCGCGGCCGCGCGCGCGGTGGTGGCCCAGCTCGAGGGCCAGGTGATGTTCGCCAAGCTCTACAACGACACCGGCCGACTGAGCCCCCTGTGGGACAACTGCCGGGCGCTGCTCGGCGCCCCCGCGGCCTGACCGCCGGGGGCCAGCCGGCACAGGGCCGAGCCGATGGATTCAGGGCCGAGCTGACGGGTTCCAGCGGCGTCGCGACGCCCCGGCACGCTTGCCCGCTGCCCGCTGCCCGCTGCCCGCTGCCCGCCGGCCGACTGCGCCCCCTGTGGGACAACTGCCGGGCCCTGCTCGGCGCCCCCGCGGCCTGACCGCCGCTCGCGCCGGACGCCGCAGCCCGTTCCGCGCCGGCCATCACACGCCCTAGTAACCCCGCCAGACGTTGTCGAACGCCGCGTCCTCGATCTGGCGCCGTTGCCGTACGGCCTCCAGTTCCATCACCGCGTTTCCGACGGCGGCCAGCACGGTCGTGGCCGTCTCGCCCGCCAACTCCTCCGGGATCTCGGGCGGTTCGGCACCGATACCGGCCGCGGCGGCGAGCGCGCCGAGGACGGGCTCACCCGCCGCCCGGCGCTCCTCGGCCGCGCGCCGGGCCGCCGAGTCGACCAGCACCGACCGCCCGGTCCGCAGCGGAATGCGGCGGCCCCGCGGCCGGGCCGTCAGCCCGACGCGCTCCAGGTCGTCGACGTAGGCCGCGGACAGCCCGCGGCCCCGGCGCCACAGCCAGTCCTCGACCGACTCGTACGGTTCCTGCCGTACGAGAGCCGCGGCGGCCTCGTCCAACAGCCGGTCGCCCGTGGGGGACTGGGCGCTGGGCAGGATGCGGTCGCCGTCCAGGACGAGGGCCTTCGCCTCGACGAGGTCGAACACCTCGGCCGCCGCGAGCGCGAGCGACAGGTCGCCCTGTTCCAGCGGCTTGTCGGCCGCCGCGTCCAGGGCGACGATCGCGAGGTCCCGTGCGGTGGTCATGTGCGGCTCCACGTCAGTCGGCCGAGTGCGGGGCGAGCGCGCCCGCTTCCTCGTTCGATTGTCGCCGCCCCGCCGGTTCCGTGCGTCGCGTTACGACCATGTGGTGCGGGAAACCGACGCGCAGCACGGCGGCGGCCGCGGCCGCGGCGAGGACGACCAGGGCGGCCAGGAGCAGCGTCTGCCGGTATCCGTGGTGCAGCAGCGGCGCCACCGCCAGGGGGCCGAGGATCTGGCCGACGGAGTACCCGGCGGTCAGCAGGGCGACCGAGCGCGGGAAGCGCAGGTGGGCCCCGGTGGCGAGGGCGAGCGTGCTGACGCCGATGAACGTGGCGCCGAACAGCACCGCCGAGCCGTAGGCGGCGGCCGTACCGCCGGCCAGGGCGGGCAGGGCGATCCCGGCCGCCTGCACCACCAGGGCCGTGGCCAGCAGCCCGGGACGGGACCAGCGGCGCCCCAGCCGCGCCCACAGCGCCGAGGACGGTACGGCGGCCAGCCCCACGAGCACCCAGGCGCCGCTGCCGACCGGGCCGGGGGCCTCCTGCCCGATCGCCGCGACCAGGAAGGTCCCGGCGACGATGTACCCGACGCCCTCCAGGGTGTAGCTGACGAACAGCGCGCCGAACCAACGGTGCGTACGGGGCCGCGCGCCGCCCTCGGCCCCCCGGGCGGCGGGCGCCGCCTCCGGCCGCAGGTTCCAGCAGGCGGCGGTGAGCAGCGCGGTGAGGGCGGCCGCCGCCCACCAGGCCGTACGCCAGTCGCCGAAGGACCGCAGGACCAGGACCAGGACCAGCAGGCCGGACAGGGCGATTCCGCCGCCCACGCCGCCGAACGCCCAGCCGGACAGGTGCGGCGGACGGTCGCGCAGGTGGTGCAGGAGGGATCCGGCCGCGACGACGAACACCAGGGCGCTTGCCGCCCCTGCCGCCAGCCGCAGCAGCGCCCAGACGGCCGTGCTGTGGGTGAGCGGCATCGTCGCGAGCGTCCCGGTCAGCAGCAGCAGCGACCCGCGCAGCACGGCGGGCGAGCGGGTCAGGGCGGGGGCCAGGATGCCCGCGAGCGCCCCGAGCAGGTAGCCGACGTAGTTGGCGGTGGCCAGGTTCGCTCCGGATGCCGCGGACAGGCCCGCCCCGGTGTGCATCAGGGGCAGGATCGGGGTGTAGACGAAGCGGCCGACCCCCATGCCCGCCGCGAGTGCGGCGGCGGCCCGGGCGACATGGGCCCAGGGGGAGGAGTCCCTCATCGGCCCGGATCGTTCGGGTGGGACTCCAGCGGGGTGACCGTGACGGCCATCCACGGGCGCAGCGGCAGCGTGCCGAGCACCTTCTCGTGCAGCTCCGCCTCGTCGGTGGCCCGCCAGACGCCGATGCTGCGCAACTCGCCCACCGGACGCCAGAGCCGGGCCAGATGGCCGGTGGCGGCCAGTTCCGCGGCGCGGACGGCCTCGGCGGCCCGCCGCCGGTCGACCTCGTCCTGACCGGTGCCCTCGGGGACGGTGGTGGTGATCTCGACCAGGAACTCTCGCATGACGCACTCCGTTCGCGCTCGTCGGTGGGCCCATCGTGCGCCCGTCCCCGGCACGCCTTCCACGACCGGCTTCCTCGCTGCTGATAGGCCCGGCCTACCAGCGCGCCGTAGCATGGCGCGCGTGGAACTTCGCCAGCTGCGGTACTTCGTCGCGGTCGCCGAGGAACTGAACTTCGGCCGTGCCGCCGAGCGGCTGCTCATCGCAGGCCCCTCGCTCTCCCAGCAGATCAAGGCACTCGAACGCGACCTCGGAGTACGGCTCTTCGACCGGGACCGCCGCTCGGTCTCCCTCACGGCGGCCGGCGCCGACCTGCTGCCGCACACCCGTGCCCTGCTGGAGCGGGCGGACGACCTCGAGCGCCGGGCCGGCCGGCTGTCCGGTTCCCAGCCGGTACGGCTCGGATACGTCAACTGGCTGCCCGCCGACCTGGCTTCGCGCACGGCCTCGGTCGCCCAGGTCCGGGTCGACGCGTGGGTCGCCCCCTCCCACACCCAGGCCGCCCGGGTCTCCGACGGGAGCCTGGACCTCGCCGTGTGCTGGGTGCGCGAGGAGGACCTGAAGCGACTGGGTCTGCGGGCCCGGCTGATCGGCGCCGACCGGCTCTACGCCGTCGCCAAGGGCACCGACACCGGCGAGGTGGCCGCGGGGGAGACCGACGTCCTCATCGACGACGACATCACCTCATGGCAGTCCTGGAACGTCTACGCCGAGGAGCTCGCCCTCGGCGCCGGGGCCCGTCCGGTGCGCATCTCCGACGGAGCCGTCACCGGCCCCGCCTTCTTCGACCACGTCCGCCGCTGCACCCGTCCGGTCCTCAACTCCCCCAAGGGGCAGGGCGATCCGATCCCCTCCGACCTGGTCCGCCGCGAGATCGTCGCCCCGAAGGTGTACTGGACCTGGTCGCTCGTGTGGCGCGAGAAGGAGGACAGGCCTGCCGTCCTCGCCACCGTCGACGCCTTGTGCGAAGGCGTCGGCGACCTCGGGATCCATGCCCCGGACGCCTGGCTGCCCGCCGGCGATCCGTACGCGCTCCCGGGCTGACCTGCGCTGGGAGGATCAGCCTCCCACGCGGTAGAGAACCGATCCTTCCGCCGCCCTGCGATCCGGCCTACCTTCCACATAGTCGACCGGTCGGCTAGTAACCGGTCATCACTTCGGAGAAGGTCACCATGAGCACGCAGAACCAGAAGGTCGCGATCGTCACCGGCGCCTCCCAGGGCATTGGCGCCGCCCTCGTCGAGGGCTACCGCAAGCTCGGCTACGCCGTCGTCGCCACCTCGCGCACCATCGCCCCCGTCGACGACGCCGGCGTCCTCACCGTCCAGGGCGACATCGCCGACCCGGCCACCGCCGAGCGCGTCGTCGCGGCCGCCGTCGAGCGGTTCGGGCGGATCGACGCCGTGGTCAACAACGCGGGCGTCTTCGTCGCCAAGCCGTTCACCGACTACACGGCCGAGGACTACGCGGCCGTGACCGGCATCAACGTCGCCGGCTTCTTCCACCTCACCCAGCAGGCCGTCCCGCACCTGCTCGCCCAGGGCGGCGGCCACATCGTCAGCGTCACCACCAGCCTGGTCGACGCCGCCGACTCCCGGGTCCCCTCGGTCCTGGCCTCGCTCACCAAGGGCGGTCTGCAGTCCGCGACCAAGTCCCTCGCCATCGAGTACGCCACCCGCGGCATCCGGGTCAACGCGGTCTCGCCCGGCACCATCAAGACCCCCATGCACCCGGCCGAGACCCACGACTTCCTCGCCGCCCTGCACCCCGTCGGCCGAATGGGTGAAGTGGGCGACATCGTCGACGCGGTGCTCTTCCTGGAGACGGCCCCCTTCGTCACCGGGGAGATCCTGCACGTCGACGGCGGCATGAGCGCCGGCCACTGACACCTTTCGAGGAGCAGCCATGACCAGCACGACAGCAGACGAGGCCGTCCTGCGCGGCGTCCTCGACCGGTGGAAGGCCGCGGTCGACGAGCACCGGCCGGAACTCGTCGCCTCGGTCTTCACCGAGGACGCGATCTTCCAGGGGCTCCACCCCTACAGCGTCGGACGGCGGGGCGTCGCCGAGTACTACGATTCCCAGCCGCTCGGCATGAAGGCCGCGTACCGCGTCCTGGAGACCCGGCGGCCCGCCGACGGACTCGTCCTCGGCTACCTGGCCGTCGAGTTCTCCTTCACCGACCGGCCCGCCCTGGACGTCAAGCTCTCGGTCCTGGTGACCCGGGAGGGCGACGAGTGGTACATCGCCCACTACCAGGTGTCCCAGGCGTGACGCGCTCCCAGGCGTGAAGCGGATCTGCGGCGCGGCTTAAGAAACTCTCGATGGACCGGGGGAGGGACCGTGCGGCAGATTGCTACGCGATCCCACCCCTCTCCCCGGATGCGGGCTTCCTCGGCATGCCCGCGCCCGGGGTCTCACCGTCAGGAGCCCTAGCGTTGAAGGCGCTGGTCAAGGAGAAGGCGGAGCCCGGGCTGTGGCTCGCGGACGTCCCGGAGCCCACGGTCGGACCCGGTGACGTACTGATCAAGGTGCAGCGCACCGGCATCTGCGGCACCGACCTGCACATCCGCTCCTGGGACGGCTGGGCACGGCAGACGATCCGCACGCCGCTCGTGCTCGGGCACGAGTTCGTCGGCGAGGTCGTCGGGACCGGGCGGGACGTCGCGGACATCAAGGCCGGCGACCGGGTCAGCGGGGAGGGCCACCTGGTGTGCGGCAAGTGCCGCAACTGCCTCGCCGGCCGCCGCCACCTGTGCCGGGCCACGATCGGGCTCGGCGTCGGCCGGGACGGGGCCTTCGCGGAGTACGTCGCCCTTCCCGCCGCCAACGTCTGGGTGCACCGTGTACCGGTGGACCTCGACGTCGCGGCCATCTTCGACCCGTTCGGCAACGCCGTGCACACCGCGCTGTCCTTCCCGCTGGTCGGCGAGGACGTGCTCATCACCGGCGCCGGGCCGATCGGTCTGATGGCCGCCGCCGTGGCCCGGCACGCCGGCGCCCGCAACGTCGTGATCACCGACGTCAGCGAGGAACGGCTGGAGCTGGCCCGCAAGATCGGCGTGAGCCTGGCCCTGAACGTCTCGCAGTCCCGGATCGCCGACGGACAGCGGGAGTTGGGGCTGCGGGAGGGGTTCGACATCGGCCTGGAGATGTCCGGCCGGCCCGAGGCCATGCGGGACATGATCGCCAACATGACGCACGGCGGACGTATCGCCATGCTCGGCCTGCCCGCCGAGGAGTTCCCGGTCGACTGGGCCCGTATCGTCACCTCCATGATCACCGTGAAGGGCATCTACGGCCGGGAGATGTTCGAGACCTGGTACGCGATGTCGGTGTTGCTCGAAGGCGGCCTCGACCTGTCGCCCGTGATCACCGGCCGGTACGGCTACCGCGACTTCGAGGCGGCGTTCGCCGACGCGGCGAGCGGCCGCGGCGGCAAGGTCATCCTCGACTGGACCGCGTAAGTCATCAGCATCCATAGGAGCTTTGAGATGTTCGACTCCGTGCGCGACGACCTGCGCGCCACCCTCGACGAGATCCGCGCCGCCGGCCTGCACAAGCCCGAGCGGGTGATCGGCACCCCGCAGTCCGCGACCGTCAACGTCACCGCGGGCGGCCGCCCCGGCGAGGTCCTCAACTTCTGCGCCAACAACTACCTCGGCCTGGCCGACCACCCCGAGGTGATCGCCGCCGCCCACGAGGCCCTCGACCGCTGGGGCTACGGCATGGCGTCCGTGCGGTTCATCTGCGGTACGCAGGAGGTGCACAAGCAGCTGGAGGCGCGCCTGTCGGCGTTCCTCGGCCAGGAGGACACGATCCTGTACTCCTCCTGCTTCGACGCCAACGGCGGTGTCTTCGAGACCCTGTTGGGCCCGGAGGACGCGGTGATCTCCGACGCCCTCAACCACGCCTCCATCATCGACGGCATCCGGCTGTCCAAGGCGCGGCGCTTCCGCTACGCCAACCGTGACATGGCCGATCTGGAACGGCAGTTGAAGGAGGCCGCGGGCGCGCGGCGCAAGCTGATCGTCACCGACGGCGTGTTCTCGATGGACGGTTACGTCGCGCCGCTGCGCGAGATCTGCGACCTCGCCGACCGCCACGACGCCATGGTCATGGTCGACGACTCGCACGCCGTCGGCTTCGTCGGCCCCGGCGGCCGCGGCACCCCCGAACTGCACGGCGTCATGGACCGCGTGGACATCATCACCGGCACCCTCGGCAAGGCACTCGGCGGCGCCTCGGGCGGCTACGTGGCGGCCCGAGGCGAGATCGTCGCCCTGCTGCGCCAGCGCTCGCGCCCGTACCTCTTCTCCAACACGCTCGCACCGGTGATCGCCGCCGCCTCCCTGAAGGTCATCGACCTGCTGGAGTCGGCGGACGACCTGCGCGTCCGGCTGGCCGAGAACACCGCCCTGTTCCGCCGCCGGATGACCGAGGAGGGCTTCGAGGTCCTGCCCGGCGACCACGCCATCGCCCCGGTGATGATCGGCGACGCCGCGAAGGCCGGCCGGCTGGCCGAGCTGCTGCTGGAGCGCGGCGTGTACGTGATCGGCTTCTCCTACCCCGTGGTGCCGCAGGGCCAGGCCCGTATCCGCGTGCAGCTGTCCGCCGCGCACTCCACCGAGGACGTGGACCGGGCCGTCGACGCCTTCGTGGCCGCGCGGGCGCAGCTGGAGGCCGAACGGGTCTGAGGGCCCGGGGGTGTCTGTTTGAGACAATCGGATCCATGATCGAAGCGCGGCGGCTCCACATCCTCCGTGCGGTGGCCGACCACCGCACGGTGACGGCGGCTGCCGCCGCGCTGTACCTGACCCCCTCGGCGGTCTCCCAGCAGCTGACGGCCCTGGAGCAGGAGACCGGTCACCGCCTGGTCGAGCGCGGCGCCAAGGGCGTGCGGCTGACCCCGGCCGGCGAGATCCTGCTCAGCCACACCAACGCGGTCCTGGCCCAGCTGGAGCGGGCGGAGGCCGAGCTCGCCGCGTACGGCTCGGGCGCCGCCGGTACCGTCACCGTCGCCGCCTTCGCCACCGGCATCGCCCAGGTCGTCGCCCCCGCGGTGGCCCGTCTCGCAGAGTCGGCGCCCGGTATCCGCATCCGCGTCCAGGACGCCGAGGGCGACGCCAGCCTGCCGATGGTGCTGGACCGGCAGGTCGACGCGGCCGTCGCCGTCGAGTACCGGGGCGCCCCGCCCGCCGACGACCCGCGGCTGACCCACGTGTCCCTCTACGCCGAGCCGTTCGACGCGGTCGTGCCCGTGCGCCACCGGCTGGCCGAGGCCGCCGAGATCCCGCTCGCCCACCTGGCCAAGGACGCGTGGATCGGCCCCTACCCCGGCAACCCGTGCCACGACGTGGTCGTCCTGGCCTGCGAGAGCGCCGGGTTCCAGCCGCGCCTGGAGCACTCCTCGGACGACTTCCGCGCGGTCGTCGCCCTCGCCTCGGCCGACGCCGGCGTGGCGCTCGTACCGCGGTCGGCGCTGAGCGGGATGGACCTCACCGGCGTCGTCGTACGCCCCGTCGACGGTGTCGCGCCCACGCGCCGGGTCTTCGCGGCCGTACGGCGCGGGGCCGAGGAGCATCCCCTGATCCGCCCCGTGCTGGAGGCGCTGCGCGAAGCGGCAGGTGTGAAGACGCCGTAACCTGTCTGTTTCATATCCGGGATATCGTCCCTGATGTGAAACGCGATGAACGTGCCGGGGAGCCCCCGGTCCCGGACCCGGTCGACGCCCGGCTCGCCGCGCGCCTGGCCGAGCTGCGCGCCGAACACGGCTGGTCGCTCGGCGAGCTGGCGGAACGCAGCGGCATCAGCAGATCGACCCTCTCCCGTGCCGAAAGGGCGGAGATCAGCCCCACCGCCGCACTCCTCAACCGCCTCTGCGGGGTCTACGGGCGGACCATGTCCCGGCTGCTCGCCGAGGTGGAGGCGGAACCCACGCTTGTGGTGCCGGCCGCCGAGCAGCCGGTGTGGCGGGACCACGCCTCCGGCTTCGTACGACGATCCGTCTCGCCCCCGCACGCCGGGCTGCGCGGCGAACTCGTCGAGGGTCGGCTCGCGGCGGGGGCCGACATCTCCTACGACCGTCCGCCCGTACCCGGTCTGGAACAGCACATCTGGGTGCTGGAAGGAGCACTCGACGTGACGGCGCGGGAGACGGAGCACCACCTCGGCACGGGGGACTGCCTGCGGCTGCGGGTGTGGGGGCCGACGCGGTTCCGGTGCGCGGGCCCGGTGGACGTGCGCTACGTGCTGGCGGTGGTGCTGCCGTGATCGTGGAGCGCGTGGACCACGCCGAACTGCTCGCGTCCGCGGCCGGACTGGCCGACCTGCTGGTCGACACCGTCGAAGGCGGCGCCTCCATCGGCTTCCTCGGGCCCCTCGACCGGGCGGAGGCCCTGGCCTGGTGGCGGGAGCGCGCCGTCGGCGTCGCGTCGGGCCGGCTCGCGGTGTGGGTGGCCCACGGCGGCGGTCGGCCGGTCGGCACGGTGAGCCTGGCCTTCCCGGACAAGCCCAACAGCCGCCACCGGGCCGAGCTGGTGAAGCTGATGGTGCACCGGGACGCCCGCGGTCGGGGCCTCGGCCGTCTGCTCCTGGCCACGGCGGAGGAAGCGGCCGCCGCGTCCGGCATCACCCTGCTGCACCTGGACACCGAGACCGACAGCCCCGCCGAGCGGCTGTACCGGACGGCCGGCTGGAGCCGCATCGGTGCGATCCCGGACTACGCGGCGGCCCCGGACGGAGTGCTGAGGCCGACGTCGATCTACTACAAGCCCCTTCGCCGCGAGACCGGCGCCGAGGCTCCCACCAGGTGATTGTCAGTGGGGGCGGCTAACGTGCGGGGCATGCCCGACGCCGAAGACGTACGCCGAATCTGCCTCGCCCTGCCGGACACGACGGAGAAGATCGCCTGGAGCATGCCCACCTTCAGGGTCGCGGGGAAGATGTTCGCCACGCTGCCCGAGGACGAGACCTCCATCGCCGTGCGCTGCCCCAAGGAGGAGCGCGACGAACTGGTGCTGGCCGAACCGGAGAAGTTCTGGATCGCCGACCACGAAGCGCAGTTCGCCTGGGTCAGGGCCCGCCTCGCCGCGATCGAGGACGAGAGCGAGCTGCGCGACATACTCGCCGACTCCTGGCGCCAGGCCGCCCCGTCCCGACTGCTGGACGCCTACCCGGAGTTGGGGGCGCCGTCCGCGGACTGACCGGCGGGGGTACCGGTGCCGGGCGGCACGACCCGGTGCCGGGCGGTGGGACCCGTGGGCGGCCGCGGGGTCGGCGAAAAGGCGTGCGCGACCATGGACCCGAGTGCGGTATGGTTTCCCTGCGTGTTCGGCCCGGGGAAACCCCAGGTCAGACGGCACCGGGACGTGGCGCAGCTTGGTAGCGCACTTGACTGGGGGTCAAGGGGTCGCAGGTTCAAATCCTGTCGTCCCGACGGTGCGAAGGGTCTTCGTGGGCGAGAGCCGGCGGGGGCCCTTCTTCGTGCGTCCGCTCACGAACGGCGGCCGAACAGGCGCTTCAAGAGTCCTTCGGTCGGGGCCTCGTCATCGGAGCAGGTGCAGCGCTGTGAGCGCGGGACTCCGGCGAGTACCTGCTCGACGTGCATGCCGCAACCCCGGTATGTGATGCCCTTGCACTTTCGGCAGACCGCTTGTCGGCACATGAGGTGTTCTCCTTCGGGTCGGTCTACGGGATCGGTCAACGGGATCGGGATTCGGGTTGGTCTTCGGGGTCGAGAGGGTCGACGGTGATCAGGCGAGCGACAGGAAGAGCTTCTCCAGGCGGGCGCGGGTGCGCTCCTGACCCTCGGCCGGGTCCGCCGCGCTCTCGGCGTCCACGACGCACTGCTGCAGGCCGGTCGCGATGATCGCGAAGCCCGCGCGGTCGAGCGCCCGGGACGCCGCCGCGAGCTGCGTGACGACGTCCTCGCAGTCCCGCCCCTCCTCGATCATCCGGATCACTCCGGAGATCTGTCCCTGCGCCCGCCGCAGTCGGTTCAGCACCGAGCGCAGCTCCGCGTCCGTCGGTTCGAACTCCATGATCACTCTCCTCTCGCATACCCCCGGGGGTAATTGTACGTGAGGTGGCGGACCGACCGGGAAGGGTGGCCCTGGGAAGATCTGCCGAAGCCCGTCCGCCACCGAAGGGAAACCGCGTTGACCAGTGCCGTCGAAGCAGCGGAGGGGTCGGTTCTCTGGTCCCAGGAGGTTCTCGGGCTGTGTGCCGTCGCGGGGCCCGGCGGGTCGGTCAGGCTGGGGGCACCCGGACAGGACTGGGACACCCTGCTGCCCCTGGTGGAGATCACCGCCACAGGGCACGGGCGCAACTGGTCGGGGGAACGGTTCATCGACACCGCGATCGGCGAGCGCCTCGCCCACCGCGGCCACCGGACGGTCCAGGACGGGGAGTGGCGACGCACGACGATCACGCTCGCGGATCCGGTGACCGGCCTCGCCGCCGAGGTGAGTCTGCGGACCTGTCCCGGCGCCGGTTTCGTCCGCTCACAGGTGCGCCTGGTCAACCAGGGCGGCGCGCCGCTCCGACTGGAGAGCGTGTCGAGCCTCGCGCTCGGCGGTCTCGCCGACGGCGCCCTCGACGGCCTCACCCTGCACTGGGCGGACAACGACTGGCTCGCCGAGTGCCGTTGGCGGCAGGCCCCGTTCCGCGACCAGGTCGTCCGGCTGAGCCGGTCCGCTCACGGCCACGAGGGGCGCGGCTGCTTCGAGCGCTACTCGCAGGGCAGTTGGTCGACGGGCCGGCATCTCCCGGTCGCCGCGCTCACCGACCCGGCGGGACGCGCGTGGCTGTGGCAGATCGAGTCGAGCGCCGGCTGGCGCTACGAGACCGGCGAACGCGAAGGCGCCGCCTACCTCGCCCTGTTCGGCCCCGACGAAGCCCATCACCAGTGGAGTCGGCTCCTCGCGCCCGGTGAGGAGTTCAGCACCGTCCCCGTGACCCTCGCAGGTTCCGGAACCGGCGGGCTGGACGCCGCCTTCGGGCAACTCACCGACTGCCGCCGCCGGATGCGCCGCGGCCACCCGGACCGCACGACCCTCCCGGTGATCTACAACGACTACATGAACACCCTGATGGGCGACCCCACCACCGAAAAACTCCTGCCGCTCATCGAAGCGGCGGCCGCCGCCGGCGCCGAGGTCTTCGTCGTCGACGCCGGCTGGTACGACGACGACGCCCAGGGCTGGTGGGACGCCGTCGGCGCCTGGGAGCCCTCCGGCCGTCGCTTTCCGGGCGGCATCCAGCGGGTTCTGGACGCCGTCAGGGAACACGGCATGACACCGGGCCTGTGGCTGGAGCCCGAAGTGGTGGGCGTCCGCAGCCCGTTGGCGCGCACCCTGCCGCCCGAGGCGTTCTTCCGCAGGGGCGGCATACGGGTCACCGAACACGGCCGCCACCACCTGGACCTGCGCCACCCGGCCGCCCGCGCCCACCTCGACCGGGTCGTCGACCGGATCGTGGGGGAGTGGGGAGTGGGCTATCTGAAGCTCGACTACAACATCAACGTCGGGCCGGGCACCGAGAGCGGCGAGGAGAGCGCCGGTGCGGGGCTGCTCGGGCACCATCGCGCCCACCTCGACTGGCTGGGCGCCGTTCTCGACCGGTATCCCCGTCTCGTCCTGGAGAACTGCGGCTCGGGCGGCCTGCGCATGGACTACGCCCAACTCGCCGTCACCCAGGTGCAGTCCACCAGCGACCAGCAGGACCCCCTGCGCCTGCCGCCCATCGCGGCCGCCGCCGCCACCGCGGTGACGCCCGAGCAGGCCGCCGTATGGGCCTACCCCCAGCCGCACTTCGACCCGGACCTGATCGCCTTCACCCTCACCGGCGCGATGGCGGGGCGCTTCCACCTGTCCGGGTTCCTCGACCGGATGGACCGGGAACGGTTCGACCTGGTCCGTACCGGCCTGGCCGTCTACAAGGAACTCCGCGCGGGGATTCCGGGCAGCCTGCCCTTCTGGCCGCTCGGCCTGCCCTCGTGGGAGGACTCCTGGATCGCGTTCGGGCGGCGTGGAACCGACGCCGACTGGCTCACGCTGTGGCGACGGGCCCCGGCCCCCGGTGACGACGCCGACGACGGCACCCGCACCGTCCCCCTCGACCACCTCCGCGGCGCCCGCCTCACCCCCACGCTCCTCTACCCGGCCACCGCCGACGCCACCGCCGCCTGGGACGCCGCCCACGGCCGACTCACCGTCTCCTTGCCGCGCCCCGGCACCGCCGTACTCCTCCGCCTCGACGGCGGGGCGCCGCCCCCGGGCCGAGATGACTGACGGCTACGGGCCCGGCGTGGCCACGGAAGTTCCGGGGGTGCCCGCGTGCGGGGGCGGCATCCACGGCATGATCAGTGGATGGACACCGTGGACGACCGGACGGGTGGTGGGAGCGTGGACGAGCAGGCGGAGATCACGTCGCCCAAGGACGCCGCGGACAACGCGCTGGTGCTGGCCTTCGGGCGGCTGCAGGGGGCCGCGAACCGGCTGGAGTACATCCTCGGCCGGGCGCTGGAGCGGGAGTGCGGCATCAGCCACCTGATGTTCGAGGTGCTGCTCATCCTGGGGCGGGCGGAGGGGCCCGGGCTGTCGATGCGGGCCATCGCCCAGGAGCAGGTGCTGACCACGGGCGGCGTCACGCGCCTGGTGGACCGGATGGAGAAGGCGGGGCTGGTCACGCGCGCCGAGGACCCCGACGACCGGCGCGGCCGGCTGGTGAGGCTGACCCCGCTGGGCGAGGAGACCGTCGTACGGGCCTCCCGGCTGCACGTGGAGAACATCCGACGCCATTTCCTGGCGCCGCTCCCGCCCGAGGACCGTGACCGGTTCGCCGAGGACCTGCGCATACTCAGCCACTCGGCACGCGACGAGCTGCCCCGGCTTCCCTGAGAGGCCTCCGGGCGCCCACCGAACCACTGGCAAGCGAGCGTGCGGCGATCGCCCCTACCGCTGGCGGAATATCTGACGAGTCAGTTACTGTTCTGTCAGGTGAATCGCTCGCAGTCGGCGAGCACCGCACCCTGCCGAGGTCCTCGATGAAGCTCGTTCACGTCTACACGCTCACCGAGCGGGCCCCTTCTCGCCGTCGACGGTGACCGCGCCACGGTCCTGGCCCAGGGACACGCCACCGCCGACGACATCGACCGACGCCTCGCGGTCCTCGGCACCCACTGATCTCCCGTCCCCACACCCTTCCCTCGCAAGGAGCCATCGATGAGCACCCTCTCCTTCAAGGTCCTCGATCTCGACTTCCCGGCCGGCAGCAAGAACAAGACGGCCACCCTGGTCACCGGCGAGAGCGACGCGCTGCTGGTGGACGCCGCCTTCACCCGCGCCGACGGCCACCGGCTGGCCGCCGAGGTCCTCGACTCGGGCAAGCGCCTGACGACCGTCTTCGTCTCCCACGCCGACCCCGACTTCTACTTCGGTGCCGAAGTCCTCGCCGACGCCTTCCCCGAGGCGAAGTTCGTCGCCACCCCGCTCGTCATCGAGCACATCACCCACTCCTACGAGGGCAAGCTCAAGGCCTGGGCGGCCCTCGGGGCGAACCTGCCCACCCGCCTGGTCGACCTGGAGCCCCTGACCGGCGACCTCACCCTGGAGGGCCACCGCTTCGAGCTGAAGGGCGGCCCGGCCGGCCTGCCCGACCGGCACTACCTGTGGCAGGCCGAGCACCGCGCCCTCCTCGGCGGCGTCCTGCTCTTCCAGCAGGAGCACGTCTGGGTAGCCGACACCCCCACCCCCGGCGACCGCGCCGCCTGGATCGACCTGCTCGACGAGATGGCCGCCCTCGACCCCGCGCTGGTCGTCCCCGGCCACCGCCTGCCCGGCACCGCGGCCGACGCCTCCGCCATCACCGCCACCCGCGACTACCTGCTCGCCTTCGAGGAGGAACTGGGCAGGGCCGCCGACGGTGCCGCGCTGAACGACGCCCTGGTCAAGCGCTTCCCCGACAACGGCATGCTGATCGCCGCCCAGATCGGCTCCAAGGTCGCCAAGGGCGAGATGCAGTGGGGCTGACCATGGGCGAGTTCACCACCACCTCCACCGCGCCCGCCGACGTCGTCCGCCGCCAGTACCTGGCCTCCGCGGCCGGCGACCTGGCAGCCCTGCGGGCCACCCTCGCCCCGGACGTGGAGTGGACGGAGATGGCCGGCTTCCCGCTCGCCGGCACCTACCGCACCCCCGAAGGCGTCACCTCGAACGTCATGGAGAAGCTCGGCCAGGACTGGGACGGCTGGACCGCCCACGACGACACCTACGTCGTCGACGGCGAGAACGTCGTCGTCCTGGCCCGCTACACCGCCGTCAACAAGGCCACGAGCAAGCCGATCGACGTCCGCGTCGCTCACCACTTCGTCGTACGCGGCGGACTCATCGTCCGCTTCGAGCAGTTCGTCGACACCGCGCTCGTCCGCGACGCCATGCAGAACTGACCGCCGCTCACCCGCCGCCGTCGAGGTCCGTGCGCTGCCGGAGCACCCGCAACTCGTCGCGGTGCAACCGCATCTCGTACAGCTTGCCGCGGGCGTTCTCGAACGGGCGGTGCAGAATCATCATCAACCGGCCCTCGAAGGTGTGGAACAGCATGCCGTGCCCGCTGTCGTCGCGGACCAGAGGCCGGCGCTGTTCCCACGGACCCCGCAGCTCACCGGAGTTCGAGACGGCGTAGGTCTGCACGTATCCGCCGCCGAGGCCGCCGTCCTCGCCGGCCCGGTTCTTCTCGTACGTCGACCACAGCATCAACAGTGAGCCGTCCGGGGTGCGATGCAACTGCGGGCCGTCCGTGACGTACGGCGGCAACTGGTGCGGTACCCCGGCGGGGATCTGCTCCCCGAGCCAGGAGGCGTCCGAGCCCTTGAAGAGGAAGACGGGGTCACCGACGGTCCGCGTCAGGTCCGGGGCCAGCCGGATCGCCTCCATCGTCCCGTCGACGGTCTGCAGCCACTCGTGGGCGTACACCATCCACGGCTGCCCGGACGGGTCGACGTACAGCGTGCCGTCGAGGGTCATGAGGTGTTCGGGCGGTGTGGGGCGGGAGGCGTCGACGAGCGTGAACGGCCCGAGCAGCGAGTCGGACACGGCGGTGACCGTGCCGCGCCGGTGGTTCGGCAATTGGAACGGCGTGCCGTAGCGGCCCGGAGGCGACACCGGCAGCGGCCTGCTCTCGTCGTGCAGGGTGGTGAACAGGTAGTAGCGGCCGCCCCATTCGTGCACCTCGGGCGCCCATCCGCCGTCGGCCGCCCACGGCTCCCTCTGTTCGGCGGTCAGGAAGACCACCGTCGGACGCGTCCAGTCGCGCAGGTCGCGGCTGCGGTAGACCATCGTGCCGACGCCCTCCACACCGGACACCGACGGGTCGTTGGAGGTGTAGAGGCAGTAGGTGCGGGTGCCGCCGTCGGCGACGACGAACGGGTCGTGCAGCGGCATCTCGGCCAGCCGCATCACTTCGCTATCGGCCATGATCGAAGAATACGGGGACGGCGGGGTCTAGAGACGGACGGTCATCCGCACCGCCACCTCGTCCCCCGCTGCCACGCCCTGCGGCACCCGCACGGCGTTCTTCAGCGGTAGCAGATAGCCGCCGTCCTTGGGGAACAGCGAGGTGGCGAAAGCGACTTCACCGATGCGGGCCTCGACCGGGACGACACCCCAGCCGTACGTGGCGGTCGCGGCCACCTCGCGGATGTCGGCGGACTCCTGGTCGGGCACGGCCACGAAGTAGTACGGCGCCGGCCCGCGCCACTCGATCACCCGGCCCCTGAAGGCGAGTTCCACGCGGTCAGCTCCTCTTCTCCAGCTCGGCCAACTCGTGTTCGGTGCGGGTAGCGAGCAGGTCCTCGCCCCCCGGCCGTCCGCCGCCATCGCCGCCGTCCGTGGGGCGAGCGCCTCATCGAGGGAAGGCCGGGCGTCAGTGCCGTGGGGGACACCCGGGCGCGAAGCCATCTCGTCCCACGGCAGGGACAGACGTTGCTCCGTTGAGGCTCACCGCGGTGAACCGGGCCCCGCCCAGCTCCGCGCGCTCGAACTCGGTGCCCGGCAGGTCGTGAAGTCGCCGTCGCCCATGACGGTCAGGGTAGGACGCGGTCCCCGCCGGGGCGGAGACCGCGGCGCGGCTCAGTCGACGTTCACCGGTCCGTCGCCCGGCTTGCGGTCCTCCTTCGCACGCAGCTCCAGCACGCCGTTGCCCCCGCCGGTACGGCCCTCGGAGTCCTGGCCGCCGAGGTTCTGGCGGACCGAGTCGAGGATCGTCAGGCCCTGCGAGACCAGGCCGGCGGCGATCTCACCGAGGCCGTCGGCGCCGTTGAGGACGTTGACGTTGGCGCCGGCGAGGCCGCCGGCGGCCTCCTTCACGATCTGCGGAAGCTGGTCGATCAGCATCCGGTCCAGAGCCACCCGGTCGTAGGAGGCGGCCGCCTCGGCCTGGATCTTCATCCGGTCCGCCTCCGCCTTGGCGAGCAGCTTGATCCGCTCGGCCTCCGCCTCGGCGGGCTTGACGATCTCGGCCACCAGCTGCTGCTGACGCAACTCCGCCTGCCGCTGGGCCAGTTCGGTCTGAGCGGCGAGCACTTCCTGCTGGGCGTGGGCCTGCGCCAGCGGACCGGCCTGCGCGGCCTGGGCCTGCGCCCGGTCCACCTGCGCCGAGTACTCCGCCTGGACGACGGCGGTCTGCCGGGCGTACTCGGCCTGCTTGCGCGCCGCCTCCTGCTGCGCCTCGGCCGCGGTCTGGGTGGCCTGGGCCTGGGCGATCTGGGCCTGCCGCTGGATGGCGGCGCGGTGCGGCGCGGACATGGCGTCGATGTAGCCGGCGTCGCCGTCGTCGATCGACTGGATCTGCAGCGAGTCCACGATCAGACCGATCTTCGCCATCTCGGTCTTGGAGGTGTCCAGCACCTCCGCGGCGAGCTTCTGACGCTCAGTGACGATCTCCTCGACCGTCATGGAGCCGATGATGGCCCGCAGATGACCGGCGAAGATCCGGCCGGTCAGCACCGACATCTGGTCCTGATCCGAGAGGAAACGCTGACCGGCGTTGATGATGCTCTCGGTGTCGTTGCCGACCTTGAAGGCGATGACGGCACGGACGTTCAACGCGATGCCCTGCCGGGTCACACACGTCTCCGTCACCTCGGCCTCGCACATCGCCAGCGTGAGGAAACGGGTCTTTCGGAAGAACGGCAGCACGAACTTCCCGTGCCCCGTCACCACCCGGAACGGCGCGCCCCCCAGTCCCCGCCTGCCACCCGAGATCAGCATCGCCTCGTCTGGCGCGGGAACGCGGTAACCGAACATTCTGTTTACTCCTCAGTCAGCGTCGGCACGGTCGCCGAACGCGGCGAGTGGATCCTGCCACTCGATGACGCCGACTTCACGGCACCCCCGTGACTCGATCACGAGTACCGTCGCCCCCGTCGGCAGAGGGTCGTCCGACCAGGCGATGAAGGTCTCGGAGCCACCCCGTACACGCACCAGGATCTCGCCGGGGCCCGCCGTTCCGCGCGTGCCCACCAGCAGCTTCCCCGTGCAGCCGATCACGGCCTCGTCCTGCGGCATCACCGGCCGACCTCCCACGCTCTGGCCCACGGCTTCGACGATAGACCCACCGGTAGCCGGGGCGTGACACCAGGGATGACTCCGCTTACGCCCACCGTTCGTGTGACGTTGCCTACCAGATCGATTGGAAGATGGGGAACCGGCAACGCTCCCTCTCATGTCTCCTACGCACATTCTCGGGAGGGTGACTCGATGACGACGGCGACCGGGACGGCGCCGGCCGGCACACCGAGGACCTCGCCCGCACCCGCGACCACCCCCACGACCAGGACCGCCAGGACCGCGGCGCCCTCGCTGCCGTCCCTCACCGGACTGAGATGGATGGCCGCGCTGCTGGTGTTCGGCCTGCACGTGCACAACTTCGGCTACTTCGGCGGCACCGCCGACCGCATCACGACCTGGGCGTTCGGGGCCGGCGGCACGGGGGTGTCGTTCTTCTTCGTGCTGTCCGGCTTCGTGCTCATGTGGTCCGCGCGGCCCGGCGACCGCGCCCCCGCCTTCTTCAGACGCCGGGTCGCCCGCATCCTTCCGGTCCACCTCGTCACCGCCGCCCTCGCCCTGGTCATGGCCTGGACGCTGCCCCGCATGGCGATGCCGACCCTGGGCCAGGGCCTGGCGAACGTCCTGCTGTTGCACTCCTGGTGGCGCCCGTGGTGGCAGACCCTCGACCCGGTCAGCTGGTCACTGGCGTGCGAAGCCTTCTTCTACGCCACCTTCCCCCTGCTCGCGCTCCTGCTGCGCCGGCTCGGCGCCCGCGGGTCGGCTGCGCTGGCCGCCGCGGCGCTGCTGACGGTGCTGGTGCTGGCCTGGGCCGACGCCCACCACTGGTTCGGGCAGCCGCTGTACTCCTTCCCCGCCGCCCGTCTGCCCGAGTTCGTGCTCGGCGTGGCCGTCGCCCGGCTGGTGCTCCTGGACCGCTGGCGCGGACCCGGCCTGGAGGGTTCCCTCGCCCTGGCGATCATCGGGTACTTCCTGGTACCCCAGGTGACCGCCGGCTACCCGGCGACCACCTGCACGGTCCTGGGCTTCGCCCTGCTCATCCCGGCGGCGGCCGTCGCCGACCTGCACGGCCTGCCCTCGCTGTGGCGGCACCGCCGGCTGGTGCGGCTCGGGGAGCTCTCCTTCGCCTTCTACATGGTCCATCTGCTGGTCCTGCGGGCGGGCACGGCCCTGCTGGGGGTCAAGCCCCGCTACGGCTTCGTGGAGGGCCTGACCGTCACGGCCGTGGCGTTCACCGTGTCCCTGGCGCTGTCCTGGCTGCTGTACGAGAAGGTGGAACGCCCCGCGCGCCGGCTGCTGCTCCGCCGCCGCGGTGTGCGGCGCGGTGGACGGAAGGAGGCGGCGCGGAGCGAGCGGTGAGGAGCGCGCACCAACTATGAAGAGATGAACGTCTCTTCATGTGTTCCTGTATGGTGGGCCGGTGACCTCCACCCTCACCCCACCCCGCTCCGCCTCCGCGCCGGACACGGTCGCACCCCCGCGCCGCACCCGCCTCCTGGCCCTGCCCGAGGCGCGCTGGGCGCTCGCCGCCACGGCCGCCTTCCTGCTCGCCCTGCCGCTCCAGCTGGCGGGTCAACCGGCTTGGCTGTGGGGGCCGTTGTACGTGCTGGCGTACGCGACCGGGGGATGGGAGCCGGGCTGGGAGGGCCTGAAGGCGCTCGCGGGCCGGACGCTCGACGTCGATCTGCTGATGGTCGTCGCAGCCCTCGGCGCGGCGGCGATCGGCCAGGTGATGGACGGCGCCCTGCTGATCGTCATCTTCGCGACCTCGGGTGCCCTGGAGGCCCTGGCCACGGCCCGCACCGCCGACTCGGTGCGCGGACTGCTCGACCTCGCCCCGGCCACGGCGTGCCGGCTCGCTCCGGACGGCACCGAACAGGACGTGCCGGTCGAGGAGCTGGCGGTCGGCGACATCGTCCTCGTACGGCCGGGCGAACGCGTCGGCGCCGACGGGCGGGTGCTGGACGGGGCGAGCGAGGTCGACCAGGCGAGCATCACCGGCGAGCCGCTGCCCGCGGCCAAGGAGCCCGGTGACGAGGTGTTCGCGGGGACCGTCAACGGCACGGGCGCACTGCGTGTGCGTGTCGAACGTGACGCCTCCGACTCGGTGATCGCCAGGATCGTCCGCATGGTCGAGGAGGCGTCCGAGACAAAGGCGCCGACCCAGCTGTTCATCGAGAAGGTCGAACAGCGCTACTCGCTCGGCATGGTGGCGGCGACGCTCGCGGTCTTCCTGGTGCCGCTCGCCCTCGGCGACGACCTGAAGGGCGCGCTGCTGCGGGCCATGACCTTCATGATCGTCGCCTCGCCGTGCGCGGTCGTACTGGCCACCATGCCGCCCCTGCTGTCGGCCATCGCCAACGCCGGCCGGCACGGCGTGCTGGTGAAGTCGGCGGTGGTGATGGAACGGCTCGGACAGGTCGACGCCGTGGCGCTGGACAAGACCGGCACGCTCACCGAGGGCGTCCCCCGGGTGACCGACGTCCGGCCGCTGCCCGGATCGGGCCTGGGGGAGCGGGAGCTGACGATCCTGGCGGCCGCAGCCGAGCACCCCAGCGAGCATCCGCTGGCGCGGGCCGTCGTGGCGGCGGCGCGGGAGCGGGGGCCGGCGCTGCCGCCCGCCGAGGACTTCGGCTCCACCCCCGGGGTCGGGGTCGTGGCGACCGTCGACGGACGCCGGGTCGAGGTCGGCGCCCCCGCCCGGCTGCTCGCCGGCGCGGACGAAGCCGGGGCCGCGCCGGCGGCGGTACTCGCGGCCGAGACGGAGGAGCGGGGACGTACCGCCGTCCTGGTCCTCGCCGACGGGGTGCCCGTCGGCGTACTGGGCCTGGCCGACCGGCTGCGGCCCGACGCCGCCGCGACCGTCGCCGCCCTCACCGCCCTCACCGGCACCGCCCCCCTGCTGCTGACCGGCGACAACCCGCGCGCGGCGGCGCTGCTGGCCGCGGAGGCCGGCATCGAGGACGTCCGGGCCGGGCTGCTGCCGCAGCACAAGGTGGTCGCCGTACGGGAGCTGGAGGCCGCCGGGCGCAAGGTGCTGGTCGTCGGCGACGGCGTCAACGACGCGCCCGCCCTGGCCGCCGCGCACGCCGGTATCGCCATGGGCCGGGCGGGCTCCGATCTGGCGCTTGAGACCGCGGACGCGGTGGTCGTACGCGACGAGCTCGCCGCCGTGCCCGCCGTCGTCGCCCTCTCCCGCCGGGCCCGGCGACTGGTCGCGCAGAACCTCGTGATCGCCGGGGTGTTCATCGCCGGCCTGGTCGCCTGGGACCTCGCGGGCACCCTGCCGCTGCCACTCGGAGTCGCCGGCCACGAGGGATCGACCGTCCTCGTCGGCCTCAACGGCCTGCGCCTGCTGCGGGAGCGGGCCTGGGGGGAGAGCCCTGACCGAGGGTGAGTGACGCCGTCCTGTGTTCGGGGTGGCGGGCGGCGGATCGGTTCCGCGTGGACGGTGGGGCCGGGGTGCGCTGTGCGGCTGGCCGTGGCGGCAGGCGGTGGCCGCGGGGGCGTGACGCCGTCCGGCGCAGGGCAGTGGGCCGTCCCGTTCCTCGGGGTAGCAGGCCGTGGGTCAGGTGCGTGTCGACGGTTGGGTCAAGGGGCGCGCCGCCGGACCCGGTACGACCGTGACCTCGGTGGGGGAGAGGGCGGTGTGTTCGTCCGGGCACTCGACCACGACGCGGACGGAGGCGCCGCAGTCCCGGTGCCGGATGTCGAGCGTCGGGCCCTCGGGGTCCCCTACGTAGGCCTCGCCCCACTGCCGCAAAGCGACCAGTACGGGCCACAGATCGCGGCCCTTGGGGGTGAGGCGGTACTCGTTCCGGGTCCGGCTGCCGTGCTCCTGGTAGGGGACGGTCCGCAGGACACCGGCCGCGACCAGCTTGCGCAGCCGGTCGGCGAGTACCGCTTCGGACAGTCCCACATGGCGGCGGAAGTCGTCGAAGCGTCGCACGCCGTTGAAGGCGTCGCGCAACAGCAGCAGCGTCCACTTCTCGCCGACCAGGTCGAGGGTGCGCTGCACCGGACAGTTCTCGGTGCTCATGTCGAGCCACTTCATGCGGCCATCGTAGAGCACCTGGCTTCGACATTGACAGTCAGCGAAGGGGAGAGCTAGCTTCGGCGGACAGAGTCAGATGGCCCCGGAGGACCGGGCGACGGCGTCGGAGGCCTCGCGGGCCAAGGAGGAAGCGCAGCCGCATGGAACGCTCACGTACGTACGACTGGGACGACCCCGCGATCTCCGCGGCCACCGTCGGCCAGGGCTCCGGCCTGCACTTCCTGCGCGAGATCCTCGCCGGCCGGCTGCCCGCGCCGCCCATCGCCGCCACCCTGGGCATGGATCTCGAAGAGGTCGACCACGGGCACGCGGTGTTCTCGCTGGAGCCCGGCGAGGAGCACTACAACCCCATCGGCAGCGTGCACGGCGGCATCTACGCGACGATGCTCGACTCCGCGGCGGGCTGCGCCGTGCAGTCCACCCTCCCGCAGGGCGTGGCCTACACCTCGCTCGACCTCACCGTGAAGTTCCTGCGCCCGATCACCGCCGACACCGGCAAGGTCCGCGCCGTCGGCAGCGTCCTCAGCAGCGGTCGGCGTACCGCGCTGGCCGAGGCGCGGCTGTTCGACTCGGCCGACCGGCTCCTCGCGCACGCCACGAGCAGCTGCATGCTGTTCCCGGTTCCGGGCGCCTGAGCTGCCGGACCTCCGCGCACGGCACGCGGACCGGGAAGTCCCTCTCCGTCGCTCGGCCATGAGCAGCGGTCGGCGTACCGCGCTGGCCGAGGCGCAGCTCTTCGACTCCGCCGACCGGCTCCTCGCGCACGCCACGAGCAGCTGCATGCTGTTCCCGGTTCCGGGCGCCTGAGCTGCCGGACCTCCGCGCACGGCACGCGGACCGGGAAGTCCCTCTCCGTCGCTCGGCCATGAGCAGCGGTCGGCGTACCGCGCTGGCCGAGGCGCAGCTCTTCGACTCCGCCGACCGGCTCCTCGCGCACGCCACGAGCAGCTGCATGCTGTTCCCGGTTCCGGGCGCCTGAGCCGCCGGACACCCGCGCACGGCACGCCGACCCGGAAGTCCCCCCTCCGCCGCCCAGCCATTGCGGGCCGGACCCGCGCCCCCGAGTCTGGGAGCGATGCCGGGCCTACGAGGAGGCGGCGATGGCGGCGGACAGCGGCACGGCGGGCGGCGAACGGCAGCGGCTCGAAGAGGCCGACAGCGGCCGGGCGACCCGGCTGAAGGTGCGCTCCCTGGTCGGCCTGCTGCCGCTCGCGGCGATCAGCGTGGTAGGCAGCAGGCCGACCGCGGCTTCCCCGAACTGGTCGAGGGAGCCAAGGGGTTCATCCGGCGGCACCCGGCCGTCGAGGCCGTCGTCACCCGGCGCCTCGACGCCGACCGCGCGCACGACGGCCGGTACCTGTTCGCCCTGTTCGGCGAGGACAGGCTGCGCCGCGTCCTGGCCCGCATGCTGGACGAGGAGGAGTTCCTCGGCCCGCACGGCATCCGGTCCCTCTCCCGCCACCACGCGGATCACCCGTACACCTTCGAGGTGCACGGCGAGACGGACGGCGTGGGCTATCTCCCCGCCGAGTCCGACTCCGGCATGTTCGGCGGCAACTCCAACTGGCGCGGCCCGGTGTGGTTCCCGATGAACGTGCTGCTGATCCGCGCCCTGCTGAACCTGCATGCCTATACGGCCCCGGATTCACCGTGGAGTGCCCGACGGGCTCCGGCCGGCTCATGAACCTCTACGAGGTCGCCCGCGAGATCTCGAACCGGCTCACCGCCACCTTCCTGCGCGCCGAGGACGGCCACCGCCCTGTGCACGGCGCCCAGGCCAAGTTCGCCAAGGACCCGCACTGGAAGGACCTGATCCTCTTCTACGAGTACTTCCACGGTGACAACGGCGCCGGTCTCGGCGCCTCCCACCAGACCGGCTGGACCGGTCTGGTCGCGGCCACCGCCACCGTGTTCCACACCATCAGCGCGGAGGACTGGCACCGCGGCGCCCGGGAGTCCCTGCGGCCCCGGGACGTACCCCAGGCCGCCGCCGACGACGAACACTTCACCGTGGACGAGGAGGAGCCGTTCTCATGACGGTGATCTACGAGATCAACACCCTGGTCTGGCTGGGTGAGTTGAGCACCCGCCACGGTCGCCGCGTCACCCTCGGGGACGTGCCCGGCGAGGTGTGGGACGAGGTCGCCCGGCCCGGCATCGACACCGTCTGGCTGATGGGCGTCTGGGAACGCAGCCCGGCCGGCCTCGCCATCGCCCTGCGCGACCCGGCACTCCTCGCCTCCTTCCGCGAGGCCCTGCCCGACCTCACCGAGGCCGACATCACCGGATCGCCGTACTGCGTACGCGACTACGTGGTCGACCCCGGCCTCGGCGGACCGGAGGGCCTCGCCGAGGCACGCGCCCAACTCCGCTCGCGGGGCGTGCGGTTGCTCGTCGACTACGTCCCCAACCACGTCGCCGCCGACCACCCCTGGCTCACCGCGCACCCCGAGCGCCTGGTCCAGGGCACCGAGGAGGACCTGGCCCGCTCGCCCGAGGGCTTCCTCGACGTCGGCGGACGGATCTACGCCAACGGCCGCGACCCGTACTTCGCGCCCTGGCACGACGTGGTTCAGCTCGACGCCTTCGGCGCGGACCTGCGCACCGCGACCGTGGACACCCTCGTCTCCATCGGCGACCAGGCGGACGGCGTGCGCTGCGACATGGCGATGCTGCTCATGAACGACGTGTTCGCCAAGACCTGGGGCGACCGGGTCGGCCCGCCGCCCGCTGAGGACTTCTGGCCGTACGTCCTGCCACGCGTGCGCGACCGCCACCCCGACATGCTCTTCGTGGCGGAGGCCTACTGGGACCTCGAACGCGCCCTCCAGGAGCAGGGTTTCGACCACTGCTACGACAAACGCCTCTACGACCGCCTCGTCCACGAGGACGCCGCATCGGTCCGCGCCCACCTCCAGGCGGACCCCGCCTACCAGCGCGGCCTGGTCCGCTTCCTGGAGAACCACGACGAGCCCCGCGCCGCCGCCACCCTGCCCGGCGGCCTGGAACCGGCGGCGGCCGTCACCGTCGCGACCCTGCCCGGCGCCACCCTCTGGCACGAGGGTCAGTTCGAGGGCCGCAGGGTCCGCCCACCGGTCTTCCTCAATCGTCGCCCACCGGAACCGGTCGACGAGGAACTCCGCGCGTTCTACATGCGGTTGCTGCCCGCCGCGGCCGCCGTCCGCGACGGCGAGTGGCGGTTGCCGACCACCACCGGCTGGCCCGACAACGACACCCACCGCAACCTGCTCGCCTGGACCTGGACCGGCGCCGACACCCGCCACGTCGTGATCGTCAACCACTCCGACACCCCGGCCCGGGGCCGGATCCCGCTGCCCTGGCCCGACCTCGCCGGCCGGCCCCACCGGCTCACCGACCTGCTCACCGACCAGGCGTACGACCGTGACGGCGACACCCTGCTCGCCCCCGGCCTCTTCGTCGACCTGGCCGCCCGGCACTCCCACGTGCTCGCCGTGACCTGACGGGGGCCGTGGTAGGAAGCGACCATGACGAACCGCACCGTGCTCCTCCCGCCCGGGGGCGTCCGATGACCGCCGGCATCGACACCCCCGACCGGCGCGGCCGCACCGGCCTGGACCGGACCGGCCTTGACCTGACAGGCAACCCCCGCGTGAAGGTGCGGGAGGTGAAACTGCTCTCCAGCCACTGGTACGTCGAGCGCGCCACCACCTTCGACATCCGGCGCGCCGACGGCAGCTGGTCCACCCAGCAGCGCGAGACGCACGACCGCGGCAACGGCGCCACCATGCTGCTGTACGACACGGAGCGGGAAACCGTCCTGCTCACCCGGCAGTTCCGCTTCCCCGTCTACGTCAACGGCCACCCCGACGGCATGCTGATCGAAACCCCCGGCGGCCTCCTCGACGACGATGACGAACACCCGGAACTCGCCGTCCGTCGCGAGGTCGTGGAGGAGACCGGCCACACCATCGGCGAGGTCCGGCACGTCTTCGACGTCTACATGAGCCCCGGATCCGTCACCGAACGCGTCAGCTTCTACGCCGCCGCCTACGGCCCCTCCACCCACACCCACGAGGGCGGCGGCCTGGACGAGGAGGGCGAGGACATCGAGATCGTCGAACTGCCCTTCCACCGGGCCCTGGAGATGATCCGGACCGGTGAGATCAACGACGCCAAGACCATCATGCTGCTCCAATGGGCCGCCCTGGAGGGGCCGTTCGCCAAGTAGCGCGCACCCCCTTGACCTGAAGTGCGCTTCAAGCTTCAAGAACGAGACTCCCGTTCGTACCCGCACCTCCGCGCGGGCACGAACGGGAGGACATCCATGAGGTACCGCACGATCGGAACCGCCCCCGGCACCCGCCGCGAGGTCAGCGTCCTCGCCCTCGGCGCGATGCTCTTCGGCTCCCGCACCGACGAGAAGACGTCCTTCGCCGTACTCGACCGCTACGTCGAGGCCGGCGGCACCTTCATCGACACGTCCGACAACTACGCCTTCTGGGAGGACGGCGGCCAGGGCGGCCAGAGCGAGGAACTCCTCGGTCGCTGGCGGCACAGTCGCGGCGTCGGCGACGAGATCCTGATCGCGACCAAGCTCGGGGCCCGCCCGCTCGCCCCCGGCACCGACTACGTCGACAACCCCGAAGGGCTGTCCGCGAAGGTGATCCGCGAGTCCGCCGAGCGCAGCCGTGAACGCCTCGGCGTCGACCGGCTGGATCTGCTCTACGCCCACATCGACGACCACACCGTCCCGCAGCGCGAAACCGTCGAGGCCTTCGCCCGGCTGGTCGCCGAGGGCACGGTAGGCCTGCTCGGGGTCAGCAACCAGGCCGTGTGGCGGGTGGAGCGGGCCCGGGCGATCGCGGCGGCGGCCGGACTGCCCTGCTACGAGGTGCTCCAGTACGAGCACAGCTACCTGCGGCCCCGCCTCGACGTGCCCGGCGGCCTGTTCCCCGACGGCAGCCTCGGCGCCGTCGGCCCCGAGATGCTCGGCTACCTGCGGGCCGAACCCGGCCTCACCCTGGTCGCCTACTCGCCCTTGCTGAAGGGGGCGTACGTCCGCCCGGAGCGGCTGCCGGCCGAGTACGACCACCCGGGTACCCCGGCCCGTCTCGCCGCGCTCCACGAGGTGGCGCGGGAGACCGGTGCCACCGTCAACCAGGTGGTCCTGGCCTGGCAGCTCGGCGGCGCCCTGCCGGTCGTCCCGCTGGTCGGCGCGTCCTCGGTGGCCCAGCTGGAGGAGAGCCTGGCCGCGGTGGACCTGGAGCTGTCGCACGACCAGCGATTCCGGCTGGACTCGGCGCACTGAGGCAACCCGACCCTCTTTTCCACAGTCTCTAGAAACGGTTGCATTTCGATGCATACGGTCGGTGGGGCCGCCGTACGAGAGACGGGGGAGTCTTGCTGCACAGGGAGACACGGCGCTGGGACGGCGCCGACAGGGGACTGGACGGCGACGGGTCCGCGGATCACCTACCCGGGCGCCGGAACGAACGGCCGCGCGCCGCGTGGTGGTGGCGCGTCGCGCTGTTCGTCTGGCGCACCCTGCGGGGCGAGTGGGAGGGCATCATCGCCGATCCGCTGCGCCGGCTCAGGCGCCGCGGCCTGCCCGCCCTCTCGCTGGCCTTCCTGGCCGCGGGCGGCGTGATCTTCTTCCACGCCATCGCGCAGCACCGCACCGGCGCCACCGTGGTGCGGCTGCTCGGCGGCGTCTACGCCGACCTGCCGCTGTGGCTCGCGCTGCTGCGCACGCCCGTCTCCCTGTACGTACCGGCCCTGGACCTGCCGGTGTGGGCGGGCATCACCCAGCTCTTCCTCGCCTTCGCGCTGGCCGAACTCGCCCTGGGCCGGGCCAGGACCCTCGTCATCTCCTACGCCACGACGCTCGCCGGCACGCTCATGGTGCGGGTGATGCTCGCCATCGGGCCCGCCTGGCACGGGGTCGGGCTGCCGCCGGAGGTCGGCCAGGTGCTCGACACCGGACCGTCGGCCGCCGTCGTGGGCCTGTTCACCTACATCTCGGTGGTCAGGCGGGCGCCCATCGTGTTCACCCTCACCGGCGGCTCGATGGTGTGGGAGTCGATCGCCGTACCCAATCTGGCCGGCCGCGAGCACCTGATAGCGGTCGGTGCCGCGATCGCCCTGGCCCTGTTCCACGAATCGCGCCGCAACCGCAGGCGCCCGCGCCACGAGCCGATGCCCCCGGTCGTCTCGGGACCGGTGCCGGCCCGGCCGGTCATGCCGCCGGGCCGGCCGTCCCTGCTGGCGTAGGCCCGCTCAGACCTCGTCCACGGTGTAGACCATGCTGCGGACGGCGGTGAACTCCTGAAGGCGTTCGGAGTCCGCCGCACAGGCCCGGCCCTCGGGGGAGGCGAACGCCGCGCGCAGTTCGTCCAGGCTGTCCCATTCGAGCATGCCGACCAGGTAGTACGGCGTGCCGCCGCGGACGGCCGTGACGCCGGTGCCGACGGTGTAGCGGCGCAGCCCGGGCAGCTTGTGGGCCAGCGGGAGGTGGACCTCGCGGTAGTGCCGTTCGAAGGCCGCGGGGTCGTCGGGAGTGTTGTACAGGGCGAGGAAACGCGCCGTCATGTCAGATGTCCTCTCGATCGATGGTCACCGGTATCTACCGGCGCCACCGCGCGGGCTCATCGCGGTCGGGCGGATTCCTCGGCGGGAACCTCCGGCGCCAGGCCGAACGCCTCGAACACCCGCGGATCGGCGAAGACGACATTGCGCGCGATCCGCCCGCCGGTCACCGTGAACACCTGCAGCGTGTGCAGCCGGAACCCGCCCTCCGGGGCGGGCGCGTACGCGGCGAACGCGGGCTCGCCGCCCGCGCCGAGGTGCCGGACCCTCCACCCGGCGCCGCGCATCTCGAAGACCCGCTCCATGAACCGGCCGTAGTCGCGCCTGCCCCGGTACCACAGTGGGACCGGCGGCATCTCCAGGACCGCGTCGTCGGTCAGCAGCCGCACCAGCGCGGGCACGTCCGCGGCCTCGAAGGCCCGCGCGTACCGCCGTACCGCCTCGCGTGCCCCGGCGTCGTCCGGCTCGCCGATACCGCCGGGGTCGCCCACCTCGGCGACCGCGGCCCGGGCCCGCTGCAGGGCGCTGTTGACCGCTGCGACCGTGGTCCCGAGCTGCTCGGCGACCTCCGCGGCGCTGAACTGGAGCACCTCCCGCAGCACCAGCACCGCACGCTGCCGCGCGGGCAGCACCTGCATCGCGGCCACCAACGCCAGCCGCAGGTCGGCCCGCGCGTCGACGTCGTAGCGCGCGTCGGGGAACGGCTGGAGCCACGGGATGTCGAAAGCCGGCGTCAGCGGCGCCCCCGGGTCCTCGCTCGGCGCCCCGAGCCCCGACGGCAGCGGCCGCCGCGCCCGCCCCTCCAGTGCCGTCAGGCACACGTTCGTCGCGATGCGGTACAGCCATGTGCGCACCGACGCGCGCGAGGCGTCGTAGCGCTCCCGGGCCTTCCAGGCGCGCAGCATCGTCTCCTGCACCAAGTCCTCGGCCTCGTGGAACGAACCCGACATCCGATAGCAGTACGCGACCAACTCGCCCCGGTACGGCTCAAGGTTCATGGGGTCATCATGGCCCTATGAGTGGACTTGGCACCGCACAGTCCGTCCGCAGCACCCCCGAAGGCCTCCTGTGGGAGCCGAGCGAACGCTGGGTGCGAGGCCGCAAGGGCGACGTGACCGTCGTCGACAGCCGGCACCCCGTCCTGGTCTGGGAGCCGTCGCTGCCCGTACCGCAGTACGCCTTCCCCCGCGCCGACGTACGCGAGGACCTGCTGCGCCCCTCGAGGAACCCGCGGCCGGGCGCCCACAGCGGATCGAAGATCTTCTACGACCTCGTCGTCGACGGCGAGTTCCTGGAGAACGCCGCCTGGACCTTCCCGGGCGCCGACCTGGCCGGGCACATCGCCTTCGAGTGGTTCGGGCGCAGCGGCAGGGGCCTGGACCACTGGTACGAGGAGGAGGAAGAGATCTTCGTCCACCCCCGCGATCCGCACAAACGGGTGGACGCCATCCCGAGCAGCCGCCATGTGCGAATCACCGTCGACGGCACGCTCCTCGCGGACACCCGCCGGCCGGTGCTGCTCTTCGAGACCGGCCTGCCCACCCGCTACTACGTTCCGCGCGAGGACGTGCGCACGGACCTGCTCACCGCGAGCGACCACCACACCGCCTGCCCCTACAAGGGCGTCGCCGAGTACTGGTCGACGGACGGCGGCGAGAACCTCGTGTGGAGCTACCCCGAGCCGCTGCCCGCCGTGGCCGTGATCGAGGGGCTGCTCGCCTTCTACAACGAGGTCGTCGACATCACCGTGGACGGCGAGCGCGCGGAACGCCCCGTCACGCCGTTCAGCGCGATGCTCAGACAGAGCAGCCGACGTGGGCGAGGGCCTGCCTGAGCAGCACCCCGTGGCCGCCCGGCATCTCGCCCTGCACGGCCTGCGACATCGCCTCCTGCGGGCTGAACCAGACCAGGTCCAGGGCGTCCTGGCGGGGCCGGCAGTCACCGGTGACCGGCACCACGTAGGCCAGGGACACCGCGTGCTGGCGCGGGTCGTGGTACGGCGTGATGCCCTGGGTCGGGAAGTACTCGGCGACCGTGAAGGGCTGCAGCGAGGCCGGGATCCGGGGCAGCGCCACCGGGCCGAGGTCCTTCTCCAGGTGGCGCAGCAGGGCGTCCCGCACGCGCTCGTGGTGCAGCACCCGGCCGGAGACCAGGGTCCGGCTGACCGTGCCGTCCGGCCCGATGCGCAGCAGCAGGCCGACGCTGGTGACTTCGCCGCTGTCGTCGACCCGCACGGGTACGGCCTCGACGTACAGGATCGGCATGCGCGCACGCGCCATCTCCAGCTCGTCGGGGGAGAGCCAGCCGGGCGTGGTTTCGGTCATGTCAGACATTGCTTGATCATACTTTCAGGAGTTGCCGGGAAGGCGGTAGACCTGACGGGCGTTGTGTGCTCCTGCCCACTCCGCGATGTGCAACGCGTCCGGCAGGTCAAGTTCGTCGGCGTCCACCCGGTCCTGCAGCAGAGCGGCCAGACCCCGGCGGAAGGCGAGTGCGCCCAGGAAGTGGAACTCGGCCACACCGTAGGCGTCGGAGCTGTACAGCAGTTTGCGGAACGGGGTGATCTCCAGGGCCTCCTCCAGCACGGCCCGGGACCGTGCCGGGCCCACGAAGTGCAGGGCGAGCCCCACGTCCAGGTGGACCTGCTCGAACACCGTGGCCAGATAGGCGGCCTGGCGCTGGTACGGCCAGCAGTGCAGCAGCAGGACCGGGATCCTGCCGGCGGTCAGGTGCAGCCAGTCGGTGAGGTGGGCGGGGTCCGAGCGGTGCAGCCGGATGTCGTTGTCACCGAGGCCGACATGCAGTTGGAGGGGCAGACCCAGATCGACGGCGGTCCACAGCAGATGCCGTACGAGAACCGGGTCCGCCAGCCGGCCGCCGCCGCCCGCGAGCCAGCGCCGGGCCGCCTCGGTGACCCGCGCGTCCGAGGGGCGGGCCGGGTCCAGGTCGAAGCCCGTGCGGTAGGCGGCGACCGACTTCACCGCCACCACGCCCGGCCGCCGTACGGCCTCCAGCGCGGCCACCCGGAAGCGGTCCGCGTACTCGCCCGGCTCCACGCCCCGCGCCGCCACCGACTCGGCCACACTCTCCAGCCGCACCACTTCGTACGCGGTGCCGCCCGCGGCGACGGCGAGCTCGGCCGGGGTGCTGAGACGTTCCGGCGCGTACCCGGTGTCCACGCAGAACACGCCCGTCCCGGCGGCGCCCAGGAGCCGGCGGTGGACTTCGCCCCACCCGAGCCCGGCGCGCCGGGCCAGGTAGTCGTCGGCCGACGCGTGCCGCGGCAGGTCCAGCAGGGGGGCGCAGTGGCGGCGGACGGCCACCCCGACGGGACTGTCGAAGGAGGAGCTGCCCGGCCACGACCCGCCCTCGGTGATCAGGTCCTCGAACTCCGGCCCGGACAGGTCGGCGGTGACCACGCCGTGGCAGTGGTGGTCCACCAGCGCCAGCGCCTCCAGTGCCTCCAGGACCGGTCCGCCGCTCATCTCAGTACTTCCAGCGGTAGGCCGCCGCCACCCACTCGTCGTCGTGCCCGTCGGCCGCCGCGATCTCCCCCTGCCGTACGGCGATCACGGCATCGGCGAGCACCGGCCCGAGCGCCGCCCGCAGCCGTTCGTCCTTGCGGAACTCCTCGACGGCCTCGGCGAGGGAGGCCGGCAGCCGCCGTACGTCCCGTGCCGCCGCATCCGCCGGGTCCAGGTGGGCCGGGTCGCCGGTGATCTCCTCCGGCAGCCGCAGCGAGCGGTTCACGCCGTCCAGTCCGGCCGCGATCACGCAACCGAGGGCGAGATACGGGTTCGCGGCCAGGTCGACCGGCTTGACCTCCAGGTTCGCCGCCTGTTCGCGCAGGCCCGCCGTGCCCGTGACGACCCGCACCGCCGCCTCGCGGGTCTCGCGGCCCCAGGCGGTGAACACCCCGGCCCACTGGGACGGTTTGAGGCGCAGATAGCTCGCCGGGCTCGGCGCGGTCACGGCCGTCAGGGCGGGCAGCCGGGCGAGGATGCCGGCCGCGAAGGACTCCGCGTCGGCCGTCATGCCGTGGCGGCCCCCGCCGCCGGAGTGCAGGTTGACTCCGTCGCGCCAGGCGGAGAGGTGGAGGTGGCCGCCGTTGCCGACGCCCTCGGCGAGGACGGCCGGGGAGAACGACACCACCAGACCGTGCCGGCCGGCCACCGCCCGGATCGTCTGCCGCGCCAGCACGCTGCGGTCGGCCGCCGCCACCGGGTCCAGCGCACCCACCGAGATCTCGAACTGCCCCGCGGCGTACTCGGGATGGATCTGTTCGACCTCCACGTCCTGCGCGGCCAGTGCCGCCAGCAGGTCGGCGGTGTAGTCGCTCAACTCGACCTGGCGGGTGGCACTGTAGGCGGGTCCGGTGGTCGCGGGCACGAACTCCCCGCCCGTCGCGGGCCCTTGACCCACGCTCCACTCGATCTCGATGCCCGCCTTGAACGACAGTCCCTGCCGTTCGGCGGCCTCGGCGACGATCCGGCGCAGGACCGTGCGACCGCACCCGGGGTGCGGCTCGCCCTCCTGCGTGATCCGGTCGACCGGGGCCCACGCCCAGCCGGGCTGCCCGGCCAGGACGACCAGGCGGTCGAGGTCGGGGTAGAGGCGCAGATCGCCGTCCGGGGAGCCGAGGACGTCCGTGGTGACGATGGAGTCGTTCGCCAGGAGGGTGTCGAACACCGGCGACATGCCCACGCCCCAGGCCGACGCCGAGGCGAGCTTCTGCGTGGGGATCGTCTTGACCCGGCCGACGCCCGCGGTGTCGACGTAGGACAGCACGATGCCGTGCACGCCCCGCCCCGACAGCTCCTCGCTCATCGCGGCGGCCCGCTGCACTTCGCCGGGGCGCCCACCGGGGACGGGATCGGCAAGGGTGGTCATACGTCCTCCTCGACGGACTCGGCCGGGCGGCTGCCGTGCGTCAGGGTTTCATGGCCACCGCGCCGAACTGCGGTACCACGGGGGGCGTTTCGGGCTCGGCACGCCAACGGGAACACGACACCAGGCCCGGCTGAAGGATCTCCAGACCCTCGAAGAAGGCGGCGATGTCCTCGCCGCTGCGGGCGGTGATCGGCGGGGTGGCGTTCTCGTTCCAGAACTCCATCGCCGGGATCTGGCCGGCGCCGCCGAGGTCGTCGTCGAAGGTGGGGTGGGTCAGCACGAGGTAACTGCCGGACGGGACCGCCGCCATGACCTCGCGCACGATCCGCCGCGCCTTGTCCACGTCCAGCACGAAGTTGAGGATGCCGAGCATCATCACCGCGACCGGCGCGGTGAGGTCCAGGGTGCGCGCGGCGCGTTCCAGGATCGCGGCCGGGTCGTGCACATCGGCGTCGATGTAGTCGGTCACCCCGCCGGGTGTGCTGGTCAGCAGGGTGCGGGCGTGCGCGAGCACGATGGGGTCGTTGTCGACGTAGACGATCCGGGCGTCGGGGGCGATGCGCTGGGCGATCTCGTGGGTGTTGTCCACGGTGGGCAGCCCGGTGCCGATGTCCAGGAACTGCCGCACCCCGCGCTCCTCGGTGAGGAAGCGCACCGCCCGGCCCAGGAACCAGCGGTCCGCGCGGGCGATGTCCCGGATGATCGGGAACATCCCGGCGACGTGCTCACCGACCTGCTGGTCGACCTCGTAGTTGTCCTTGCCGCCGATCCAGTAGTTCCACACGCGCGCGTTGTGCGCCACACCGGTGTTCAGCCGTGCCGACCCGCTCGACGGGGTGTGGCTCTCACTCAC
This sequence comes from Streptomyces sp. SLBN-31, assembly GCF_006715395.1. NCBI lineage: Bacteria > Bacillati > Actinomycetota > Actinomycetes > Kitasatosporales > Streptomycetaceae > Streptomyces > Streptomyces sp. SLBN-31. The sequence goes on from NZ_VFNC01000001.1 coordinate 2,464,847, forward strand.
GACTCAGCTCCTTCTCGCACCGCCTGCGGTCGTCGCCGCCATTGTGCCGCCCGGTGATCACGCTGTCCCGGGAATCGGCTGATCAGGTGTGATCAGGTGTGCGGAATCGGCCGGTTCGATCCGTCAGGCGTTGTGCCCGGGGCCGGGCGCGGGCGTCTTGCCCGCATTGACCTGCTTGAGCCGCTGGGCGCCCTCGCGCACCGCCAGCTCCAGGGAGGCGTGCTCGCCGCCCGCGAGACCGCCGGCGGTGACCGTGATGGCGTCGTTGCCCACGCGCACGGCGGCCACGTCCAGGGTGAGCGTGGCGGGCTCGCCGTTCGCGGTGCCCTGCACCACCACGCGCAGCCCCTGCCGGGCGTCGCCCTGGTTGGGCACGGAGGAGGTCGTCACCTGCACGGTCCGCTTGCCGCCCTTGGCGTCGGTCGCGGTGAACTGGTCGCACTTGACCGGCAGCGACTTCATCCAGCCCAGCGCGGCGCTCAGCCGGACCGGGTTGTAGGCGGCGACCTGGTACAGGAGGCGGGAGTCGCCCTGTTCGAAGCCGGTCAGCGCGTTCGCGCCGGACGGCCTGCCCAGCAGGTCGTCGTCGTAGAGCGAGTCCATGAGCCGCTGGCAGTCGGCGGCGTCCGCCTTGGCGGTGAGGAAATCGGCCACGTCGACCTTCCCCACCAGAAGGGTGTCGCCCCAGGACGCGGCGGTCTTCACCTGGTTCCAGTCACCCTCCAGGTTCGTCTCGGTGATCAGCGCGGCCCGCGCCCCGGCCTCGGTGAGCCGGGCTCCCGGTGTCGGACTGGTACGGCCTTCCTCGGCGAGCGGCGAGCCGGCAACGTCGGAGGCCGCGGCACCACCACCGTCACCGTCGCTCGAACACGCCGCGAGCGCCAGCAGCGCACCGAGGGACAGAGCCGACGCGAGCACACGGACGGGCCGGGACGGACGACGGGACATGGCGTGGCCTCCTGGGCGGGCGCGGCTGGGCGGGCGCGGCTGGGCGGGCGCGGTTTCCCTTCAGCGCACCACCGGCCCGTGCGGCCCACCAGCGCACCGGCGCGTACGGGTGACCCGGCGGACGGACCTCCACCCGCCCGGCTACCCGCCAGTACCCCCGCCCTGTGACGGACGGAACACCTGGGGTAAGGTCCCACCGGTCCACAACCACCCGCAGGCCGCGGGCCGTTACGGGCAGTGTCGAAGGGGGCGCCGCAGCCATGGAATTCCACGTGGTCGACCACGAGCACGCGACACCGGACGACACTCCGCTGGAGGACCTCGCTCCCCAGCCCCTGCTGACCCGCGACTACGAGATACGCCCCGCGCTCGTCTACGAGCGGCTGCGCGACCGCCACGGCCCCGTCGCCCCGGTCGACCTGCTGGGCGTGCCCGCCTGGCTGGTGCTGGGCTACCGCGAGTCGCTGCGGGTGCTCCAGGACGACGACGCCTGGCCCAAGGGCCTGGAGAACTGGCGCGCCCGGACGGAGGGCCGGGTGCCCGCCGACTGGCCGCTGGCCCCCTCCCTCGAGGTCAACCACGTACTGATCCAGGGCGGCGAGGGCTACCGCGACCTGCGCACCGCCTGGGACGCCGCGCTGCGCCCCTTCCAGGACCCGCGCCGCCCGCTGGCCAAGCGGCTGCGCACGGCCGTCACCGGGTACGCCGACGAGCTGATCGCCCTCCTGGCGCAGGGCGGCGGCAGTGGCCACGCCGATCTGTCGGCGCAGTTCTCCCGTCCGCTGCCGCTGATGGCGGCGAGCCACCTGCTCGGCTTCCCCGGCTCCCAGGGCGACGAGGCCCTGATGGACATGTGGCGGATCCTGGACGCCGGCCCCGACGCCGGGCCCGCCCTGGAGCGGCTGCTGGTGACGCTCACCGACCTCGCCGCCGCCAAGACCGCGAAGCCGGGCGACGACTTCCCCTCCCACCTGCTCGCCGCCCATCCGGACCTCACGGTCGACGAGCTGGCCCGCGAGCTGTTCATGCTGCTCGGCATGACCTCCGACCACGTCGGCATCCTCATCTCCAACACCGTCGTCGAGGTCATCTGCGGGGACAGCGCGGGCGGGGTGCGCACCACCCTGTCCGCCGGAATGGTCCGCGAGACCATGAACCGGGTCGTCATGCGCAAGCCGCCCCTGGTCAACTTCGTGCCGCGGTTCGCGGCCGAGGACACGACGCTGGGCGACTACGTGATCCGGGCCGGCGATCCGGTGTGGGTCTCAGCCGCCGCCGCCCACGCCGACCCCCTGTTCGCCGGGCAGATGACCCCGGACTCCAACATCAGCAGCCGGGCGCACCTGGCATGGGGAGCGGGCCGGCGCCAGTGCCCCGCCCGGGAACTGGCCTCGACCATCGCGATGGCCGGCGTCAGCCGCGTCTTCGAGCGCTTCGCCCACCTGGAACTCGCCCTCCCGGTCGACCAACTCCCCTGGCGCTCGTCGCCGTTCATGCGCGGGCTGCGGTCCCTGCCGGTGCGGTACGAACTCGCCGGGCCCGTGCCCGGGCCGGCGCCGCGGACGGAGATCGCCGTGCCGTCGGCGGACGTACCGCAGGGTGTCGAGCACGGCGCCCGGCGCCGCTCGTCGCTGTGGCGCTACCTGGCCGGACTGATCCGGTCGAACAACTGATCCGGTCGGCTCGCGTAGGGTGGCGGGACCGCCGCACACCCTCCGGCGCCCCGGCGCGCCCCGACCGGAAGCAGGTCATGACCTCCGCCTCCACGCCCCAGGCCACCGTCCCCGACCCGCCCGCCGGCCGTGCCGACATCCGTCTGGTCGTCACCGACATGGACGGCACGCTCCTCGACGACGCGGGCCGCGTCCCGCCCGGGCTGTGGGACACGCTGGCCGAACTGCGCCGGCGCGGAGTGCTGTTCAGCCCGGCGAGCGGACGCCAGTACGCCACGCTGGCCCGGCAGTTCGCCGACGTGGCCGAGGGCATGATGTTCATCGCCGAGAACGGCACCTACGTGGTCCGCGACGGCGTAGAACTCAGCTCCGACCCGCTGGCCCCCGGCGTCGCCGCCCGCGTGGTGCAGTCCGTACGGCGGCTGGTGGCCGAGGGCGTGGACGTCGGCGCCGTCGTCTGCGGCAAGCGGTCCGCCTACGTCGAGCGGAGCGACGAGGCGTTCCTGGCCGAGGTGCGCAAGTACTACGTCGAGCACCGGGTCGTGGAGGACGCCACCGCCCTCGACGACGACGTGATCAAGGTGGCCCTCTTCGACTTCGGCTCCGCCGCGCGCACCACAGCCCCCGCCCTGGCGCCGTTCGCCGACACCCACCAGGTCGTCGTCTCCGGCGAGCACTGGGTCGACGTCATGAACAGCACCGCCAACAAGGGCAGCGCCCTGCGCCGCCTGCAGCGGGCGCTCGGTGTCACCCCCGCCCAGACCATGGTGTTCGGCGACTACCTCAACGACCTGGAGATGCTGGACGCCGCCGAGTGGTCCTTCGCCATGGCGGGCGCCCACCCGGACGTCATCGCCCGCGCCCGCCACCTGGCCCCGTCCAACAACGACAACGGCGTGCTCCGCACGATCGCCCGCGTCCTGGGTCTCTGAGCCCCTGGTGCCGCGGTCGGCCCAGACTGTTCAATGGGGCTGCACATCTCCGGCCGCGAGAGGAGCCGCCGTGTCCGCCGCCGCCGTGCCGCCCGTCGGCGCGCGCATCAGACAGGCGCGCCTGGCCAAAGGCGTGAGCCTGCGCGCCCTCGCCCGGGAGATCGGGGTCTCCGCGAGCCTGGTCTCCCAGATCGAGACCGGCAAGAGCCAGCCGTCGGTGAGCACGCTGTACGCCATCACGACGGCGCTGTCGATCTCCGTCGAGTCGCTCTTCGACGCGTACGAGGGGCAGGCCGCCGCGGCCCCGGCGGCAGCGGCCTCGGCGGTGCCCGATACCGTCCTGCACGCCCTCGCGGCCTTCGCCGCCGACCCGGGCCGCCGGATAGGACCGCTGGTCGCGGAGGGGGAGCGCGAGACGCTGGAGCTGGACTCCGGTGTGGTGTGGGAACGGCTCGGCCATGTCCCCGGCACCGACGTCGACTTCCTGCTGGTGACCTACCGGCCCGGCGGTGCCTCCTCCGGCTCCGGCGGCCTGATGCGGCACGCGGGCACCGAGTACGGCTACCTGACCTCCGGCGAACTCGTGCTCACCCTCGGTTTCGACGAGTACACCCTGCGCCCCGGCGACGCCGTCTGCTTCGAGTCGACCACCCCGCACCGCTACCGCAACGACGGCACCGAGCCGGCCGTGGGCGTGTGGTTCGTGTTCAGCGAGGGCGTTCGGTAGCACCCGGTGTTCGGTAGCACCGGTGTTCAGTAACACTTGACACCCGTGCCGTGCGGACGTTCACTCCGAAGTGGGGGTGGTCGCCATGGCGATCCGCACATACGGCCCGAACGCCGTCGACTGGGAAGAGCGCGTCGACCTGGACCGGCTGCGCAAAGAGCGCCTGTCCCGGCTGCACGAGACCCTGAACCGCTCCTCGCTGGGCGCCGTGCTCAGCTTCGACTTCGCCAACATCCGCTACATGACCGCTACGCACATCGGCACCTGGGCGATGGACAAGCTGATCCGCTTCGCCCTGCTGGTGCGCGGCGGCGAACCCGTCGTCTGGGACTTCGGCTCCGCCGCCCGCCACCACCAGCTCTACAACCCATGGCTCGACTACAGCGACGGCAAGGGCGGCCCGCCCACCGGCGCCCGCGCCGGGATCTCCACCCTGCGCGGCGCCTTCCACCCGGACGCCGGGATCGCCGAGGAGGTGGCCCGCAAGATCGCCACCGAACTGCGCGAACACGGCCTCGCGAACGAACCGCTCGGCATCGACGTCGCCGAGATGCCGGTCCTGGCCGCCCTGCGCGCCGAGGGCATCGACGTCGTCGACGGCCAGCAGGTCTTCCTGGAGGCCCGACGCACCAAGACCCGCGACGAGATCTCCCTGCTCACCCAGGCCTGCGCGATGGTCGACGCCGCCTACGAGGAGCTGTACGGGTATCTGAGGCCGGGAGTGCGCGAGAACGAATGCGTCGGACTCGTCAGCAAGGTCCTCTACGACCTCGGCAGCGAGTACGTCGAAGGCGTCAACGCCATCTCCGGCGAACGCTGTTCACCCCACCCGCACGTCTACAGCGACCGCCTGATCCGCCCTGGCGACCCGGCCTTCTTCGACATCCTGCACAGCCACCTCGGCTACCGCACCTGCTACTACCGCACCTTCGCCGTCGGCAGCGCCTCCCGCGCCCAGCGCGACGCCTACGTCCGGTGCCGGGAGTACATGGACGAGGCCATCGCCCTCGTCCGCCCCGGTGCGACCACCGCCGACATCGTCCAGGTCTGGCCGCGCGCCGAGGAGTTCGGCTTCGCCGACGAGACGGCCGCCTTCGCCCTCCAGTACGGCCACGGGGTGGGCCTGTCGATCTGGGAGAAGCCCATCTTCAGCCGCCTGGTCTCCCTCGACCACCCCGAAGTCCTCGAAGAGGGCATGGTGTTCGCCCTGGAGACCTACTGGCCGGCCGCCGACGGCTGGTCCGCCGCCCGCATCGAGGAGGAGCTGGCCGTCACCGCCGACGGCTGCGAGGTCATCACCAAGTTCCCCGCCGAGGAACTGCTCGTCGCGGGCCGCAAGTACTGGACGGTCGGCGGTGAGCTGAACACCCGCCGCGAGTCCCAGTCCCACCTCAACACCCGGGACCGCTGATGGACGCGACCGAACTCCTCACCCTGTACGAGCGGATGGCCCTCGTCCGCCGCACGGAGAAGGCCGCCCACGACCTGTTCATGTCCGGCCTGGTCAAGGGCACCACGCACCTCGCCGCCGGGCACGAGGCGATCGCCGTCGGCGCGAGCGCCGCCCTGCGCGACGACGACTACGTCTTCGCCACCTACCGCGGCCACCACCACGCCCTCGCCCGCGGCGCCACACCGGAGGAGTGCCTCGCCGAACTCATGAGCCGAGCGACGGGCTTGTGCCGGGCCAAGGGCGGCTCCATGCACCTCACCAAGGCGTCCCGGAACATGCTCGGCTCCTACGCCATCGTCGGCGCCCATCTCCCCATGGCGGTCGGCGCCGCCTGGTCGGCCCGGCTGCGTGGCACCGGGCAGCTCGCGGTGGCCTTCTTCGGCGACGGCGCCACCAACATCGGCGCCTTCCACGAGGCACTGAACCTGGCCGCCGTGTGGAAGCTGCCGGTGCTGTTCGTCTGCGAGAACAACCTGTACATGGAGTACACGCCGATCGCCGACGTCACGGCCGTCGCCCGCCCGGCCGCCGACCGGGCGCCCGCCTACGGCATCCCCGGCGAGGTCGTCGACGGCAACGACGTCGTCGCCGTGCGCGAGACGGTGGGCGCCCTCGCCGAGCGGGCCCGTGCGGGAGGCGGGCCCGCGATCGTCGAGGCCGAGACCTACCGCCACTTCGGGCACAGTCGCGCCGACCCGGCGGCCTACCGCCCGGCCGAGGAGGTCGAACGCTGGCTCAAGCACGACCCGTTGGACCTCGCCCGGGGCCGGCTGGCCGAACTCGGGGTGGAGGAGGAGACGGTCACCGCAGCCGACGAGCGGGCCCGGGACGCCGTACAGAAGGCGGTGGAGGCGGCGAAGAACGCGCCGCCGCCCGATCCCCGCGAGGCGCTGACCGACGTGTGGGCGGACGGAGGTGCGGCATGGCGGACGTGATCACCTACCGCGAGGCGGTCGCCGAGGGCATCGCACGCGAGATGCGCCGCGACCCGGCCGTGGTGTGCCTCGGGGAGGACATCGGCGAGGCCGGCGGAGTGTTCAAGACGACCGTGGGGCTGCTCAAGGAGTTCGGGCCCGAGCGCGTGTGGGACACGCCGATCTCCGAACAGGCCATCGTGGGCGCGGCGATGGGGGCCGCCATGACCGGGATGCGGCCGGTGGCGGAGATCATGTTCTCCGACTTCTTGGCCTGTTGTTGGGACTACCTCGCCAACGAGATACCGAAAGTGCGTTACATGACGGGCGGTCAGGTCACCGTGCCCCTCGTCGTGCGCACCGCCAACGGCGGAGGGCTCGGTTTCGGCGCCCAGCACTCGCAGGCCACCGAGAACTGGGCCCTGACCGTGCCCGGCCTGAAGATCGCCGCGCCGACCACGCCCGCGGACGTGATCGGCATGATGGCGGCGGCGATCCGCAGCGACGACCCGGTCGTGTTCTTCGAGCACAAGGGGCTGCTGGCGAGCAAGGGCGCCCCGCCGCCCCCGGACCACGTCGTCGAGCTGGGCCGGGCCGCCGTCGTCCGCGAGGGCGCCGACGTCACCCTGGTCGCGCTCGCCTCGATGGTGCCGGTGGCGCTCGAAGCGGCCGCCCGCCTCGCCGAGGAGGGCATCGACGCCGAGGTCGTCGACCTGCGCAGCCTCATCCCGCTCGACACCGCGGCCGTGCTCGCCTCGCTCGCGAAGACCTCGCGCCTGGTCACCGTCGAGGAGAACCCGTACCAGGGCGGCTGGGGCGCCACCGTCGTCTCGGTCGTCGCCGACGAGGGATTCGACCTGCTCGACGCGCCCGTGCGCCGGATCGCGGGGGAGTGCGTGCCGCTGCCCTTCGCCGACGTGCTGGAGGAACAGGTCATCCCCACCACTCAGAAGGTCGTGGCGGCCGTCCGTGGCCTCGCCGCGTACTGAACACCCCATGGGAGGAAGCGCGATGACCGATCGGATACTCCTTCGCGCCGGGCACGTCGTCTCGATGGACCCGGACATCGGGGACCTGCCCCGGGGTGACGTCCTCATCGAGGACGGAACGATCACGGCCGTGCGGCCGGAGATCAGCGCCGACGCCGAAGTGCTCGACATGACCGGCCGCATCGTGATCCCCGGCTTCGTCGACACCCACCGGCACACCTGGGAGGCCTCGATCCGCGGCGTCGCCCCGGACGCCACCCTCGACGACTACTTCGTCGACATCCTCGACACCTTCGCCCCGCTCTACACGCCGGAGGACGTCTACGCGGCCAACCTGGCCGGTGCCCTGGAGTGCCTGAACGCGGGCATCACCACCCTGGTCGACTGGTCCCACATCAACAACACGCCCGAGCACCCCGACGCGGCGATCCAGGCGCTCGCCGAGACCGGCATCCGCGCCCAGTACGCCTACGGCAGCGCCAACACCTCCCTCGCCGAGTACTGGTTCGAGAGCAAGATCGCCATCCCGGGCGACGACGTACGCCGTGTCCGCGCGAAGTACTTCTCCTCCGACGACGGCCTGCTCACCATGGGCCTGGCCACCCGCGGCCCCGGCTTCTGCGTCAACGACGTCGTCACCTCCGAATGGGCCCTCGCCCGCGAACTGGGCATCCCGATCACCGTGCACGTGGCGATGGGCCGCCTCGCCGGCCGCTTCGGCATGGTCAAGCAGCTCAACGACCTGGGCCTCCTCGGCCCGGACACCACCTACATCCACTGTTGCTACCTCCACGAGGACGAGTGGCGGATGGTCGCCGACAGCGGCGGTACGGTGTCCGTCGCGCCGCAGGTGGAGACGCAGATGGGGCACGGCTGGCCGCCCGTGATGCAGGCGGTCGAGCACGGCCTGCGGCCCTCCTTGAGCGTCGACGTCGTCACCACCGTGCCCGGCGACATGTTCACCCAGATCCGCGCGGCCTTCGGCGCCGAGCGCGCCCGGGTCAACGCCGACTGCTGGCAGGCCAACCTGCCCGCGCCCGAGACCATGTTGACGGCACGCCGGATGCTGGAGATGGCGACGCTCAACGGCGCGCACGTCGCGGGACTGGAACACCGCACCGGTTCCCTGACCCCCGGCAAGCGCGCCGACGTCGTCGTCCTCGACGCGACCGCGCTGAACATGGCCCCGGTGCACGACGCGGCCGCCGCGGTGACGCTGTGCGCCGACGTCTCCAACGTCGAGACGGTCCTCGTCGACGGCGTGATCCGCAAGCGGGACGGGAAGCTGACGGCCGACGTGGCACGGGCGCGGCGCCTGGTCGAGGAGTCCCGCGACCGGCTGCTGGCCGCGAAGGAGGCGAGGAAGACCGCATGACACGGCACTTGGTGCGCCGGGCCGCCGACCTGCCCGAGCCGCCGTACGACCGGCTCGGGTACCGCAGACGGACCCTGGTCGGCGAGGACGACGGCAGTGTGCACACCGGCTTCGGCGTCTGCGAACTGCGGCCCGAGGGCCGGGTGCCCGCACACGTCCACTCGTACGAGGAGAGCTTCCACATCCTCGACGGGAGCGTGATCCTCGACGTGCCGGAGGGGTCCCACCTCCTGGTGGAGGGCGACTACGGCCTCCTGCCGACCGGTGTCCCGCACGCCTGGCGCGGCACCGGGGAGACGGCCGCGCGCTGGGCGGACATGCTGGCGCCGGTCCCGCGGGCGCGCTACGGGTACGACACCCAGGAAGTGCCCCAACTGCCCGCGAACGAGCCCGCCTTCATCGACGTCCGCGACCCCCGCACCCGCTCCTTCGGCCACTTCGAGCCCGCCCAGATGGACCCGGACCGGCAGTCCCAGGACCTCCTCGCGGTCTCGGCGAGCATGCGCACCGCACTGCTCGTCTACAGCGGCATCACGGTCAAGATGATGGTCGACGGCGACCTCGGCGCCGTCGCCTCGACGATGTTCATGGTGCGGTACGCGCCCGACGGCGTCGCCGGCACGCACGACCACCCCTTCGAGGAGACGTACTACTTCCTCGAAGGGGAGGCCGAGGCGGTCTTCGACGGCGAGACCTACCGCCTCGGGCCCGGCGACTGCGCCTGGGCGGGCGCCGGTTGTGTGCACGGCTTCGCCAACGCCGGTACGGGCGCGCTGCGTTGGCTGGAGACACAGGCGCCGCAACCGCCGACGCGCCACTCCTACCGGTTCACCCGGGACTGGGACTACCTCAGAAAGGCCCTGGAGTCATGAGCAGTGTCCTGGTCGTCGGCGGCACGTCGGGCATCGGCCGCGAGTTCGCCCGGGTCCGGGCCGACAGGGGCGACGAGGTCGTCCTCACCGGACGCGAGTCCGACCGCGCCGACGCCGTCGCCAAGGAGGTGGGAGCCCGCGGCCTCGCCCTCGACCTGTCCCGTCCCCGGGACATCGCCGCGGCCCTGGCCGACGTCGGCCGCGTCGACCACCTGGTCCTCGCGGGCGTCTCCCGCGACGAGAACCGCGTCACCGACTACGACATCTCCGCCGCCCTGCGCCTGGTCACGCTCAAGCTCGTCGGCTACACCGAGGTCGTGCACGTCCTGCGCCCGCGCATGACCGACGACTCCGCGATCGTGATCTTCGGCGGTCAGGCCAAGGAGCGCCCCTATCCGGGGGCCACGACGGTGGCCACGGTCAACGCCGGCGTACGGGGCCTGGTGAACACCCTCGCCGTGGAACTGGCGCCGGTCCGGGTGAACGCCGTCCACCCCGGTGTCGTCGGCGACAGCCCCTACTGGCGGGCCAAGCCGGAGGAGGTGCTGGCCGGCCTGCGCGCCCGGACCCCGACCGGACGGCTCGCCACCATGGCGGACGTCGTGGACGCGGTGGACTTCCTGCTGCGCAACAGGTCGGTGAACGCGGTGGAGTTGAGCGTGGACGGGGGGTGGCTGCTCGGCTGACCGGCAGGGCAGGCGGCCTGCGGGGCGTCGCGTCAGGCGGCGCGCCGCAGGCTGTCCTCCACCACGTCCTTGTCGAGCGCCGCCCGCACCAACGCGGCGGCGAGAGAGGCCGGTTGGGTGTTCCCGGCGAGTTTCACGAGTCGGTCGGGGTCCTTTGGCAGGCCCAGCCGTGCGGCGCCGTCGAGGGCCTTGCGGTCGAGGTAGGGGGCCACTTCGGGCCACACGCGCTGGACCTCGCGCAGGAAGATGTCGGCGCCGGCCGGGCCCAGCCCCGGGACCTCCTGGAGCAGACGGCGCAGTTCACCGACATCGCCGTCCGCCGCCTTCCGCATCCGGCGCAGGTCGCCGCCCCAGCGCTCGGTCAACAGCTGTGCCCCGTCACCGAGTTGGGTGGCGGTGCGCTCGTCGTAGCGGCGGTAGCCGCCGCGGCCCAGTGCGTCGACGCGGCGCTGCCAGTCTGCCCCGGCCATCCGGCGCGGGTCGCGCAGCCCGGTCTCGTACAGCTCCCGGGCGGTGGCCACGGCGATGGATCCGCGGATGCGGGCGCTCAGCAGCAGGGCCAGCACCAGCAGCCGGTACAGCGGCTGCGGGGTGTCCCTGAGCGTGATGCCCGCCTCCTCGGCGAACGTCCGCCCGTGCGCCCGCACGAGCTCCCGCACCACGTCCCGCTGCCCGCTCACGGCGTACGCCTCACGGCCGGAGCGGATCGTGGCCGATCGTCATCAGCAGGTGCCGGCGCCGGGTGTCCTCGGCCGCGGGCTCGTTCTCCAGGTCGGTCTGTTCCTCCACCGTGTCGACGACCTCGTGCATGACCTGGATGTCGTCGTCGGTGAGGTCGGTGCGCCGCTTCTGCAGGATCGCCAGGACGTGCTCCCCGGTCGGCGTGCCCGCGTGTTCGGGCAGCGGCTCCGACTGCTCGTCGGCGTCACTCACCCGCAGCCAGGCCGCCAGCTCCTGCGAGGTCATGTTCACCACGCGGTGGAACTCCTCCCACAGCGCGTCGAGTTCGAGGGCGTCGGTCATCGCGTGCCTCTTTCGGTACGTGCGTGTTCCGGTCGGTGCCACCGCGGTCCGGTCGGTGCCGCTGCGGTCCGGTCGGTGGCGTCGACTGCCGGTCGGTTCTCCCGGACGGTCACTTCTCGCTCGGGAAGTTCTCCGCCTCGAACATCCACCGCTGCTTCTCCAGGTCCGCGGTGATCGCGATCAGCAGGTCCTGGGTGACCGGGTCGGGCTCGTCGGTCGCGGCGATGCGCTCGCGCATCCGCCCGATCGCGGCCTCCAGCGCCTCCACCATCACCTGCACGACGTCGTTGTCGCGCACCCAGCCCTGCTCGGGGCCGGGCAGCCCGAAGTCGGCCGCGATCGTCTCCGGCCGGCCGTCCGGCGGCAGGCCGAGCGCCGCGGAGCGCTCCGCCACGGTGTCGGCGTAGGTACGGGCGGTGTCCACCACCTCGTCGAGCTGGAGGTGGATCGAGCGGAAACGTGGCCCCACGATGTTCCAGTGCGCCTGCTTCCCGATCAGCGAGAGCCCGAGAAGATCCACGAGGGTGTCCTGGAGTGCCTCCCCGGTCACCTTGCGCGCCGGTTCGGGAAGCGTGCTCTTCACCACGGCCATGGAGTGCTCCTCCTCGTGTCGTCCATGTCGTCAAGAAGCCGTGCCGCGTACGTCCTCGCAGGTCGCAGCGCACAACGGCCCATCGTCCGGGTGCCCGTCCGCATCCCGTGCAAACACCACGTACCACGTCCCGGTCAGCCTTCGGGGCCGCCCAGCACCCCGTCGAGGAACCGCGTCAGATCCGCGAACACCCGCGCCCTGTCGGTCTCGTGGAAGACCTCGTGCCGGGCGCCGCGGTAGATCCGCTCGGTGTGCCGGCCGGCGCTCAGCTGCTCGATCCCGACGCGGCTCCCGGCGAGCGGTACGAGCCGGTCGTCGTCGCCGTGCAGCCACAGAAGGGGGAGCCGGCCGACGTCGCCGCCCTCGGCCACGGTCGCCAGGGTGCGGGCGAACGCCTCGACCGTCGGCCGCTTCATCGGCCCGTGCCACACCAGCGGATCCGCCGCGTACGCCGCCCCGACCGCTGGCTCCCGGGACAGCGCGGCCGGACTGATCGGCGTGTCCGGGATCTCGGCGAGGGCGAGCAGCCGCCCGGGCAGCTCCCAGGCGCCGATCACCGGCCCCGAGAGCACCAGCGCGGCGAGCCGGTCGCCGTGGCGCTGGGCGTAGCGGGCCGCGATCAGCCCGCCCATGGAGTGCCCGACGACCACGACCGGCACACCGGGGTACGTCCCCCGCGCCAGTTCGGCCACTGCGTGCAGGTCGTCGACGACCTCCTCGAAGTCCACGATCAGCACCCGCTCGCCCGCCGACCGGCCGTGCCCCATGTGATCCGGACCGAAAACGGCCGCCCCGTGCCCCACCAGCACGCCCGCGAGCTCCTCGTACCGCCCGATGTGCTCCCCGTACCCGTGCGCGACGAGAGCGACGTACCGGGGCTGCTCCTTCGGCCACTCACGGGCCCGGACCGATCCACGACGTCCGGTCACCGCGTGCTCATGTGCGTCGGCCATGTCTCCTCCAGCTGCGTCCGAAAAACGCCAGGACCACCCACCGAGACGGTGCTTACAAGGACCGGTTGTCCGCACATAGCATCGGTCCCCGCATGAACACGATGACGCTCTGGCACACAACCGGCTGGGAATTCGCCGCCCTGGCCTTCGCGGCCCTCCTCGTAGGCTTCTCCAAGACCGCCGTGAGTGGGGCCAACACGGTGAGCCTCGCCATCTTCGCCGCGGTCCTGCCCGCCCGCGCGTCCACCGGCGTCCTCCTGCCGGTCCTGATCGTCGGCGACGTCCTCGCCGTCGTCACCTACCGCCGGCACGCCCACTGGCCCACCCTGTGGCGCCTGTTCCCGGCGGTCGCCGTTGGCGTGGTGGTCGGCACGCTGTTCCTGATGTGGGCGGACGACGGCATCGTGCGGACGTCGATCGGCGCGATCCTGCTGTTGATGGCGGGGGTGACGGTCTGGCGCCGGCGCACGGCCGAAGCGGACGAGGAGCCGGACTCCGTGAGCAGCCGGGCCGGGCGGGCGAAGGCCCGCTCCTACGGTGTCCTGGGCGGTTTCACCACCATGGTCGCCAACGCGGGCGGCCCGGTGATGTCGATGTACCTGCTCTCCGCGGGCTTCCGCAAGCTCGGCTTCCTCGGCACCTCGGCGTTCTTCTTCCTGATCGTCAACGTCTCCAAGGTGCCCTTCAGTGCGGGCCTCGGCCTGATCGACGGCCGCTCCCTGCTCCTCGACGCCGCGCTCGCCGTGTTCGTCGTACCCGGCGCGCTGTTCGGCAAATGGGCTGTGAACCGGATCAACCAGCGCCTCTTCGAGCAGCTGGTCATCGCCGCGACGATCGTCGGCGGGCTGCAGCTCCTGTTGCGCTGAAATCACCGTCCCGAACCCGGGAATGCGGCGAGGGGGGACCGCGTTACACCACATGTGATTGACATGCTCGGATCAAAGATCCGTGGCGTGGGCGAAGGGAGGACCCCATGGCTCGCAGCAAGGCGCGCCCCGTCGTCACGCTGAGGTCGACGGCCGGAACCGGCGTCACCTACGTGACCCGCAAGAACCGTCAGAACCAGCCCGACCGGATGGTTCTGCGCAAGTACGACCCGGTCGCCGGGCAGCACGTCGAGTTCCGCGAGACCCGCTGAACGAAGACCGCCCGCCCCAGGCCGCTCCCAAGGAGGGAAACCCCGTGAAGCCCCGCATTCATCCCGACTCCCGGCTCGTCGTCTTCCGTGACCGCGCCGCGGACGTCGCGTTCCTGACCCGCTCGACCGCCGACTCGCCGCGCACGATCGAGTGGCAGGACGGCAACACCTACCCGCTGATAGACGTCGAGATCTCCTCGGCCAGCCACCCCTTCTACACCGGCAACCAGCGGGTCCTGGACACCGCCGGCCGAGTCGAGCGCTTCGAGCGCCGCTACGGCCGCACGAGGAAGGCAGCACGATGAAGGTGCGCAAGTCGCTGCGCTCGCTGAAGGCCAAGCCCGGCGCCCAGGTGGTCCGCAGGCGCGGCACGGTCTTCGTGATCAACAAGAAGGACCCCCGCTTCAAGGCCCGCCAGGGCTGACGGCGGCACAGAACACGCAGGGCGGCTCCGCCTGGGGCCGCCCTGCACGTCGTTCCGCAGGCTGCCGCGCCGGCTCCCCCGTCTCCGGGCCCGCCGAGACGCCGGTCGCCGCTCGCGGCCGAGGGCCTCGTAGGCTCACCCCATGTCCCCGCACGTCCTGATCCTCGGTGGCACCGCCGAGGCCCGTGAACTCGCCGCCGCGCTGGTGGCCCGCCCCGGCCTGCGCGTCACCACCTCTCTCGCGGGGCGCGTGACGCGGCCGGGGGCGCTGGCGGGGGACGTACGCGTCGGAGGCTTCGGCGGTGCCGAGGGACTGGCCGACTGGCTGCGCGAGCAGCGCGTGGACGCGCTGGTCGACGCCACCCACCCCTTCGCCGAGGCGATCACCGCCCACGCGGCACAAGCGGCCGCGACGGCCGGCGTACGGGCCGTCGTGCTGCGCCGGCCCGGCTGGCGGCCCGGCCCCGAGGACCGCTGGCACACGGTCGCGTCCCTGAGTGAGGCGGCGGACCTGCTGCCGCGGTTCGGACCCCGGGTCTTCCTGACCACGGGACGTATGGGTCTGGCCCGCTTCGCCCATCTGGCGGACCGTCACTTCGTGGTGCGCTCGGTCGATCCCCCCGAACCCCCCATGCCCCCGCACACCGAAGTCCTGCTGGCCCGCGGCCCGTTCACCGTGACCGACGAACTGACCCTGCTGCGCGAGTACCTGATCGACGTCCTGGTGACCAAGGACAGCGGCGGACGGGCCACGGCCGCCAAGCTGACGGCGGCCCGCCGGCTGCGTCTGCCGGTCGTGATGGTGACCCGCCCGCCGCTGCCCGAGGGAGTGAGTGTGGCGAGGGACGTGGCGCAGGTGCTGGAGTGGCTGGACCTCGACACGCCGTGACCCGGCGCCGGAACCGCTCGGCGCTCAGCCCGTGCCGCTCGACGCGAGCTCCGGCTGTACCCGCTCCTCCCGCCAGTTCCCCCAGGCCGCGCCGAGGACGGCGGCCCCGACAAGATCGGCACGAGGACGACGTCGCGCCGGCCCCGGTCCACAACGGGCGGCTGCGCGCGCGGCGGACGGCGCGAGGTCCTCGGGCACTGTCACGAGGTCACGATCACACCGACCGGTGGGCTACCGGCGCGTGCGGGCGCCCCCCGGATAGCGCCGGACACCGCAGTCCGGACGGCCCCGAGCACCGTCGTCCGGACGGCCCTCCGGACTACCGTTCCCCGGGGTGGCGCCCAGGACTACCGTTGCCCGAGGTGGCGCCCAGGACTACCGTTGCCCGGGGTGGCGCCGCAGCAGGTACGTGTCCATGATCCAGCCCTTGCGCTCGCGCGCCTCGGCCCGCAGCCGCTCGATCCGCGGAGCGGCCTCGTCGATCGGACCGGAGACGAGGATCTCGTCGGGGGTGCCGATGTACGCGCCCCAGTAGATGTCGATGTCCTGGTCCGCGTACCGCCGGAAGGCCTGGTGGGCGTCGAGCATCACCACCACGTCGTCCACGCCCTCCGGGAAACCCTCACAGAGCCGCCGCCCGGTGGTGATCTGGACGGGGCGGGCGACCCGGTTCAGGCCCGTGCGGTGCCGGGCGACGAGCGCCGAGACACTGCTGATGCCCGGCACGACGTCGTACTCGAAGGCCACGGCGCCGCGCTCCAGGACCTCCTCCAGGATGGCGATCGTGCTGTCGTAGAGCGCCGGGTCGCCCCAGACCAGGAACGCGCCGCTCTGTCCGTCGCCCAGTTCCTCGGCGATCAGGCGCTCGTAGATGCCGGCCCGGGCGCTGCGCCAGTCCCCGACGGCGGGGGAGTAGGCCGCACCGCCCGCCCCACGGTCCCGCTCCGGGTCGCGGGCCTCGACGATCCGGTACGACGCCCCCTCGGGCATGTGCGTGTCGAGCATGTCCCGACGGAGCCCGGTGAGGTCGCTCTTCACCTCGCCCTTGTCCAGGACGAAGAACACGTCCGTGCTCCGCAGCGCCTTGACCGCCCGCAGGGTGAGCTGGTCGGGGTCGCCCGCGCCGATACCGATGACATGAATCTTTCGCACCCCCCGAGTCTGCCGCACGCCACCGGCAGCCCGGACACCGCGTCCGGGCCGGCTGGGGGGGAACGGCTCACGGTGCGCCGGGAGGCGTCCTCCTACGTCCGAAGCCGGGGCGCCCGCTCCGCCGCGTCGACGGTCTCCCCGCCCCGCTCCACCACCTCCGCAAGCTCCCGCGCCCAGGCGGACAGCCCCGTCAGATCCATCCCGTAGGGCTGCCGGCGCTCCGTGTCCGCCGCCCAGGCCGACACGGCGCCGGCTCCCCGCCGCAGCAGCCGGGCGCCGCCCGTGGCGTTCCCGCGGGCCGAGTGGGTGAGGCCGACGGCGAGCTGGGCGAGGCCGCGCCACAGTTCCCGCTCCTCCGCGGGACCCGACTTCCAGGCGTCCTCGAAGACCTCGTGCGCGTGGAAGGGCTTGCCCTCGGCCAGCAGCGTCTGCGCCTCGGCGACGGTCTCCTCCGGCGTGCGCACGACCCCCTCCGGCTGCCGGGCCACACCGGCCGCGCCGTAGGGCAGCGGCCGCCCGAGTCCGTCCCTCGGCCGGGCGTTGCGTGCCCGGCCCTCGCCGTCCCGGTCCCGCGCGTCCACCGGCTCTCCTGAGGATGTGCTGCCCATACGCCGATTGTCGCGCGCCCGGTGCCCCCTTTCGGCCCCGCCCCCACACGTGAGGTAAAGTGCTGTTCGCGCGATCACGCGGTTCACCGCGGGAAGCGCACCGGGACGTGGCGCAGCTTGGTAGCGCACTTGACTGGGGGTCAAGGGGTCGCAGGTTCAAATCCTGTCGTCCCGACGGTCACGATGTCGCAGGACATCGAAAGCCCCCGAACCCATGGGTTCGGGGGCTTCGTCGTGTTGCGGACGGGAGCGACCGAGAACCTGTACGGCCGGGGCCCGTGAGCACGCCGACGACGAGCCCGGCCGGGCACCACCGCGCGGGTGATGCCCGGCCCTGGCCGGGGCCGTGTCCTGAGGCCGTGTCAGCCGGTGGGCGGCACGCTAGCCGCGCCGCCCCGCCGAGTCCTGGCCGATCGCGTCCCGGCTGTCACCGGAAACCGGCAGCGCGTCGGGGTGCCCGGCGCCGGAGACCGCCGCCGGCTCCGCCCGGTCCGCGTGACCGGGCCACCACGCCGCGTGGCCGATGAGCGCGGTGAGGCTCGGCGTGAAGAACATCGCCATCACGAAGGCGGCGACCGCGATACCGAAGGAGACCGCGAAGCCCATCTCCGTGAGCAGCGCGTTGCCCGCCAGCATCATCGTGGCGAACGTGGCCGCCAGGATGAAGCCGGCCGCGGCCACGGTGGGACCGGCGTGCCGGAGCGCCATACCGGCGGCTTCGCGCGGTTCCCGGCCCTCGCGGGCCTCCTCCCGCAGCCGGGCGATCATCAGGATGTTGTAGTCCGTGCCGATGGCGACCACGAAGAGGTACATGATCACCGGGAGCATGAACATCAGCCCCGACTTGCCCTGCGCCTCCTGGAAGATCCACACCGTGGCGCCGAGCGTGGCGCCGAAGCCGAGGCCGACGGAGGCGATCAGGTACCAGGGAGCGACCACGCTGCGCAGCAGCAGACCCAGGATCACCATGATCAGCAGGGCGGCGACGGGGAAGACCGTGCGGTAGTCGTGGGTGACCGCCGCGTCGATGTCCTTGTAGATCGAGGACATGCCGCCGACCAGGGCCTTCGTGCCGTCCGGAGCGTCGGCGTGGGCGACGTCGCGCACCTTGCCCACCGCGTCCAGCGCCTTGTCCGTGGAGGCCTCGTACTTGAGCGTGACGGTGAAGTCCGCGGTGGTGCCGGCCTTGTTCACCTGTGTCATCCGGGCGTTCGCCACGCCGTCCACGGCGCCGAGCTTCCTGGCGTAGGCGTCGAAGGCACCCTTGTCCAGCGGCTTGCCGTCGGTGCTGGAGAGATAGACGTCGGTGGGGGCGGCTGCGCCCGCCGAGTACGCCTTCTGCATCTCGTCCTGGACGACCATGGACTCCTTGGTCTTGGGCATGGAGCCCGCGGCCAGGTCGAACGTGGCGTTGAAGCCGAGCGTGCCGAGCGACAGCGCGACCAGGACGAGACCGGAGACCGCGGCGGTCAGTGCCGGACGGCGTTCCACCCCGCGCCCCAGTGCGGCGAACCGGGCGTTCTCCGGTTCGCGCTGCCAGGACTTCGACGGCCAGAACACCTTGGGCCCGATCAGCGAGACCACCGCCGGGATCAGGGTCAGGGCGGCGAGCAGGGTGACGCTGACCGCGATGGCGAGCGCCGGGCCCATCTGCTTGAGGAAGCCCAGCGTCGACAGCACCAGCGCGAAGAAGGCGATGATGACCGCGCCGGCGGCCGAGGCGATGGCCTCACCGACCCGCGCGACCGCGTTGATCATGGCCTGTTTCGGTTCGTCGCCGCCCCGCAGCCGTTCGCGGTAGCGGAACATCAGGAACAGGAAGTAGTCCGTGCCCACGCCGAACAGCACGACGATCAGGATCGACGAGATGGAGCTGTTGGCCTGGAGGTCGAACAGCTTGGTGGCGTAGGCGATCAGCCCGTTGGCGATGGCGGACACCAGGCCGATCAGGAACAGCGGCAGGACGGCCAGGATCGGCGCCCGGAAGATGATCAGCAGCGTCACCAGAATGATCACGAAGGTGCCGATGCCGATCAGTGCCTCGCCGCGCTTGGACGAGTCCTGTTGGTCGAGTGCCTGCGCGGCGGAGCCGCCCAGCTTGACCTCCAGGTCGGTTCCCTTGACCAGTTGCTTGACGTCGTCGCGCAACACCTTGGCGGCGTCGGCCTGTTTGGGCTGGCCGGCGTTCTTGCTGTCCATCTGGACCAGGGTCATGGTGTACCGGCCGTCCTGGGACGGCCGGCCGGGGACGACCTTCTGCACCTGGTCGATGTGCTTGTCGCCCAGTTCCTTGGTGATCCGGACGACGTGCTGCTGGTCGGCGGCGGTCAGCTTCCCGCCGTCGGTGCGCTGGTACAGCGCGATCGCGGACGGCGTGAAGGCGCTGGGGAACGCCTTCGCCTGGAGGTCCGCGGCTTTGATCGACTCGTAACTCTTCGGCAGAAAGCTGCTCTCGTCACTGCTGGACGGCAGGCTCGGAGCGGTGGCGACGATCGCCGCCGCGGCGATCAGCCATGCCACGATCGTCCAGACGGGATGTCGGACGACGACATTGCCAATACGTCGGAACATGCGGGAGGGTCCTCCTGGTCAGGAAGATCACCGCAGCCCGGGGAGCGGACCCTGGCATCGGCGACCTCGGCCGGCCCTCGGGGCACTCCTCCCGTCGGGACGACCGAATGGTTGTCTCAGGTACCAAGCCTAGTGATGCTCATGACCAACGGTGTCGGGTGCCCTGCGGAAGTCGAGCGTCGTTCGAGCGGGCGTCCGTTCAGAGGTGGGTCGCGCGGCGGACGGTGAGGATGGCGATGTCGTCCTGTCTGCGGTCGTCGCCGGTGAACGCGAGGGCGTCCTCGTACAGGGCGCGGGGCAGTTCGGTGGGGGAGAGGCCGAGGTGCTTCGACAGGCGCTCGTCCAGCGGGTAGAAGGTGCCGTCGTCGGCCCGGGTCTCCGTCAGGCCGTCGGTGGTCAGCAACAGGGTGGAGCCGGAACGGAAGTCGAACCAGTCGACGGTGGCCGGTTCCACGGCGAGTTCGGCGAGGCCGAGGGGGACGCCGGTGTCGAGCGGCGGCGTGGTGACGAGCCCGTCGTGCATCAGCAGGGGCGGGACATGCCCGCAGTTGACGACCTGCGCCTCCTCCTCCGTGTCGATGCCGAGGATGAGGGCGGTGACGAACCGCTCGTCCTCACCGGTCTGCTCGGCATAGGAGTTGTGGCGTACGACGGCGGCGTCCAGGGCGTCCACGAGGGCGGTGAGGGTCGGTTCGCGGTGGGCGGCCTCGCGGAACGCGCCGATGACGGCGAACGCGGCGCCGACGGCGGCCAGGCCCTTGCCCTGCACGTCGCCGATCAGCACCCGCGTGCCGAAGGGCGAGGCGACGACGTCGTAGATGTCCCCGCCCACCAGGCGGTCCTCCTGGACGGGTTCGTAGACGCCGTTGACCAGGACGTCGTCGGTGACCAGGGGCAGGGGATGCAGGATGTGCCGCTGCATGGCGGCGGCGGTGGAACGCAGCCGCAGCATCTCGCGCTCGCGTCCCACGCGGCGGTGACAGGCGTAGACCGAGATCCCGCCCAGGGCGAGGGTGAACAGGACGAGCAGCACACGGTCGAGCCAGTGCCCGTCCAGGGGGGCCCGCAGCACCACCGTCGCGGTGACGGCCAGCGCGGTCCATGCGGCGACGAACGCGGTCTGCACCACCGTGCACAGCGCCGAGGCCGTACCCGGCAGGAACACCAGCAGCCCGAGCAGCCACACCTCGGACCCGGACAGGTTGCTGAGCACCTCCACCAGCACCGTCACCGCCACCACACCGGCCACCACGTCGATATTGGCCGGCGGCTCGATGGCATCGACGGCGTCGGCGGATCTCTTGCGACGGCTACCGGTCATGGGGGCTCCCGGGCGAATGGCGATCTCTTCGTACGTTAGGTCAGGTCGGGCGGAATTAACCCGCTGGGCGGAAGCCGCCCGGCCGGACCGTACGGCTCCTGCCGCACCGAGCCCTGCCGACCGCCGCCCAGCCGGGTGCGTACAACGCGCACGGCGGCGGCGGGGACATCGCGCTGTACCACGTGCAAAACGCCCACCGCGGCGGTCCCCGGCGGTGGGCCGGGCGTCGGCGGGATGATCACGGGCGGCCGGCCGCTGACCGTCGCCCCGGGGAGCCGGGGAGTGCTCTTCACCGGCAGCAGGTCGTGCGTGATGGGGGGCGTCCTCTCCAGCGCGGCAGGCACCCGGCGCGCCCGGTTCGGCCTCGCCACCGCGTCCGACCGGTACGCGGTCGCCGCGACCGTCCGGCCCGTCTCATCCGGCCCGTCCCCGTCGGCGACCCGCAGCTTTCGGTGCGGGCCGTCCGGCCTGTCACGGGGAGGCCTGCTCCCGCGCGTCCTGCGTGAACCGGTCGAGCAGGGCGTCCAGCCCGACGGCCAGTCCTTCGGCTCCGCCCCGTTCGGTGAGCGCCGGGGCGGTCCGCCGCAGTCCCGGCAGGTCCTGGGGCGGCATGCGGTGCAGACCGAGGCGGAACGCCGGGTCCTCCTCGTCGGGGTTGTCGACCATCGGCCGCAGCTCGACGGACACGTACCCGAGCAGCCAGGCGGTGAAGGCCCGGAAGAGGTCGGCAGTACCGGCGTCGTCGAGGCCCGCCCGCCGCAGCAGGTCGAGCACCCGCTCGTGGTCCTTCAGTACGGCAAGCGGGCGACGGGCCAGTGGCACCGCCAGCATGCGCGTGGTGAGCAAGGGGACCACGTGGGGATGCGCCATGCACACCTCGTACGTGATGCGGGCGACGCGATGGAGTTCGGTGCGCCATGGGGCGGCATCGGCGTCCGCGTCGGGACCGGCGTCCAGTCGTTCCGCCAGCTCCAGGTACAGAGCCTCCACCAGCCCGTCCAGCAGGGCGTCCTTGCCGGCCGCGTACCGGTACAGGGCCATCGCCTCCACGCCGAGCTCGGCGCCCAGCCGCCGCATGCTCAGCGCCGACAGGCCCTCCCGGTCCACCAGTTCCAGCGCGCTGGCAAGCACGCGTTCCCGGCTCAGCCGCCCGTACCGGCCGCGGTCGCTGGCCCGCCGGGCCGGATCGGACCCGGTGGATCTGACCATCGTCCTGTCTCCTCACCGCCCGGCAAACACCTCGCGGTGAGCGTACGACGTAAACGTCCGCACCGTCACACGCGCGGGCCCGGAATGATCGCCCGAGATGCCCCGGTCGTCCGTGCGGGCTAGGCTCATGGGTCGAGGCAGGTTGCCCCCCGATCCGTGAACCGGACTTCGCAGGCCTCACCGCCGGGCAGGAATCGCTGTGAACGGACCCGCTGTACTCCTGATCAACACCTCGACCGGGCCCGTGCACGTGACGACTCCGGTGCCACGGGAGACCTGGTGGATGCTCGCCCACAAGGATGCGGCGACCAACGTCACCCAGACTCCGGCGTGGCTCGACTGCGTGTGCGCGACGGGTCGGTTCCGGGATGCCAGCCGGTTGTACGAGTTCGAGAGCGGCGGCCGGCTCGTGCTTCCCCTGGTGACCAGGCTCCGGCGGCCGCCCTCGCTGACGGCGCAGGAGTCCTGGCCGGGAGAGTGGGGCATCGGTGGGCCGGTTTCCTCCGGGGTGGTGGGCCCACGGGAGGCCCGGGCGGTCTTCGACGACCTGGCGCGGCTACCGGCCCTGCGGGTCGGTTTGCGATTGCGTCCCGAGGACTCGGAGGTGTGGTCACGCGCCGTACCCGCGGCCTTCCAGGAAGACCGCCACACGGTTCAGGTGCTCGACCTTGAGGGTGGGTTCGGCACGGTCTGGGAACGACGCTTCCACCAGAGCGTTCGGCGTGGTGTGCGCCGGGCCGAACGCTCGGACGTCGACGTGGAGGTGAACCGTACCGGTCGGCTGGTTCCGGAGTTCTACCAGTTGTTCGAGCAGTCGATCGTGCGCTGGGCCGCGCGGCAGCACGAGCCGCTGGCGCTCGCCCGGTGGCGCAGGAAGCGCGCGTTCCCGAGGGAACGGCTGGAAGCAGTCGCGGACCTGCTCGGAGAGTCGTGCGCAATCTGGATGGCCCGCCGCGCCGGGGAGCCCGCCGCGGCGATCGTCGTCCTGCGTCACGGTCACCACGCCAAGCTGTGGCACGCGGCCATGAACCGGGACCTGGCCCATCCTGTCCGGGCCAATCATCTGCTGCACCGGCTGGCGATCGACGACGCGTGCGCAGCCGGCTGCCTGCGGTACGACTTCGGCGGATCCCGGCAAGGGGTGTCGCTCGCCGCCTTCAAGGAGGGCTTCGGCGCGGAGCCCTTCACCTCACCCCGGTACTACCGGGAACGGCTCCCCGTCTCCGCGGTCGACCGCGCACTCAGGAAGGCCGCCAAGCGCGTGATCCGCTTCGAGGAAGGGTGATTCCCGCCCCCGCCCGCGCCATGGGTCACCCGACGGCCGGCTGACGGGCGTTGACGGCCCTGAGCGCGATCCGGCGCAGTACGGAACTCCCGGCCACCATCGCTCGCACCTTCTGTCCCGACGTCATCTGGGCGTGCCGCAGCGCGGCCGGCAGGGTGCCCAAGGTCACCCACCCTTCGCCCAGAGGCAGGGTGCCCGTCTTCATCTCCTGCTTGTAGCGCTCGTCCCCCTTCCCGAGGTCGAGGTGCTCGATGCCCCGCGCCGCCGCGGCCTCGGCCATGCGCAGCAGGAGAAGGATGCCCGGCGAGAAGCGCGCCGCCTCGGGGTCGTAGGCGGGGAACCAGTACTGGAGCACGCGCCCGGAGCGCAGCCCGAAGTGCATGGCCACGGGCCGGTCGCCCGCGTACAGCGTGGACAGCGTGCCGGTGCAGGTGGCCGACCTGGTGCGCATGAGCCCGCGCAACAGCGCCACGACCGAGGGTTTCGCGAAGAGGTCCACCTGCCCCTTCGCCCGGTACTGCGCCGACTTCCAGCGCATGAGCGTGTCGAGGCGTTCGGGCGCGGCCTCTTCGAACACCAGCGATGTCTCACCCAGACTGCGCGTCAGCCGGCGTTCCTTCGCCTCCAGTTGCCTCATCCGGGCCGGTGACCTGCCGCGCAGATCCCCGGCGTAGGCCTCGTACCCGGACGTCAGGTCGATGACCGGTGACGCGGACCTGCGCACCACCCCGCCGGCGAAGGGCCTCTGGCCGGTGGTGAGATGGTCGTACCGCCAAAGGCGCAGTCCACAACCCCGCAGCAGCGCCCGGACGTCCCAGTCCAGTCCCGGCGCGTGCACCAGTCCCTGCACGTCGGACAGGCCGCTGCCGATGGGCAGCCCGAGTCCCAGCCTGTGGTGCTCGTACGGGAAATACCCCACCGGCACGGGCCCCTCCGAGAGCACGGCGACGCGGGCTGTGGCCCGGTGCCGGCCGACGGCCAGGGTGAACTGCGGCGACAGGAAGGGACTGGCGAGGTCCGGAGTGGCTTGCTGCAGAGCCTTCCACGCGGCGATGTCCGCGGCGCCGAGGCGGTCCGGGGTGAGCACGGTCACCGTCATGGTGTGGCTCCTCTCTGCAACTTCGCGATCACCGAGGCGTAGTCCCCGAGTGAGGATCCGGGTGTGCCGTCGTACAGGTTGTGGTCGAAAGCCCACATCAGTCCCGTGAGCCCGCAGGACTTCAGCTGGCGCGCGGCATCGTTCATGACGCCCGGGTAGTAGGCGGCCACATGCGGGCCCGCGCTCTCCCCGCTGATGACGAAGCCCTCGTGCGCGGCGATCCGGGAGATCCACCGCACCGACGACCACGTTCGCGCCCGGGCCTCGGTGCCACGGGTGAGGGCGTCGGGCGTGACGGCGCCGTCCGCGGGCCGGCAGGTGTTGTTCCTCGGCGTACCCGAACCGTCCACCAGCGCGGTGGAGACCAGTTGTACGGTGCGCCGGTGCTCGATCAGGCCGATGGTGCGGAAGAAGCCGGCGCCGCGGCTGATGAGCCCCGCGTCGGCCGTCGCGCCGAGGTGAGCGCGGACGGCCGTGGACAGGTCGCTCGGATAGAACCCGCCTCCGGGGATCAGCACCAGCAGCAGCCCGTGGTAGCCCAGGGCTTCGTACTGCCTGGTCTGCCAGTTCACCGCGTCGGCGAGCGCCGCGACGTACCAGTCGTACCACCGGGATACCTGGCCGACGGTGAAGGAGGCCCCGTGGTAGGTGGTCTGCCCGGGCCGCCAGCCCGGGTAGGGGTTCGGCGGCACGGTCGCGGGCCGGCCGGGATCCGCCCCGCTCGCCTGCGCGTGCCGGTCGAAGGCCCAGTACGACGCCGCGCCCCCGCTGCTCGAGGCCGGTGGTGGGTAGGTGAACTCCCCGGTGTCGTTCACGCCGATGCGCAGTGCCCAGAAGTTGCCCAGACCGATCTCCTGGTCCAGCCGTCGCAGGTAGCCCTCCACCTCGTTGCGGATCTCCTGGCTGAACACCAGGTTCGGGGTGGAGGTGAAGCGCGCGCCGCCCTGGTCGGTGAAGGCGTCCTCCGGATATCTGCCGCTCAGCCAGGACGGTGGGTTGTTGAGTCCGACGCCCGCTTCCACATGCAGTCCCGCGTCCCGGAACATCCGCAGCTTCCGCTTGAGCGCGGCGACGTAGTGCTGGTCCACCTGCCCCGGGGCCGGTTCGAACCGGTCCCAGTACACCGACATATGGGCCACACGCATGCCTCGTGCCTTGTCCGCCCCGGCGGTGCGCGGGCTCGTCTGCAGGGTGCCGAAGAAGAACCGCTGGTGGGGGTCGCCGGGGTCGCCGAGACGGATGAAGGAGACCACCGCGGCCACGACGGCGACGACCACCGCGTAGACGACCCACCGGCGCGCCCGCGAGCGCCCGGTCGCGCCGCCGTACCCGCTGCGGCCCGTCATGCCAGCAACTCCTCGTACAGACTGGAGTACTGCGCCGCGAACTGCGCCACCCCGAAACGCTCCTCGACCGTCACGCGGCCCCGCCGCGCCAGGTCCTGCCAACACCGGGGCCGGTCCAGCACCTGCCGCAGCAGACGGCCGGTCCGCTCGCAGTCGCCCGGAGCGGCCGTCAGCACGGTGCCGCGCAGGGACTCGAACTGCGGCAGCTCGCTCAGCACGACGGGGCGCCCCGTGGCGAGAGCCTGGAGCACGGTGAGCGGAACGTCCGCCTTGCCGCCGAGCGCGCGGGGCACGTAGAGGAGGACGTCCGCGGATGCCAGGAGGGCATGCATGTCCGAGCCGCTGCCGAGCACTTCGGTGTCCGCGAGGCCCTGGCGGGCAGCCTGGGCACGCAGATTCTCCTCCAGGGTGCGAGTGTCCTGGCCCGGCCGGTCGCGCAGCGCGAGAACCAGCCGGAAACGGGCTCCCGCGCGAGCCGCCACCGCGGCCGAGGCGATCGCCTCCTCGGCACCGCCTCCCGCGTCGTGATGACCGGTGACCAGCACGGTCGGCCTGTCCGTGGACGGCCGGGGCCGGAGGGGCCACTCGTCCAGCCGGACGACGGGCCGGATGACCCGTACCTGGTCGAAGCCGGCGGTGCGCATCTGCGCCGCGGTGACCTCGGACAGCGCCACGGTCGGCCCGAGTGGGCGGGACCGTGCGAGAAGCGCGGGGTTCATGACGCCGGGGACGGTGTGCAGGACCGGTGTGTCGCCGACAAGCCGGTCCCAGAGACGGGAAAAGAGGGGAAAGCTGCTGCCGATGGTCATCACGGCGTGCACGAGGTCGCACCGCCGGGTGAGGGCACACCCGGCCGCCGCAGCCTGCACCCGCACCGGCAGACGCGGGACACCGTCACGGGACAGAAGGGGAACGGACCGCCCCGGCAGGTCCCACACCGTCTCGTCGAGCCCGGGCCACCTGCGGAACCACAGATAACTGACCTGGGGAATGCCTTGGGCGAGGGCCATCGCGAGATCGGTGTCACCTCCCCGCCCCCCGTCGACCGGGCCGCTGGTGAGGAGCAGGACACGAGGCCGACTGCGGTCACGGGCCATGGTCGGCCCCCGTCCGCAGGCCGTGGGCGGACGCCCGGAACCGGAGATACGTCTTGTCGGGCAGTGGCAGCTTGTACAGCGCGAGCGTGCCGTAGGAGCGTCCGTGGAAGGCGAACACCAGGTGGCCTTCGGCCGCGAGGTGCCGCGCCGTGCGGGCATCCATCGTGCCGTACCCCTGATCGATCACCTTCCACGGGACGACCAGATAACGGGCGTACGCCCGGGTTCGAGCCTCGGGTGTGACCCAGTCGCCCATTTCGTACCTGTCCCGCAGCGCCCACGACGAGATACCGCCGCTGGCGCCGCCGTCGGCCGCGATGACCGCGCTGCCCACGGGCACGTGCTTTTTCATGTAGCCGCGCAACTGGGCGTAACCGTCGTCGCGCCCGGTGTGCACCTTGGCGTAGGAGATGCCCGAGAAGGCGACGGTCACCGTCAGGAAGCCGACGAGGGCCACGAGCAGGACCCTGCGCACCGCCCGGCGGCCGTCGCGCCGCCGGAAGCGCTCGATGCCCACTCCGAGCGCGGCGCCCAGCACCACCACGGTGGGCACGATGAGCAGATAGAGCGCCTGTTCCTCAAGTGTCCCCTGGGCGAGCGCGAAGGCCAGAGTGAGTCCGGCGCACAGGTGGAACAGGGCCAGCATCCTGAGCACAGGGTCCTTGCGGCGCAGCACGATCACCAGAGCGACAGGGCCGAGCAGCAGCAGCGCGTAGGTGGAGGCGAACGTCGTCACCTGGTCGATGAGCCGGCTGGTCAGCGACGGAGTTCCCGCGGCGTGGAACCCGGACTCCTGGACGATCCCGAGCAGGCGGGCCGCACCGTGGCTCTTGTCGTACCAGAACGGGGTGAAGTGACCGTAGAGTCCGACGAGGGCCACATACAGTCCGTACGGCACGACGGCGGCCGCGAGCGCGGTGAGCAGCAGTCTCCTGGGAGGTCCCCAGCCGAGGATCAGCGCGAGGACCAGGGGCAGCACGCTGATGAGCGCCGAGTGGTCCTTCGTCAGCAGCGCCAACCCGAAGAGCAGACCGGCCGCCACGGCCCGCAGCCGGGGCCGGCCGGGCAGCGGCTCGCGGGCCAGGGACAGCAGGACCAGGTATCCGGCCAGCACGAACAGCACCGTCTCGGTGTCCAGCATCACCCGGTCGTTCTGCCGGATGACGTACGGGTCCAGGGCGAACAGCAGGGCGGCCACGACACCGGCGGCGCGGGACCCGGCCCTGCTGACCAGCAGCAGTATCAGGACCGCCGTCGCGGCTCCCAGGAGGACGTTCACCAACCGGGCCTGGTACAGGCCGGTGACGAGATCGGGGCTGATGCCGACGAGCTTGCCCCAGCCCGCCTCCACGTAGAAGTAGCCGGGCGGATGCAGGAAGAACAGGCCCTCGGAGGTGCGGGGGAAACCGCCGTGCGCAGCGCTGACGCCGAGCTGCCGGTAGATCAGTTCGTCGACGAAGAGGTCCGCGGAACGGCCCACGTTCACCAGCCGCAGCGCCGCGGCCAGCAGGAAGACGCCGACTGCCAGGACACCCGTCGGCACGGCACGGCGCGCCGCCGGCGGCGTGGTCTGCACAGGGCGTGCCTCGAGGGTGGTCATGAGGAGGTCTCGCTGAACAGGTAGAGCTCGGGGCCGAGCGGGACGTGGCCGCCGGGGAACATGGCCCGGGACTGCGTGCGGTAGCCGAGGATCGCGGCGGACTTGGCGCCCAGTCCCGTGGTCCAGGTGACTTCTTCGCGCAGGCCGTTGCGGCGTACGAAGTCGGTGTCCATTGCCTCGTGCCGAATGTAGGGGAAGTCGCCGTAGTAGACGACGTGGCGTCGGCTCGTCTCGGCCGCCGTCCTGACCAGCAGATGGTCGACGTGCCCGCCGATCGCGAGCGGCGCGAGCAGCAAGGGCCGGGCTCCGACCGACGGTTCCGGGGCGGCGAGCGACCTGACGGTGCGGGTGAGGGTGCGCAACAGGTCGCCGTCGTAGGGCGAGATGCGGCCGGCGGCGAGGTGCCGACGGTAGGTGGGATAGACGTGCTCGCGCTCGGGCAGCAGCCGGCTCAAACCGCGTGCGGCCCCCCTCCCGCGAAGGGCCTTGCGGCGGAAGAGCCCCTCCGTGAGGCCCATGTGCCGCCAGGTGATGCCCATGGCCGTGAGCACATCCCGGTCCTCGGCGCGGCGAGCGGCGTACAGCTCCTCTGCGTCACGCATCCCGGACAGATGCAGGAAACGGCGAGCCGACAGGGTGTACGGCGGCGGGGCACCCGTCGTGAACAGCGTGACGACGGTGACGGGCGCATGCTGGCGGGTGTGCGCCATCAGAGCCCCGCACGACAGCACCGCGTCGTCGAGGTGAGGTGAGAGCACCACCAGGGGCACACCCTTCTCCACCGCGGTGGAGAACGGATCAGCAGTCATGGACGATCACCTCCCGCGGTGAGAACTCCGTGCGGCGGCGGACGACCCGAGTACGTCGCGCACCGTGGCCAGGTACCGGTCGGCCATCGCCTCCCACGTGTAGTGCCGTGCCGCCATGTACGCCTGACGCCCCAGCGCACGGCGGAGGTCCGCGTCCGTGGCGAGCCGGCCGATCTCCTCGGCCATCCGGTCGACGTCGAAGCAGGGAACGCCGATGTTCCCCTTGCCCTCCATCCAGTCCAGGGAGGGCAGGTCGAAGTGGAGCACCGGCTTGCCGTGGACCATGCTCTCGAGTGCGACGAGCCCGAACGCCTCGGTGCGCGAGGGCATGACCATGAAGGCGCTCTCCCTGAGCAGTTGCTCTTTGCGTTCCGAGGCGACGAAGCCGAGTCGGCGGACGTTCGCACCCGTGTGGGCGAGCAGCGACTCGACCCTGCGTTCCTCGGCCGCGGTGCCGTGTCCGGCGATTATCAGCGGCAGGGCCGGGGCAGCCGCCGCGTACGCCGCCAGTAGCAGGTCGAGGCCCTTGAGCTTCACGTCGAGCCGGCCCAGGAACAGGATGCTCCCACCGCTGCCGAACTCGTCCTCCTCGACGTGCCGCTGGTCCACACCGTTCTCGACCAGGTGTACCGCCGCCTTCGGACTGTGGCGCCGGGCTTCCGCGGCGTCCGCCTGGTTGAGGACGACCAGGTCCCGGTAGCGGCGCAGAGCACAGTGTTCGATGGCGAAGGCGGGGATGTGGTACTTCCGCCAGGTGGCGTCGCTGCACCGGCACTGGTTGATCCCGATGACGGGCTTCCTGGCGAACAGGGGCAGCAGACCCGTCGTGAACGGGGGAGTGAAGTTCTCCAGCCACACGTCGTGCGGGATCCTTCGGGCGACGAGCGGAAGCACCGCCTGGAACAGCAGCTGGGCGGCCCGCGGACCGGCCTTGCAGACGGGCACGAAGCGGTACCGCAGCCCGTCACGCACCTGTGTTCCGCCGTGGGTGGCCGCGGTGACGACGGTGACGTCGAACTCCTGGGCCAGGCGGCGTGCCACGTGATCGATCACTACCGATCCGCCGCCCCGGTAGTCGGTGCTCTGGACGGTGTCGAAGGCTGAGACGACCACCTGCGCTCGCGCGCGCGGCACGGGCCCGTCGAGGGCGTCGGCGCTAGGCTGCTGCTCACGCGAGGTGTTCCCGCGCGCCACCATGAGCCGGAAGGCGGCGTCCGCGGCGAGGGCCGGCGTGGTGGCGCGCGCGTCGAGGCCGACCACGTCGGCCGAGGAGCGCGCCCAGCGGCGGTAGCGTTCCTGCCAGTGCCGTCCCGGGTCCCTCGCGTCCGCGGCGTCGCACGCCGGCTCCTCGCCGGCATGACTCTCGAGGAGTAGCGTCAGGTCGTACGCGCCGGCCAGGCGGCGGAAGAGCGCAGCCGTCCGGGAGCCTGCCGGGGGATCGAACTTGGCCAGGGAGTCGAGCGGTCCCCGGTCGGTGAGGATCACGCAGGGACGGCGCAGTGCCAGGCGGCGCACGGCGGCCCGCACCCGCGCGCCGGCCAGCCGCAGGGCGGTCTCGGACGCGTCGATGCGGGCATGGACGGCGTCGAACCAGGTTCCGCGCTGCGACGACGGGCCCGTAGGGCGTCCGGACCGGGGCCGGCCGGGGAAGCGGCGGCACATCACGCAGCCGTAGCAGTAGGTCCTCGTGACCGTGCAGCCCTCCTGCCGCAGCGTGGCCACGACCCGGCCCACCAGAGTGGTCTTGCCGGAATCGTCGGGACCGGACACCGCCACCAGCAGCCGGCCGGGTATCGGCGGGCGCGATGAGGAGCGTTGCGGGCTGGTCATGACGTCCCCGCCTTTCGGGTCTTGGTGACGTACAGCGGGATCCTGAGCGCGGCCTCTCGTACGGCGCCTTCGATGCGCCCCTCGCGCAGCAGACGGGGGGTGTGCTCCACCGCCACGTGAAGCGAGGTCCTGGCCGGCAGGGGCACGGGCAGGGCGACGAACTCACCCCGGTCGAGCCGTCCGACGGCTTCCATGGCGGTGGCCAGGGCCTGGCCGTGGGCGGTGCCCCAGCCTTCCCGGACCGACTCCCGGTGGGCCTCGGCCATTACGTCCGGCTGTAGCAGCGGCCTGATGGCAAGGAGCTCCGACAGCTCGAAGGACAGATTCTGAAAGAGCGCGTGGGCCAGCCAGATACGCAGCCGGTCGGCGGGGCGGGGTTCCAGCCAGGGCCGGTCGTCCGCGGCCAGCGCGCGGGCGAAAAGCCGGTCGTTGGCCATCACCGGGACGCCGAACCAGCCCACGGACGCGTGCAGGTGGGCGGCCGGTCCGCTGGGCGGCCAAAGGAGCACCTTGGTCGAACGCTCAAGCCAGTACCGCTCACGGCGCACGGACCAGCCGGACAGGGCCTCGGCCGCCGCTGCCCACCGGCCGTCGGGGACCACCAGATCGAAGTCGCCGCCCACGTGCTCGCCAGGCCCGTCCGCCTTGATCAGGACACTCGGAATCCCGGCGGCCAGCAGCCGCTCGGTCGCCTCGCGCAGACTGCTCAGGAAGGACGCGTCGCGCTCCTCCACCTCGACCACGGTCTCGGCCAGTTGCCGCGGATAGCACCGGGCGAGCAGGGCTTCCGTGTTGCTGTCCCGGGCGACCGCCAGCGCGCGGCGCAGCTCGTCCTCGTCCGCGACCCTGACGTCATGGCGCCACACGGCGTCGAGGAGGAGCCGAGCGCCGGCGGTATCCCCGCGGGGGCGTACGGCACCGGGGCGCGGGCCGTCCCCGCCGGGACCACGGTCGGCGCCCGCGCTCTCACGGTCCGCTCCCGCGGCCTGTGCCGATGTGCCCTGCCGGGGTGCCGAACCCTCCGACCGGCCGTGCGCGGTGGCCGTCGCCCGGTGACGAAGGAAGCGAACGGCCGCCATGATTGCGATGGCCGTCGCGGCGACCAGCCATGCCGCGGGAACCGGACGCAGTGCCACGAGCACGCAGGTGACGACGAGCGGCTCGACCAGCGGCAGCTGCGCGAACACGCCGAACCCCTGCCTGCGTACCAGCAGACGCACCAGCAGCAGCAGCGCCGCCACAGCGCCGCAGCAGCCGCCGATCGCCAGTCCGAGTACTCCTCCGGCCCGCCAGCCGATCACCAGGCCCGCGACGAACAGCAGCACTCCGACGGCCTGACGGGACTGGCAGGACTGGTCGTTGACGGCCTGGAAGAAAGTGGAGACGAGATTGATGCCGCCGATGGCGAACCCCGACACCGCGGTGAACATGACGAGCCTGCTCAACGTGCCGTAGTTCGCCGGGAAGATCACGTCGAGTACCCCCGGCGGTGTGGTGGCGTAGACGGCCGCGAGCGGGAAGGCGACGATGAGATACATCCGCATGGCGTTCGTGGCCAGCGGGGTTCCCATGCGGCGCCGGGACAGCGCGGGGAAGAAGGCCACGGAGACGGCGCTGGCCAGGAAGAGCGGCGCCCGGCCCATCATCACGCTCACCTGATAGCTCGCGGTGGCCGCCGCGCCGGCCGGAAGCAGCGTGACCAGGACCAGGTCGATGGTGGCCATCAGCGCCACCAGGCTCTGCACGGTGCCCATTTCGACCGCACGGCGCCACAGGTCGCGGTTGGCCCGTGCCTGGGCCCAGCGCCCGCGTCCGCGGGTCATCCGGTAGGGCCACCAGATCAGGAGGGGGAGCGCCGCGATCCCGAACGCGGCCAGGGCGCCGGTGGCACCGAGCCCCAGCACCGACACGAGGAACAGGCCGACGACGACCTTCAGGGCCGCCTCACCGGTGAGGACGCCTGCCAGGGTGCACATCCGTTCGGTGCCCTGGAGCCAGCCACCGCTGACCCGGGTGATGTAGATCAGCAAAGTCACGACGCCGAGCGCGGCGACAGTGGTCGCGTCGGCGAACCGTGAGGCCACCAGCGCGACCACACCGCCGGCCACCACGCCGCCGGTCACCGCGATCACGATGGAGAACCTGACGGCATCGGCGCGCTCGGTCTGCGTACGCGCGCGTGCCAGGGCCTGAGCCAGCACCCAGGGGATGGCGACGAGAGCGATGGTCGCCGCGCACAGCACCAGTCCCTGTCCCGCGGCGAAGGTCGCGAAGTCGTCCACGGCCAGCGACCGGGTCAGCAGCAGGGCGTAACCGTAGTTGAGGGCTCCGATGGTCAGCCACGCGGCGGTGACCCAGCGGGCTCCCTGCACGGCTGTGACATCGTCCGGCCGTGCGACCGTTCGGGGAGCGGAGACGCGTATGGAGGTCATGGCGTGGTGTGGTCGCTTTCGCTCTGGGTGCCGTCTGAGGTCCAGCCGGTTCCCACCAGGACGTCCCGGCGGCTGGCCAGGGTGAGTTCGCTGGGCCGTACGTTCAGGCGGCGAAGGGCTCTCGCGGCGCGGACCTCGTCGCAGCCGTGCAGGAGCACCCGGAAGGTGCCGTCGCCGCACCGGTTCCAGGCGTCGGTCAGCCGCAGGGCGTGGCGCAGGACCTGCTCCATCGCGTTACCGTCCGTCACCCGGAAGCTGCCGATGACGCAGAGATCGCTCGGCCGGCGGCGCGAGCGCCGGTGACGCCGGGTCCGCGCCATCTCCTCCAGGACCACTGCGGCAAGTCGCTCCGCGGTGCTCTCCCAGGAGAAGGTCGCGGCCCACGACCGGCACCGCTGAGCCGTCCGCTGCCGCACGTCCGCGTCGGTGAGCTCGGCCAGCGCGTCCGCGACTGCGCCGGCCAGGTCCGAGTCGGGTGGCAGAAGCCATCCGGTGCGACCGGGCTGGACCGCGTCGCGCAGACCCGGCACATCGAAGGCGACGGCGGGAGTGCCGACCGCGTTGGCCTCGATGACGGTGAGACCCCAGCCCTCGGCGACGGACGGGACGACGGTGAGCCATGCCCGGGAGAGCAACTCCCACTTGCGCTCGTCGCTCACCCGACCGTGGAACGCGACCGCGTCCGAGACGCCGAGCCGCTGCGCGAGGTGACGCAGACGGGGAAGTTCGCTGCCGTCTCCGGCGATGTCGAGCCGTATGCCGGGCATCTTGTGCATCAGCGCGGGCATGGCGTGGACCAGCAGGTCCAGTCGCTTCTGGGGTACGAGCCTGCTGACGACCGCGATGGCCGGCGTCCGGCTGCGCGCAACGCGGGGGGACCCGTCGGATGCGCTGAACGCACCGTCGAGCGAGCTGCCGTTGGGCACGATGTAGACCGGGTTGCGGAAGCCGAGTTCACGCCGGATCCCCTCCAGGGTGGACGGAGAGACCACGACGACCGGCCGCCCGTGGTAGACGCGACGGCTGACCTGCTTCTCCAGGAGCCTGCCGGCGACGTTCAGCGGCCGGGGCAGAAGCATGTCGAACTGGCTCTGGTGGACGTGGTGCACGACGCACAGGTCGGCGGTCCAGCGCGGCGTGAACAACGGCGAGAAGAAGGGGATGCCGTTCTGGCAGTCGATGACGGCGTCGTAGGCGTGCCGGTGGCGCAGCAGATGGCGGGCGGCCGCCGCGTAGACGCCGTAGGTGCCGCCGCCGCGCAGAATCCGTATGCCGTCGGACACCGAGCGGGGTGCGGATCCGGGGTGGCGGGCGGTGAACACCGTGACGTGGGCGCCGGCCTCGCTGAAACGGCGGGCGGTCTCCCAGCAGAACGCCTCGGCGCCGCCGGCCTGCGGGTGGGAGGGATCGCGCCAGTTGAGGAAGAGTATGTCGGCTCGGTCGAGTTCGTTCAGTGCAGTCATGGCGGTCACCGCGCTATCGAGATCCGGATCAGGTCGGCCATGGAGCGCAACCCGTCGCGGCGGGCCGAGAACGTCGATCCCGGGACGTCGCACCAGGCGACCGGCACTTCTGTGACTCGGTGTCCGTGGCGCGCGAAGCGGGCGAGGATCTCCACGTCGAAGGCGAACCCGTCGACCTGGCAGCCATCGACGACCTCGCGGATGAGGGGGCCGTCGAAGAACTTGAAGCCGCACTGCGTGTCGGCGATGTCGGGGAGGGACATACGGGCCAGTCGCCGGAAGACCCAGCCGCCGCAGCGGCGCAGCGCGGACTGCTCGATCTCGTAGGACGCGCCCGGAGCGCGGCGGGAGGCTATGACCGCCGCGTGACCCTCCGCGAGCAGCGCCATCACGGGGTCGAGCGTCTCGATGGGGGTGGCGCAGTCGGCGTCGGCGAATCCCACGTAGCGGGCCGATGAGGTGGAGATGCCCCGGCGTACGGCGGCTCCCTTGCCGCGGTCGCTGCAGCCGATGGCGTACACCGGGACGGGCGCGTGGGCGAAACGCTCCACGACGTCGTGCGTTCCGTCGGCGCTGTCGTTGTCCACGACCACGATCGCGGAGGCCCAGGACCGTTCGGAGAGGTGGTCGACCGTGGCCTCGATGGTGGAGGGCAGACGGCGTTCCTCGTTGAATGCCGGGAAGATCAGCTCCAGGTCCACCGGGGGGCGGATGAGTGCGGAAGTCATCGCGCGGCGCCGCCTTCCGGGGTGTGCCGCCGTTTTGCGGCGGCGGTTCCAGATTGCCCTGCCGGCCAGTCGGTTGCGCGACGCAGGGTGTGGGGAGCGGGAGTGGTCGGGTTTCGACTCGAAGGTGCATACACGTCGAAATCCGTCTCTATGAGAAGAATACGTTGTATACGTACACACTCAGCTGAACCCGCCACTAAGTCAAGGTGGGCCGCGTCCAAGTTCGGTTGACTCGGCCGAGCGGGGAGGGGAGGGTGTACGTATATGTCGTAAATTTACGCATGGCCCGACTCTTCCCGGTGGTGGTCGTGATGCGAAAGGGGACTCCCGTCCCAGGCCGGCGACCGCACGGCACGGCACCCGTCACAACCCTGCCCCAGCAGTGTGTGCGCGTAGTGCGAGCCGACGAGTCCGGCTCCCTCGGTGCCTGCCCGGAGAGCGACCCGCCGCGGTCCGGCTGCCGGAGGCATGTTCGCTGGTGGGAGCCGCTGCTGCCGCGGCACTGCCGAGGACGCTCCGATCACGAGCGGCTCCCGTCATGAATGCGCCCATCGAGGACTACGCCCTGCTCAGCGACCTGGAGACCGCCGCCATGGTCGGCAAGGACGGGTCGATCGACTGGCTGTGCCTGCCCCGCTTCGACTCGCCGGCGTGTTTCGCCGCGCTCGTGGGCACGCGGGACAACGGCTTCTGGCGGGTGGCTCCCGTCGCCGGACGCCGTTGCACCCGCCGGGCGTACCGGGGGGACACGCTGATCCTGGAGTCGGAGTGGAACAGTGCGGCCGGCGCCGTGCGGGTCATCGACTTCATGCCGCCGCGCACGCACTCACCATGCGTGATCCGCGTCGTGGAGGGTCTCCGGGGTTCGGTGACCATGCGCAGTGACCTGCGCGTGCGGTTCCACCAGGGCCGCGTCCTGCCGTGGGTCCGGGCCGTCGAATCGGGCACCTTCGCGGTCGCCGGACCGGACGCCGTCTGGCTGCACGCGGACGGGCCGGTGAACATGCCCGGCGACGAGCGCGACACGGTGCACGACTTCGTCGTCCCAGCGGGCCGGAGGCTGGCCCTGACGCTGGTCTGGTCGCCGTCGCACCTGACCGAGCCGCCGCCGCAGCTGTCCGTCCCGGCGGAGACCGCACTGAAGGAGACCAGTGACTTCTGGCGGCGCTGGAGCGCCCGGTGCCGCTACGAGGGGCCGTGGCGGGACGCGGTGGTGCGTTCCCTGATCACCCTCAAGGCGCTCACCTACGCGCCCACGGGCGGCGTCATCGCCGCACCCACCACCTCGCTCCCCGGCCGCGTGGGCGGGGAGCGCAACTGGGACTACCGCTACTGCTGGCTGCGTGACTCCACCCTGACCCTGTCGTGCCTGCTGCGCAGCGGTTACCGGGAGGAATCCACGGCCTGGCTGGACTGGCTGGTGCGGGCGATCGCCGGTGACCCCGACCATCTGCAGACGGTGTACGGCGTCGAGGGCCAACGGCTCCTGACGGAGACCGAGGCGCCGTGGCTGACCGGCTATGAGGATTCCCGGCCGGTCCGCTTCGGGAACTCGGCGACGAGCCACTTCCAGTTGGACGTGTACGGCGAGGTCATGGACACGCTCTGGCTCTCGCTCCGGGCCGGAATCCCCATGCCGGCGCACCTGTGGGACCTGGTCGAGGTGCTCATGGGCCACCTCGAACGGCACTGGCGGCGGCCGGACCAGGGGCTGTGGCAGGTGCGGGGGCCGCAGAGGCAATTCGTGCACTCCAAGGTCATGGTCTGGGTGGCCGCCGACCGGGCTCTGCGCATGGGGGCGCTGCTCGGCAGAAACGGATCCTCGGGTATGTGGCGGGCCATGCGTGACGAGGTTCGCCGCGATGTCTGCCGCAAGGGATGGGACGCGCGGCAGCGGTCCTTCGTGCAGTCCTACGGTTCGTCGGCCCTCGACGCCTCCGCACTGCTCATCCCCCGCCTCGGCTTCCTGCCCGCCACGGACGAACGGGTGCGCGGCACTGTACGCGCCATGCGGCAACTGACCCACGGGGGATTCCTACGGCGGTACGACTCCGGCGGCGCCGCGCACGGGCCGGACGGTATCCGCGGCTCCGAGGGCGCCTTCGTGTCGTGTTCCCTGTGGTACGCCCAATGCCTCGCCGCGACCGGGCATCCGCAGCAGGCCCGCGCCGCCTTCGAACGTCTTCTCGCCGTCCGCAACGACGTCGGTCTGCTCGCCGAGCAGTGGGATCCGGACGCGGGACGTCAACTCGGCAACGCGCCGACGGCGTTCAGCCACGCAGCTGTGGTGGAGACGGCGTTCGCCCTGTCGCCGACGCCCTCCACCGCGAGGCCTCGCGGCCCGGCGACATAGGACCGGCGCAGTGGGGCCGGCCCCGCAGGGTCTGACAGGGCGCCTCCCCGCGACTGTGCAGACCAGCAGCCCGGCGGCGAGTACCGGCCACGAACGGCGCGCCTGATTGGTTCAGCCCTTCTTCTCGGGTCGCCGAGGGTAACTCGTGTAGCCGTGGGGGTTGAGCTGCTGGAACCGCCAGGCGTCCCGGCATATGTCGTCGAGGTTCCGTGTGGCACGCCAGCCCCAGGCGTGCGCCGCGCGGCTCGCGTCGGCGATGAGTTCGGCCACGTCACCCGGGCGGCGTGGTGCGGCCTCGTACGGGACGGGGTAGCCGCACGCCCCGGAGAAGGCGGCGACGACCTCAAGGACCGAACTGCCCCTGCCCGTGCCCACGTTGAACAAATGCATGCCGGGCGCGTCGGCGAGGTGGTCGAGTGCGACGCGGTGTGCCTCGACGGTGTCCATGACATGGGTGTAGTCGCGCACCGTCGTCCCGTCGCGTGTGGGGTAGTCGGTGCCGAAAACGCGAAGCCGTTCCCGGCGGCCGATCGCCACCTGGGCCAGGGACGGGATCAGGCTCTCGGGCACGGCGCGCGGATCCTCGCCGAGCAGGCCGCTGGGATGGGCGCCTGCCGGGTTGCAGTAGCGCAGGCACAGCACCGTGTACTCGGGGCGGCGGCGGCAGACGTCGGCGAGGAGCTGCTCGCAGGCCGACTTGGACGCCGCGTACGGGCTCGTGGGCCGGACGGGAGTAGCCTCGTCGAGCGGTCCGGGGCCGGCGTCGCCGTAGACAGCGGAGGTGGAGGAGAAGATCAGTCGGTGGACCCCGTGCTCGTGCATGGTCTGCAGCAGCGCGGTCGTGCCGCCGACGTTGGTGTCGTAGTACTCGACGGGCGTCATCAGTGACCGGCTCGCGGACTTGGCGGCGGCCAGGTGCACCACCGCGTCCACGGAGTGCCGGGCGAAGACCGACGACAGAGCGGGGCGGTCGCGGATGTCCAGTTCGTAGACGGCGCCGGCGAAGCGGCCGGCGATCCGCTCCACCCGCGAGAAGACCTGCGGCGTGCTGTTCGAGTAGTCGTCGACGACGATCAACTCGTAACCGTGATCCAGCAGGTTGACGCACGTGTGACTGCCGATGAAGCCCGCCCCACCGGTGACCAGGACTGTTGACGGTGCACTCATGGGCGCTCGACCCCTCAGCGTACATTTACGGCGTATGCTTACGACAGTCCTCCTGCTGTCGCCTCACGTCAAGCACGATTGGTCCCGGCACCCCGGTACCGGAGCCTGCCGTCAGGGCCTCACCAGCAACTGGAAGTCGAAGGCGTACCGCGACGCCCGGTAGATGTGCGTTCCGTACTCCACCGGGCGCCCCGTGTCGTCGTACGCCGTGCGCTGCATGGTCAGCACGGCCGCCCCCTCCGGTTCGTCGAGGCGGGAGGCCTCGTCGGCCGTGGCGGAGCGGGCGCCGATGGTCTGGCGGGCACTGTGCAGGGTGATGCCGGCGGTGCGCATCATGCGGTACAGGCCCGTCGCCTCCAGGCGTTCGGAGTCGAGGTCGAGGAGTGTGGCCGGCAGGTAGTTGCACAGCAGGGCCACCGGCTGGCCGTGGGTGAGGCGCAGCCGCTCCAGGACGATCACCTCGCTGCCCTCGGCGATGCCGAGCGCGGCCGCCACCTCCGGTGCGGCGGGCCGGCGCTCGTTGCTCACCACCTGGGTGGTGGGACCCTGGCCGGCCGCCTCCAGGTCGTCGTAGAGGCTGGAGAGTTCCAGCGGACGCTTGACCTGGCTGTGCACGACCTGGGTGCCCACGCCCCGGCGGCGCACCAGCAGGCCCTTGTCGACCAGGGACTGGATGGCCTGGCGGACCGTGGGTCTGGACAGGCCCAGACGGGTCGAGAGGTCGATCTCGTTGCCCAGGAGGTTCCCCGGGGCGAGGGCCCCGTGCTCGATGGCCGCCTCCAGCTGCTGGGCGAGCTGGTAGTACAGCGGCACCGGACTGCCCCGGTCCAGGGCGAAGTCCAGGGAGTCGAGCGCGGGGGCGTTCGCGGCACGGGTCGCGCCACGGGCCTTCGCCATGGACGTACCTCCCTCCGATAGGAGTTGACGCTCTGTCAGGAGTGGCTGGGGAAACCGAGGTTGATGCCCGCGTCGGCCGGGTCGGGCCAGCGCGTGGTGATCACCTTGCCCTGGGTGTAGAAGGCGATGCCGTCGTTTCCGTAGATGTGCAGGTCGCCGAAGAGGGAGTCCTTCCAGCCACCGAAGGAGTGGTAGCCGACGGGCACGGGGATCGGCACGTTCACGCCGACCATGCCCGCCTTGACCTCCAGCTGGAAGCGGCGGGCGGCGCCGCCGTCCCGGGTGAAGATCGCGGTGCCGTTGCCCCAGCGGGAGTCGTTGATCAGCTTGATCGCCTCGTCGTAGGACTCCGCGCGGACCACCGCAAGGACGGGCCCGAAGATCTCGTCCCGGTAGGCGTCCGCCGTCAGCGGCACCCTGTCGAGGAGGGAGACGCCGAGGAAGAAGCCGTCCTCGTGGCCCTCGACCGTGTACCCGGTGCCGTCCACCACGACCTCGGCGCCCTGCTCGGCGGCTGAGGACACGTACGAGGCCACCTTGTCCCGGTGCTCGCGGGTGATCAGCGGGCCCATGTCGGAACTCGGGTCGTCGCCGGGGCCGATCCTCAGGTTCTTCGCGCGCTCGGCGATCCTGGCGACCAGTTCGTCGCCCGTGTCGCCGACGGCGACCACGACCGAGACCGCCATGCACCGCTCGCCCGCGGAGCCGTAGGCCGCGTTGATCGCCTGGTCGGCCGCGAAGTCCAGGTCGGCGTCCGGCAGGACCAGCATGTGGTTCTTGGCGCCGCCCAGGGCCTGCACGCGCTTGCCGTGCTCGA
This sequence comes from Streptomyces sp. SLBN-31, assembly GCF_006715395.1. Classification (NCBI taxonomy): domain Bacteria; kingdom Bacillati; phylum Actinomycetota; class Actinomycetes; order Kitasatosporales; family Streptomycetaceae; genus Streptomyces; species Streptomyces sp. SLBN-31. The sequence goes on from NZ_VFNC01000001.1 coordinate 2,506,219, forward strand.
CCGCCTTGAGCTGGATGTACTTCGCGATCGGAGTCGAGCCGACGAAGGACACGGCCTCGACGTCCGGGTGCTCCAACAGGCGGTCCACAGCCACCTTGTCGCCCTGCACGACGTTCAGCACACCGTCCGGCAGGCCCGCCTCGGCGGCCAGCTCGGCCAGCCGGAAGGAGGCCGAGGGGTCCTTCTCGCTCGGCTTGAGCACGAAGGTGTTCCCGCACGCGATGGCCAGGGGGAACATCCACATCGGCACCATGGCCGGGAAGTTGAACGGCGTGATGCCCGCGACGACCCCGAGCGGCTGCCGGATGGAGGCGACGTCGACGCGGGTGGAGACCTGCGTCGACAACTCGCCCTTCAGCTGCACGCTGATCCCGCAGGCCAGCTCGACGATCTCCATGCCGCGCGCGACCTCGCCGAGGGCGTCGGAGTGCACCTTGCCGTGCTCGGCGGTGATCAGCGCGGCGATCTCGTCGCGGTGGGCGTCCAGCAGCTCGCGGTACTTGAACAGGACCGCCGTGCGCTTGGCCAGCGAGGAGCTGCCCCAGGTCTCGAAGGCGGCCTTGGCTGCGGCCACGGCGGCGTCCACCTCGTCGACGGTGGCGAACCCGACCTGCTTCTCCTGCTTGCCGGTCGCCGGGTTGTACACGGCGCCGTGGCGGCCGGAGGCGGACTCGACGGGCTTGCCGCCGATCCAGTGGGTGATGGTCTTCATGGTGCGGGGGCCTTTCAGCAACGGGGGGTTCAGAGGTGGTGGCGGCGGTCGGCGACCTGGCGGTCGTACTCCTCGCGGGCCCGTACGGCGGCCTCGCGGGTGGCGGTCTCGGCGACCGGGACGTCCCACCAGGCCTCGGCCGGGGGAGCGGCCGGGCCGGCGGTGTCGGTCTCGACGTAGACGCAGGTCGGGCGGTCGGAGGCGCGGGCCGCGGCGAGCGCCTCGCGCAGTTCGCGGACCGTCTTGGCGCGCAGGACGTCCATGCCGAGGCTGCCCGCGTTGGCGGCCAGGTCGACGGGGAGCGGGGCGCCGGTGAAGGTGCCGTCGGCGGCCCGGTAGCGGTACGCCGTGCCGAAGCGCTCGCCGCCGACCGTCTCGGACAGGCCGCCGATGGATGCGTAGCCGTGGTTCTGGATGAGGACGAGGTTGACCGGCAGGCCCTCCTGGACGGCGGTGACGATCTCGGTCGGCATCATCAGGTAGGTGCCGTCGCCGACCAGGGACCAGACCGGGGTGCCGGGCGCGGCCTGCTGGACGCCGATGCCGGCCGGGATCTCATAGCCCATGCAGGAGTAGCCGTACTCCAGGTGGTACTGGCGGGGACTGCGGGCCCGCCAGAGCTTGTGCAGGTCGCCGGGGAGCGAACCGGCCGCGTTGATCACCACGTCGTCGTCGCCGACGACCGCGTCCAGCGCGCCGAGGACCTGGGTCTGGGTGGGGACGGCGTTCTCGTCGGCGGCCGTGTAAGCGGCGTCGACGACCCGCTCCCAGCGTTCCTTGCCTTCACGGTACGCCGACTCGTGAACCGGGTTCACACGGTGATCCGCCAGCGCCTCGGTCAACGCCGTGAGCCCGGCGCGCGCGTCGCACACCAGCGTCCGCGCCGACAGCTTGTGAGCGTCGAAGGCCGTGATGTTGAGGTTGACGAAGCGCACGGCCGGGTTCCGGAACAGCGTGCCGGAAGCGGTCGTGAAGTCCGTGTAGCGGGTGCCGACGCCGATCACCAGGTCGGCCGTGCGCGCGATGTCGTCGCTGACCGCCGTGCCGGTGTGGCCGATGCCGCCGAGGTCGGCAGGGTGGTCGTGGCGCAGCGAGCCCTTGCCCGCCTGGGTCGAGGCGACCGGGATGCCCGTGGCCTCCACCAGAGCCTTCAGCGCGTCCTCGGCCTCGCTGTGGTGGACGCCGCCGCCCGCGACGATCAGCGGGCGCTCGGCGGCCCGGATCGCCGCCACCGCCTCGGCCAGCTCGTAGGGGTCGGGCGCGGGGCGCCGTACGTGCCACACGCGCTCGGCGAAGAACTCCTCCGGCCAGTCGTGCGCCTCGGCCTGGACGTCCTGGGGGAGGGCGAGGGTGACCGCGCCGGTCTCGGCCGGGTCGGCGAGCACCCGCATGGCGTTCAGGGCCGACGGGATCAGGGCCTCGGGACGCGTGATCCGGTCGAAGTACCGCGACACCGGGCGCAGGGTGTCGTTGACGGACACGTCAGCCTCGATGGGGTGCTCCAGCTGCTGCAGCAGCGGGTCCGGGGCGTGCGAGGCGAAGTAGTCGCCGGGCAGCAGCAGCACCGGCAGCCGGTTGATGGTGGCCAGGGCGGCGCCGGTGACCAGGTTGGTGGCGCCGGGTCCGATGGACGTCGTCACCGCCTGCGCGGAGAGACGGTTGAGCTGGCGGGCGTGTCCGACGGCCGCGTGCACCATGGACTGCTCGTTGCGGCCCTGGTGGAACGGCATGACGTCGTCGCCCGCCTCCAGCAGGGCCTGGCCGATGCCGGCGACGTTGCCGTGGCCGAAGATGCCCCAGGTGCCCGCGATCAGCCGGTGGCGCACGCCGTCGCGCTCGGTGTACTGCGCGGACAGGAAGCGCACCAGGGCCTGGGCGACGGTCAGACGGAGGGTGGGGGTGCTCATCAGGACTTCTCCGGGGCCGTGTAGAGGGGGAGGCGGGCGTCGACCGGTTGGTCGGGCCAACGGTCGCGGACCCAGGCGTGATCGGGGTGGTCGCAGATCAGCCAGGCCCGCTCGGGCTCGGGTCCCGCCATGACGTTGAGGTAGTACATGTGGTGTCCGGGCACGGCCATGGAGGGCCCGTGCCAGCCGTCGGGGATCAACACGACGTCCCCGTCCCGTACTTCGGCCAGGACATCGGTGTTGCGGCCGTGGCCCGAGGGCGACACGCGCTGGTAGCCGAGGCCCGGGATGCCGTCGTGGGCGGCGAACTCGAAGTAGTAGATCTCCTCCAGGACGGACTCCTCGCCGGGGCGATGCTCGTCGTGCTTGTGCGGCGGGAAGGACGACCAGTTGCCGCCCGGGGTGATGACCTCGACGGCGATGAGCTTGTCGCACTCGAAGACGCTTGCCGCACCGAAGTTGTTGACCTGGCGACTGCTGTTGCCGGTCCCGCGCAGCTCCACCGGCACCCCGGAGGCCGGCCCGTAGCGGGCGGGCAGCCGGCGGGTGCAGCGCGCCCCGGTGAGCGCGAACCGCCCGCCGCCGGCCGAGGACACCGTCGTACGGGCGTCGCGCGGGGCGTAGGCGAAGTCGCTGACCGCGTCGAACACGCTCGCGCGGCCGGTGAGTTCGAAGGTGTCGTGGCCGAAGTCGTCGGCGACGGCCACCGTGCAGGCGCCGCTGAGCGGCAGCACGATCCACTCGCTGTCGCCGGTGTCGAAGGTGTGCGTGCCGCCCGGAGGCAGCTCCAGTACGCGCAGGCTCGAGTGGCCCCAGCCGGCCTTCTCGGGCGTGACGTCGACGGCGTACGGGCCGCCGAGGGCCTTGCCCGCGGGCAGGTGGTACGTCATCGGGCACTCCTCCCTGTCACAGCACTCCTCCGTCTCACCGCGCACATCCCTGTCACCGCAGCGCTCCTCCGTGTCACAGCAGCCCCACGGCCGTGTCCACCGCGGTCTCCACGCCGCCCTCGGCCGGATAGAGCAGCGAGCGGCCCACGACCATGCCGGTCACGGTGGGCAGCCGCAGGGCCTTGCGCCAGCGCTCGTAGGCGCCTTCCTGGTCGTCTCCGACCTCGCCGCCCAGCAGGACGGCCGGCAGCGTGGAGGTCTCCAGGACCTCGCCCATGGCGTCGGGGTCGTCGGTGACCGGCAGCTTCAGCCAGGTGTAGGCGGAGGTGCCGCCCAGGCCCGCGGCGATCGCGATCGACCTGGTGACCGCCTCGGCGGACAGGTCGTTGCGCACCCGGCCGTCGGTCCGACGGGACATGAACGGCTCGACGAAGACGGGTAGCCGGTGCTCGGCGCACTCGTCGATGGCGCGGGCCGTGGCCTCGAGGGTGTTCAGCGAGCCCGGATCGTCATAGGCGATACGGGTGAGCGTCTTGCCCGCGTCGAAGCGGAAGCGGGCGATGTCCCGGGCGCGGTAGCCGGTGAAGCGGTCGTCCAGCTCGAAGGAGGCGCCCGCCAGGCCGCCGCGGTTCATCGAGCACATGACGACCTTGTTCTCCAGCGCCCCGAGCAGCAGCAGGTCCTCCAGGACGTCCGCGGTGCCGAGCACCCCGTCCACGCCCGGCCGGGACAGCGCGACGCACAGCCGCTCCAGCAGGTCGGCGCGGTTGGCCATGGCGAGCCCGCGGCCGCCGACGCCGAGCGCGCCGCGCGCCGGGTGGTCGGCGGCCACGATCATCAGACGGCCGCCGTCGCCGAGGAGCGGGCGGCGCGCACGCCGGGCCGCGGCCTCGGCGACGGCCTCGGGCCGCTGGGCGCGGACCGAGACGAGGTCGGGGATGCTGAGGGGCGACAAAGGGGCTCCGTTCAGGACGTGGCGGTGGAAGCGGCGCGGGTCAGGAGGTCTTCGACCTCGGCCTCGGTGGGCATCGCCGAGGAACAGGCGAGACGCGAGGCGACGAGCGCCCCGGCCGCGTTGGCGTACCGCATGATTTCGGCCAATTCCCGGTCGGCCAGCAGACCGTGCACCAGCGCGCCGCCGAAGGCGTCGCCCGCGCCGAGGCCGTTGACCACCTCGACCGGCACCGGCGGGACCTGAGCGGTGGTGCCGTCGCGGTGCACGGCGAGTACGCCCTTGGGGCCCTGCTTGACGATCGCGAGCTCGACGCCCGCCGCGAGCAGTGCTTCGGCGCAGGCCCGGGGCTCGCGGACGCCGGTGGCGATCTCGCACTCGTCGAGGTTGCCGACCGCGACCGTCGCGTGCCGCAGGGCCTCCGCGTAGTACGGGCGGCCCTCCTCGGGGTCCCGCCAGAACATGGGGCGCCAGTCGAGGTCGAAGACCGTGGTGCCGGCCCGGTCGCGGGCCTTGAGGGCGGCCAGCGTCGCCGAACGGCTGGGCTCCTGGCTCAGGCCGGTGCCGGTGATCCAGAAGACCCGGGTCGCCCGGATGGCGAAGTAGTCCAGGCCCTCGGAGTGTATCTCCAGGTCAGGGGCCTTAGGCTGCCGGTAGAAGTACAGAGGGAAGTCGTCCGGAGGGAAGATCTCGCAGAACGTCACCGGTGTCGGGTATGCGGCGACGGGTGTGACCCAGCGGTCGTCGACGCCGAACTCCTTGAGCGCCTGGTGCAGGTAGGCGCCGAAGGGGTCGTCCCCGGTGCGGGTGATCACCGCGGTGCTCCGGCCGAGCCGGGCCGCCGCGACGGCCACGTTCGCGGCGGAGCCGCCCAGGAACTTGCCGAAGGTCTCCACCTGGGCCAGGGAGACGCCGGACTGGAGAGGGTAGAGGTCGACGCCGATGCGGCCCATGGTGATCAAGTCGAAGGGCGGGGCTGACTCGGCCATGCGTGATGCTCCTCGGGCTGGGGTGCGGGTCCCAGTGGGGCTGCCGCCTCCCAGGTGTAGGCCTCCACCGGTGGCCCTGTCAATACTTTGTACTTACATTCGGACCTGATCGTGAAATGATGTCTTAACAAAGTATTGACAGCGGGCGCGGGCAGGGGTTTGATCCCGTCCCAGCGCAACAGGCCGCGTTTGCCGTGAACGACCCGGACATGCCAAGATCCCGGGCCCTGGATCATCGATGATCCCTTTCTCCCTTTCCCCCGCAAAAGCACAGTGAGGTGCCAGGAAAGATGGACCGTTCTTCTCACCCCCGCTCCCGCAGACTCTTCCCCGTTGTCGCGGTGGCTGCGGCGGCCGCCCTGACCCTCGCCGGCTGCTCCAGCAGTTCCGGGGGCAAGAAGTCCGAGGAAGGCGGCGCCAACGCGTCGGCCGGCAAGGCCACCACCCCCCGGATGACCGTCGCGCTGGTGACGCACCAGTCGCCCGGCGACACCTTCTGGGACATCGTCCGCAAGGGCGCCGAGGCCGCCGCCGCCAAGGACAACATCAAGCTCGTGTACTCCGCCGACCCGAACGCGGGCAACCAGTCCAACCTGGTGCAGAACGCGATCGACCAGAAGGTCGACGGCATCGCCGTGACCCTAGCCAAGCCCGACGCCCTCAAGACCGTCATCGGCAAGGCGAAGTCGGCCAACATACCCGTCGTGGGCCTCAACTCCGGTCTGAGCGACTGGAAGAAGCTCGGCCTGATGGAGTTCTTCGGCCAGGACGAGACGGTGGCCGGCGAGGCCTTCGGCAAGAAGCTGAACGACCTCGGCGCCAAGCACACCGTCTGCGTCATCCAGGAGCAGGGCAACATCGGCCTGACCCAGCGCTGCGACGGCGTGAAGAAGACCTTCTCCGGCAAGACCGACGTCCTCTACGTCAACGGCACGGACATGCCGTCGGTGAAGTCGACGATCACCGCCAAGCTCAAGCAGGACTCCTCCATCGACTACGTCGCGACCCTCGGCGCCCCCTTCGCGCTGACCGCGGTCCAGTCGGTCTCGGACGCCGGCAGCAAGGCGAAGATCGCCACCTTCGACCTCAACAAGGACCTGACGACGGCCATCAGCAAGGGCACGATCCAGTTCGCGGTGGACCAGCAGCCGTACCTGCAGGGCTACTTGGCGGTCGACTCGCTGTGGCTGTACAAGAACAACGGCAACTACAGCGGCGGCGGTGAGCAGCCCGTGCTGACCGGCCCGGCCTTCGTCGACAAGACCAACGTCGAGCAGATCGCCAAGTACGCCGCCAACGGAACCCGGTGATGAGCATGACCCAGCACGCCGAGCCGGCGGTGGAGACACCGCCGGCCCCCGGCCCCCAGCAGACGGACGGACGCACCGCCGAACGGCCCCTGGCGCTCAGGCTGTTGGCCCGCCCGGAGGTCGGCGTCTTCCTCGGCGCCGCCGCGGTGTACGTGTTCTTCCTGATCGCCGCCCCGCCGGTGCGCGACGGCAGCTCGATGGCCACGATCCTGTACCAGTCGTCCACCATCGGCATCATGACGCTGCCCGTCGCGCTGCTGATGATCGGCGGCGAGTTCGACCTGTCCTCCGGTGTCGCGGTCATCACCTCCGCGCTGACCGCGAGCATGCTCGCCTACCAGCTCTCCATGAACGTGTGGGTCGGTGTCGTCGCCGCGCTCGTGGTGTCCCTGGCGGTCGGCTTCTTCAACGGCTGGATGGTCGTCAGGACCGGCCTGCCGAGCTTCCTGGTCACGCTGGGCACGTTCCTGATCCTGCAGGGCGCCAACCTCGCCGTCACCAAGCTGGTCACCACCAACGTCGCCACCGACGACATCAGCAACATGGACGGGTTCGACCAGGCCCGCAAGATCTTCGCGTCGTCGTTCGACATCGGTGGCGTGCAGGTGAAGATCACCGTGTTCTACTGGCTGGTCTTCGCCGCCCTGGCGACGTGGGTGCTGCTGCGCACCAAGTACGGCAACTGGATCTTCGCGGTCGGCGGGAACAAGGACTCGGCGCGGGCGGTCGGCGTGCCCGTGACGTTCACCAAGATCTCCCTGTTCATGCTGGTCGGGCTGGGTGCCTGGTTCGTGGGCATGCACCAGCTGTTCACCTTCAACACCGTGCAGTCCGGTGAGGGCGTGGGCCAGGAGCTGATCTACATCGCGGCGGCCGTGATCGGCGGCTGTCTGCTGACCGGCGGCTACGGCTCGGCGATCGGCCCGGTCTTCGGCGCGTTCATGTTCGGCATGGTCAACCAGGGCATCGTCTTCGCCGGCTGGAACCCGGACTGGTTCAAGGCCTTCCTGGGCGTGATGCTCCTCGGCGCCGTCCTGATCAATCTGTGGGTCCGCCAGTCGGCGACCAGGAGGTGACCCGATGACGAAGAACGAATCGAGCACGCACGGAGCCGTCCTCCCGGACGCCCCGGTCCAGGACGAGGACGGTCCGATCGTCGAACTGCGCGGCGCGGGCAAGTCCTACGGCAACATCCGTGCCCTGCACGGCGTGTCCCTGTCCGTGCACCCCGGCAAGGTGACCTGCGTGCTGGGCGACAACGGCGCCGGCAAGTCCACCCTGATCAAAATCATCTCCGGACTGCACCAGCACACCGAGGGCGACTTCCTCGTCGACGGCCGCCCGGTCCGCTTCTCCACCCCCCGCGAGGCACTCGACAAGGGCATCGCCACCGTCTACCAGGACCTCGCCGTCGTCCCCCTGATGCCGGTGTGGCGCAACTTCTTCCTCGGCTCCGAGATCACCAAGGGCCCCTGGCCCCTGCGCCGCCTCGACATCGAGACGATGAAGAAGACCGCGGATACCGAACTGCGCAACATGGGCATCGTCCTGGACGACCTCGAACAGCCCATCGGCACCCTCTCCGGCGGCCAGCGCCAGTGCGTCGCCATCGCCCGCGCCGTGTACTTCGGCGCCCGCGTCCTCATCCTGGACGAGCCGACGGCCGCCCTGGGCGTCAAGCAGTCCGGCGTGGTCCTCAAGTACATCGCCGCCGCCCGGGACAAGGGCCTGGGGGTCATCTTCATCACCCACAACCCCCACCACGCCTACATGGTCGGGGACCACTTCAGCGTCCTGCGCCTGGGCACCATGGAACTCAACGCCTCCCGCGACGAGGTCAGCCTGGACGAGCTGACCAACCACATGGCCGGAGGCGCCGAACTCGCCGCCCTCAAGCACGAACTCGCCCAGGTCCGCGGCGTCGACGTCGAAGAACTCCCCGAGGCAGCCGACCTCACCGCCCCCGTCGGGACTTCGGAAGGGGCCTCCTGACATGGCCGGCGCCCTCGACCGCATCCGCGTCGGCTCGGCCCCCGACTCGTGGGGCGTCTGGTTCCCGGACGACCCGCGGCAGGTGCCCTGGGAACGCTTCCTGGACGAGGTCGCCGAGGCCGGTTACGCGTGGATCGAGCTGGGTCCGTACGGCTATCTGCCGACCGACCCGGCCCGGCTCACCGAGGAGACCGGCAGGCGTGGCCTGAAGGTGTCCGCGGGCACGGTCTTCACCGGCCTGCACCGCGGCCCGTCCGTCTGGGAGTCCACCTGGGAGCACGTCAGCCAGGTGGCCGCGCTCACCCAGGCGATGGGCGCCCGGCACCTGGTCGTCATCCCGTCGTTCTGGCGGGACGACAAGACCGCCGAGATGCTGGAGCCGCCGGAGCTCACCGGCGAGCAGTGGGCCTACCTGACCAAGGGCATGGAACGGCTCGGCCACGAGGTCAAGGAGACGTACGGCCTCGACCTCGTGGTGCACCCGCACGCGGACACGCACATCGACACCGAGGACCACGTCGAGCGCTTCCTCGACTCCACCGACACCGAACTGGTCAACCTCTGCCTGGACACCGGGCACTACGCCTACTGCGGCGGCGACAGCGTCAAGCTGATCGAGACCTACGGCGAGCGGATCGGCTACCTGCACCTCAAGCAGGTCGATCCGGAGGTCCTGGTCGGTGTCCGGGCTGCGGGCACCCCGTTCGGGCCCGCCGTCGCGCAGGGTGTCATGTGCGAACCGCCGTCCGGGGTACCGGAGTTGGGCCCCGTCCTGGAGGCCGCACAGCGGCTCGGCGTGGAGCTGTTCGCGATCGTCGAGCAGGACATGTACCCCTGCGAGCCGGACCGGCCGCTGCCCATCGCGGTGCGCACCCGCGCGTTCCTGAGGTCCTGCGGCGCCTGACTCCCTGGAGGGGACGACCATGGCTCAGCCCGCAACGCTGCAAGTCGCCGTCGTCGGCACCGGGAAGATGGGCGCCGACCACGTCCGCCGTATCCAGCAGGTCGTCAGCGGCGCCAGAGTCACCGCCGTCGTGGACGTCGACGCCGAACGCGCCAAGGCCGTCGCCGCCCGCGTCGAGGGATGCACCGCCTACACCGACCCGGCGGCCGCGATGGCGGCGGCCGACGTCGACGCCGTCCTGATCGCCTCCCCGGGGCCCGCTCACGAGGCGGCCCTGCTGGCGGCGTTCGAGCACGACCTGCCCGTGCTGTGCGAGAAGCCGCTCACCCCGGACGCGGCGTCCGCGCTGCGGGTCATGGAGGCCGAGCTGCGCCTCGGCCGGCGCCGGGTCCAGGTCGGCTTCATGCGGCGCTACGACGCCGAGTACATGAAGCTCAAGTCCCTGCTGGGGACCGGCCAGTTGGGCAGGCCCCTGATGCTCCACAACCGGCACCGCAACGTCGCCTCGCCGCCCGGCTGGCGCAGCGAGATGCTGATCAACGACTCCGTCGTGCACGAGATGGACGTCACCCGCTGGCTGCTGGGCCACGAGATCACTGCCGTGACCGTGCTGCGCCCGACGCCGTCCGCGAACGCGCCCGACCAGATGCAGGACCCGCAGTTCGTGGTCTTCGAGACCGACGGCGGCGCGATCGTCGACGTCGAGATCTTCGTCAACTGCGGCTTCGGCTACCAGGTCCAGGCCGAGGTGGTCTGCGAACGCGGCACCGCCCGCATCGGCGACGGCCACGCCATGGTCACCAACATGGCCGGCCGCTGGGGCGGCACCATCCCCCAGGACTTCGTGGAACGCTTCGCCGACGCCTACGACCGCGAGGTCCAGGCGTGGGTCGACGCCACCCGACGCGGCGAGGTCACCGGCCCCGGCGTATGGGACGGCTACGCGGTGGCCGCGGTGTGCGAGGCGGGAGTCCGGGCCCTTGAGGAGGGCGGCCGGGTGGAGGTCGAACTGGTGGAACGGCCGGCCCTCTACGACGTCAGCTGAGCGTCCGCGAGAACACCACCCGCGGCTGCCCCGGCCCGTTGTACTCCTCCTCCACGCGCACGTCGAAGCCCAGGCTGCGGTGGAAGGCGACCGAACCCTCGTTGCCGACGGTCGTGATCGCCTTCAGCCGCACCGCCCCCTGCCGACCGGCGGCCTCGGTGAAGGCGCCGTACAGCGCGCGTCCCAGACCGGCGCCGCGGGCGTCGTCGCGCGTCGCGACCAGGTGCACGTAGCCGGTGCCGTCCGGGGTGACGAAGCCGATGAGATAGCCGAGGACGCCGTCCTCGGACCGGGCGACCAGACAGGTCTCGCCGAACTCGTGCACCAGCGGCAGGAGATGGAGCGCCCGCAGGTCGCGGTCGCCCCAGTACCGGGCGTGGTCGGCGAGGACCTGCCGGATGTCCGCCACCCGCGCGGGGACGATCCGGAAGGCCATGTCAGCTCCCGACGGTGCTGCGCGGCCGGGGTGCGAAGCCCGCCGCCCGGTAGCACTCGTCGACCAGCCTCATCGTTGCCACCGCGTCGTCCGCGTCCAGCGGCACGGGCGTGCCCTCCCGCACCCGCGCCGCGAACGCCTCCAACTGGTAGGCGTACGACGACCGGGTGCCGAGGCGCTCCGTCCGCTCACCCTCCGCCGTGCGCACCACGACGCGGTCGTCGAGGTGGGGCAGGACGAAGTTCGGGGCGCTCGCCTCGCCCTTGGTACCGATGATCCGGCAGCTCATCTCCAGCCCGTCGTACGCCATGTGGCAGCGCGCGGAACCCGTGGCGCCGCCGGGGAAGGCGAGTCCGGCGTCCAGCCACTCGTCGACGCCGGGCGCACCCGCCCGTTCCCCGCCCTGGGCGGACGCGAGGCGCGGGGCGCCGCCCGCCCAGGGCGCCAGCATCCGCAGGGCGTGCAGGCCGTAGCAGCCCAGGTCCATCATGGCGCCGCCGGCCAGCGGCAGCGACCAGCGCGGGTCGCCGTCGTCCGGCGCCGGGATCGCCACCAGCGTCTCCACCCGCCGCAGGTCGCCCAGTTCGCCGCTCTCCAGGAGCTCGTGCAGACGCCGGGTGACCGGGTGGAACAGGTAGTGGAAGCCCTCCATGAAGACCGTGCCGGCCTTGGCCGCCGCCTCCCGGACCTCGGCGGCCTCCTCGGCGTTGCTCGCCGACGGCTTCTCCGTCAGGACGTGCTTGCCCGCGGCGAGGGCGGCGAGGTTCCACGGGCCGTGCAGACCGTTGGCGAGGGGGTTGTAGACCGCCTCGACCTCGGGGTCGGCTAGCAGGTCGGCATAGGAGCCGACGACGCGCTCCACGCCGTGCTCGGCGGCGAAGGCCTCGGCGCGGGCCCGGTCACGGGCGGCCACGGCGACGAGCCGGTGACCGGCGGCGCGCGCCGGGTCGACGAGGGCGCGTTCGGTGATCCGCGCGGCGCCCAGCACTCCGATGCGCAGGGGCTCCCGGACCGGTTCGCTCATGATCTTTCCGTTCTCCTTGATCCGTCACTGCGTGCTCAGTGTGCCGTCCACCGGGGGGAAGTGGCGACGCGCGAGGTCCTGCGCGTGGGCGACGGTGCACTCGATCAGTTCGAAGGCCGGCAGGCCGCCGACGTGGTGGGTGCGGTCACGGCCCTGCAGCGCGTCGAGCCGGTCCAGCGCGCCGTCCGCCAGGTCGGCACTGCCGAAGTGCGGCATGAACGCCCACTCGTGCCGCCCGTGCACCCCGGCCAGCCGTCCGCCGAGCCGCTCCACGTCGTCCTCCAGCCGTGCGGCGACGTCGCCGGGGCGGCCGTAGGAGTAGAAGGTCCGGACCTCGCTGCCGGGGTAGCGGTGGTGGTACGAGACGCAGTGGCCCCTCGCCGAGCGGCTCGCGGTGTGGCCGTCGAGGAAGTAGAAGCCGTCCTCCGGGAGGCCGGGAGCGACGGCCACGGTGGTGTGGTAGGCGTGGGTACGGACCCGTCCGGCGAGGTCGCGCTCGTCGTCGGAGGCGTCCAGGACGGGCAGGATCCGGTCCAGGGGGACGGCGAGAACCAGGTCGTCGGCCTCCAGCCGACCGGAGTCCGTGACCACCCGCACGCCGTCCGGACCGCGCTGCACCGACCGCACGCGGACCCCGCACCGCACGTCCCTCAGCTCCTCGGCGACCCGCTGCCACAGCCCGCCCAACCCGCCTACCACGGTGAAGGCGCCCGCGTGGCCCAGCAGTTCGGGCCGGGGCGACAACAGCCCGGTCATCTCGGCGTACTTGACGAAGTACAGCGCCGGCACGTCGTCGTCGAGATAGCCGTAACCGGCCGCCGTGTATCCGGTGCCGAAGGACTCGGCCATCGACTCCAGGCCGTGTTCGGCGATCCACTCGGAGACGGGTGCGGCCAGAGCGCGCGCCGAGTGGGCGAGCCCCGGTTCGGCGATGCGGGGGAACTCCCGCTCCCGCAGGGCTCGGTAGCGCCCCAAGGCCTTGTCGCGCAGGAACCCCATCTGCTGCCGGCTCGCGGTGCCCGTCTCGACGTCGAGGACGCGGTAGCGGCTCGTGCGTTCCGTCTTCAGGCCCAGCTCGGTCACCAGATGCGCCGTCCGCTCGTAGCGGCTGGTGCAGATGTGGCCGCCGAGGTCGTAGCCGCGCCCGTCGATGTCGACGCTGCGGCACTTGCCGGCGACGGTGTCCCGTTCCTCCAGGACGGTCACCCGGTGCCCGGCGCGCTCCAGTTCCCGGGCGACCGCGAGGCCGCTCGGTCCGGCACCGACGACCACCGCGCTGCGGGGGCGGGCGGGGCGTTCGTACGGCCGGGACATCGGCTCCGTGTCGGCGTTCATGGTCGTCGCTCCTCGGTAGGCGGGACGTGATCGCATCCCTTGGTCATACGTGGAGAGACGTGATGGTGTTCCGGGTACCTGAGACCGACCGGCACCCGGAACACGCTTTTCTGAGCGGGACGCCGGTCAGCCGGCGCGGACCTCGGCGATCGTCACCGGGCGGTGCTCGTGCAGGGAAAGCGTGCAGGCGTCGGCGATCCAGCCGGCCTCCAGGGCGTCCCCGATCGTGCACGGCGAGGGGATCTTCCCGGCCACGACCTCGGTGAACGCGGTCAGCTCGGCACGGTAGGCCGCGGTGAAGCGGTCCATGAAGAAGTCGTGCGGGGTGCCCGCCGGGAAGGTCACGCCGGGCTCCACCGAACGCAGCGGCAGCTTGTCCTCCAGGCCGACGGCGATGGAGTCCGTGAAGCCGTGGATCTCCATGCGGACGTCGTAACCCCGGGCGTTGTGACGGGAGTTGGAGACCACCGCGATGGTGCCGTCGTCGAGCGTGAGGATCGCGCCGGTGGTGTCCGCGTCACCGGCCTCCTTGATGTAGTCGGCGCCGCGGTTGCCGCCGACCGCGTACACCTCGACCACCTCGCGGCCGGTCACCCAGCGGATGATGTCGAAGTCGTGGACGCTGCAGTCGCGGAAGATGCCGCCCGAGGCGGCGATGTACGCGGCCGGCGGCGGCGCCGGGTCCAGCGTGGTCGAACGCACGGTGTGCAGCTTGCCCAGCTCCCCGCTCCGCACGGCGGCCCGGGCGGCGACGAAACCGGCGTCGAAGCGGCGGTTGTAACCGATCTGGATCGGCACGTCGCTGCCCTCGACGGCCTTGAGGACCTCGACGCCCTCGGCCATGGTCCGGGCCACGGGCTTCTCGCAGAAGACGGGGATACCGGCCTCGACGCCGGCCAGGATCAGCCCGGGGTGGGCGTCGGTCGCGGCGGCGACGACGATGCCGTCCACCCCGGCGGCCAGAAGGGCCTCCGGCGAGTCCACGACCTCGCCGCCGAACCGGTCGGCGGCGCTCTTGGCGGCGTCCGCGAACGGGTCGGTGAGGACGAGCGAGTCGACCGCGTCGAGCCCGGAGAGGGTCTCGGCGTGGAAGGCGCCGATGCGGCCGAGGCCGAGGATTCCGATGCGCATGGGGGTGCAGCTCCTTGAGGGTGTTTCCGGTGAGCGGGGGAGTAAGGAGGTCAGTCGAGGCCGCCGAGGACGTTCTGGTCCCAGTCGATCACCGATCCGGTCACCACGCCCGACCGGTCCGACAGCAGGAAGACCACGAAGTCGGCGATCTCGTCAGGCTGGCCAAGCTTGCCCATCGGCAGCCGGGCCGCGGCCTGCTCGCGCCAGTCGTCCCCGGCGCCGTGGAACGCCTTCTGGGTGGCGTCCTCGCCCTCGGTCGCGGTCCAGCCGATGTTCAGGCCGTTGATGCGGACCCGGTCGAAGCGGTGGGCGTGCGCCGCGTTGCGGGTCAGGCCGATCAGACCGGCCTTGGCGGCGACGTAGGGGGCGAGGAAGGGCTGCCCGCCGTGCGCCGAGGAGGTGATGATGTTGACGACCGTGCCGGGCGCGTGGCGGGCGACCATGTCCGCGACGGCCGCCTGCATCGCGAAGAACGGCGCCTTGAGGTTGATCGCGATGTGCTGGTCGAACAGTTCGGGCGTGGTGTCCAGCAGCGTTCCTCTGGACGTCAGTCCCGCGGAGTTCACCAGGCAGTCGATGCGGCCGTACGCGGCGACGACGTCACCGACGGCCGTCTTGGCCTGCTCGGCGTCCGCCAGGTCGGCGCGGACGAACATCGCCTTGCCGCCCGCCGCCGTCAGCTCCGCCACCAGCGCCTCGCCGGGTTCCGGCCGCCGCCCGGTGACGGCCACGACCGCCCCCTCGCGGACCGCGGCCCGCGCGATGGCCGCACCCACGCCCTGGCTGCCGCCGTTGACGAGGACGACCTTGTCGTCGAGAAGTCCCATGGATCTTCGATGCCCTTTCAGCTCGCGCGCCGTTCACCGGCCACGCGCAGTTGGTCCCGCAGGATCCGCGCGGGCCGGGTCTCGCGCAGCGCCTGGCGCACGAGATCCGCCTGTGAGGGCGGGGCCAGGCCGTCGACCGGCGGGTCGCTGTCGAGGTTGGTGGGGAACGGGTAGCCCTCGCAGCTCGCGGCGATCACGTTCTCCAGCCAGGCCTCGTCCGCGCCCTCGGTCCTGCGGCGCAGCAGCACCGGGTAGACCGCGTTCGTCACCGCCTCCCGGTCCACGGTCTCCATCGCCCGGCCGAACGCCGAGGACACCTGGAGCAGGTTGGCCATGCGCCGCACGTCAGTGGTGCGGTTCGTCCCGGCGGCGTGGAACAGCGCCGGGTTGAAGAAGACGGCGTCGCCCTTGGTGAGCGGCAGCTGGACGTGGTGCTCCTTGAAGTACGCCTGGAACTCCGGCCGCCGCCACGCCAGATAGCCCGGCTCGTAGGCCTGGGAGAACGGCAGGTACAGCGTCGGTCCCGACTCCACCGGCATGTCGCAGTGCGCCACCGCGCCCTGCAGGGTGAGCACGGGGGACAGGCGGTGCACGTGCGCCGGGTAGGCCGCGGCGGCCTCGTCGGAGAGGAAGCCGAGGTGGTAGTCGCGGTGCGGGGTCTGCGCAAGACCGCCCGGGTTGACCACGTTGACCTGCGAGGTGACCTGGTAGCCGGGGCCGAGCCAGGCCTCGCAGACCAGGGCGAGGACGGGGTTGGCGTAGTAGTCGGCGAACGCCACCGGGTCGTAGAGCGCGGCCTTCTCCAGCGCGTTCCACACCCGCTCGTTCGCACCGGGCCTGGCGAAGTGGTCGCCGGCCTTCGCGCCGGCCGCGTCCTGCTCTCGGATCAGCGCCTCGAACACCTCGGTGAGCCGGTCGACGACCGCGAGGTCGGGGAACGCGCCCCGGAGCACCACCACGCCGGGCCCGTCGGTGAGCGCGCGGACGAACTCCTCCTGGACGCCGCGGCGGTCCTCGGCGCCGAGGACGCGCTCGGCGTCGTAGAGGAGGACGTTGCGCTCCACGGAGGAGGCGTGCGGGTGGTCGGCGGGGTCGGTGGTCCGCTCGACGAGGGTGCGGAAGGAGTCGAGGTCGCAGTCCTGCTCGGACAGCCAGGCACGGCGGTGTACGGCGGTGAAGGACATCTGCGTCCTCTCGGTGACAGGGGCGACTCAGCGCTGCCATTCTTGTCAGTACAAACCCGTCGAACAACCGGCACGCGGCCATCAAAAACCCCTCAAGGAGCCACCGCATGGGTCACCCGTTCCCGATCCGGGAGATCGCACGTCAGGCGGGGCTCAGCGAGGCCACCGTGGACCGGGTGCTCAACGGCAGGGGAGGGGTGCGCGAGAGCACGGCGCGGGAGGTCCAGCAGGCCATAGCCGACCTGGACCGCCAGCGCACCCAGGTCCGGCTGGTCGGGCGGACCTTCATGATCGACATAGTGATGCAGACGCCCGAGCGGTTCTCCACCGCCGTGCGTGCCGCCCTGGAGACGGAGCTGCCGTCCCTGCACCCGGCCGTCGTGCGTTCCCGCTTCCACTTCCGGGAGACCGGACCGGTGGCGGAACTGACGGGCATCCTGGACCGCATCGGCCGGCGCGGCTCCCAGGGCGTGATCCTCAAGGCCCCGGACGTCCCGGAGATCATCGCAGCCGTCGGCCGCCTCGCCGAGGCGGGCATCCCCGTCGTCACCCTGTTCACCGACCTGCCCGCCACCGCCCGCCTCGGCTACGTCGGCATCGACAACCGCGCCGCCGGCGCGACCGCCGCGTACCTGATGGGCCAGTGGCTCGGAGACCGGCCCGGCAATGTGCTCACCAGCCTCAGCAGCGGCTTCTTCCGCAACGAGGAGGAGCGCGAGATGGGCTTCCGCAGTGCCATGCGCACCCGTCACCCCGAGCGCGCGCTGGTCGAGATCGCCGAGGGCCAGGGCCTGGACGCCACCCAGTACGACCTCGTGCGCGCCGCCCTGGAACGCGACCCCGGCATCCGGGCCGTCTACTCCATCGGCGGCGGCAACATCGCCACCCTGCGCGCCTTCGAGGACCTCGGCCGCGAGTGCGCGGTGTTCGTCGCGCACGACCTCGACCACGACAACACCCGCCTGCTGCGCGAACACCGGCTCTCCGCCGTCCTCCACCACGACCTGCGCCAGGACATGCGGGAGGCCTGCCACATCGTGATGCGCGCCCACGGCGCCCTGCCGCCCGCGGGACCCGTGCTGCCGTCCGCGATCCAGGTGGTCACCCCCTACAACATGCCCCCGCAGGCGACGAGTTGAGAGGGCCGGGAGTGACCAGGACGGAACAGGTCGAGATCGAGGGCGTCCGCATGCTCGCCGCCCTGACCCCGGGCGACGGGATCGGACTGCTGGCGCTGCACGGCAGCAACGAAGGCGGTACGGCCGAACTGGCCCGGTCGGTGGCCGAGTTGTCCGGCGCCACCAGCCTGGTCTTCACCCAGCCGGGCGTGCCCGAGCCGGTGCACGTGCGCTCGCCGCGGATGGCAGTCGAACACTGCGCGCTGCTACGGGAGTTCCTGTCCCGGGTGGAACTCACGGTCTCCCTGCACGGCCACAACAGGACCGCGACACCCCGCTCGGTCTTCCTCGGCGGCGGCAACCGCTCTGCGGCGCTGCTGGTCGCCGGCGGACTCGGCGCCCTGCGGCCGGAGTTCGACCCGGTCACCGACCTCGACGAGATCCCCGTGGCGCTGCGCGGCCTGCACCCCAGGAACCCGGTGAACATGACCCGCCGCGGCGGCGTCCAGGTCGAACTCCCCCTCGCGGCCAGGACCGGCGGGCGGGCGTGGGCGCCGGGAGTCCCGGACACCCCGCCGCGATCCGTCGTCGACGCCCTGGCCAAGGGCGTGGAGTCCCTCGCCGCTATGCCCGGACGCTGACCCAGGAACGGCTCTCCGCCGACTCGGTCATCGCCTCCAGCGCGGCGGCGCTGTGCACGGCGTCCGGGAGCGTGGCCCCGTACGGCTCGCCCTCCGCGATCGAGCGCAGGAAGCGGTGGGCCTCGATCACCTTCAGGTCGTCGTAGCCCATGCCGTTGGCGGCGCCGGGCTGGAAGGCGCCGTACTCGCCGGCGCCCGGGCCGACGTAGACCGTGCTGACGGGCTGGTCCTGGAAGGTCGTGCCCCGGCTGACGCCCAGCTCGTTCATGCGCCGGAAGTCCCAGAACACCGCCCCCCTGGTGCCGTGCACCTCGAAGCCGTAGTTGTTCTGCTCGCCGACCGAGACCCGGCAGGCCTCCAGCACACCGCGGGCGCCGGAGGCGAAGCGCAGCAGACAGTTCACGTAGTCCTCGTTCTCGACCGGGCCCGGCTCGCCGCCGGTGGCACGGGTGTGACCTGCGGTGGCGCCGGTGGGCCGGGCCCGCTCGGGGATGAACACGGCCGTGTCCGCGGTCAGCGACTCGATGTCGCCGAGCAGGAACCGGGCCAGGTCGGCGCCGTGCGAGGCGAGGTCGCCCAGGACCCCGCTGCCGCCCCGCTCCTTCTCGTACCGCCAGGTCAGGGCGCCCTCGGGGTGGGCGGCGTAGTCGCTGAAGAGGCGCACGCGGACGTGTGTGACCGTGCCGAGCTCGCCCGAGGCGATCAGCTCGCGGGCGGCCTCCACGGCGGGAGCGTTGCGGTAGTTGAAGCCGACCGCCCCCTGCACGCCCGCCCGCGCCACCGCGTCGGCGACGGCCCGGGCGTCCGCCAGGCTCAGGCCGACCGGCTTCTCGATCCAGATGTGCTTGCCGGCCTCGGCCATGGCCACGCCGATCTCGCGGTGCAGGAAGTTCGGGGCGGTGATGGACACGGCCCGCACCCGCGGGTCCCGGGCGACCTCGCGCCAGTCGCGGGTGGCGGAGTCGAAGCCGAACCGTGCGGCGGCCTCCTCAGCCCGCCCCGGCACGTCCTCGGCGACCGTGACCAGCCGCGGGCGCAGACCCAGGCTCGGGTAGTGGTGCGGGACGCGGGCGTATGCCTGGGTGTGCACCCGGCCCATCCAGCCGAACCCGACGACGGCGACACCCAGCGAATCCACCATGACAGCCCCTCTTTGGACCGGTCCACAACCTGTCCAGGTCACACTGATGGGGCCCTTCTGCCGGTGTCAACCCTCACCCGCGCCTTTGACAAGCCGGATCGGCTCATGGAACGGTCCAGAACATGAAACCGCCGACGATCCGCGACGTGGCCGAGCAGGCCGGTGTCTCCAAGTCGCTGGTCTCGCTCGTGCTGCGCGGCTCCGAACAGGTGCGGCCCGAGAAGCGGGAGGCCGTGCTGCGGGCGGTACGGGAGCTCGGCTACCGGCCGAACGCCGCCGCGCGCAGCCTCAGCGAGCAGCGCACCCGCACGGTCGGCGTGCTCCTGGACGACCTGCGCAACCCCTGGTTCGTCGAACTCCTCGACGGCCTCAACTCGCTGCTGCGCGCGGCCGGTCTGCACATGCTGCTGGCCGACGCCCGCCTCAACCGCCGCACCGGCCAGGACCTCACCGGCCCGTTCCTCGACCTCGGGGTCGACGGACTGGTAGTCGTCGGCACGCTGCCCGACCTCGCCGCGCTCGGCGCGGTCGCCGAACGCATCCCGGTCGTCGTGGCCGGCGCCCGCGAGACGGCACCGGTGGGCGTGGACGTCGTCGCCGGGGACGACGAGCTCGGCGCGCGGCTGGTCACCGAACACCTCATCGGCCTCGGCCACCGCCGTATCGCGCACATCGCGGGCTACGGCGCCGTCGGCGAGCTGCGCAGGCGCAGCTTCGAGTACGCCATGCGGGAGCACGGTCTCGCGGACCGGGCGGTGGTGGAGCCGAGCGACATGACGGAGGAGGGCGGCTACCGCACCACCGTCCGGCTGCTGAGCCGCCCGGACCGGCCCACCGCCGTGTTCGCCGTGAACGACATCGCGTCGGTCGGCGCGCTCTCGGCGGTGGAGGAACTCGGTCTGCGTGTCCCGCACGACGTGTCGGTCGTGGGCTATGACAACACGAGTATCTCCCGGCTGCGCCACGTTTGGCTGACCACGGTTGACGGCGCGGGCCACGAGGTCGGCCGCCGCGCCGCCCGCTGCCTCCTGGACCGTTTCGAGCGGCCCGGGGGAGCGGGCCGACTCCACCTGGCGGCACCGGTGTTGGAGATCCGCGGCACGACGGCCGCCCCGGTCACAGAGTGATGGCGTAGGCCTTGCGCAGCGTCTCGTGCACCGTCCAGGTCGTACGGTCGCCCGCCCGCAGCACCGCCATGTCGCCGGGCCCCACCTCCAGCGTCGGCCCGCCCTCGACCTCGACCGTGGCCGACCCGCTGACCACGACGAACAGCTCGTCCGCCTCGGTGTCGGTGACGACGCCCGGCGTGATCTGCCAGATCCCGCGGATCTGCCGGCCGTCCGCCGACTCCCAGAGCACCCTCCCGGTCACCTCGGGCGTACCGGAGACGATCTGTTCCGGGGCGAGGGGCTCGGGTTCGAGCTCGGCGTCGGGGATGTGCACTGCGAAGGAGTGGGTCATGGACCGAGCGTAGCCAGGACGACGGCCCGCCGGGCCTGGACAGAGTGTGGGGGATCGGCGCAGGTGAAAGGACACATCGTCGCGACGGCGGGCGTCTGCTGGGGCGCGGGGGCAGGCCCCGGGCCGCGGGGTGAGGCCCCGGGACACGCGGACCAGTCCGCCCCCCCGGGCGCCGACGCCACCGCCCGTCCCCGCTGGCCTCGGCCCTCGGCGCACCCTGGCCTCCGGTACCCGACCCGCCCCGGGCACCGACGTCACCGTCGCCCCGCTCGCCTCGGCCCTCGGCGCGCCCTGGTCTCCGGCGCCCGGCCGGCCCTAGTCTCCGGCACCCGGCCCGCCCTCACCTCCGGCACCCGGTCCGCCCTCGACGCCCGACGACCGGCCCGCTTTCGACGTCCCGACGCTCGGTCCGCCTGGACCTCTGGCGCTCAGCCTGACTCCCGACCTCCGGCTCCATGCCCACCCTCGCCTCCGTTGCCATGCCCGCCCCCAGCGCCCGGCCCGCCCCCCCCGGCGCTTTCCGGCGGCATGCCTGCCCCCGCCCCCCGACGCTCTCCGGGCCCCGCCCCCGGGCCCCCGCCCCCCCGGCGCCCACCCCACCCCCGGCGCCCGCCCTCATGGCGGCGCGCCGCCCTGTGTCCTTGTGCTTCCGCCAGTGCGATCACCCGGGGCACCGGCCTACTCGATCACCGCATACGCGTGCCCGGACTGTCGTAGGGTCCTGTCCCGTGGGAACGGACATCGACGGCGCCATCGAAAGCCGCTCGGCCGACGGGCGTTGGCACATGGACGCGGATCTGCTGGACTTCCGGCCGCCGCGGGACTACGACGCCTGGGAGTGCCTGTTCGGCGTACGCGGGACGGGAGACGTCAGCCGCCCGCTCTTCGCCGACCGGGGCCTGCCCTATGACGTCAGCGATCCCGTGCGGGAGGCCGGCGTCGGCGACCATCAGCACAACCACAGCTACGCCACCTGGGCCGACGTCGCAGCGGTCGACTGGGACGCGCCCCTCGCCGCCGGCCTCGCCTGGAACCGGGCGGTCAGAGCGGCGCCGGAGGGCGAGGAGGTCGTACGGGTGACGCCCGGGCTGCGTGAGGCCGCCGCGCGCACCTTCGGTGGGGACCTGCTGCTCGCGCCGCCCGAGTGGCCACCGGGAGGCCTGGTGCGCGTGGACGGGGCGGTGTACCGGCCAGTGTCGCTCACCGCCCGGATGCTCGCCCCGCCGGACGAGGGATGCTGGGCAGAGGTGTGGAGCGCGATGCGGGACCTCGCGAGCCGGCACGGCGACGAGCAGGTACGGCTCGTCGTCTGGTTCGGCTGACCGGCGCCCCGGGGAAGGAAGCGACAGATGACC
Source organism: Streptomyces sp. SLBN-31 (assembly GCF_006715395.1). Taxonomy (NCBI): domain Bacteria; kingdom Bacillati; phylum Actinomycetota; class Actinomycetes; order Kitasatosporales; family Streptomycetaceae; genus Streptomyces; species Streptomyces sp. SLBN-31. The sequence continues at coordinate 2,528,573 of NZ_VFNC01000001.1, forward strand.
GCCGACGCCACGAGCACGACCGTCACGGACCAGGCGGTGAACAGCCTGGCCGGCACCGCCGACCCGCGCCTGCGCGAGCTGCTCACCGGCCTGATCCGGCATCTGCACGCCTTCGCGCGCGAGACCCGGCTGACGCAGGCGGAGTGGGAGCGGGCCATCTCGTTCCTGACCGCGACCGGGCAGACGTGCACGGACACCCGGCAGGAGTTCATCCTCCTGTCCGACGTGCTCGGTCTGTCGATGCTGGTCGAGACGATCAACGGCGACCGCGCGCCGGGCGCCACCGAGTCGACGGTCCTCGGCCCGTTCCACATGACCGAGTCCCCGGTGCGACGACTCGGCGAGAACATCGACCTGGTGGGCGGCGGCGAGCCGTGCGCGGTGAGCGGCCGCGTCCTGTCCGGGGACGGAACTCCCCTGCCGGGCGCGACGATCGACGTGTGGCAGGCCGACGGCAACGGCTTCTACGACGTCCAGCGCCCCGACCTGCAGCCGCCGGGCAACGGCCGCGGACTGTTCACGGCCGACGCCGAGGGCTCCTTCCGGTTCCGCACCTGCGTGCCCAGCCCGTACCCGATCCCGACCGACGGCCCCGTCGGGGACCTGCTCCGGGCGACCGGCCGCCACCCCTACCGACCGGCCCACATCCACTTCATCGCCTCGGCGGACGGGCACGCCCCGGTCACCACGCACATCTTCGTCGCGGGCAGCGACTACCTCGACTCGGACGCGGTGTTCGCCGTCAAGCCCAGCCTCGTCCAGGACTTCGAACTCGCCGACGACCCGTCCCTGGCACGGGAGTTGGGCCTGCCGAACCCGTTCCGGCACGCTCGCTTCGACCTCGTACTGGAACGATCGTGAAGGACGTCCTCGACTTCACCCACGAGTCCCGGCAGGTCCGGGTCGTCTTCCGGCCCGGTGCCGCCACGAGCGCGACGGCCGGGGAGGCCGCCGGACTCGGGCTGCGCCGCCTGCTCGTCGTCTGCGGCAGTCGCGGCACGGCCACCGCCCGGGCGGTCGCGGACTCCCTTGGTCCCGCCTGCGTGGGCCTGCACGACGGCGCCCGCATGCACGTGCCCGTCGAGGTCGCCGACCGGGCCGTGGAGGTGGCCCGCGCGGCCGGCGCGGACGGCCTGGTCGCAGTCGGCGGCGGCTCGTCCATCGGCCTCGGCAAGGCCGTCGCCCTGCGCACCGGCCTGCCGCTGATCGCCGTGCCCTCCACCTACTCCGGCTCGGAGATGACCCCGGTCTGGGGCCTGACCGAGCACGGCGCCAAGCGCACCGGCCGCGACCCCGTCGTCCTCCCGCGCAGTGTCGTCTACGACCCCGAGCTCACCCTCTCCCTGCCGGTGCCGCTCTCCGTCACCAGCGGCGTCAACGCCATCGCCCACGCCGTCGAGGCCCTGTACGCCCCCGACGGCTCACCGCTGACCGCGCTGATGGCCGAGGAAGGCGTACGGGCCATGGCGGCCGCCCTGCCCGCGGTCGCCGACGCCCCCGGCTCCCTGGAGGCCCGCGGCCGCGCCCTGTACGGCGCCTGGCTGTGCGGCTCCTGCCTCGGCGCCACCACCATGGGCCTGCACCACAAGCTGTGCCACGTCCTGGGCGGCACCTTCGGCCTGCCGCACGCCGAGACCCACACGGTCGTCCTGCCCTACGCCCTCGCCTACAACGCCCCCGCAGTCCCGGAAGCGGCCGCCGCCCTCGCCCGTGCCCTGGACACCCACGACGCTCCCCGCGCCCTGCGGTCCCTGGCCGAACGCCTCGGCGCCCCGCGCACCCTCGCCGAACTCGGCCTGAGTGAGGCCGACTTGGCGGTGGCCGCGGCACAGACGGCGGGCCAGGCCTACGCCAACCCCCGCGCGATCACGATGGATGGCGCACTCGCCGTGCTGCGGGCGGCGTACGAGGGGTCGGAGCCGGAGTTCCCCGCGGCCTGAGCCGACCGGCAGGAGTTCCCATTCCCCGGTCTCGTGGCCGTGCGCCGTCGTGCCCCCGGCCTCCAAGCCTGCACCGCCGCGCCCAAGCCGTGCACCGTCGCGCCCGCAATACGGCGGACAAAATTGTTGACAATCTTGTTTGGCTAGATTTAGGTTCGACAGGCACTCACTCAGGGAGGGCAACGATGCCGAAAGAAGCCCGTCCGAGCACCGGGGAGCAGGCCAAGCAGCATGCGCTCGCGCAGCTGCGGCAGGCGATCCTGCACGGCGAGATGGCACCGGCGCAGCGGCTGGTGGAGAACGAACTCGCCGAGCAGTTCGGTGTGACACGGGCGAGCATCCGGGCGGCGCTCATCGATCTGGAGGCCCAGGGCCTCGTCGAGCGGATCCGCAACCGCGGCTCGCGGGTGCGGGTGGTGACCGTCGAGGAGGCGGTCGCCATCACCGAGTGCCGCATGGTCCTCGAAGGGCTGTGCGCGGCCAAGGCCGCCGCCCTGGCCAGCGACGAGCAGCTCGCCGAGCTGACGGAGCTGGGCACGGCGATGACCAAGGCCGTGGCCGACGGTGAGCCGGTGACCTACTCCGAGCTCAACCAGGAACTGCACGCCAAGGTGCGCGAGTTCTCCGGCCAGCGCACCGCCGTGGACCTGCTGGAGCGGATCAATGCCCAACTGGTGCGTCACCGCTTCCAGTTGGCGCTCAGGCCGGGCCGGCCGCAGCACTCCCTGAACGAGCACCTGGCGATGATCGAGGCGATCAGGGCCAGGGACCCGCAGGCGGCCGAGGCGGCCGTCCGCGCCCACCTCACCAGCGTCATCGAGGCGTTGCGCGACTGACGCACACGCGCCGGACGCGGGGGGAGGCGGGCGCCCACCTGTCCATCAAGGAGATAGCAGCAATGACTCAGGCCAACGCGCCCGCCACCCCACGTTCCACCCTCGTGGTCACCGCGCACGCCGGGGACTTCGTGTGGCGGGCGGGAGGCGCCATCGCCCTGGCCGCCTCCCGCGGGGAGAAGGTCACCATCGCCTGCCTCACCTTCGGCGAGCGCGGCGAGTCCGCCAAGGCCTGGCGCGAGGGCAGGAAACTGGAGGAGATCAAGGCGATACGCCGGGAGGAGGCGGAGAACGCCGCCGCCACCCTCGGCGCCGAGGTCCGCTTCTTCGACGCGGGCGACTACCCGCTCGTCGCCACCGCCGAGCTGACCGACCGGCTCGTCGCCCTCTGCCGCGCCACCCAGCCCGACGTCGTGCTCACCCACCCCACCGAGGACCCGTACAACGGTGACCACCCGGCCGCCAACCACATGGCCCTGGAGGCCCGCGTCCTCGCGCAGGCCATCGGCTACCCGGGCGAGGGCGAGATCATCGGCGCGCCGCCGGTGTTCTACTTCGAACCCCACCAGCCGGAGATGAGCGGCTTCAGGCCCGAGGTGCTCCTCGACATCACCGAGGTCTGGGACACCAAGCGCAAGGCCATGGAGTGCCTCGGCGCCCAGCAGCACCTGTGGGACTACTACACCGACCTCGCCGTCCGCCGCGGCGTCCAGCTCAAGCGCAACGCCGGCCCCAACCTGGGACTTGCCCACAAGACCATGGCCGAGGCGTACATGCGCCCCTATCCGCAGATCGCGAAGGAGCTGGCATGAGCGGCGTCATCGTCACCGACCCGCCCAAGGCGGAGGCCAAGGACGTCGAGGCGCTCGCCGGCTACGGCGTGGCCACCGTCAGCGAGGCGATGGGCCGCACCGGCCTGCTGGGTCCGGAGATCCGGCCCGTCCAGCAGGGCGTCCGGGTCGCCGGCACCGCGGTCACCGTGCTGAGCTGGCCCGGCGACAACCTCATGATCCACGCGGCCGTGGAGCAGTGCGGCGAGGGCGACATCCTCGTCGTCACCACCACCTCCCCCTGCACGGACGGACTGTTCGGCGAACTGTTCGCGACCGCGCTGAAGCAGCGCGGGGTGCGCGGTGTCGTCCTCAACACCGGCATCCGCGACACCCAGGAACTGCGGGACATGGGCTTCGCGGCCTGGTCGCGCGCCGTCTCGGCGCAGGGCACCGTGAAGGCCACCGGCGGCTCGGTCAACGTGCCGATCGCCATCGACGGCCAGGTGATCCGCCCCGGCGACGTGATCCTCGCCGACGACGACGGAGTCGTGGTCGTGCCGCGCGAGCGCGCCCGCGAGGCGGCCGAGCGGTCCGAGGCCCGCGAGGCCAAGGAGGCCGCCACCCGTACCGCCTTCCTCGACGGCCAACTCGGCCTGGACCGCTACGGGTTGAGGGACTCCCTCAAGCGCCTGGGCGTCGAGTACCGGACGCACGAGGAGTACGCGGGAGACGGCTCGTGACCGGCCCCGCGGAGCTGCGCTGCATGCTGATGCGCGGCGGCACCTCCAAGGGCGCCTACTTCCTGGCCGAGGACCTGCCCGCCGACCCGGCGGCCCGCGAAGAGCTCCTGCTGCGCGTCATGGGCAGCCCGGACGAGCGGCAGATCGACGGCCTGGGCGGCGCCCATCCGCTCACCAGCAAGGTGGCCGTCGTCTCGCCCTCCACCGCCCCGGACGCCGACGTCGACTATCTCTTCCTCCAAGTCGTCGTCGACCGGCCGGAGGTGAGCGACCGTCAGAACTGCGGCAACATCCTGGCCGGCATCGGCCCGTTCGCCGTGGAGCGCGGACTGGTCCCGGCAGGGGAGAAGGAGACGTCCGTCCGCATCCGCATGGTCAACTCCGGTGACCGCGCGACGGCGACCTTCCCGACCCCCGACGGCCGCGTCGACTACACAGGGGACGCCGAGATCTCGGGCGTGCCCGGGACGGCCGCGCCCGTGGTCGTCGAATTCCCGGCCGGTGCGGGGGAGTTGCTGCCCACCGGCAACGTCCGTGACGTCATCCACGGCGTGGCCGTCACCTGCGTGGACAACGGCATGCCCACGGTGCTCATCGAGGCCGCCTCGCTCGGCGTCACCGGCTACGAGGCGCCCAAGGACCTGGAGGAGGACCTCGCGCTCGCCGACCGGCTGCGCGCGATCCGCCTCGAGGCGGGCCGGCTGATGGGGCTCGGCGACGTCTCCGACACGACCGTGCCCAAGCTGACGCTGCTGGCCCGGCCCCGCGACGGCGGCGCGGTGACCACCCGTACCTTCATCCCGGTCCGCTGCCACACCTCGATCGGCGTCCTGGGCGCCGCCGGTGTTGCCGCCGGCCTGCGGATCGAGGGCGGCGTGGGCGCGGGTCTCGCGGAGTTCGACGGGGGCGGCGACCGGGTCCGCATAGAACACCCCACGGGCTTCATGGACATCGAGAGCAGCCTCACCACGGGCCCCGACGGCCTGCCCGTCGCCCGCCGCACCGCCGTGGTCCGCACGGCCCGCAAGATCTTCGACGGCACCGTCTTCCCGCGAGCCGCCGGGACGGCACCGATCCCCCCGCACCCCCATGGAGGTCAACGATGACTCCGCCGCTCGGCGACATCGCCCACATCGGCCACGCCCAGCTCTTCACCCCCGACCTGGACGCCAGCGTCGCCTTCTTCACCGACTTCCTCGGTCTGACCGTCAACGGCCAGGACGGCGACACGGTCTACCTGCGGACCTTCGACGACTACGAGCACCACAGCCTGGTCCTCACCGCCCGCGAGCGGCCCGGCCTCGGCCGGCTCGCCCTGCGCACCTCCAGCGAGGAGGCCCTGCGCCGCCGTATCAGGGCGATCGAGGAGGCGGGCGGCACGGGCACCTGGGTCGAGGACGAACCGGGCCTCGGCAAGCTCTACTTGACGACCGACCCGGACGGCCACGAGCACGCCCTGTACTGGGAGAGCGAGCACTACCGGGCTCCCGGGGAACTGCGGCCGGCGCTGAAGAACCAGCCACAGGCCAAGCCCGACAGGGGAGTCGGGGTCCGCCGCCTGGACCACGTCAACTTCCTCGCCGTCGACGTGCTCGCCAACGCCGAGTTCCAGCAACACGTGCTCGGCGCCCGGCCCACGGAGCAGATCCGGCTCGACTCGGGCCGCGTCGCGGCGCGTTGGCTGACGTACACGAACAAGTCGTACGACGTCGTCTACACCGAGGACTGGACCGGTTCGACCGGGCGGCTGCACCACATCGCCTTCGCGACCGACACCCGCGAGGACATCCTGCGCGCCGCCGATCTCGCCATCGACAGCGGTGTGTTCATCGAGACGGGCCCGCACAAGCACGCCATCCAGCAGACGTTCTTCCTCTACGTCTACGAGCCGGGCGGCAACCGCATCGAGCTGTGCAACCCGCTGACCCGGCTGGTGCTGGCCCCCGACTGGCCGCTGATCACCTGGACCGAGGAGGAGCGGAAGAAGGGGCAGGCCTGGGGTCTGAAGACCATCGAGTCGTTCCACACGCACGGGACGCCGCCGGTCGCCTGAGCACGACTACGAGCCACCTCCAGATTGTCGATGAGATTGTTGACAAAAGTGTTGACTCTCTGGGGGTGGCTCCTTAGCGTCTAGCGCACCACGTACGAGAGGTAACCAACGATGTCTTCCTCCCCCTCCCCAACCGCTCGCGGCAGCAGACTGGCCCTCCTGGTCGTCGGGCTGTGCTGGCTGGCCGTGCTCTTCGACGGTCTCGACATGTTCATCTACGGCTCCGTGCTGCCGCACCTGCTGGAGACGAAGACCTTCGGCCTCACCCCGGACCAGGCCGGCGACCTCGGCTCCTACGCCACCTTCGGCATGCTGGTCGGCGCGCTGACCGCGGGCACGGTCGCGGACCGGATCGGCCGCAAGAAGCTGATGATCGGCTGCGTGACGCTGTTCTCGCTGGCCTCCGGAATCTGCGCGATCTCCGACAGCGTCGCCGTCTTCGGCCTCGGCCGGACCCTCGCCGGCGTCGGCCTCGGCGGACTGCTGCCGACCGCGATCAGCATGGTCTCCGACTACGCCCCCCGCGGCCGCGGCGCGATCGTCATCGGCCTGCTGATGACGGCCCACCACGCGGGCGGCATCCTCTCGGCCTACGTGGCCAAGTGGCTGGTGGAGCCGGTCGGCTGGCGTGCGGCCTTCTGGGTCTGCGTGGCCCCGCTGTTCTTCGCCCCCGTGCTGCTCAAGCTGCTGCCCGAGTCGCTGAGCTTCCTGGTCGCCAAGGGCCGCGACGAGGAGGCCGCCGCTCTCGCCGCCCGCTACGACGCCGAGCTGCCCACCACGTCCGGCAGGAAGACCGCCGCCGACCGCTGGGAGGCGCTGCGGGGCCTCTTCCGCGGCGGCGAGTGGATCCAGACCCTGCTGTACTGGCTGGCCTCCTTCGGCGGACTGCTCCTCGTGTACGGCGTCGCCACCTGGCTGCCCACCCTGATGCGCACCCAGGGCTACGAGCTCACCAACGCGCTGACCTTCGTCGTCGTCTTCAACCTCGGCGGCATCGTCGGCATGCTGGTCGCCGGCCGCGCGGCCGACCGGTTCGGCGCCCCGCGCATCTCGGCGATCTGGTTCGCGCTCACGGCCGCCGGCGTCTACCTGCTCAGCGTCCACATGTCGATGGGCGTCACCACGCTGGTCGTCTTCCTCACCGGCGTCTTCCTCAACAGCGCGCAGACGATGATCTATGCGACCGTCTCCATCCGCTCCACCCCGGACAGCCGCGCCACCGCCGTCGGCTGGACGTCCGGCATGGGCCGCTTCGGCGCCGTCTTCGGCCCATGGCTCGGCGGCCAGCTGCTCGCCGCCGGCAACGGGGAGTGGGGCTTCACCGCCTTCGCCCTCGCCGGAGTCTCCTCCACGGTCTTCATCGGCATCGCCGCCCTGCGCACCCCACCGACGGGCACCCCGGCCGACACCGAACAGAACCTGGTCGCCGCCCACTGACAACGGCCCCCGCCCGGTCGACCGACGGGGCGGTACAACAACAGACGCCGGCCCCACGACGACACGGGGCCGGCACCCGCCGTTCTTGCCGGACGGCATCCCGGCGGCGGATGTTCGAGGGAGGCATCCAGCGCCGGCTCCATGGGACCAAGGCGCGCCCGTACGCGGGCAGGCGGCGGCGCGGCTCACCTCGGTCACCCGTGCGCCCGTCGGAGAGCAGCGATGCGCCGGCGCGCTGTCCTGGCAGGTGCCGTGCTCGTCCGCTCGGCGGTTTTCGGCTGCTGCTGCTCGGAGCTCTCCAACCGCCAGCTCAACAGGACCTGTTGAGGCCCCGGGCAGGGTGCGCTGCTGGGCGGCGTGGACGTTCTCGAGGTCGCCCATCACGGTTCCGCGTACGGAGTTCGAAACTCATGCGCCAGGTGGAGTCGGCGTCCGACGTGTGGGGGACGGCACCCGCGTCCTGCGGCGCGGCCAGCACCGGCGTCCTAGGCGGCGCGCGGCCGTCGCCCGGTGCGGCCCAGCCGCAGGGGCCGGCTGGTGGTGGGAGGTGTGGGCCCGCTGTGAGAGCCGGTGGGCGGTGGTGGGGACTCGGTGGCGGGGCGGTTGGCCGGTTGCCGTAGCGGATGCGAGGTGTCCCGCTTGGGGTCACGCTCGTTGTATGAGCGAGCGTTGGGATGTCCGGCGTGCGGGGCCCGAGGGGGCCACGCACCGGGTGATGATGATTCCGGGCGGGATGTGCTCGACCGAGTTCTACGCCGACGTCATGGCCGAGCCCGTACTCGCCGACGTGGGCACGGTGGCGGTGACGCAGCCGGGGATGGCCGGGACCGAGGCGCCCGAGGACGTGTCCATGGAGCACTACGCGGAGCTGATGGCACGCTTCGCGGCCGACACCGGATGCGATGTCGTCGTCGGCCACAGTCTCGGGGCGAACGTGGCGCTGGAGATGGCGGCGGCCGGGCTGTTCAAGGGCCCGCTGGTCCTGCTGTCGCCCACCTTCTCGCGCAAGGACGAGGCGTCTTTCCTGGCGGTGATGGACGCGCTCGGGCGGGTCCCCGGCCTCGGTGCGGTGGCCTGGTCGGGGATGCTCAGGATCGTGCCGACCGCCATGAAACGCGAACTGCCCAAGGCCCGCGCGGACGTGCTGGCCGCGGCGATGCGCGGCAACGACCCCGCGACCTGCCGCAGGATCGTCCACCGCTACTACGAGTACCTGGGCCGCCATCCCTCGCTGGTCGACCGGCTGTGCGAGGCCGCCGTCCCCGCCTGGGTCGTCAGGGGTGACCACGACGAGATCGGCCTGACGGACACCGAACGCAAGGGCCTGGAAGCCTGCCCGCACGTCCGCATGGTCACGGTGCCCGACGCCGGTCACCTCCTGCTGGTCCAGCAACCCGCACGGGTCGCCGGCGTGATCGCGGAAGCGGTCGCCGCGGTCTGACCCGGCGACCGCTCAGAGGTCGACGACCAGGTCCGGTACGGCGACGCCGACGGGCCCCGAGAAGCCCTCACCGGCCGCCTCGAGCGCCGTCGCCCGATCGGTACCGGGCCACAGATGGGTCAGCAACAGCCGTGAAACGCCCGCCTGTTGGGCATACCGCCCGGCCAGCTCCGCGGTGAGCAGGAAACAGGCGTCCTCGTCCGGCACCCGACGCGGGTAGGTCGCCTCGGACACCAGCAGGTCCGCGTCGCGCGCCAGACGCGGCACGTCCGGGCTGGGGCCCGTGTCGCCGGTGTAGACGAGCACGCCGTCGGGCGTGCTCAGCCGGATGCCGGCGTTGGGCACGAAGTGCGGCAGCAGCACGGTGTCCGCCGTGAACGGGCCGATGCCGAAACGGTCGCCCGGGCTGAACTCGTGCAGGCACAGGGCCTTCGCCAGCATGCCCGGGCGGTCCAGGGCGAGGACGGCGTCCAGCGCCCGGTGCGGCGCGTACACGGCGAGCGGGGGCGCCGGGTTCTCCCGCAACGCCCGAGCCCGCAGAAGGGGGTTGAGGTCGGCGCAGTGGTCGGGGTGCCCGTGGCTGACGAGCACCGCGTCGACCGCGCCCACGTCGAGGCGTGTCAGCAGGCGGGGCAGCGTGGCGTATCCGGGGTCGATCAGCAGCCGGAAGCCGGCGTGTTCGATCAGGTAGCCGCTGCACGCCTGCCGTGCGGTGGGCCAGGCGCCGCAGCCGCCGAGAACGGTGAGTCGCATGGCAGGGACCCTACGCCGGGAGACCGGCGAGCGGCCCGGAGTCGGTCCCGGCCCCGTCCGGTCCTCCGCCGACAGGTTGCGCACGGCTCCCCAGGCGTCTTTTCAGGGGCGCGGGGAACTGCGCGACCAGCGACGAACCACCCGCACCCGCCCAAGGCGCCCTCGCACCGGTCTCCTAGGCGCCTTCGGCCCCCGCGGGCCGGCGGGAGCGCACCCCGTCGAGGGCGATGGCGAGCACCCGGTCCCGCTGGGCGTCGTCGTCGAAGGCCGTCGCCGTGATCCCGGCGACCATCCGCAGCAGGTCGGTGAAGTCCATGTCCTTGCGGGCCTCACCGGCCGCCTGCGCTCGCTCGAACAGCGGTCCGCCCGCCGCGTACATCGAACTCCGGCAGGCCTGGAAGATCTCCGACTCGTCGTTCAGGGCCTCGCGCACGGCCCGCTTGGTCACCATGTAGCCGGTGAAGCGGCGCAGCCAGGCTGTCAGCGCCTCCCAGGGTTCCAGCTCGGCGACCTCCTGGGCGACCCGGCACAGCTCGTTGACCTCGTCCGCGTAGACGCTCTCGAAGAGGTCACGCCGGGTCGGGAAGTTCCGGTACAGCGTGCCGATGCCCACGCCCGCACGGCGGGCGATGTCCTCCAGGGACGCCTCCGCGCCGTGCGCGGCGAAGGCTTCGCGCGCCGCGGCCAGCAGGGCGTCGTAGTTGCGGGCGGCGTCCTTCCGGTGGGGCCGCCGGGACGTCACGATCTCGCCTACGGGGAACGTCACGGATGCCTCCCGAGCACGATCAATACGGAGGGGTACCTCCGCTACTTGAAGCGGAGGGTTGCCTCCGCTAGAGTGGAGGCGTACCTCCACTTTAGCAGTGCGAGGTCCGACGACCACCTTTCCGCGACCGCTCACCGCGGCCGTCGGCGTGCCGGTGCCGCGCGAGCGGCGTACCAGGCCCGTACGACCGCGGCCCGAGGCCGCACCCCGTTCGGAGAGGCCCCTCATGCCCCGCCAGTCCACCCGTCTCACCTTCTCGGTCCTCGCGACCGGTGCCGGTGTGTTCGCCATGCTGCAGTCGCTGATCGCGCCCGCCCTGCCCACCGTCCAGCACGCGCTGCACACCTCCCAGTCCACCGCGACCTGGGTGATGACGGCCTACCTGCTGTCCGCCTCCGTCTTCACGCCGATACTCGGGCGCGTCGGCGATCTGATCGGCAAGAAACGCATCCTCGTCGCCGTCCTGCTCGTCGTGCTGCTCGGCTGTCTGCTCGCCGCGCTCGCCCCGACAATCGGCGTCCTGATCGTCGCGCGGGTCGTGCAGGGCGTCGGCGGCGCCCTGTTCCCGCTCTCCTTCGGGATCATCCGGGACGAGTTCGCCCCCTCCCGGGTGCCCGGCAGCATCTCCAACCTCTCCGCGGTGATCGCCGCGGGCGGCGGCGTCGGCATCGTCGCCGCCGGACCCATCGTCTCCGCGCTCGACTACCGCTGGCTGTTCTGGATCCCCGTCGGCGTCGTCGCGGCCACCGTCCTCATCGCCCTGCGCTACGTCCCCGAGTCGGCCAACAGGGCCGAAGGCGGCGTCAGTTGGCTGGGCGCGGGCCTGCTGTCGGCCTGGCTGGTGGCACTGCTGCTGCCGCTGAGCCAGGCGGCCAAGTGGGGCTGGGGCTCGGGGAAGGTGATCGGCCTGTTCCTCGCGGCGGCCGTCCTGTTCGCGGTGTGGCTGCTGGCCGAGGCCCGCTCGCGCACCCCGCTCATCGACCTGCGCGTGATGCGACTGCCGGCGGTGTGGACCACCAACGCCGCGGCCCTGCTGTTCGGCGCCGGCATCTACGCGCTGTGGTCCTTCCTGCCGGGCTTCGTCCAGACACCGGGCTCCGCCGGGTACGGCTTCGGCGCGAGCGTGACGGCCTCCGGGCTGCTGATGCTCCCGATGCTGATCGCGATGTTCGCCTCGGGCATCCTCAGCGGCCGACTGGAGCCCGTGATCGGCGCGAAGCCGCTGCTGACGGCGGGCGCCGCGCTCGGCGCCCTCGCCCTGGGCTTCCTCGCCCTCTGGCACGCCGCCCAGTGGCAGGTCGCCGTCGTCTCCGGTGTGTTCGGCCTCGGCATCGGCCTGGCCTTCGCCTCCATGGCCAACCTCATCGTCGGCAGCGTCCCGGCCGACCAGACCGGCGCCGCGACCGGCATGAACGCCAACATCCGCACCATCGGCGGCTCCATCGGCGCCGCCCTGACCGGCGTGCTGGTCACCGGCCGGCTCCAGCCCTCGGGTCTGCCGTACGAATCCGGCTACACTCACGGCTTCGCGCTGCTGGCGGTGCTGTCCCTGGCCGCCGCGCTGGCGGCGCTGCTGGTACCGACGGCACGCTCCGGACGCCTGACCGGTACGGCGCGGGCGGGCGACGACCCGGCGCCCGCCGAGCCGCAGGCCGTCGCGCCGGCCACCCGAGGCTGACACGACCGGGCCGGCCCGGCGAGCACCGGGCCGGCCCCGCCGTCGGGCCGACGCACACACCGTTACCCGTACGGTAAGGTTGACGTGCGCGATCACGCGGTCCACCGCGAAGCGCGCACCGGGACGTGGCGCAGCTTGGTAGCGCACTTGACTGGGGGTCAAGGGGTCGCAGGTTCAAATCCTGTCGTCCCGACGGTGCGAAGGGCCTTCACGGACGGAAGTCTGTGAAGGCCCTTTTTCCGTGTCGGGCGACTTCGAGGGCGAGTCGGGGCATGCGGGGGCCCGGTTCCAGGACCGTAGCGTGTCGGGGTTGAGGACGATCCAGAACCCGGCGACCCGGCCGCCGGTGACGTCGAGGCCGATGACGGCCACGACACGGTCGCCGTGGCGGGCGACGAGGCTGGTGCGGCCGTCGACGGCACGAGCGCTCAGGGCGGGCCGCGGGCGGCCGCCGAGGAGGATCAGCAGGTTCTCGGCGACGGCCCGACCGCCGTGGACCGGCCCGGTCGGCACCCGCACCTTGCCGCGGCCGTCGAAGAGGGCCGTGACGTCCGGGCACTGCAGCGACGCGAGCAGCTCACCGTCCTCGGCGGCAGACGCCCCGCACACGGCCCGCGCGAGGGCGCCGTGCCGCCGCCACCCCCACGACCTCCTCGACCACCGGCGCCGCAGCCGCGGTCGGCCCCTTCGCGCGGCGGTAGGGTCGGCGATCGTGCCGGGTGCCGCCTCGGAGGTGCGCGGGGCGGCGGCCGCCGACGGCTTCACGACGAGCTGGTCCGTCCTTTGTGCAGCTCAGCGCCGGTGTGATCGACACTGTCGTGTGCAGCATGTGTGGCACTACCGCGTGTCATTGGGCGCTTGCGGTGGGGCGGACGACGATTTCGTTGACGTCGACCTGCGAAGGCTGGCGAATGGCGTAAGCAATGGCCTCCGCTATGGCGGAGGCGGGCAGAGCAACGGCGCGGTAGGTCTTCATGGCCTCCCTGGCAGCAGGGTCGGAGATACCGTCGGCGAGTTCGGACTCGGTCACGCCCGGGGAGACGAGAGTGACCCGGATGTCCCCGGTGGCCTCCTGGCGCAGTCCTTCGGAGACAGCGCGGACGGCGAACTTCGTCGCGCAGTAGACGGCTGCGGTGGGAGAGACCTCGTATGCGCCGACGGAGGCGATGTTCACGAAGTGCCCGCCGCCCTGAGCGCGCATCGTGGGCAGGGCGGCGGCGATGCCGTGCAGGACTCCCCGCACGTTCACGTCGATCATCCGGTCCCACTCATCGGTCTTCAGCGCTTCCAGCGGCGAGAGAGGCATCACTCCGGCGTTGTTGACCACCACGTCCACTCGGCCGTAGCGCTCTCGGGCGGCGGACATGAAGGCCCGGACATCGGCGGCATCCGTGACATCCAGCCGCCGGAACGCCGCAGTGCCGCCCGCGGTGGTGATCTCCTTGGTCAACGCATCGAGACGATCGGCGCGTCGTGCCCCGAGGAACAAGTTGTGGCCATCGGCGGCAAGCCGACGGGCGGTCGCCTCTCCGATCCCGCTGCTCGCTCCGGTGACCGCCACGACCTTGGCTGCGTCTGTCATACCTGCGTTTCCTCTCGGTGGAGCACGAGGTGCTCGTGGTAGAGCACCCCGTCGCGGATGTCGCCCGTCGCGGTGAACCCGGAGTCGTCGACGTAATCGATGTGGTTGCCGGTCACCGTGTAGCGGCCCGTGTACGCGCTGCTTCGGTTGCCGCGGGCCTCGTCGTACCGGCCGTCCGGCAGCAACTCCTGGCGGATGTGACCGTCCGCGGTCACCCACATGCCGACCACGTCGGTGTGGCCCTCCTCCGTGTTCCCTGTCATGACGGACTCCCCTCGTCCATGGGTGTGGATCTGTCCTGCCCGGCCGAGTCTGGACAGGTCGAAGTCCGCCGACCAGGACGTGTGCTGCCTGGGTGCGGTGCACCCAGGCAGCACACCGCCCCTGCGGCCTAGCCTGAGGACATGACCGACAACCACCTGGGAGAGTTCCTGCGCGCATGCAGGGCGGCCCTGCGGCCGCAGGACGTCGGCATGGCGAGCTACGGCGTGCGCAGAGTCGCCGGACTGCGCCGTGAGGAGGTCGCCGTCCTGGCCGGGGTGAACGCGGATTACTACACCCGCCTGGAACAGGGGCGCGAACGCCACCCCTCGGCCCAGGTGCTCGACGCGCTCGGCCGAGCCCTGCGACTGGGCCCCGACGCCCACGCGCACCTGCACCAGCTGGCCGGGACAGCGCCGACCAACCAGTTCACCCACACAACGGACCGGGTCAGTCCCGCCCTTCGCCAGTTGATGGACGGCTACCCGGGCGCCCCGGCGTTCGTCATCAACCGGACCCTGGACGTCCTGGCAGCCAACGCCCTGGCCGAGGCCCTGCACTCACCCTTCGAGCAGGCGGACAATCTGGCCCGCATGACCTTCCTCGACCCGGCGGGCCGACAGTTCTACACCCGGTGGAGTCGCACGGCGCAGGCCACCGTGGGCCACCTGCGCCAGGCGGCCGGCCTCGACCCGGACAACCCGCGGCTGCGGGAACTCGTCCACGCCCTCACCGAGCACAGCGCGGACTTCACCCGCCTGTGGAACACCCACGCCGTGCGAGGCAAGACCCAGGACGCCAAGCACTTCCTCCACCCGAACGTCGGCCCCCTGACCCTCACCTACCAGGCCTTCGACGTACGCGACGCTCCGGGCCAGCAACTCGTCATCTACCAGGCCGAACCCGGCAGCCCCAGCGCCCAGGTCCTCAACCTGCTCGGCTCCCTCCACGCCACCTCGAACCAGACCGCCATGTAGCCGGAACGACGGCCTGGACCTGCTGGACAATCGCCTCAGCCGGTGCTTGTTTTCGGACACCAGCTTGAGTGAATCCCGCAGGCGGCTGTCGGATCCCGCCCGATCACGATCGGACGGGATCTCGTCAACCACCCGGTGACCGGAGCTCTGAACCAACGCGGCTGAGTCGGCCCCGGTCGACCGCCAGCACCGTTCACGAGGCCGGGGTCCCGGTTGGCCTGCCGCGCGGCATCCAGGTCGGACCGGACTTCCTCCAGCGCGCCGGTCAGTTCGACGTTTCGCTGCTCCAGCCTGGCGATCTTCCGCTGGAGTTCGTCGATGTCCGCTGGGGCTCCGAGTCCCGATTCGTGCCATGCCCGCGTTCCCAGCGCCTGCGACAGCCGCTTCTCCAGCTGCTGGACGCGCGCGGCCAAGGGGGTGTCGCGAGCCTGGGCGATGCGGGCGGGGAACGTGGAAGGCGTCTGGGGCGGTACGACGGAGGGCGAAGGCCATGCGATGCGCCGAGGCACGGCGTTGCAGACGTCGAGGGCGGAGCAGGGAGTGGTGGGGGCCCTCGCCGGCAGGCGAGGGCCCCCAGCGGGCTCACTTCCGCCGCGCGAGCCAGTCGGCGAAGCGGGTCTCGGCGAGGTGCGCGTGCGGGCCCGGCAGAAGCGTGTCGTCCCGCAACTCGGCACCCCAGTAGCGGGCCTGCGGGTCCGTGACGACCTCGCGGGAGTCGTTCTGCGCGGCCAGTCCCATACGGATGAACTCCTCGAGCCGGAAGACCTCGGGGCCGCCGGTCTCCACCACGCCGCCCACCGGGTCGCCGACCGCGGTACGGCCGACGGCCGCGGCGACGTCGTCGGAGACCATGGGCTGGATCTTCGCGTCGGGCAGGCGGACGGTGTCGCCCTCGGTCATCCCGTCGGCGAGTCCCTTCACGAACTCGAAGAACTGGGTGGCGTGCACGATCGACCAGGGGACGTTCGACGCCCTGATCAGGTCCTCCTGGACCTGCTTGGCCCGGAAGTACCCGCTCTCCAGCAGGCGTTCGGTGCCGACGACGGACAGGGCGACATGGTGCGCCACACCGGCCTCGGCCTCCGCCTTGAGGAGGTTGGTCGTGGACGTGCGGAAGAAGTCCATGACGTCCTCGTCCTTGAACGAGGGGGAGTTGGAGACGTCGACCACGACCGACGCGTCCCGCAGGACCTCGGCCAGTCCCGCACCGGTCAGCGTGTCGACGCCCGTGCCGGGCGCTGCCGCGACCGCCTCGTGCCCGTGTTCGCCGAGCCGTGCGACCACCTTCGAGCCGATGAGCCCGGTGCCACCGATCACTACAACCTTCATGTCGGATTCCCTTTCGGAGTCTTTCTGGTCCCTGCATGAGGACAGACAGGGCAGGGCGGTGACTTGTGACAGGTGACCCGCCCGCGCTCGACAGCACGGGTGGGTCCGGTGCTCAGCCGTCCAGGGATGCCACGTAGGGCGCGAGTTTGCGCGGGTTCATGACCCACAGGAGGCGCTCGATGCCGCGTTCCGAGGCGTCGAGGTACAGCAGGGCCACGGCCTCCCCGTCGGCCAGGACGAGGACGGCCGGCATGCCGTTGGCCTCCACCTGCCGGATGTCCTTGCCGGGCCAGAAGCGCGGGGCGAAGGCGGCCAGGTACCGGGAGACACGCGGACGTCCGAAGACCGGGATCCTCGACGCCCCGCGGACCCCGCCACCGTCGGAGTAGCTGGCCACGTCCTCGGCGAGCAGGCCTTCGAGGACGGCCAGATCGCCGGTCTGCGCCGCGTCCAGGAACACCCGCATCAGCCGCCGGTGCGCCGCGGGCTCCACCGGCCTGCGGCGGTCCGACGACAGGTGCTTGCGGGCGCGGCTCACCAGTTGACGCGTGTTGGCCTCGCTCAGCTCCAGCATCTCCGCGATCTGGGGGTACGCGTAGTCGAAGGCCTCTCGCAGCACATAGGCGGCGCGCTCCACGGGATTCAGCTTCTCCAGCAGGAAGAGCACCGCCATGTCGAGCGCCTCGGCCCGCTCCGCCCCCAACTGCGGGTCGGCACGCGTGTCGACCGGCTCCGGCAGCCAGGGGCCGGTGTACGACTCGCGTCGCACCCGGGCGGACTGGGCGAGATTGATCGACAGCCGGGCGGTGATGGTGGCGAGGAACGCCGCCGGTTCGCGTACGGCGCCGCGATCGGTGTTGTGCCACCGCAGCCACGCCTCCTGGACGATGTCCTCGGCCTCCGTGGCACTGCCGAGGACGCGGTAGGCGATGCCGAAGAGCTGGGGGCGGGCCGCCACAAACGCCCTCGTGGCCTCGCCGAGGGAAGCCCTGTCGTCCTCGGTGTTCATCCCTGCTCCCGGTTCCGCGTCCGCCATGCCAGAGCCGTACCCCGCCGGTTCCGCGGTCACCTCCGCCTGTCGGGTGGTGCTGGTGTCGGTCCTCACAGAACCAGGACCGGACAGGGGGCGATTCTGTGACAGCCCCGGTCTGTCGGCCGCTCGTGACGTGCGTCCCGCGCGCCGCGGGCGCACCTCCCGGCGGGCGGAAAACGCGTGGACCGGGCGGGGGCCTTCGCGGGACACTCCCATTTCTGGCCTGCACGTACTCGCGCGAGGGCGTCGCCGCGAGCTGTGCGAGGGCGCTCACGCGAACGACGTTCTCCGCCGAACCACGCGCAGGACCACCGCCGTACGACGACGGGATCGGGATGGGATCAGCTGACGCACGCGCGGGTTCGCCGCGCAGGGGCTCCGTGCTCCTCGCACTTCGTTACTACGGACGACAACTGGCCCGGTTACGGCGGCTGACGGCACCCGCCATGCTGCTGCCGGCCCTCGGAAACATCGGCCTCAACTACATCGCGCCGCTCATCGTGGCCAAGCTCGTCGCCCGCATCGCCGGCGACGACGGCGTCGGCCTCGGCGCGACACTGCCGTACGTCATCGGCTTCGCCGGCGTCATGCTGCTGGCGGAGGGCCTCTGGCGCATCGGCCTGCACTGTCTGAACCGTCTCGACGCCCTCGGCGTCGAGCACCTGTACGTCCTGGGCATGGACGAGCTGTTCGCCAAGGACGCCGCGTTCTTCCACGACAACTTCGCCGGATCGCTGACCAAGCGGGTGCTGAGCTTCGCCTCCCGCTTCGAGGACTTCATCGACACCCTCACCTTCAACGTCGTGGGCAGCCTCGTGCCGCTGATCTTCGGATCGGTTGTGCTGTGGCGCTACGAACCGCTGCTGGTCGTCGGCCTGCTGGCGATGATCGCGCTGACGGCCCTGCTGGTGGCCCCGCTCATCCGGCGCCGCCAGGCCCTCGTCGACCAGCGCGAGGAGGCGATCGCCCGGGTGTCGGGCCATGTCGCCGACAGCCTGATGAACATGGACACGGTCCGGGCGTTCGCCGCCGAGGAACGAGAGGCCGCCGAACACCGCTCGCGGGTCGCGCACTCACGTCGTCTGATGCTGCGGTCGTGGGACTACGGCAACCTCCGCATCGACACGCTGGTCGCGCCGATGTCCGTGCTGACCAACGTCCTCGGGCTGCTGCTCGCGGTCACTCTCACCGGCGGCGGGCACGGGGTGGAGGCGATCGTCGTCGCCTTCACCTACTACACCAACGCCACCAAGATCATGTTCGACTTCAACCAGATCTACCGTCGCCTGGAGAGCTCGATGACGGAGGCCGCGCAGTTCACCGAGCTGCTGCTGGTGCCGCCGACCGTGCTCGACCCGACGGCCCCGGAGCCGCTGCGCGAGGGCCCCGCCGATGTCCGCTTCGAGCGGGTGACCTTCGCCCACGGGGGAGGGGAGCCGCTCTTCGACGGACTCGACCTGACCGTCCCCAGTGGCACGAAGATCGGCCTCGTCGGCCGGTCCGGCGGGGGCAAGACCACGCTGACGCGGCTGCTGCTGCGGATGACGGACATCGACGGCGGCCGGATCCTCGTCGGCGGCCAGGACATCAGCCGGATGCGCCAGGCCGACCTGCGCGGCCTCATCGCGTACGTGCCGCAGGACCCGGCCATGTTCCACCGCACCCTGCGCGACAACATCGCCTTCGCCCGGCCGGACGCCACCGAAGCCGAGATCCGCCGGGCGGCGGAGGCGGCGCACGTCACGGAGTTCGCCGACGCGCTGCCGCACGGCTTCGACACCATGGTCGGCGAGCGGGGCATCAAGCTGTCCGGCGGACAGCGCCAACGCGTCGCCCTGGCCCGGGCGATCCTGCGCGACGCGCCGATCCTGCTGCTCGACGAGGCGACCAGCGCACTGGACTCCGAGAGCGAGATCCTCGTGCAGGAAGCGCTGTGGCGGCTGATGGAGGGGCGCACGGCCCTGGTGGTGGCGCACCGGCTGAGCACGGTCGCCGGCATGGACCGGCTCGTCGTCCTCGACCGCGGCCGGATCCTCGAACAGGGCACGCACCAGGAACTGCTCGCGGCCGGGGGCGCCTACGCGAAGCTGTGGTCGCACCAGTCGGGCGGCTTCCTCGACGACAACGCGCCCGCCGACTCCCCGCTGACGGACGGCCGGGTCACCGGCAGCGTCGCCGGCGCCGACCTGCACTGACACCCGCACCTCGTGGGCGGACCCCCCACGAGGTGCCGTGCACGGGTCGTGCCCTAGCCGCGGGAGGCGCGGCGGCGGCGTGCCACCACGACGGCGCCCGCGCCCACGGCGACGGCCGCGGCGGCCGCGCCGGCGACGGGCAGGACCGCGCCGGAACCGGTGCTCGCCAGATCGCCGCCGGAGCCGGACTGCGCGGAGGCGCCGCTCGTGGACGAGCCGCCCCCGGTGGCGGAACCGCCGCCCGTGGAGGTGGAACCGCCGGTGAACGAGGCGCCCGAACCGCCGCCGGACGTCGACGAGCCGGAACCGCCCGTGGAGCCGCCGCTGCCGGCGACGTCGAGCGTGATGTCGGCCTTGTCGTTCGCCTTGTGGTCGTCGAACGGCCGGGACGCCCCGGCGAGCGACACCGAGCCCTTGGCGCCGGGCACCGCCTTGTCGATGCGCAGCTTGAAGGTGTAGGTCTCGCCCCCGCCCTCGTTCTCCCAGGCCTGGCTGGTGCCGCACTCGTAGCTTCCGGTGGCCACCTTGTCGCAGAAGTCGTGGGCCTTGGTGACCGTCGTACCGGCCGGCACCCTGATCTTCACCTTGGTGACCGGGATGTCCCCGTCCCGCAGCACCCAGGCCGGACCGGCGTTGGTGAACCTCACCGTCAGACCGACCCTGTCGCCCACCCGCCCCTTGAGATCGGCGCCGGTGACCTGGAAGTCGGCGGTGTTCTCGGTCGTGACCTCGACGTCGACCGCGTCCCAGTCGGGGTGCTGGCTGTAACCGGGGTGCGCCGGCTCGTCGTCGGGCCGCTCGACCAGCTTGACGGCGGGGCCGGTGCCGCGGACGGGCTCGTAGGCGCCGTCGGTGGGAGCGGGGTCGTCGGTGGCGACGACCACCCGCAGCCGGTCGTACAGGGCGCGGTCGAGGGCCTTGAGCGTCAGCGACTTCTCCGGCGCGTAGACGACACCGGGCTTCACCGTCTGGTCGAACTCGCAGACGGCCTCGGACTTGCTGGGCGCCTCGTCGAACGAGGCCACCTCGTAACGCAGGCAGTTGGAGGGCAACTCGGTGTGGCTCAGGCCGCGGGTGACGGAGTACGACAGATAGACCTTGCCGATGGAGGCGCTGCCGCTGCTGGTGAACGAGGCCGGCACGTCGAAGCCGTCGCCCGGCTTCACACCGCTGATCGGGGCGATGGGGCTCAGAGTCAGTACCGCCCCGGAGTCGTCGTCGGCGGCGGCCGGCGTGACGCTCAAGGCTGTCAGGGCGACGGCGCCGAGGGCGCCGGCGGCCAGTCGGAGCGGGCGGAGGCCGGGGGAGCTCTGGAGCATGGGGGGTCCTCGGGGTGAAGCATCGGCGACAGGCGAACGAACGCTGTGGGAACGCGAGTTCCGCAACAACAGACCGCCTCCGCACGCGAATGGTTGCACCGGGAAACCGTATGGAATACTAGGTAGACCGACCTACCTAATCGCTTGACAGGAGGGCCCCATGGACGACACGGCCACCCCGGCAGCACGCCCCGGCAAGCGGCCCGGCAGCGCGCGCGACCGGCTGCTCGCCGCAGCCGCGCGCCGCTTCTACGCGGACGGCGTCTCGGCGACCGGGATCGACACCATCACCGCCGAGGCCGGCGTGGCCAAGATGAGCCTGTACAACAACTTCTCCTCCAAGGCCGACCTGGTGCTGGCCTACCTCGACGAGCGGCACGAGGAGTGGCTCGGCCTGTACCGGCAACGGCTGGCGGCGGTCCGGGACCCGCGCGGCGGCGTCCTTGCCGTCTTCGACGCGTATGCCGATCACGCCGCCTTCGCCTACGAACGCGGCTTCCGCGGGTGCGGGCTGCTGAACGCGGCCGCCGAACTGCCCGCCGGCCACGAGGGGCGGGACCTGGTGCGCCGGCACAAGGAGGAGGTCGAGGCCCTGCTCGCCGGACACCTCGGAGAACTGCTGCCCGACCGCCCCGAGGAGGCGCGCGCCCTGGCGGAGCAGCTGTCCTTCCTGCTGGAGGGCGCCATGGCGCGCGCCGGCCTGGAGGGTGCCGCCACCCGGGTGGCGCGTGCGCGGGCCATGACGGCCGACCTGCTGGACGGGCTGTGACGCGGCCGGCCGTGCGCGGGCCCGCTTCGGCGGGCACGGGCGCGGTGTGCGTGCTCATGGCGTCGGTCCTGTGGGGGACCACCGGTACGGCGGCGACCTTCGCCCCGGGCGTGGGGCCGCTCGCCATCGGGGCCGCGGCCATGGGACTGGGCGGTCTGCTCCGGGCCCTTCTGGCCGCCCCGCGCATCGCCGGGGAAGCGGCGCGCCTGCGCGCGCACCGCGGTGTGGTCGTGACCGGCGCGCTGTCGGTGGGCGCCTATCCGCTGGCCTTCTACAGCTCCATGCACCTGGCCGGCGTCGCCGCCGGAACGGTCGTCTCCATCGGCTCGGCGCCGCTCGTCTCGGCGGTCATCGAACGGGTAGGGGACGGCCGCCGCCTCACCCGCCGCTGGACGGCCGGAGCCGGCCTGGGCCTGTCCGGCACCGTGCTGCTCTGCCTGGCCGAAGCGGCCCGGCCGGAATCCGGTACGGCGGGCCACTCCGCGTGGGCGACCGTACTCGGCGTGGCACTCGGCCTGGTCGCCGGCTTCACCTACGCCCTGTACTCCTGGGCCGCCCACCGCCTGATCAGCCGCGGCATCCCGTCGGGCGCCGCCATGGGCACGGTCTTCGGCCTGGGCGGTCTGCTGCTCCTGCCCGTGCTGCTGGTCACCGGCGCCCCGCTGCTGGCCTCTTGGTCCAACGCGGCCGTCGGTGCCTACATGGCCCTGATCCCGATGTTCCTCGGGTACCTGCTGTTCGGCTGGGGCCTGGCGCACGTCCCGGCGAGCACCGCCACCACGCTCTCGTTGCTGGAACCCGCCGTCGCGGCCGTGCTCGCCGTACTGGTCGTCGGCGAGCGCCTGCCCCTGCTCGGCTGGGTCGGCATCGCCCTGGTCGTCGGCTGCCTCGCCGTCCTCACCACACCCTCCCGCCGCCCCGCACCAAGGCTTCGAGTCACCGCCACCCCCACGACGGACCGGAACAGGCATACCCGACCTGACCCCGGGGCACCGCCGCGGCCCGAACCGGACCCCTTGGGTAAGAGCTCGGCATGAGCAAGGTATGACGGCGGGCGATCGCCTGGCGTGATGCGTTCGGGCAGGTCACCGGCGGCGTAAAGTGCCTCGGCGAGTCCGGTCGTCGCCAGGCCGGCCTGCCGTGGAGAGAGGGGCGTCATGGGGAGTCCGCCGGAACTGACCCCGGGACGCCTGTTCACCTCGTGGCAGTGGGACGTGCCCGCGCTGCTGCTCGTCGCCCTCCTCGCCGGGCTCTACGGCTGGGGCGTCCTGCGGTTGCGGCGCCGGGGCGAGCTCTGGCCCGTGGCGCGCGGCGCCGCCTTCGGGCTGCTCGGCCTGGGCGCCCTCGTCGTGGCCACCATGTCGGCCCTCGCCGTCTACGACCACGTGCTGTTCTGGCCGGCTGCGGTGCAGAACATCCTCCTCGACCTGATCGCACCGCTCGGCCTGGCGCTGGGCGACCCGCTGCGGCTCGCCCTGCGCGCCCTGCCCGAGCCCGCCGCCGGACGCCTGCGGCGGGCCATGACCGGACGTCCGCTACGGCTGCTCACCTTCCCGCTGGTCAGCACGGTCCTGGTACTGGCCACCGAGCTGACCGTGTACTTCACGCCGTACTTCGAGACCGCGCTGCGCGTGGGCTGGCTGCACCAGGTGATGTATCTGCACCTGCTGCTCGCCGGCTGCCTGTTCGTCGTACCGGTGCTCACCCGCGAGGAGGCGCTGCCGCGCTGGTGCACCCACCCCGTGCGGGGGGCGCTGGTCTTCCTCGACGGCATCGTCGACGCCGTACCGGGCATCGTGGTCATGACCCACGGCACCCTGATCGCCGGCGCCTGGTACCTGCACCACGCCCCGGCCTGGTCGCCGGACGTCCGGCACGATCAGCAGGTCGGCGGCGGCGCGATGATCGGCATCGCCGAGCTGGTGGCGCTGCCCTTCCTGCTCGCGATCCTGGTCCAGTGGGCCCGCGCCGAACGCGCGGAGACGGTCGCGCTGGACCGCCGCTTGGCGACGGAACTGGTCCCGGCCGGCCCGGTGGAAGGGGCGGCGCAGGGGCCGGATCTGGTGCGCCCGTGGTGGGAGACGGAGAACAGCGCCGTCGCCCAGCGCATCCGGCAGCAGCGACCGGGCTCCTGACCGACTCAGCGCGGCTCGCCGCGATAGGTGCCGAAGTACCAGCGGTTGCCCTCGGGATCACGGGCGGCGAAGTCGCGGGAGCCGTAGTCCGTGACGTGCAGGTCGGTGATGATGTCGGCGCCGGCGGCCTTGGCGCGGGCGTGCACGGCGTCCGGGTCGGCGGTGACGACGTAGGCACTGAAGTGACCGGGCGGGGTCGGGCCCTCGCCCTCGCCCCGGCCCTCGCGCACGGAGCCCAGCATCACGCCGCCGCCCTCGGGCCAGCTGACCTGTGCGTGCTCCACCAGTTCGCCGTCGCCGTACACCACCGTCTCCTCGAAGCCGAACGCGTCGACGAGGAACCGGATCAGGGCGCGGGCGTCACGGGCGCGCAGGGTGGGCCAGACCTGCGGGGCGGGGGATCGCTCGGCGGGGCCGGGAGTGCTGGTCATGGGATACGCCTCTTTCGTGGGGAGGGTGGGTGGACTCCCTCAGCGTCACGCGGGCGGATGGTGCCCGGCTTGGATGTTTCGGAACTCCTGCGCCAGCCACGCGCTGGGGGTGCAGGAGGCCAGCGCGGCGAACTCCCGGTCCAGGTGGGACTGGTCCGCGTAACCGCAGTCGGCGGCCAGACCCGCCAGATCGGGTGGGCCCGGCCGGGCGGCCAGACGGCGCCGGGCCAGGTCGAAGCGGACGACCCGGGCGGCGGCCTTCGGCGTGAGGCCGATCTCGGTGCGGAAGAGCGTGCGCAGATGGCGGTCGCTGAAGCCGGTCCCGGCGGCGAGCTCGTCGACGCGCAGCCGGCCGCCGGCGCCGAGCAGCCGCCGCCAGGCCTCCGCGACCGCGGCGCCGGCCCGGACGTCCCGGCCGCGGGCGAGCCGGCCGAGCAGCCAGCCGTCGACGACCCGGAAACGGGCCGGCCAGTCGGGGGCCTCGCGCAGCCGGTCGTGGACCTCGCGCACGTCCGCGCCCAGCACGTCGTCCGCGTGCGCGTCGATCCCGGCCAGCGCCCCGGCGGGCAGCCCCAGCAGGACGCGGGCGCCGAGCGGGCTGATCGCCACCTGGATGCCGGACTGCCGGCCGGGGACGTCGATCAGCGCGGGCGTGACGTGCAGACCGCCCAGCAGGGTGGGGTAGTCGCCGGCGGACGCGGCCGGGTCGGGGTGGGCGGCCATGCTGAGCGGTTCGTCGAGGGTGAGGATCAGCGTCAGCCACGGGGACGGCAGACCGCGGTGCCGGGTGGCGGGAAGGCCGCGCTGGCGATAGCCGGAGTACCAGCCGACCAGCCCGCGCAACGGCGGCGCGGGACCCACCCGCACCGCCTCGTCCACGACCTCGACGACCATACGGCCATCCTCCCGCGCCCGCCCGCCGCCGGCAGCACGAATGTCATTCCTGCCGTCGCGGGCGCGGCGCGAACTCGTCGCCCACCTGGGGACCTCGGACATGGGTCGGAGGCACATCTCCCTCCCCCGAAGGTGATGTGCCTCCGACCTTCCCCCGGCGCCGGACTGTGGGTCCAGCCGACCGCGTGGGCGGTCCGTGCCGTCACCAGCACATGACCGCTGTCTCCCCCGAACCCCACGCGGAGTACTGACGCACTCGGACGAAGTAGCGGCGGCCCCTGACGAGCCGCGCCCGGACGGTCGCGTTGTGCGGCGCGCCGCCGTCGTCGTGGCCGGCGAGGTAGCGGGGTTCCCCGTCCCGCTCCTCGAAGACCACCACCACGCTGTCACTCGCCCCGAAGGTGCCCACCGTGTACTCGCGGGTCTGCGGCGGCTCGATCGTGAAGTCGGCCTGTTCCCCCGGGCCGAGACCGAGCGGCACGGACCGGAAGGGCACGAGCGCCGGCGGCCGCCCCCGCTCGGCCGGCGGATACCAGCGCAGGACGAACTCCTTGTCGGCCACGGAGAGCGTGCCCGGCGGGTTGAGCCCCCCGCGGAACTGCTCGGGCTCCAGGATCAGCCCGCCCGGGAACGGATACTCCATGATCGAATGCGGGTCCCAGACGGTGCCGTTGACCTCGTCCGGGTCGAGCTTGCGCAGGATGTTGTGGAACGTCGTGTCCCGGCCCCAGAAGTTCGGCGGACCGGCCAGGTCGGCATAGACGGCCTCGTCGTCCCAGGTGATCCCCGCGTACGGGCTCTGGTGTTCGTGCAGCATGCCCAGCGCGTGCCCGATCTGGTGCAGGGCCGTCCCGCGCTCCCCGGGCGCGGTCAGGTCCCAGCCGAAGTTCATCGTGCGTTCGTTCTGCCCGGCCCGCAGCGCGTCCCGGCCCACCGCCGACCAGGACCCGTCGCCCGGCTGGAAACCGATCCGCAGCTCTGCCTCATAGCGGTCGCCGACCTCGACGAAGGACACACCGATGCCCAGGTCCCGCCACTCCCGGAAGCAGTCGCGCACCACGTCCCGCTGCTCCTGGCCGCCGCCCCACGACACCCGCCGCATCGAGCCGGTTCCGGGCACGGCGATGACCGAGGCGTCGGTGTCGCCGTCGAAGAACCAGTAGTGCAGCACCGTGCCGTTCACCCAGATCCGGTTGCCCGCGACCAGCGCACCGCGCCGCTCGGCGGTCAGCCCCGGCGCCGGAGCGGGGGCCGACTGCTGCGCGAGGCTGCAGTAGCGTCCGGTCATGCGCACAGCCTGCCGTGAGCGGGGTCACAGGCGCCTGAGTCGGGGGCTACTCAAGTCGCCCTGTATCAGGCGTGAGTACTCGCACTCGTACTCACGTGACGACTTTCGAACGGGACGCGAAAACCCTTGAACTGCCCTGGCGGTTCACCGGCCGTGAGGACGAACTGGACCTGATCCGCCGGTCCCTCACCGCGGGTCACCACGGCATCGTGGTCACCGGCCCGGCCGGCTGCGGCAAGACCCGGCTGGTGACCGAGGCCGTGCGCGGCGGCGACCGCGCCCGCGCGGCCGGTACGCCCGAGACCCGGCACATCCCGTTCGCCGCGTTCGCGCACCTGCTGCCCGAGTCGGTCTCCCTGCACCGCGCCGTCCAACTGCTCTCCGGGGTGCGCCTGTTGCTGGTCGACGACGCCCATCTGCTCGACGACGCCTCGGCCGCCCTCGTCCACCAGCTGGCCGTGCACGGCCGCACCCGCCTCATCGTCGTCGCGGCGGACGGCGCACCGTGCCCCGCCGCCGTCGCCCGGCTGTGGACCGGCGAACTGCTGCCGCGCCTGGCCCTGGAGCCGCTGCCCCGCGAGGACATGGAACAGCTCCTCGCGGCCGGCGTCGGCGGCCCCGTGGAGCCGCTCACCCTGCGCCGGCTGCTCCACCTCGCCCAGGGCGATCTGCGGCTGCTGCGCGACCTGGTGGACGCGGTGCGCGAGCGGGCACCGCACACACGCGGGAAGGACACCGACGCCTGGACATGGCGCGGCCCGGTCCCGGTGACGGCGGCGATCCGCGAACGCACCGCCGAGGCCCTGGCCCGTCCCTGCCGCGAGGAGCGCGCGACGCTCGAACGGCTCGCCTTCTCAGAGCCCTTGCCGCTGCCCATGGACGACCTCGACCTGCGGGCCCTGGAAGCCCTGGAGGCCGACGGCCTGGTCACGGCCGACGACCCCGGCGGCGCCCGCCTCGCCCACCCCCTGCACGGCCCGGTGCTGCGGGCCGCGGCCGGCAGGCTGCGGGCGAGGCGGCTGGCCCGCACCCCCGACCAGTGCGGACCGGCGCTCGCCGCCGAGACGGCCGCTCTGACCGCGCGGATCGAACAGACCGACGTACGCGTGCTGCCGGCCCCGGTGGGGGAGTGGCTGGCGCACGAGGGCGCGCCCGTACCGGCCGCAGACGCGGCCGTGCGCGCCCGGTTCTCGCGGCTTCGGGGGGAGCTGCGGGAGGCGGCGGCCTGGGCGGGGGAGGGACTGCGGAACGCGCCGGGGGACGCGTCCTGCCGCAGCGAACTCGCCCTGGCCGCCGCGCAGTCGGGGGACGCGGCCACCGCCCAGGAGGCGGTCGCGGGGCGGCCGGAGCTCCAGGAGCCGGCCGCATGGCTGGCGGCGGCCCGCGGGGACGTGGAAGGGGCGGCGCTGGAGGCCTTCGACGGGCGGGACGCGTACGCCCTCTACGACGCCGTACGCCTCGGCGCCCCCGACAAGGTCGCCGGACGCCTCCCCGAGGGCGGTGTGTTCGCGCGGCACGCCGACGCGCTCGCCCGGGGCGACGGGCCGGAGCTGGTCCGGGTGGCCGAGGCGCTGGAGGAGCGCGGCTTCGAGCTGTTCGCGGCCGAGGCGCACGCGCAGGCCGTACGGGCGCACCGCGACCCGAGCGCCGCCCGCGTCGCACGCACGCGTGCCGCCGCCCTCGCCCGCCGTTGCCAGGGCGCCCGCACCCCGGCCCTGTCCGGGCTGGTCCTCGGTGAACTCACCGCCCGCCAGCGGCAGATCGTCACTCTCGCCGCCGCCGGTCTGAGCAACCGGCAGATCGCCGAACAGCTCACGCTGTCCATCCGGACCGTGGGCAACCACCTCTACAGCGCCTACGCCCGCCTCGGCGCGAACGACCGGGCGGCGCTGGTGTGGCTCGTGGACCTGCCGGACGCCCGATCGGCCTGAGCCACCTCATGGACCGGCGGTCTGACCCCCAGGATTCGGGGGAGGGGTCAGGCCGCCACCCCATGCCCGCACCTCGGGTGCCTCGCGGATGTCACAGGCGGACGCGCCGTCTCGTCGTAGAGGATGCCCACGACGTCGTCCCGAGGAGAGGCAGGCATGACCAGGACCGAGGAGTTCCAGGAGCTGCGGCCGCTGCTGTTCTCGATCGCCTACCGCATCCTGGGCAGCGTGAGCGAAGCGGAGGACGCCGTCCAGGAGGCCTGGCTGCGCTTCGAGGGCGCGCCGGCCGAGCCACGGTCCGTGAAGGCCTACCTGTCGGCCACGGTCACCCGGATCTCCATCGACGTGCTGCGCTCAGCTCGCGTGCGGCGGGAGCACTACGTCGGCCCGTGGTTCCCGGAGCCGCTGCTCGCCGACCCCTACGAGGACCCGGAGCGTGCGGCGGAGCTGGCCGACTCCGTGTCGATGGCCGCCCTGCTGTTGCTGGAGCGGCTCAGCCCGCTGGAGCGGGCGGTGTTCGTCCTGCGCGAGGTGTTCGACTTCGGCCACCCCGAGATCGCGTCGGCGGTGGGCCGCTCGGAGGCCGCCTGCCGCCAGCTCGTGGTGCGGGCCCGGCGCCACATGGCCGCAGGCCGGCCCCGCTTCGACGCCGACCGCAAGGAGCGTCAGGAGCTGGCGTCGCGGTTCTTCGACGCCCTGCGCGAGGGCGACGTCGCCGGCCTGCGCGACCTGCTCGCCGCCGACGTGTCGATGGTCGGCGACGGCGGCGGCAAGGCCCCGCAGCTGGCCCGCGCGGTCATGGGCGCCGACAACGTCTCCCGGCTGCTCGCCTCCGTCCTGCCCCGGATGGCCCGTATCGACGTGACGTTCGAGCCGCACGAGCTCAACGGCCAGCCGGGCGCGGTCTTCCGCGACCGGGACGGCAGGGTGCTGCACACCCTGGCCCTCGACGTCCTCGACGGCCGGATCCAGGCCATCCGCCTGGTGATCAACCCCGACAAACTCGCCCACCTGGGCCCGGTGGCAGACGCCTGGGCGATCTCCGCCGAGCTCAAGCGAGCACCGCGGGGGTGACGCACGGGCGGGGTTCTCTACGCCGGTGACGGACGCCTCGGGGGATCGCCGTGAGCCGAGGGGTGAACGTGCGTAGGCGGGGCCCGCGCGCCGGTGGCGGGCGCCTCAGGGGATTCGGCACGGGCGGGTCCTGTCGGGCCGGCGGCGGATGCCTACGGGATTCACCGTGAGTTCAACGTGTGCCGAGGGGGTGGGTGACCCGCGCGGGCGGCGTCTTCAGGCCGCGCCGAAGGCCGTGAAGGCCCAGCCCGTTGCCTGGTGGAGGGCGTCGTCCGGCAGTGCGGTCCGTGCGTCGCGCAGTGACTCCGCCAGGGACAGGCCCGCGCTGAGCCCCTTGTGCAGCGCCAGCATCAGGGGCACCACGGCGTGGTCGTTGACGGGCGCGCTGCTCGCCACGACCCCCGCCGTGCCCAGCGGCAGCAGCGCGGTGACCAGACCCAGCAGCTCGTCCGCGCCGACCGAGGCGAAACGAGCGGTGTCGCAGCTGGAGAGGATGATCCGGTACGGGCTGCGGTCCAGGCGCTCGAAGTCGTGCACGATGAGCGGCCCGTCCGCCATCCGCAGCGAGGAGAACAGGGGACTGTCCGCGCGGAAGGTGCCGTGCGCGGCGAGGTGGACGAGCGTGGCCCCGTCGAGTTCCTCCAGCACCCGCGGCACGCGCGCGTGCTCGTGCTCCAACAGCACCGGTCTGCCGTACCGGCCGACGAGTTCGGGCACCTCCGCACCACCGGTGGCCAGGCCCGGACCGCGCACCAGCACATGGCGGCCACCCGGCGGCGGCTCGGTCTCACGCGCCCGCAGCCAGCTGCCCGCCGACGGCGACACGCTCAGCACCCGCTCGCGCAGCGCCGGCAGCAACGCCCACGGCACCCGGTGCAGCCGCCCCGGCGGTACGACGACCACGGGCCCGGAACCCAGGTGCGCTACGGCCGGCCCCAGCAGCAGCTCCTCAAGGCGGCGGCCCATCTCCTCCACCAGCGGAAGGCGGGCCTCCGCCCCGGGGTGGGCCAGACGCCGCAGCCCGGCCTGCACATGCTCGGCCTCCACCTCGGCGTCGGCCAGCAGCCCCGCCTCGAACCGGCGCACCCGCCCGTCCCCGCACAGCAGCACCTGCACCCGCCCGTCCAGCACGGCCAGCTCCACCAGCCGCGTGCCGCCCAGCCCGGCCAGGAGCCGGGCGGGGTCGAAGCGGCGCTCGTCGCCGGCCGCG
Organism: Streptomyces sp. SLBN-31; assembly: GCF_006715395.1. Classification (NCBI taxonomy): domain Bacteria; kingdom Bacillati; phylum Actinomycetota; class Actinomycetes; order Kitasatosporales; family Streptomycetaceae; genus Streptomyces; species Streptomyces sp. SLBN-31. The sequence continues at coordinate 2,559,418 of NZ_VFNC01000001.1, forward strand.
TCACCGCGCATGTGCAGGGTGCGGGAGCGGATCTCCCGCTCCAGGCGCCGCTGCTCACGCTCCAGGGCGGGGATGGGGCGGCCGTCGCTGCGGGCCTCCTCCGCGCGGGCCGCGATCTCCCGGAAGGCGGTCAGGCTGCCGAGCAGCGCCTGATCGGCCGGGGGCCGGGTGGGCGGCGTGGACAGCACGGTCGCCCGCCAGCGTTCGCTCCACGTCAGCAGCCGCCGCGGCGCGCCCGAGTCGAGGCTGACCCGCTGGGCGAGCGCGGCGAGTTCCGCACCCTGCGCGGTGGCGCGGGCCCGCAGCTCCGAGGCACCCAGGGTCGTGCGATGGTCGTCGAGCACGTCCAGCCCGCGCCGGCACGCCTCCAGCACGCCCCGGCCCGAACCCGCGGCCCGGGCCCGCAGCGCCTGCGCCGCCCAGCCCGTCATCCGGGCCAGCGGAGGCCCGCTGTGCCGGCTGCGGGCCGCGACGGCCAGATGCCGCTCCGCGTCCGCCCGCCAGCCCAGCCCCAACGCGATCCGGCCCGCCAGCAGCGAGGCCTCCGGTGCGGCCGGCGCGCCGAAGGCGGCGAGCCGGTCGGCGACCGCGGCCGCGTCCGCGACCAGCCGCCCCGAGCCGCGCCCGGCGGCCAGCCGCGCCTCGATGAGCACCAGCCTGGCGTGCGTCTCCCACCAGGTGCGCCGCTGCCCGGCGAACAGCCGTACCGCCAACGCGGCGCGGGCGATCGCGGTGTGCGCGTCCCCCGCCAGCCGGGCCGCCCGCGCCGCGACCAGCAGCAGCTCCGCCTTGCGCGTCGACTGGCCGCCGATCCGGTCCAGCGCCCCGATCGCCGCGTCCGCCTCGGCCAGCGCCTCCGGCACCAGGCCCGCGGCCATCAGCACCTCGCAGCGCCGGATGTACAGCATGAACGACGGCGTGCCGAGCTTGAGGTAGCGCTCCTCGGCCTCGTCCAGCAGCCGCAGCGCGGCCGGCACGTCCCCCTGCCGGAACGCGGCCAGCCCCCGGCTCTCGACGACGTCCGCCTTGTCGTGGTCCTGCCCGGTGGTGTCCCACAGCGCCTCCGCCGACGCGAAGTCGGCGTCCGCCCGCTCCACCGCGCCGAGCGCCAGATGCACGGTCGCCCGCAGGGTCAGCGCCCGCGCCGTCCAGATGACGTCGTCGGCCTGCCGCAGCACGGGTATCGCCCGCCGCACGTCCTCCAGGGCCTCACGGTGCCGGCCCAGCACCCAGGAGGCGTACGCCCGCCGGAACAGCACGCGCGCGCGGGCGTGCCCGCTGCTGACGGCGACACCCCGCTCCAGGGCCTCCAGGCCCTGCCGGGTGCGCCCCGCGTGGATCAGGGCCACGCCCAGCGCGGCCAGCACGTCCGCCTCACGCTCGGGGTCCTGGGCGCGCGCGGCAAGATCACGGGCGCGGCGCAGATGGCGCAGCGCGATCCTGAGGTCGCCCCAGTCCCGCTGCCAGATGCCGATCGCCTGGTGCGCCACGGAGGCGCTCCACGGTGACGGATCGGACTCCAGCACGTCCTGAGCCCGCGCCAGAGCCTCGTTCGGGGCGGCGAACACCATCGGCAGCAGTTCGAGCACCGAGTCGCTTCCCGCTGTCACCCTGAGGATGGTAACGGCCCTGGTGGCGCCCCACACCCGTTTGGCGCTGTATCAGGTGACGCCCACGTGACTCTGAACTGACGACAGCTGCCTCGAGGGGGAGGACACGCCATGGCACCACAGCGATTCCACGAGCAGTTCGACCAGATCCAGCGCTCCATGCCCGCCGTACCGCTGGCCCTGGGACCCGACGACTCCGCGGAGTTCGTCTACGAGAAAGGCGTGGTCCTCGCCCGTGACGGCGAGGAGGCCCGGCTCGTCGAGGACACCGTGCGCACGCACTTCACCGAGGCGACCGGCCTGAGCGGCGACCAGGTGCGCCGGGGGAGCCCGGAGACCAACCGTTCGGGAATCACCCGCATCCAGGTCGGCGACCCCGGCCACGGCGACCGGCGCGGCGACCGGGCCGTCGCCCACGCGCTGCGCGCCCTGCGCGGGCACGAGTCCCGCGCCGGCCGCCGCCTGGTCAGCCGCAACCACGTGGTGTCGCTCGCCGTGAACTCCTGTCCCGGTGACGAGCCCGTGCCCGCCCCGCTCACCCAGGGCACCAATCCCGCCGCGGCGGAGGGCGGCCACGACGCCGACACGGCGGTCGACGTCCTCGTCGTCGACAACGGACTCACCCACGACTACTCCCTGGTGCCGCTGCTCGCCCACGTCCAGGGCGACCTGCACGGCACCGAGACCGACGCCCAGGGGAACCTCCTGCAGTACGTCGGGCACGGCACGTTCATCGCCGGGCTCGTCGCGGCCGTCGCCCCCAACACGAACATCACCGTCCGCAACACCCTCAACGACGCGGGCGCCGTCCTGGAGGACGAGTTCGGCCAGCGGCTCTTCGACGCGGTCGACCGCAACGGCTGGCCGGCGATCCTCAGCCTCTCCGCGGGCACCTCCAACGGCCGTGACGACGGCCTGCTCGGCGTCGCCGCCTTCATGGAGGAACTGCGCGAGCAGAACACCCTGCTGGTCGCGGCGGCCGGCAACAACTCCAGCGCCAGTCCCTTCTGGCCCGCCGCCTACGCCGGCCTGCCCGAGTACGCGCACGCGGTGCTGTCGGTCGGCGCGCTGCGCACCGACGGCGAGTACGGCGCCTGCTTCTCCAACTACGGCCCCTGGGTGAAGGCCTACGCCCCCGGGGAGCGCCTCACCAGCACGCTGACCGGCTTCGACGTGCCCGTGCCGTACCTCTACCAGCACAGCACCTACGACGCCTGCAGGTACAACTTCACCTACGCGTGCACGTGCCAGTCGCCGCGCCACACCGGTGTGCTGAGCGAGGCGGGCACGCCCACCTCGGGCAAGGCCGATCAGGTGATGTTCGAGGGCTACGCGCACTGGAGCGGCACCTCCTTCGCCACCCCGGTGGCGGCCGGGATGATCGCCGCCTTCATGACGGCCGACAAGGAGGGCGACGCGCGCGCCGCCCGCAAGCAGCTGCTCGCCGGGGACACGGCGTACGCGGAGGTGCGCGGGGCACACGTGCCGGCGCTGCTCCCGGCAGGCTGGCGTCCGTCGCCGGTCACGCAGCTGGTGCCTCCCGCATGAGGTGCGGAACGGTCCCGTCCACGGCGTACGATGACAGGCCGTACACGAGGAGTGGGACCGTGGACCGAGCACATGTCGGCGCGCTGGTCCGGACCGCCGTCGACGGCGACGCGGCGGCCTGGAAGGCGCTCGTGGAGGGGCTGAGCCCACTGGTGTGGTCGGTCGTGCGCGCACACCGGCTCTCCGACGCCGACGCGCACGAGGTCTACCAGACGGTGTGGTTCCGCTTCGCCCAGCACCTGGGGCGCATCCGCGAACCCGACAAGGCCGGCTCGTGGCTGGCCAGCACCGCACGGCACGAGTGCCTCAAGGTGCTCAAAAGCCTCAAGCGGCTGACTCCGACGGACGATCCGCAGCTGCTGGACCGGATCAGCGAGGACCGTACGCCGGAGCAGTCCTTCCTCGACCTGGAGGAGGCCGCCGCCGAGTCGGAGCGGATCAGGCACCTGTGGCAGGAGTTCGAGGAACTGGGCGAGCGGTGCAGGCAGTTGCTGCGCGTCCTGATGGCCACGCCGCCGCCCAGCTACCAAGAGGTGTCCGTTGCCCTCGGGATCGCCGTGGGCAGCATCGGACCGCTGCGCCAGCGCTGTCTTCGGCGTCTGCGGGCGCGGCTCGAGGCACGGGGAGCGGTGTGAGGGCATGGACGACGACATGAACGGCATGGACGACATGGACGGCGAAGAGCCCCTCGACGGCGAGGACTTCGGCCTCGACCTGCTGGAGGAGGAGCTCCGCCGGGCCGCGGCCGTCCTCGACCCCGTCCCGGCCGAGCTGCGGCAGATGGCCGTGGAGGCGTTCGCCCTGCACGACCTCGAGGCGCGGCTCGCCGAGCTGACCTTCGACTCGGTGGTCGACGCCATCCCTGTCCGGGGAGCCGCCGACCCGCCGCGGATGCTGACGTTCCACGCGGGCGGCGTGACCGTCGACGTGGAACTGACCGCGCACGGGCTGATGGGCCAGGTGCTGCCCCCGCAGTCGGCCCGGATCGAGGTGCTGACCGGCCCGCACCCGGGCGCCCCGCTGACGACCGACGAGATGGGACGCTTCACCCACGACCGGCCCCCTGCCGGCCCCTTCGCCCTGCGGCTGCGGACCGGCGAGGGAGTGCTCGTCACCGACTGGCTGACGGTGTGACCAGGGGCTCCGCCGGCCGGCCCGAGGTCAGCCGGCGGGGCCGGTGACGGCGTCGACGAGGGTCGCCAGCGCCGCCGCCAGCCGGCCGAGCCCCGGTCCGGCGGGGCCGCCCGGTTCGGTCATGTAGGTGTCCCGCCGGATCTCCACCATCAGCGCGCCGACCCGCGCGTCCGCGCCGTGGAACCGAAGCGGCACGTACGTCCCGGCGAACGGGCTGTCCAGTCCGGTCTCCCCGCAGGACGCGAACGCCTCCCGTGCCGCCCGCAGCAGTGCCGGTGGCGTGTGGAAGGAGTCGGTGCCCAGGCAAACCGGCGGACGCGGGCCTTCGCCGTGCAGTTCGTAGGGCAGGGCCGCGGTCGGGTAGGAGTGCACGTCGACGATCACGGCGCGCCCCGTCGCGGCGAGCCGGTCGGCCACCGCGTCCGTCATGGCCCGCGCGTACGGCCGGAAGTACCGCTCGATCAGCGGATTCGGGTCGGTGTCCGCGGGCCGCAGCGCCTGACCATGCGTCGTCCGCGTGTACACCGCGCCCATCCCGACGGCGAGCATCTCCTCCCGCTCGTCGGGGAACCGCTCGGGGTCGACGACCAGGCGCGACAACCGGTTGACGAACCGCCACGGCGTGACGCCGGCCGAGCGCGCCGCCGCCTCGGCGAGCTCGGCCGTGTGGGCGTCGGTGATGTGGTCCAGCTCCCGTTCCAGCGCCGCCTCGTCCAGCACGATGCCCGTACGCACCTCGGCGGGGATCCTCCGCGCCGAGTGCGGCACATGGAGGATCACGGGGGAGCCGGGCGCGCCGGGCAGGAGCTCGAAGGACGGCGCGTCGGCGTGCGGCATGGGCTGCTCCCTGCGGTTCGGCGTCACGTACGAGGAGCTATCGTCGCCCGCCGAACTCCCATTCGTGGACCTCGACGTCGGCGTACCGGTCCACGGTGAGGACGGCACGGGCGGTTTCCGGGTCCGGGGCCCGCAGCAGGGCCGCCGTCCCCAGCCAGGTCTTGCCGTCGTCGGACAGCAGCGGCCCGTACGCCACCAACTCGTCCCTGTCGGACGGCGGTTCGAGGTCGACGGCCTCTCCCGCACCGAGGCCGAGCACCAGGTACCGGTTGCCTCCGCTGCGCCCGCCGGGGAACTCCCACATGGTGCGTCCCAGCAGATTCCGCCACCGGCGCAGCAGCACGTCCCGGTACACGCCGGCCTGGTGGTTGGGTTCGTCGAAGGCGAACGCCCGGGCGGCGGTCGCGTCCGGCAGATCCACGATGTGCACGCTGCCGGTCGGCGTGTCACCGCCTGCCGCGAAGGTCGGACCGCGGGCGATCAGCTCGGCCGCGTAACGGTCCATGTAGGACCAGTGCGCCTCCAGCAACTCGTCCCGCAGGGTGGCGGAGCCGGGCCGGTCACGGTGATAGCAGAAGAACTCCATGAGGGCAGAGTCTGCCCAGGCCCGCGGGCCGCCGCCACGCGATATCCGGGGCCACTGTCGGACCCCTTGCCCGCTCTCCGCGAAAGCCGACGTCCCGGCGGCGGGTGCCTGCCGGGACGTCGGCTCGAAAGGTGACGGGGACCTGGCGTCAGCTCAGGGACGCCAGCGCCTCGTTCCAGGTGGCCGAGGGGCGCATGACCGCCGCCGCCTTGGCCGGGTCGGGCTGGTAGTAGCCGCCGATGTCGGCCGGCTTGCCCTGGACGGCGTTCAGCTCTTCGACGATCTTCTGCTCGTTCGCGGCGAGCGTCTCGGCGAGCGGGGCGAAGGCCTTGGCCAGGTCCGCGTCGTCGGTCTGCCGGGCCAGCTCCTGCGCCCAGTACAGGGACAGGTAGAAGTGGCTGCCGCGGTTGTCGATGCCGCCGACGCGACGGGTCGGGGACTTGTCCTCGTTCAGGAAGGTCGCCGTGGCCCGGTCGAGGGTGTCGGCGAGCACCTTGGCCTTCGGGTTGTTCGTGGCGCTCGCGTACTGCTCAAGCGACGGCACCAGCGCGAAGAACTCGCCCAGGGAGTCCCAGCGCAGGTAGTTCTCCTTGACCAGCTGCTGGACGTGCTTCGGCGCGGAGCCGCCGGCGCCCGTCTCGAACAGGCCGCCGCCCGCCATCAGCGGGACGACCGACAGCATCTTGGCGCTGGTGCCCAGCTCCAGGATCGGGAACAGGTCGGTCAGGTAGTCGCGCAGGACGTTGCCCGTCACGGAGATCGTGTCCTCGCCGCGGCGGATGCGCTCCACCGACAGCTTGGTCGCCTCGACCGGGTTCAGGACGCGGATGTCCAGGCCCTCGGTGTCGTGCTCCGCCAGGTAGGTGTTGACCTTGGCGATCAGGTTGGCGTCGTGCGCGCGGGTCTCGTCGAGCCAGAACACCGCCGGGTCGCCGGTGGCGCGGGCGCGGGTGACGGCCAGCTTCACCCAGTCCTTGATGGGGGCGTCCTTGGTCTGGCAGGCGCGGAAGATGTCGCCGGCCGAGACGGTCTGCTCCAGCACGGCGTTGCCGGCCTGGTCGACGAGGCGGACCGTGCCGGTGGTGGGGATCTCGAAGGTCTTGTCGTGGGAGCCGTACTCCTCGGCCTTCTGCGCCATCAGGCCGACGTTCGGGACCGAGCCCATGGTCGACGGGTCGTAGGCGCCGTTGGCCCGGCAGTCCTCGATCACGGCCTGGTAGACACCCGCGTACGAGGAGTCCGGCAGGACGGCGAGGGTGTCGGCCTCCTGGCCGTCCGGGCCCCACATGTGGCCGGAGGTGCGGATCATGGCGGGCATCGAGGCGTCGACGATGACGTCGGACGGCACGTGCAGGTTGGTGATGCCCTTGTCGGAGTCGACCATCGCCAGCTCCGGGCCCTCGGCGAGCTCGGCGTCGAAGGAGGCCTTGACCTCGGCGCCCTCGGGCAGTGCCTCCAGGCCCTTGTAGATGCCGCCCAGACCGTCGTTCGGGGTCAGGCCGGCCGCGGCGAGCGTCTCGCCGTACTTCGCGAACGTCTTCGGGAAGAACGCGCGTACCACGTGACCGAAGATGATCGGGTCGGAGACCTTCATCATCGTGGCCTTCAGGTGCACGGAGAACAGCACGCCCTGCGCCTTGGCCTCGGCGACCTGCGCGGTCAGGAACTCGCGCAGCGCGGCGACGCGCATCACGGAGGCGTCGACGACCTCGCCCTCGAGGACGGGGACGGACTCGCGCAGCACGGTCGTGGAGCCGTCGTCGCCGACCAGCTCGATCCGCAGCGCGCCGGCCTCGGAGATGACGACGGACTTCTCGGTGGAGCGGAAGTCGTTCTCGCCCATGGTCGCCACGTTCGTCTTGGACTCGGAGGTCCAGGCGCCCATGCGGTGCGGGTGGGTCTTGGCGTAGTTCTTGACCGAGGCGGGGGCGCGGCGGTCGGAGTTGCCCTCACGCAGGACCGGGTTCACGGCGGAGCCCTTGACCTTGTCGTAGCGGGCCTGGATCTCCCGCTCCTCGTCGGTCTTGGGGTCGTCCGGGTAGTTCGGCAGCGCGTAGCCCTGCGCCTGCAGCTCGGCGACGGCGGCCTTGAGCTGCGGGATCGACGCCGAGACGTTCGGCAGCTTGATGATGTTGGCCGCGGGCGTCCTGGCCAGCTCGCCCAGCTCGTGCAGGGCGTCCGGGATGCGCTGGTCCTCGCTCAGGTACTCCGGGAACACCGCGATGATGCGGCCCGCAAGCGAGATGTCCCGCGTCTCCACGGAGACACCCGCCTGCGAGGCGTACGCCTGGACCACCGGCAGGAAGGAATACGTCGCCAGGGCCGGGGCCTCGTCAGTGTGCGTATAGATGATGGTCGAGTCAGTCACCGGGTGCTCCGCTCCACGTCTGCAACATTGCTCGACATCAAGATATCTCGGACTCGGGGGCGGACTCGACAGGGGTCCGCCCCCGAGTCCGCTTCGACGGTGTTCGAAACGCCGGGCGGGGATGCAACCAAACACCCGACCCCATGGTCCTGGATGTAGATCGTCCCAACTGATCGTCGACGGCCGGAGCTGACCACCCGGCCGCCCGAGCGAAAGCTGACCATGAGATATCGCACCAGAGTGACGGCCCCCGCGGCCGCCCTGATCGGTACGGCCGCGGCACTGACCGTGGGGGGAACGGCCCAGGCGGCACCGCGGGGCGGAGGCACCCCGGGCGTCGAGACCCTCGGCGACAGCGTCTTCCCGGCCCTCGGCAACGACGGCTACCGCGTCTCGGCCTACCACCTCGACCTCGCCTACGACGCCACGACCAAGCTCGTCGAGGCCACCGCCACCCTGAGGATCCGCACCACCCAGCCGCTCAGCCGGTTCTCCCTGGACTGCCTCGGCCTGGACGTGCACGCCGTCCGCGTCGGCGGCCGCACCGCCTCCTTCGAGCAGGCCGACGAGAAGCTGCGGATCACCCCTGCCCGGCCGCTGCGCGACAAGGCCCGGGTGACGGTCTGCGTGGAGTACACGGCCGACCCGGCCCGCACCCTCCCGCACACCGCCTGGGTCGTCACCCCGGACGGCTTCGCGATCTGCCCGCAGCCGAACTCCGCGCACACCGTCTTCCCCTGCAACGACCACCCCTCGGACAAGGCGGACTTCACCTTCCGCGTCACCGTCCCCGACGGACTGCGGGGCGTCGCCAACGGCCTGCTCTGCGGCACCGAGAACCTCGACGGGGGCCGTACCGCGTACACGTACGAGTCCCGTGAGCCGATGGCCACGGAGTTGGCGCAGATCACGGTCGGCGACTACGCCGTCAAGGAGCGGCCGGGCCCGAACGGCCTGCCGCTGCGGGACGTCGTGCCGACGGCCCGCGCCGCCGCACTGGAGCCCGCGCTCGCGCTCACGCCCGGGCTCGTGGAGTGGATCGAGCAGCGCCTCGGGGCGTTCCCCTTCGAGACGTACGGCCTGCTGCCCTGCAACTCCGACAGCCCGACTGCCTTCGACTTCACGGGTCTGGAGACCCAGACCCTCACCCTGTACAAGCCGAACTTCCTGCTCCAGGAGGAGAAGAAGATCGGCTCGCACATGATGCACGAGCTGGTGCACTCCTGGTTCGGCAACATGGTCAGCCCCGCGAACTGGGCCGACCTGTGGCTCAACGAGGGCCACGCCGACTACTACGGACTGCTGTACCGCTACGAGCGCGGCTGGACAGACTCGCTCGGCTACAGCACCTTCGAGGACCGCATGAAGTGGACCTACGGCGTCGGCGACCAGTGGCGGCACGACTCCGGCCCGGTCGCCGCGCCCAACGAGGTCAACCTCTTCGACAGCCAGCGCTACACGGGCGGCGTCCTCGTCCTGTACGCGCTGCGCCAGGTCGTCGGCGAGGACGTCTTCCACGCGATCGAGCGCGCCTTCCTGGACCGGTATCGGAACTCCTCGGCGACGACGGACGACTACATCGCCGTCGCCTCGGAGGTCTCCGGCCAGGACCTGACCGGCTTCCTGCGGGACTGGCTCTACGGCACCAGGACCCCGCGGATGCCCGGGCACCCGGACTGGACGGTCACGCCGGTAAGTTCCTCGCTCGCCACGCCGCACAGCCGCCGGGGCGGGCACTGGCACGAGAACTCGGCGACCCTCTGAGCCGTCAGTCGAGGTGGGCGACGTGCGCGTCGCCCACCTGCTCGGCGCTGCGCTGCTGCGGGATGCTCACCGAGCCCTGCTGCAGCGCCACCGTCCGGGCGGGCGCCGGGATGCGGATGCCCTCCTGGCCGTAGCGCCGGTGCAGTCGCTTGATGAACTCGTGCTTGATCCGGAACTGGTCGCTGAACTCGCCGACCCCGAGGATCACCGTGAAGCCGATCCGGGAGTCGCCGAAGGTGTGGAAGCGCACCAGCGGCTCGTGGTCCGGGACGGCGCCGTCGATCTCCTGCATCACCTCGGCGACGACCTCGCAGGTGACGCGTTCGACGTGCTCCAGGTCACTGTCGTAGGCGACGCCGACCTGGACGGTGATCGTCAGCTTCTGCTCGGGGCGCATGAAGTTGGTCATGTTGGCCTTGGCGAGTTCCCCGTTGGGGATGACGATGAGGTTGTTGGAGAGCGCGCGCACGGTCGTCTGACGCCAGTTGATGTCCTCGACGTAGCCCTCCTCGCCGCTGCTCAGCTGGATGTAGTCACCGGGCTGCACGGTCTTGGAGGCGAGGATGTGGATGCCCGCGAACAGGTTGGCGAGGGTGTCCTGAAGGGCGAGGGCGACCGCCAGACCGCCGACGCCCAGGGCGGTGAGCATCGGGGCGATCGAGATGCCCAGCGTCTGCAGTACCACCAGGAAGCCGATCGCCAGGACCAGGACCCGGGTGATGTTCACGAAGATCGTGGCCGACCTGGCGACCCCGGAGCGGGACTGGGTGACCGCGCCCACCAGGCCGGCGATCACCCGGGCCGCCGTCAGCGTCACGACGAAGATGAGCACGACGGTGAGCGACTGGTTCACATGCTTCTGGACGGTCCTCGTCAGCGGCAGTATCCCGCCCGCGGACGCGGCCCCGCCCAGGAACGCGGCCCACGGCACCACCGTGCGCAGCGCGTCCACGATGACGTCGTCACCGCTCCAGCGGGTACGGTCGGCGTGCTTGCCCAGCCACCGCATCAACAGGCGCAGCAGGAACGCGGCCAACAGGCCCGCGCCCAGCGCGATTCCGGCGAGGACCAGGTCGTCCACGGTGAGCGCTCGGTTCACCGGTTACCTCCAATTTCGGGATGTGCAACCGCTCATCCTGCCGCATCCGCACAGGGGTTCGTGCCCGCCGCCCGTGCAGCCTGGCGCGTTCCGTTCGTCATACGTCCGTGAAGGACCCGTGCCGCCCCGCACCGGAGGCGAACCGCGCCGCACCCTCCACACCTTGCGCCAACACGTCCATCCCGTAACGCAGTTCGCCGCGCATCGCCTCCTCCTCGGTCAGCCCCTCCTGCTCCAGCGCCGACGCCCGGTCGCCGCGCAGGCACGCCTGCGGGAAACGGGCGACCTCCGCGGCCAGTTCCTCGGCCGCGGTGCGGGCCGTGCCGGTGGGGACGAGGCGGTTGGCCAGCCCCATCCCGTACGCCTCCCGCGCCTGCACCGGACGCCCCGTCAGGATCATGTCCAACGCCCGGCTCTGCCCGATCAGCCGGGGCAGCCGCACCGTGCCCCCGTCGATCAGCGGTACACCCCAGCGGCGGCAGAACACGCCGAAGACCGCGTCCTCCTCGGCGACCCGCAGATCGCACCACAGGGCCAGTTCCAGGCCGCCCGCCACGGCGTGCCCGGCGACCGCGGCGATCACCGGCTTGGACAGCCGCAGCCGCGTCGGGCCCATCGGGCCGTCGCCGTCCTCCGCGACCCGGTTCCCCCGCTGCGTGCCGACGGCCTTGAGGTCGGCGCCCGCGCAGAACGTCCCGCCCTCGCCCCACAACACCGCCACCCGCGCCTCCTCGTCCGCCTCGAAGTCGCGGAACGCGGCGACCAGTTCGGCGGCCGTCGGACCGTCGACCGCGTTACGGGCCTCGGGGCGGACGAGGACGACCGTGGTGACGTGTCCCTGGCGCTCGATCCGGACCGGCATGCTGGTCCCCCTTTTCCTGTGCGAGGCTGATGTCGCGTACTCAAGGGAGTGTTCCTGATGGCAGGCGAAGGCGCGGACCTCCCGGTCGCCGTCGTGACCGGGGCCAACCGCGGTATCGGGTACGAAGTGGTACGACAGCTCGCCGACCGGCGCCACCGCGTAGTCCTCGGCTCGCGCGACCTCGACAAGGGGCGCGCCGCCGCGGCCCGTCTCGACCCGGGCGGCGAGCGGGTGACCGCCGTCCGGCTCGACGTCGCCGACGCGGCGAGCGTGGCCGCGATGGCCGACCGGGTGACCCGCGAGCAGGGCCGCGTGGACGTGGTCGTCAACAACGCGGCGATCCTCTACGACACCTGGGCGCAGGCCCGGTCCGCCGACCTGGCCGAGGTGCAACAGGCCCTGGACACCAATCTGTTCGGTGCCTGGAGGGTCACCCAGGCGCTGCTTCCGCTGTTGCGGCGCGGCCCGCACGCCCGGGTGGTCATGGTGAGCAGCGAGGGCGGCTCCCTGCACGCAATGAGCGGCGGCACCCCGGCCTACAGCGTCTCCAAGGCCGCCCTGAACGCCCTCACCCGTCTGCTGGCCGGGGAACTCGGCCGGGACGGGGTGCTGGTCAACGCGGTCTGCCCGGGCTGGGTCGCCACCGACATGGGCGGCCGGGGCGGCCGGCCAGTGGCCGAGGGCGCGGCAGGTGTGGTGTGGGCGGCCACGCTGCCCGACGGGGGCCCGACCGGCGGCTTCTTCCGGGACGGCGAGCCGCTCGCCTGGTGAGGCGTCCGCCCCGGGTGAGGGGTGTGGCTCCCGATGGCCTTCGGCGCGGCCTCAGATCACCTTCAGCCGCACCAGCGCCCCCAGCGTCAGCGCCCCCGGCACCAGCGGCAGCCACACCGTGATGATCCGGTAGGCGAGCACCACTGCCGTCGCCACGGCCGCCGGGCCGCCCGCCGCCACCAACGCCACGACCAGCGCCGCCTCCACCGAGCCGAGCCCGCCGGGCGTCGGCACCAGCGCGACCGCGACGGTCGCGGCGAGATACGCCACGGCCATGTGCACCGGAGGCACCGGCAGCCCCAGCGACATGCCGACCAGGACGAGCCCCGCCGCCTGCAACGCGGGGAAGGCGAGCGAGCCGCCCCACAGGGCGAGGGCGCGGGACGGGCGCGCGTGCACCGAGCGCAGCTCGCCCAGCGCCGTCCGCAGGAAGGACAGCACGGCCGTCCGCAGCCGTCGCACCAGGACCAGGGCCGTGACGGCGAGGACCGCGACCACCGCGACCGTGAGCAGCAGCGGGTCTGTCGCGTCCGGCGGTACCAGGTTGCCGAAGCGCAGCGCGCCGGGGAACGCGAGCAGCAGCACGACCAGCAGGGCCACCCGGGTGACCGACTCCGCCAGCAGGTACAGGGCGAGGGCGGCCGAGGAACGGGCCAGCGGAATGCCGCACACGGTCATGAACCGCAGGTTGACCGCCCCGGCGCCCAGGCCGGTGGGCAGCAGGTGGTTGGCGGAGCCCGCGGCGAACTGGGTGGCCAGCAGCCGCCGCCTCGGCAGCCGGTCGACGACCGCGCCCTGCCGGGTGAAGGCGGCCGCCACCCAGGTCAGACAGGTGGCGGCGACCGCCGCCAGCAGCCACGGCCAGTGGGCCGAGCGCAGATGACCGAATCCCTCGGCCAGGACGTCACGGTGCCGCACGGCGACGACGGCGACCAGCAGGAGCGGAAGCAGGCACAGGACCTGGCGGACCGGGACGCGACGGGGGAACCGTCCCGGAGGGAGGGAGCCGTGGGGAACTTCGACCGCAGTCACACCGGAAGAGGGTTTCCGCGCCGCGCCAACTGCGGGTTGCGGCATCGCGGACAGCGGCTTACGGACGGGAAGCGGGTGGGGAGGCAGGGCCATGAGGTCCTTCGGGGCAGAGGACGAAGCGGCGGGAGTGTTGACCTCAATGACGCTTAAGGTTCTACGTTCTCTCCCATGAGCATGGAAACCACAGCGTGGACACAGCTGCACAGTGTCATGACCGCCCAGCAGGAGCGCCGACCCGTGGCGCGTGCCACGCTGCGCCGTATCGGCGCGTTCGCCCGTCCGCACCGCGCCCGCATCGCACAGTTCGTGCTCCTCGGGGTGGTGACCGCGCTGCTCGCCGTGGCGACCCCCGTGCTCGCCGGACATGTCGTGAACGCGATCGTGTCGCACGGTGACCAGGGCACCGTCGTACGCCTCGCCCTGCTCATCGCGCTCATCGCGGTCGCGGAGGCGGTGCTCGGGATCCTCGGCCGGAGGCTCTCGGCGTCGCTCGGGGAGGGCCTCATCCTCGATCTGCGGACGGCTGTGTTCGATCATGTGCAGCGGATGCCGGTCGCGTTCTTCACACGCACACGTACGGGAGCGCTGGTCTCCCGACTCAACAACGACGTCATCGGCGCCCAGCGCGCCTTCAGCAACACCCTGTCCGGAGTGGTCAGCAACCTGGTCACCCTCGTGCTCACCCTCGTCGTCATGCTCACCCTGTCCTGGCAGATCACGCTGCTGGCGCTGCTGCTCCTGCCGGCGTTCGTGGTCCCGGCCAGGCGCATGGGCAGCCGCATGGCCCGTATGCAGCGCGAGGCGGCCACCCTGAACGCGGCCATGGGCACCCGTATGACCGAGCGTTTCTCCGCTCCCGGCGCCACCCTGGTCAAGCTCTTCGGACGCCCGGAGCAGGAGTCGGAGGAGTTCGCGGCGCGCGCCCGCCGGGTCGCCGAGATCGGTGTGCGCACCGCCACGGCCCAGTCGGTGTTCATCACCGCCCTCACCCTGGTGTCCTCCCTCGCGCTGGCCCTCGTCTACGGCCTGGGCGGCTGGTTCGCCCTGCGCGGCAGCCTGGAGCCGGGCGCCGTCGTCTCGCTCGCTCTGCTGCTGACCCGCATGTACGCGCCGCTCACCGCGCTCGCCGGGGCCCGTGTCGAGGTGATGAGCGCGCTGGTCAGCTTCGAGCGCGTCTTCGAGGTGCTCGACCTGAAGCCGCTCATCGTGGAGAAGCCGGGGGCGCGGGCCGTCCCCGAGGGCCCGGTCTCCGTCGAGTTCGACGCGGTCCGCTTCGCCTACCCGTCCGCCGACAAGGTCTCCCTGGCCTCGCTGGAGGAGGTCGCGTCCCTGGACACCAGGGGCGGCGCCGAGGTCCTGCACGGCATCTCCTTCCGCGCCGAACCCGGCCGGACCGTGGCGCTCGTCGGGTCCTCCGGCGCCGGCAAGTCGACCATCGCGCAGCTGCTGCCGCGCCTGTACGACGTCGACGAGGGCGCCGTGCGCATCGGCGGCGTGGACGTCCGCGATCTGAGCGCCGGTTCGCTGCGCGCCACCCTCGGCATGGTCACCCAGGACGGTCACCTCTTCCACGACACGGTCCGTGCCAACCTGCTGCTGGCCCGCCCCGAGGCGGCCGAGGCCGAGCTGTGGGACGCCCTGCGCCGCTCCCGCCTCGACGACCTCGTCCGCTCGCTGCCCGACGGTCTGGACACGGTCGTCGGTGAACGCGGCTACCGGCTGTCCGGCGGCGAGCGCCAGCGCATGACCATCGCCCGCCTGCTGCTGGCCCGTCAGCGCGTCGTCATCCTCGACGAGGCCACCGCCCACCTCGACAACACCTCCGAGGCCGCCGTCCAGGAGGCGCTGGCCGAGGCGCTGGAGGGCCGCACCGCGGTCGTGATCGCGCACCGGCTGTCCACGGTGCGGGCCGCGGACCTGATCCTGGTGATCGAGGACGGGCGGGTCGTGGAGCGCGGCACCCACGAGGAACTGCTGCTGGCCGGCGGCCGGTACGCCGAGCTGTACCGCACCCAGTTCGCGGAGCCCGACGGGGAGGACGGCGCGCCGGAGGTCGAGGTGGTGGCGTGACGACGACCCACGGCCCCGGGGACGGCATCGCCGCCCCCGGGGCCGTACGTCGTGAAGTCGCTACGACTGCAGGGCCGGCTCGTCCCGCCTGCCGCGCACCCGCTGGCGGACCAGGGCGAAGACCACCACAGCCAGCGCCACCAGCGTGGACAGGACCACCTGGTCGCGGCCGCCGCCGTCGGCGGTGTCGGTCAGCATGTAGCCCAGCACGAAGGTGATCAGGGCGATCGTGGCCCAGGTCAGGTAGGGGTAGAGCCACATCCGCACGACGAGCTTCTCCGGCGACTCCCGCTGGATGATCTTGCGCATCCGCAGCTGGGAGAAGCAGATCACCAGCCAGACGAAGAGGGCGATCGCACCGGAGGCGTTGAGCAGGAACTGGAAGACGGTGTCCGGCCACAGGTAGTTGAAGGCGACCGCGACGAAGCCGAAGACCACCGAGGCCAGGATCGCCGTGCGCGGCACACCGCGCTGCGTGGTGCGGGCGAAGGAGGCCGGGGCGTCGTTGCGGCCGCCCAGCGAGAACGCCATGCGCGAGGCGGTGTAAAGGCCGGAGTTGAGACAGGACAGCACCGAGGTGAGCACGATCGCGTTCATGATCTGCGCGGCGTGCGGGATGCCGATGGAGCTGAGCGCGGCGACGTAGGAACCGTCCTTGAGGATCGCCGGGTCGTCCCAGCGCAGCAGCGACACCACGATCAGGATCGAGCCCAGGTAGAACACCGCGATCCGCCAGATCACGCTGTTGGTGGCCTTGGTGACCGCACCCCGCGGGTCCTGCGACTCACCGGCCGCGAGCGTGACGATCTCGCTGCCCATGAAGGAGAAGACCACCATCAGCACGCCGGTGAGGATCGCGCCGGGTCCGTGCGGCAGGAATCCGCCGTGCGCGGTGAGATACGAGAAGCCGGACGCCGGGTGGTCCGAGCCGGGCAGCAGACCGAAGATCGCGAGGCCGCCCAGCACGATGAACGCGGCGATGGCGACGACCTTGATGCCCGCGAACCAGAACTCGAACTCGCCGTAGGAGCTGACCGAGGCGAGGTTGGAGGCGGTCAGGACCACCATGACGATCAGGGCCCAGCCCCACTGCGGGACCGCGGGCACCCAGCCCGCCAGGATCTTGGCGCCGGCGGTCGCCTCGACGGCGAGCACCACGACCCAGAAGAACCAGTACAGCCAGCCGATGGTGAAGCCGGCCCAGCGGCCCAGCGCCCGGTCGGCGTAGGCGGAGAAGGAGCCGGACGTCGGGTTGGCCGCGGCCATCTCGCCCAGCATGCGCATCACGAGGACGACGAGGACGCCGACGAGCGCGTACGAGACGAGGATGCCGGGCCCGGCGGCGGCGATGCCGGAGCCGGAGCCGACGAACAGGCCGGCACCGATGACACCGCCGATGGCGATCATCGACAGATGGCGGTTCTTGAGCCCCGGCTTCAGGCCGGGCTCGGAGGGCGGACTCTGGGTGAGCGTTGAGGTCATCGCGACATCCATGAGAGGAGTGAGGACGGAGGGGACGGTGACCCGGAAATTAGTTCAGTACGATCCAAAAGAACAAGACTTGTTTAACTGTTCATCGTGCTCTATTTTGCGTGCAACGCGGAGCCGCTACGTCCGTAGGAGCCCCCATGCACATCTCACGCGGGCCGTGACCCCGCTCAGCAGGCGGTTAAGGTGACGTCGTGGCCAAGGCAGCGGGCAAGTTCGTCTCCGGGGTGCTCGACGTCCGCGTCCTGCCCGGCAGGGGGCAGACCGGATCGGAACTCGTCCGCTCACGGATCGCCCTGCGGGTGCGCCTGAGGTCCGAGGCGCCGGGGGACCGGCTGCCGGACGTCGGCGTCCTGGCCGAGGAACTCGGCATCGGCGAGATCACCGTACGCCGGGCCCTGGAGGGCATGTGCCAGGACGGTCTGCTCGACCGCCGGCGCGGCCGGGCCGGCGGAACGTTCGTCGCCCAGGACTGGGACACCGTCGCGGCCGTGATGCACGACCCCGACGAGGCGGCCTCGCTGGACGCCGTGCACGCGCTCCTGGAGTGCGGGCTCGTCTCCCACGCCGTCGGCGAGGTGCCGCAGGACCGGCTCGACGGACTGCGGGCGCTGACCGACGAACTGGACCGCACCGACGTACCGGACCGGCTGCTCGAACTGGAGACCCGCTTCCACCTCGACCTCGCCGAGGCGCTCGGCGGCCCCGGCATCCGCGAGTTCGCCGCCGACCTGCTCGGCCGCCAGTGCCTGCTGCTGCCCGCCCCGACCCCCGAGGTCGTACAGGCACGCAACCGCCACCACACCGACCTGCTCGACGAACTCGCCCGCGGCGCCATGGCCCCCGCGGTGGCCGCGGTCAAGGCCCACCGCGACGCCGGAACGGCCTGAGCCCCGCCCACGACCCCGCCCCCCGCACCGACCCCGCACAAGGAGCCGCCGTCATGCCCGACCGGAGAACCGCCGGCCCGCCCCAGCGGCTGCGCGGCGGCGTCCTCGGCATGGCGGACATCGCCGCCGCCACCATGGCCAACGTCGGCCCGGCCATGAGCTTCTTCTTCGGCTTCGCCTTCCTCGCCACCACCGCGGGCGTCGCCTCCCCGCTGACCATCCTCGCCGCCGGCGTGGCCGTCGCGCTGCTCGGCAACACCCTCGCCCAGTTCTCCCGGGCCCACCCCTCCGCGGGCAGCTTCATCACCTTCGTCGGCAAGACCTTCGGCCCGGTCAGCGCCGTGACCACCGCCCTGCTGGCCGGCCTCGGCTACATCATCGCGATGGCCTCCGTCATCGCCATCTCGGGCGGCTTCGTGCAGATCACCCTGCACCACTACACCGGCGTCGACATCCCCTGGATCATCTGGACCCTGCTGCTGACCGGCGCCTCGGTGGTGCTGATGCTGCGCGGCATCGTCGTCTCCACCAAGTGGGCCGGCTACTTCTTCGCCGTGGAGATGCTCGTCCTCGTCGTGGTCTCCGTCGCCGCGCTCGTCGAACACCGCGGCAACCTGTCCGCCGCGCCCTTCCTGCCCGACCACATCCACCACGGCCTCAGGGGCCTGGCCGCCGGCTTCCCGCTCGCCGTGTACCTCTTCGTCGGCTGGGAGAACTCCGCCGCCCTCGCCGAGGAGACGGAGAACCCGCGGCGCAACGTCGGACGCGCCGTCTTCTCCTCGGTGGGCATCATGACGGCGAGCTACATCCTCTTCTCCTACGCCACCGTCACCGGCTTCGACTACGACGTCCAGAGCCTCGGCGACTCGGCCATCCCCTTCATCGACGTCGCCCACGACACCCTTGGCGCACTGGCCTTCCTCGCCTACGTCGGCGGCCTCACCTCGACCCTCGGCGTGCTCATCGCCGGCATCAACTCCCAGGCCCGGCTGGTCTTCAACGCCGGACGCGAGGGACTGCTGCCGTCCTTCTTCGGCTACGTCCACCCCGTGCGCCGTACGCCGAACAACGCCATCGTCACCTTCGCCGTCACCGCCCTGCTCATCATCGGCGGCTGGGGCCTCGGCCACCTGATCGGGGCGGACGGCGGCCCGATGGACCCGGTCGTCTTCTTCACCGAGTCCTCGACCCTGGGCACCATCCTGATCCTGGTGGTCTACCTGGCCTCCAACATCGCCCTGCCCTTCTACTACCGGCGCTACCGGCCGCAGGAGTTCCGCACGGTCCGCCACCTGGTGCTGCCCGCGCTCGGCGTCCTGGCGATCCTGGTGCCGCTGTACTACCTGGCCAAGCCCGGCCAGCCCGCGCCGTACAACTGGTTCCCGGTCGCGGCGCTCGCGGCCCTGCTGCTGGCCGTCGGCTACGCGGCCCTCCTGGTCCGCCGCGACCCGGGTCTGGCGGAAAGGGTCGGCTCCGTCGTCGCCGACGTGGAGTGAGCCGATGCGGTGTGAGCTGCCCGCACCCTGATGGTGGAGTGCCCGGAAGGAGCGCGTGAACGGAGGCGTGGGTGAAAAACCCGCAGGTGAGGGCCTTCCCGAGGGGACCGGGGACCGGGGGGCGGTGAGCCGGGCGCCGGACCGGTTGCGAGGCCCGTCGGGGCTTCCCACTGTGCCGTCGTCTGCGCCGCGCTGGTCCTCGGCCCCGCAGGCACCGCCGCCGCCACGACCGGCCCTCCGACCGAAGCCACCGCCGTCGCGCAGCCCTCCGTCGCAGGGGCACCGACGACCGACGGGGCGAGGCGGCTGCCCGGCGCCGCTGCACTCCACCCCCTGCTCGGTGTGCTGACCGACCTCGACGACAGACGCGGCGAGCGCCTCGGCCCGGACGAGGTGACCGCCTACCGGAAGGCGGTCGAAACGGCGTCCGCCCCCCTCGTACGGGAGCTGCGGGACCGGTCCGCGACGGCGGGCGTGCGCGCCGCCGACCCGATCTCGGACGCCTTGGCCCAGATCCAGACGGCGATCTCCGACCTGCTCAAGGCCCTGGGCTCGCTCGACCTGGGCTCCGCCCTCGACTCCGTGACGGGCGCGCTGTCGCCGGTGCTCTCCCTGGTCACGGGCCTCCTGGGCGGCGGACTGCCCTCCCTGCCGGCCGCCGAGTAGCCGGTCCAGGACGGAGCGAAGAAGGGGCGGACCGCTCACGACGCGGTCCGCCCCTCGTGGTACCGTCGTGCGTTTGCGTGGTCCTCGCGCCGGTCGCTCCAGCGCGTCCGGTTCCACCTGTGCGGGGGCTCTCGATCCTGCCGGGCCTTCCTCGGTACGTTCCTCTACGGAAGGCTGTTCATGACGCGCCCCGACGACTCCTTCGCCGGTCTCGGACTGCCGGTGGAGGTGCTGCGGACCCTCAGCGCACTCGGGCTGCGCGACCCCTTCCCCATCCAGGCCGCCACGTTGCCCGACGCACTCAAAGGGCGACACGTCCTGGGACGCGGGCGCACCGGATCGGGCAAGACGCTGGCCTTCGGCCTGCCGCTGCTGACCCGTACGGCCGGACGGCGCGCCGAACCGAAGCAGCCCCTCGCCCTCGTCCTCGTGCCCACCCGCGAGCTGGCCCAGCAGGTCACCGAGGCGCTGACGCCGTACGCCGAGGCACTGCGGCTGCGGATGGCCACGGTCGTCGGCGGCATGTCGATCGGCCGGCAGATCGCCGCGCTGCGCCAGGGAGCCGACGTGGTCGTCGCCACCCCCGGACGCCTGCACGACCTGATCGAGCGCAACGCCTGCCGACTGGGACGGGTGAGGATCACCGTGCTCGACGAGGCCGACCAGATGTGCGACCTGGGATTCCTGCCGCAGGTCGTAGACCTGCTCGACCAGGTGCACCCCGACGGTCAGCGGATGCTGTTCTCGGCCACTTTGGATCACGACGTCGATCAGCTGGTCCACCGCTACCTCCACGACCCCGTCGTCCACTCGGTCGACCCGCCGGCGGGCACGGTCACGACGATGGAGCACCACGTCCTGGTCGTCCACGGACCCGACCGCTACGCCGTCACCACGGAGATCGCCGCCCGCGACGGCCGCGTACTGCTGTTCCTCGACACCAAGCACTCCGTCGACCTGCTCACCCGCCATCTGCGGGCCAACGGGGTGCAGGCCGGGGCCCTGCACAGCGGCAAGTCCCAGCCCCAGCGCACCCGGACACTGGCGCAGTTCAGGGACGGCCGGCTCAGCGTGCTGGTGGCGACCGACGTGGCGGCCCGTGGCCTGCACGTCGACGACCTCGATCTCGTGGTCAACGTCGACCCGCCCACCGACCCCAAGGACTACGTGCACCGGGCCGGCCGCACCGCCCGCGCCGGTGAGTCCGGCAGCGTGGTCACGCTCGTGCTGTCGGCCCAGCGCCGCGAGACGAGCCGCATGCTGGCCGAGGCCGGCGTCGAGGCGACCGTCACCAAGGTGCGCTCGGGCGAGGCGGAACTGAGCCGGATCACCGGCGCCAAGGCCCCCTCCGGGACCCCGCTCGACGGGGCCGCCGTCCCCCGGCCCAAGAACACCAACCTGCCCTTCCGCGGCATCGGCACCAGCAAGGACAACTCCCGCGGCGCCGGCGGCAAGTCCCGGAAGGCCGGCGAGGCCCGCAAGCTGGCCGAGGCTCGCAGGGCCGCCCTAGTGCGCCGCAACGGCTGAGACGCGTCACCCTGGTGGTGAACTTCCGGCCACCGGATCGCCACGCCCCGGCCCGGCCCGCCCCGGCGCCGTGCAGCCATGACAAGCTGTGGTCGCACATCCCCGAACCCAGGAGGTCACCATGACCGCAGAGCCCGTTTCCACGGAAGGTTCGGAGCCGGCCGCCGCCGAGCCGTCCCCTCTCGCGCCGGACAGCGACGGCAACTACGACCTCAAGCGCAAGTTCCGCGAAGCCCTCGCCCGCAAGCGCGGCGCGCAGGCGGACGCGGCCGATGCCGCGTCCAACCCCGACGCGTCGAAGGTGCGGGCGGCGCACGGCCCGGCCGCGAGCCAGCGGTCGTTCCGGCGCAAGAGCGGCGGCTGAGCCGATCGGTCCCGCGGCCCGAGCGCTCCACCGGCACTGTGCGCGCCCTCCACGCGCGCCCGGTGCGGTGGCCCGCGAGGCGCAGGCCCAAGCGGGTTGCGGGCAGGGCCGCAGGTCCAAGCGGGTTGCGGGGCAGGGACGTGGTCGGCGGTCTCCTGCGCGGCGATGAGAGCCCCCGTACGAGCGGTCGACTGAGGCGATGCGCGATCCCCGTACGAGCGGTCGACTGCGGTGACGCGCGATCCCCGTACGAGCGGTCGACTGCGGTGACGCGCGATCCGCCGTACGAGCGGCGTTGTGCGATCCCCCGCGCGAGCGGCCGACCCACCGCGCGACGGTGTTCCCCGGTGCGAAATACTCGCCAGATGAGTTCACGCCCCACCCCGCTCAGCCGGCCGGTCACGATCCGGAGGGCTGTCGCGCGGGACGCCAGGCGGCTCACGCGGCTCGTGCGGGGCTCGGGCGCCTACCAGGGCAAGTACGCGGCCGCGGTCGCGGGCTACCGGGTGGGTCCCGACTACATCGAGGCCCACCGCACCTTCGTGGCCGTCGACGCCGACGAGCCCTCAGGTCGGGTCCTCGGGTTCTACGCGCTCGTCCTCGAGCCACCGGAGCTCGACCTGCTGTTCGTCGCCGACGACGTGCAGGGACGGGGCATAGGACGGCAGCTCGTCGACCACATGCGGGCCGAGGCCCGCGCCGCGGGGATCGACCGACTCAAGGTCGTGTCGCACCTTCCCGCCGAGGACTTCTACCACCGCGTCGGTGCGGTGCGCACCGGAACCGCGCTCGCGAACCCGCCCGCCGTGCCGTGGGACCGTCCCGAATTCGAGTTCCGCATTCCCTCGCGATGACGCCGTGTGCGCCGGTCGACGGGGCACGGTCCAGACGATCCCTTGCAGCGCACCGCGCAGATCTCACCCCGGCCATGCAGCCGATCTCCACCCCCGAGCGGGTCGAGACCCACCTGGGCACTCTGGAATTCCCGCTGGGTGTAGCACGATGTTCCGTCAGGCCTCCGCACGATGTTCCGGCAGGCCTTCGATCGAAAGGCATGCCCATGTACAGTGATGGACGCCCTCGACCTGCAGAAAGTTGGCGGGGAGCCGTCTTCCAGGAGTCCAACATGCTGCGCACCATGTTCAAGTCCAAGATCCACCGGGCCACCGTCACCCAGGCCGACCTGCACTACGTGGGATCGGTGACCATCGACGCCGACCTGCTCGACGCCGCCGACCTGCTGCCCGGCGAGCTCGTGCACATCGTGGACATCACCAACGGCTCGCGCCTGGAGACATATGTCATCGAGGGCGAGCGCGGCTCCGGCGTGATCGGCATCAACGGTGCCGCCGCCCATCTCGTCCACCCCGGCGACCTGGTGATCATCATCAGTTACGCTCAGGTGACCGACGCCGAGGCCCGGGCACTGCGGCCTCGGGTCGTGCACGTGGACCGCGACAACCGCATCGTGGCCCAAGGCGCCGACCCCTCCGAGCCGGTACCGGGTTCGGACCAGCAGCGCAGCCCGCAGGCCGTATCGGCCTGAGCCCGGACCGCGTTCTTCGACCAGGAGCGTGCCTCATGAGTGACATCGAGATCCGCGACGACCGGGCGGCGGGCCGCCTGGAGGCCCTCGGTGGCGGCGCGGACGGCGAAGTCGTCGGCCACATCGAGTACTTCGTCCTCGAATCGCCCCGGCGCGCCCTGGTCCCGGTCCACACGATCGTGGAGCCGGCGCACGAGGGGAAGGGCATCGCGGGGTCCCTGGCACGGGAGTTGTACGCCATCGCCGAGCGCGAGGGCGTCGTCGTCGCGCCGTTGTGCCCGTACGTCGTGAAGTGGGCCGAGCGCCACCCGGACGTGGCCGGGACGGCCGATCCCGAACTGCTGCGCGCGGCGAAGCAGTGGCTGGCGGCGCACCCCGGACGGTTCTGAGCCGACGTCATACGGCGCCGCCCCGGCCGCCCGTGCCGTAAGGACGGCAGGCCGGGGCGGCGCCGTGTTCTCCCGCACCCGATGTCGTCCGGCACCGGCGCTCGCCGGGCGGGGCCGACCGGACCCAGGTCGTCATACGGGCGGGTGAGTGGGGAAACGGCGCCCGGGTACGCGGGGGAGTAGTCCAGAGCCGACGTCGACCGACTGGCCGGAGGACCTGATGACCGACCCGTACCCCGACCCCGTACCGCCGGGCCCCGACCCGGGCCCGGACCCCGTACCGCCCGCGCCCGAGCCCGGCCCGGGCCCCCAGCCGCCGGACCCGTACCCGTCTCCGGTCCCCAACCCCCAGCCGCCTCCCGGGCCGGAGCCGACCCCACCGCCGCAGCCCCCGTCGCCCCCGACGCCGACCCCCGCCCCGCCCCCGGGCCCGTCCCCGATCCCGCCGGGACCGGAACCGGTGCCGAACCCGGAGCCGGGCCCGCCCCTGAGCTGACGCGCAGGGCCGATGCCCGTGGCAGGCACGAAAAAGGCAAAAAAAGCGACGGACGGCCGCTCGGCCGTCCGTCGCCCCGTGCTTCCCGTCGGGAAAGTGGCCCGACTACGCGGTCACCTCCGACCGGTCGCCGCCCCACAGGGTGTGGAACGACCCGTCGCGGTCCGTGCGCCGGTAGGTGTGGGCGCCGAAGAAGTCCCGCTGCCCCTGCGTCAGCGCCGCCGGCAGCCGCTCCGCGCGCAGGGCGTCGTAGTAGGCGAGGGCCGCGGCGAAGCCGGGGGTCGGCACGCCCTGACGGGTCGCGGCGACCAGGACCTCGCGCCAGTCGTCCTGGGCGTCCGCGATCTCCTGGGCGAACGTCTCGTCCGACAGCAGGCTCGGCAGGTCGGGGCGGGCGTCGTACGCGGCGCGGATGCGGTCCAGGAACGCCGCGCGGATGATGCAGCCGCCCCGCCAGATCGCCGAGACCGCGCCCAGGTCGATGTCCCAGTCGTACTCCTCGCGGGCCGCCGCGATCTCGTGGAAGCCCTGCGTGTAGGAGACGATCTTGGACGCGTACAGGGCCTGCTCCACCCGGTCCGCGAAGGCCCCCGCCTCGGACTCCGACAGCGGGGACGCCTTCGGGCCCTTCAGGCCGCGGGAGGCCTCGCGCAGCGCCGCGTGGCCCGACAGGGAGCGGGCGAAGACCGCCTCCGCGATGCCCGACACCGGGACCCCGAGGTCAAGGGCGATCTGGACCGTCCAGCGGCCCGTGCCCTTCTGCTCCGCCTGGTCCACCACCACGTCCACGAACGGCTCGCCCGTCGCCGCGTCAACGTGGGACAGCACCTCGGCCGTGATCTCGATGAGGTACGAGTCCAGCCGGCCCGTGTTCCAGGTGCGGAAGATCTCGGCGATCTGCGCGGGGGAGTAGCCGGCGACGTCCCGCAGCAGCTGGTAGGCCTCGCCGATCAGCTGCATGTCGGCGTACTCGATGCCGTTGTGGACCATCTTCACGAAGTGCCCGGCGCCGTCGGGGCCGACGTGCGTCACACAGGGCGCCCCGTCCTTCGCCTTCGCCGAGATCTTCTCCAGCATCGGACCGAGCGAGTCGTACGACTCCTTCGGGCCGCCCGGCATGATGCTCGGCCCGTTCAGCGCGCCCTCCTCGCCGCCGGAGACGCCCATGCCGACGAAGTGGATGCCCTGCTCGCGCAGCGCGGCCTCGCGGCGGCGGGTGTCCGCGAAGTGCGCGTTGCCACCATCGATGATCATGTCGCCGGGCTCCAGGAGCGGCGCGAACTCGTCGATCACCGCGTCCGTCGGGCCGCCCGCCTTGACCATGATGACCAGCCGCCGCGGCCGCTCCAACGCCGCCACGAACTCCTTGGCGGTCTCCGTCGCGATGAAGTCGCCCTCGTCCCCGAACTCCTCGACGAGGGCGTGCGTACGCGCCGACGTCCGGTTGTGCAAGGCGACCGTGTAGCCGTTGCGCGCGAAGTTCCGGGCGAGATTGCGGCCCATGACCGCGAGTCCCGTGACGCCGATCTGGGCTGTCTTGCTCATTCGGTTGGCTCCTTGAGGATCCGGTATCGGTGGTGCCGGTCGTGCCCGTCAGTATCGCCCCACCGACCATCCTGACTTGCCGGTACGCCCGGCGCATGTCCGGGTTGTCCGGCGTGGCGTACGCAAGTACGGACCACGGACCCCACCTGCCTCAGCCGATCCGCAACTGCGGCGTATTCCTGCTGCCTTGAGATGCAGGGCGGCCGATTGCCGTCTTGTCATGGCCTGTTCGCGGCGCTTACTTTTGGCCCTCCTGACGCATGTCGAGGGGGATCTCCATGGCCGTACGCGGCCGGCACCGCCGGTATCAGCCGAACAGGATCAACCGCGCCTCACTCACCGTCACCGCGGGCAGCGCGGGAATGGCGATCCCGCTGATCGGTGCCGGCACCGCCCACGCGGCCGACGTGTCGACCTGGAACAAGGTCGCCGCCTGCGAGTCCAGCGGCAACTGGAGCATCAACACCGGCAACGGCTTCTACGGTGGGCTGCAGTTCACCCAGTCCACCTGGGAGGCCTACGGCGGCCGGGCGTACGCCCGCCGCGCCGACCTGGCCACCAAGGACCAGCAGATAGCCGTCGCCGAGAAGGTCCTCGACGGACAGGGGCCGCGCGCCTGGCCGGTGTGCTCGGCACAGGCCGGGCTGTCCCGCGGCGGCGGCACCCCGGACGTCCACACGGAGAGCGCCGGAACGAAGAGCGCGAAGAGCACGAAGAAGACGTCGGTGAAGGACGTCCAGCCGCATACCACGCCCCAGTCGCGGGCGGGTACGGCCGAGATGTACACCGTGGTGCGCGGCGACAGCCTCTCCGAGATCGCCGAGACCGAGCACGTCACGGGCGGCTGGCGGCGGCTGTACGACGCCAACCGCCCGACGATCGGGGCCGATCCGGACCTGATCCTGCCCGGCCAGCGGCTGCAGCTGCGGGGCAAGGCCCCGGCCACCCACACCGACGCCAAGTCCCCGACCCAGAAGGCCTCTTCGACAACCGAGAAGCACACCGGGAAGCACACCGGGAAGAAGGAGAAGGCGCCCACCCGCCACGCTCGGGTCGCCCCGGTGAACGGCCCGATCGGCACCGGGTACCACGTGCCGGGCTCCTCCTGGTCGAAGGGCTACCACACCGGCGTCGACTTCCCCGTCCCCACCGGCACCTCGGTGAAGGCGGTCGCCGCGGGCGAGGTCGTGACCGCCGGCTGGGGCGGCTCCTACGGCTACCAGGTGGTGATCCGGCACTCCGACGGCCGCTACACGCAGTACGGCCACCTGTCGGCGATCTCGGTTCGGGCCGGGCAGATCGTGAGCCCCGGCCAGCGCATCGGCCGGTCGGGGTCCACGGGCAACGCGACGGGCCCGCATCTGCACTTCGAGGTGCGGACGGGGCCCGGCTTCGGTTCCGACATCGACCCTCTCGCCTATCTCAGGGCCGGAGGCGTCAGGATTTGACGCGCACCCGGTGCCGGTCGATGGCCGGCGCCGGGATGTAGGAGCCTCCGTAGAACGGGCCGTAGAAGCGGTAGCGGGCAGGGTCGAGCGAGAGCTCGTCCGTCTCGTCGTAGGCGACCTCCAGGACCGTGGGGCCCACCTGCGCCGGGACGAGGAGTTCCGCGGTGAGCAGCTCCTCCTCGACGGGCGTGGGCTCCGGCTCGGCGGCCGGTTCGGTCTCGGCGGTGTGGGCGAGCCGCTCCGTGGTCAGCAGGATCAGACCGCCCGCCGCCACCACACCGCAGCTCAGCGCGAGAGCGGTGCCGGTGGTGCCGTAACGGAAGGTCTCGCCGAACATCGTGATGCCGACCGCGGCCGCCACCACCGGGTTGACGACCGTCAGCGTGGCCAGCGGGGCCGCGAGGCCCGCGCCGCGGTAGGAGGCCTGGGACAGCAGCATGCCGGCCGTGGCGAACACGCCGATGACGGCGAGGGACGGCACGTCGGACACGCTCACGCCGTCGCTCCAGTCGACCGCGACGGTCTTGGTGAACACCGAGGACATGCCGAACGCGATACCGGACCCGGTCGCCAGCAGCATGCTGCGCACCGCCGGGTGCCGGTGGGCGGCCCGGCCCGCGATCATCAGGGCCACGACCACACCGCCGGTGACCACGGCCACCGCAACCCGCTGGGCCGTGTCCAGCGACTGCCCCTCGGACGCGCCGACCAGGGCCAGCAGGCCGGCGAGGCCCACGGTCGCCATGATCGCGCCCCGCCAGGCGGTCGCACCGGCCCGGCGGCCCACGAACAGCGCCGCCATCGGCAGTGCGAACACGATGGTCAGGGCGCCCAGGGGCTGCACCAGGCTGAGCGGGCCGCAGGCCAGCGCCACCACGTGCAGCAGACCGCCGAGGCCGTTGAGCGCCACCGCGGCCCACCAGGACGGCCGGCGCAGCGGCGCGTACTGCTCGCCGGGCGAGGACACCGCCACGCGCTCCTGCACGATCGCCCCGCCGGCGTAGGCGACGGCGGAGACGAGGGAGAGGAGCACGGACAACGCGAGGGCACTCATCGGTTGCTCCTCTGCGTGTGGCGGGGGCGGTTACCCCTGCGCGGCGAACGGTCGGCCTTCATAGCCAACACGATGCCCTGTCGATCTGTTCCCGTCGTCGTCCCTGAGCACGCAATGGGTCCTACTGCCGATGGAGTACGAATCGGGCACCGTCATCCCCAGGGTGGGCGACACGGGGTGGACACCCCTGGAAGCCGCCCCCTAGGGGCCTTGGTACTACTGCTCTTCGTGGACCTCGACCCCGAACTCGCCGCTCTGAGACCGCTCGGCGGCTTCTTCGTACTGAACACGGGCGGAGCGCTGCCTTCCGCTCTGCCCACACTAGCTCGGACATACGAGAACCGACCGACGGAGACCTACGGCAATCCACTCACCTTCCGGGTCGAGAAGGTCGCGGCCGCGCTGCGCGCCCCGGAGCCTCGGGTGGCGGCCTCCGTGTTCCAGCAGGGACTCGCGGCCCGGCTGTGGTCGGTGACGCTCGGCTGCGCCCTCGCGTACGGCGCCGTCCCGGACCTGGACCCCGCGCTGCTGCGCTGGGACCCCGACGCGAGTGCCCCCGACGACCTGTGGCTGTCCGAGGTCCGCCCACTGCCCGCCGACCCGGAGACCGCCGCCGGCGTCGTCCTGCACGGCCACCTCGAACCCCTGGCCGAGGCGCTGCGCTCCCACTACCGCGTCGCCCCGGGCCTGCTGTGGGGCAACGCCGCCTCCGCCCTCGTCGGCACCGCCCGGCAGCTGGGCCCCGCGGCCCGCCCCCTCACCGCCGCACTCCTCGCCCACCCCCTCCTGTCGGGCACCGGCACCCTCACCGGCGCCGCCTTCCGCCGCCGCAGCTGCTGCCTGTACTACCGGGTGCCCGGCGGGGGCGTGTGCGGTGACTGTTGCTTCACACGACCGCCGCGCCCTTCCGCGCGCGGCGCATCTGGGTGACCATGAAGGAACTGGTCGCCGAGGCAAGGGGTATCGGGTGCGTGTGGGACTGCTGACCCGGGAGTTCCCCCCGGACGTGTACGGCGGCGCGGGCGTCCATGTGGAGTTCCTCGCCCGGGAGCTGACCCCCCTGGTCGACCTGGAGGTGCACTGCTGGGGAGAGGGCCGCGGAGTGGGCGTCGTACGCCACCGCCCCTGGGCCGCCCTGGACACCGCCAACGACGCGCTGCGCACCTTCTCCGTGGACCTCGCCATGGCCGCCGGCCTGGAGGGCCGCGAGCTGGTGCACTCCCACACCTGGTACGCCAACCTCGGCGGCCACCTCGCGAAGATGCTCCACGGCGTGCCCCACGTCATGACTGCGCACTCGCTGGAGCCCCTGCGCCCCTGGAAGGCCGAGCAGCTCGGCGGCGGATACGCCCTGTCCAGCTGGGCCGAGCGCACCGCGATCGAGTCCGCCGACGCCGTGATCGCCGTCTCCGGCGCCATGCGGGAGGACATCCTCGGCTGCTATCCGGCGCTGGATCCGGCCAAGGTCCACATCGTGCACAACGGCATCGACACCACGCTGTACCGCCCCGACCACGGCACCGACGTGCTGAGCCGCATCGGCCTGGACACCGGGCGCCCGTACATCCTCTTCGTCGGCCGCATCACCCGCCAGAAGGGCGTGCCGCACCTGCTGCGGGCCGTGCGGGACATCGACCCGGGCGTGCAGGTCGTGCTGTGCGCGGGGGCGCCGGACACCCCGGAGATCGACCGTGAGTTCCGTGAGCTGTACGAGGAGCTGAGCCGGGTCCGCGACCATGTGCACTGGATTCCGCAGATGCTGCCGCGTCCCGACGTGATCCAGCTCCTCACCCATGCGGCCGCCTTCGTGTGCCCCTCGGTGTACGAGCCCCTCGGCATCGTGAACCTGGAGGCGATGGCCTGCGGCACCCCCGTCGTGGCCTCCCGGGTCGGCGGCATCCCCGAGGTCGTGGACGACGGCCGGACGGGGGTACTCGTCACCGTGGACGACGATTTCGAGGCCTCTCTCGCGCGGGCCCTGGATTCGGTGGTCGGCGACCCGGAGGCGGCACGGCGGATGGGCGAGGCGGGGCGCGAGCGTGCGGTGGTCGAGTTCGGCTGGGACGCCGTCGCCCGCCGTACGGTCCGCCTCTATGAGGAGATCCTGAAACAGGAATAGAACGAACGGGATCTCCTCGAGCAGGCTTACTCCGCCCTGGGCAGGGGCAGGGATGGATCAACCACGGTGAGGGGAGCGACCATGCGTCGTGGCGGACCTTCGGTGCTCGGGATCGTGCTGGCGGGCGGAGAAGGCAAGCGCCTTATGCCCCTGACGGCGGATCGCGCGAAACCAGCGGTCACCTTCGGCGGTACGTACCGCCTTGTCGACTTCGTGCTGTCCAATCTCGTCAACGGCGACATCCTGCGCGTCTGTGTGCTGACGCAGTACAAGTCGCACTCGCTGGACCGGCACATCACCACCACGTGGCGGATGTCGAGCCTGCTCGGCAACTACGTCACGCCGGTCCCGGCCCAGCAGCGGCTGGGCCCGCACTGGTACCTGGGCAGCGCGGACGCCATCCTTCAGTCGCTGAACCTGGTGCACGACGAGAGCCCCGAGTACGTGGTGGTCTTCGGCGCCGACCACGTGTACCGCATGGACCCGCGCCAGATGCTCGCCCAGCACATCGAGTCCGGGGCGGGTGTGACGGTGGCCGGCATCCGGGTGCCGCGCTCGGAGTCCTCGCAGTTCGGCGTGATCACGCCCGGCTCGGACGGGCTGACGGTGGAGAGATTCCTGGAGAAGCCCGCCGACCCGCCCGGCCTCGCCGACGACCCGGAGTGCGTCTTCGCCTCCATGGGCAACTACATCTTCACCACCAAGGCCCTGATCGAGGCCCTGCAGCGGGACGCCGAGGACGAGAACTCGGTGCACGACATGGGCGGCTCGATCCTGCCCCAGCTCACCGAGAGGGGCGAGGCCCAGCTCTACGACTTCAGCGCCAACCACGTGCCCGGCGAGACCACCCGCGACCGCGGCTACTGGCGCGACGTGGGCACCCTCGACGCGTACTACGACGCCCACATGGACCTCATCGCCGAGCGCCCCGCCTTCAACCTCTACAACCGGCAGTGGCCCATCTACACCCACTCCAACCAGCTCTCCCCGGCTCGCTTCAACGCGGGCGGCATGGCCAGTGAGTCGATCATCAGCGCCGGCTGCCTGATCCGCGGCCAGGTCACCCGTTCCGTGCTGTCGCCGGGCGTCCTGGTGGACCCGGGCGCGGTCGTCCAGGGCTCGATCCTGCACGACAACGTCCACATCGGGCGCGGCGCGGTGGTGCGCGGGGCGGTGCTGGACAAGAACGTCGAGGTGCCCCCGGGCGCGACCATCGGCGTCAACCCGGAGCGGGACGCGGAACTGTACACGGTCTCCAAGGGCGGCGTGATCGCGCTCGGCAAGGGACAGGTGGTGTCGTAGCCGAGCAGGTCTCCCGCAGGCGCTCGGATCAGCCCCGGCCCACATCGACGGCCGGGGCTGTTGTCATGTCGGCTGTTGTCATGTCCCTGGACGCAAAGCGGAATCCGTGTTGTCATGCCAACTGCTGTCCATGACAACGTTGTTATGGGAGGGTTCCGTGCACGCCAGACGCCTCAGAGACAGGCTCGCGTTACTGCTCGCCGCGGTACTCGGCGCGGTCGGCCTCGTCGCCGCCCCCACCGCCACCGCCGCCGCCGCCGAGGACCCGGTCGAGGTCCACGGTCTGAAGGGCGAGTACTACACCCAGTCCGCCCCCGGCGCCTTCGACTTCCACGAGCTCAAGGCCACCGGCTTCGATCCGAACCTCGACTTCGACAACCTCGAACCACGCCTCGCCTTCACCACCGGTCGGTCCGACGACGTGAGCGTCCGCTGGACCGGAAAGATCGTCCCGGAGAAGACCGGACCGCACACCTTCTCGATCACCGGCGACAACGGCTTCCGCCTCTGGATCGACGGCGCTCTCGTCGTCGACCACTGGGTCGACGACTGGGACCGCGAACAGACCTCGCAGCCCGTCGAGTTGACCGCAGGCAGGGCCTACGACATCAAGCTCGAGTACTTCGAGCACTACGGCGGCTCCAACCTCCACGTGCGCTGGACCGAGCCCGGCAGTGTGAAGGAGGCCGTCCCGCAGTCGGCGTTCCGGCTGCCCGACGGCTGGGACTACGACGGCGCCGTGGCGGCCACCGTCACCGGCACCGGCCGCACCCTCCGGCTGGACTTCGCCCAGCGCCTCGCCGCGCCCCCGGCCGGCCTCACCGACCACCTGACAGCGGTGATCGGCGGTGCCAAGTGGCCTTTGGGGAAAGCGCAGTTGGATCCGGCCGACCCCCGGTCCCTGCTGGTCGCGCTGGAGCAGCCCGTCGTCGGCAACAAGACCGGCACCGCCAGCGGTACCGCGGACGTCCGCTACGACGGCGACGGCGG
Organism: Streptomyces sp. SLBN-31; assembly: GCF_006715395.1. Classification (NCBI taxonomy): domain Bacteria; kingdom Bacillati; phylum Actinomycetota; class Actinomycetes; order Kitasatosporales; family Streptomycetaceae; genus Streptomyces; species Streptomyces sp. SLBN-31. Next base: position 2,592,419 of record NZ_VFNC01000001.1, read on the forward strand.
CCTCACCGACCCCGACGGCAACGTTGTCAAGGCGTTCTGGAGCAGCGGCCCAAACCGCTCGGCGTACGAGCTGCGCACGAAGTGGGCCGACCGGGTCGGCCCCGGCAACGCCCACCCCGAGTACCCGCGTCCTCAGCTGACCCGCACCGACTGGCGCAACCTGAACGGCCGGTGGCAGTTCGCCGCGGCGTCGGCGGGCGAGCGGCCGCCGGTCGGCAGGAACCTCGCCGAGCGGATCCTCGTCCCCTACCCCGTCGAGTCCCAGCTCTCCGGCCTCGAACGGCACGAGGACCGCATGTGGTACCGGCGCACCTTCACCGTGCCGGCCGGCTGGAGGATCGGCTCGGGCAAGCGGCTGATGCTCAACTTCGGTGCCGTCGACTGGCGCGCCGAGGTGTACGTCAACGGCGTCAAGGTGACCGAACACCAGGGCGGCTACGACAAGTTCGGCGCCGACGTCACCGACGCGCTGAAGCCCGGCCGCACCCAGGAGCTCATCGTCGGCGTCTACGACCCGACCGACGCGGCCTCCGGCGAGAACCCGCCGCTCGGCAAGCAGCGCCTGGATCCGAGCGGCATCTGGTACACGCCCACCTCGGGCATCTGGCAGACGGTGTGGATGGAGCCCGTCGCGCGCGACCACGTGGACGCGCTGAAGCTCACCCCGGACGTCGCGAACGGCCGGCTCACCGTCGAGGCGCAGGGGGTCCGCGACGGCGTACCCGTCACGGCGACCGCGTACGCCGGACACCGCAAGGTCGCCACGGCCCGCGGCCGCACCGGAGGCCCGCTCACCCTGACCGTCCACGACCCGCACCTGTGGTCCCCCGACGACCCCTTCCTGTACGACCTGAAGGTCACCGTCGGCACCGACCGCGTCGGCAGCTACTTCGGGATGCGCTCGATCTCCGTCGAGAAGGTGAACGGCGTCCCGCGCACCCTCCTCAACGGCAAGCCCGTCTTCATGATGGCCACCCTCGACCAGGGCTTCTGGCCCGACGGCCTCTACACCGCCCCGACCGATGAGGCGCTCGCGTACGACCTGAAGGCGCACAAGCGGCTCGGCTTCAACGCCGTGCGCAAGCACATCAAGGTCGAGCCCGACCGCTGGTTCTACTGGGCCGACCGCCTCGGCCTGCTGGTGTGGCAGGACATGCCCGCGATGACCGCCGGTGTCGATCCGAGCCCGGCCGCCCGCGCCGAGTTCGAGCGCGAGATGAAACAGGTGATCGACGAGCACGTCAGCAGCCCGTCGGTCGTCATGTGGGTCACCTTCAACGAGGGCTGGGGCCAGTACGACATGGCCCGCGTCGCCGACCAGGCCAAGGACTGGGACCCCACCCGCCTGGTCAACTCCATGTCCGGGCTCAACCTCGGGGCCGACGGCGGCACCGGCGACATCATGGACGAGCACGGCTATCCCAGCCCCGCCCTGCCACCCAACCCCGACGGCCGGCGCGCCCTGGTCAGCGGCGAGTACGGCGGCCTGGGCCTCGCGGTGCCCGGACACGCCTGGTCGGTTCAGCAGTCGTACGTCGACGTCGACCCGGCGGCCTACACCGACGACTACCTGGCGAAGCTCGCCGAGGTGCGTGCCCTTGCCTGCCGGGGGAGCAACGGAGCCGTCTACACGCAGATCTCCGACGTCGAGGGCGAGCTGAACGGTCTGCTCACCTACGACCGCCGGGTGCTCAAGCCGGACGCCCAGCGCGTGCGGGCCGCCCAGCAGGCGCTGATCCGCGACGCGTCGCAGCCGAACCCCGCGGGTTGCGCGGCTGACTGACCCGCGGACCCGATCATGCAGACAACGCTGTCTCACGCCCGACGGAGGCTCTACGACATGAGATGGACCCGGCGCCTGCGCCTGTGCACGGCGGGGGTGGTGGCAGCGTCCGCGCTGCTCGCCGCCCCCGCCGCCCGGGCCGCCGAGCCGAGGGACGCCAGGCTCACCGACCTGGTGAACCCGTTCATCGGCACCGAGAACGAAGGCAACACCTTTCCCGGCGCCGCCGTGCCCTTCGGCATGGTGCAACTCTCGCCGGACACCGGGCACAACACCGGCTACGACTACTCCTGGGCCCACATCCGGGGCTTCTCCCTGGTCCACCTGTCAGGCGTCGGCTGCGGCATCGGCGGCGACCTGCCCGTCCTGCCGACCACGGGCGAGGTCACGCAGACGGACTACGCCAAGTACGCCGCCGGCTTCAGCCACGATCACGAGGCGGCGAGCCCCGGCTACTACCGGGTCGGTCTGGACACCGGCATCGACGCGGAACTGACCGCGACCGCGCGCACCGGAGTGCAGCGCTACACCTTCCCCGCCACCGACAAGGCCAACGTCCTGCTGAACGCGGGCCAGTCGCTGCACAAGAAGGGCGCGAGCAAGGTCGAGATCCTCGACGACCACACGGTGCGCACCGCCATCACCGGCAGCGGCTTCTGCCAGGGCACCCGGCCCTACACCGTGTACACCGTCACCCGCTTCGACCGCCCCTTCACCGCCTACGGCACCTGGGACGGCGGCACGGTCACGGCCGGTTCGACCACCGGGGCGGACGGCGCCTACGTCCGCTTCGACACCACCAAGGACCGCACCGTCGAGGCCACCACGGCCCTGTCGTACGTCGACGCGGCCGGCGCGGCGGGCAACCTCCGCGCCGAGGGCGGGCGTTCCTTCGACGCCGTGCGCGAGGCGGCCCGGCGGTCGTGGGAGAACCGGCTGGCGAAGGTGCGGGTGCGGGGCGGCGACGAGACGCTGCGCCGCACCTTCTACTCCTCGCTGTACCGGTCCTTCCTGGCGCCCAACGTCGGCAGCGACGCCGACCGCCGCTACCGGGGCTGGGACCAAGAGGTCCACCGCGCGGAGGGGTTCACGTACTACCAGAACTGGTCGCTGTGGGACACCTACCGCACCCAGTCCCAGCTGCTGTCGCTGCTCGCGCCACGCGAGGCAAGGGACATGGCGATCTCGGTCGTCAAGGTCTCCGAGGACGGCGGCTGGCTGCCCAAGTGGGGCTACGGCACGGTCGAGACGAACATCATGACCGGCGACCCGGTCACCCCGTTCCTGACCAACGCCTACCAGCAGGGGCTGCTCGCCGGGTACGAGGAGCGGGCCTACCGGGCGCTGAGGAAGAACGCCGACGGGGTGCCGCCCGCGGACTCGCCGTCGCTGGGCAGGGAGGCCAACCAGGAGTACATCGCGAACGGCTTCGCCCCGTACGTCAAGGACCGCCCGAAGGCGAAGCCCGGTGACTCGGACTACCACCAGGGCGCCTCGGCCACGCTGGAGTACGCCCTCGCGGACGCGGTGCTCGCCGAGATGGCGCGCGACCTCGGGCACGACGCCGACGCGGCGCGCTACGCGGCCCGCGCCCAGAACTACCGCACCATCTTCGACCCCTCGACCGGCTTCTTCCGCGCCCGGGACGCCTCCGGCGCCTTCACCGGCCCCGCCGACCCGGCGCAGAGCGTGGGCTTCCACGAGGGCACGTCCTGGCAGTACCAGTGGCTGGTGCCGCAGGACCTGCCCGGCATGGTGGACCTGATCGGTGGCGCCCAGGCGGCCGACGAACGCCTCGACTCCTTCTTCGCCTACGACCAGCTGCTGAAGGACCCGGCGAAGACGGCGCGCGAGGTATGGGTCAACGGCCCGTACGACTACTACAACGCCGACAAGTACAACCCGCAGAACGAACCCGATCTCATCGCCCCGTACACCTACCTCTCGACCGGCCGGCCCTGGAAGACCACCGACGTCGTGCACGCGGCGCTGACCCTGTTCACGGACGGCCCGACCGGCATGACCGGAAACGACGACCTCGGCACCATGTCCGCCTGGATGGTCCTGTCGTCGATCGGGATCTTCCCGGTCCAGCCCGGTTACGACACCTGGGGTCTGTCCACGCCGGTCTTCGACCGCGTCGACCTGACCCTGGACCGCCGCTACTACCCGCGCGGCGCCCTGAGCATCACCGCTCCCGGCACCTCCGCCACCGACCGCTACACCCAGTCGGTGCGCACGGACGGAAAGCCGCACGACAGCGCGTACCTGACCACCGGCGATCTGCGCTCGATGCGCAGGCTCTCCTTCACGGTCGGCCCGCGCCCGTCCGAGTGGGGTACGTCACCCCAGGCGGCGCCGCCCGCCCTGAAGTGACCCCAGGCGCCACATGAGTCCCGCCCCTGTCGTGGGGGCGGGACGAGTGGGGGTACTTAATCTGCTGTTAACTGTATGTAGCTTGATTGTACTTGACCGTAATCGCCTGAGGGCGGTTGACTGCTTGCTCACCCGTCGTCGACGCGAGGCAAGCCATTGACATCTGACCTGCTCGCTCCTCTCGACCTGGCGTTCTGGAACATCGAGTCCGCCGAGCACCCCATGCACCTGGGCGCCCTCGGTGTCTTCTCGGCCCACTCGCCCACCGCCGGCGCCCACGCGGCCGACCTGCTCGCGGCCCGCGCCGCCGCGGTGCCCCGGCTGCGCATGCGGATCCGGGACGTGTGGCAGCCGCTGTCCTTCCGGCCACTGGCCTTCGGCGGTGCCACCCGCGAGCCGGACCCCGACTTCGACCCGCTCCACCACGTCAGGCTGCACGCCCCCACCGCCGACTTCCACGCGGCCGCGGGCCGGCTCATGGAGCGCCCGCTGGAGCGCGGCAGGCCACCGTGGGAGGCACACGTGCTGCCCGGCGAGGACGGCGTGTCCTTCGCCGTGCTGTTCAAGTTCCACCACGCCCTGGCCGACGGGCTGCGCGCACTGACCCTCGCCGCCGCCGTGCTGGACCCCATGGACCTGCCCGAGCGCAGGCCGCGGGCCGCGGAGCCCAAGGGCGGCGGCCTGCTGCCCGACGTGCGCCGGCTTCCGGACCTGGTCAGGGGCGCGGTGTCCGACGTGGGCCGGGCCCTGGACATCGGCGCCTCCGTGGCCCTGTCCAGCCTCGCCGCGCGCTCGTCGTCGGCGTTCACCTCCGAGGCCACCGGCACCCGCCGCACCGCGGGCGTCGTCGTCGACCTCGACGACGTGCACCGCATCCGCAAGTCCGAGGGCGGCACCGTCAACGACGTCCTGATCGCGGTCGTCGCCGGCGCACTGCGCCGCTGGCTGGACGAGCGCGGCGACGGCAGCGAGGGCGTGGCGCCGCGCGCCCTGATCCCGGTCTCCAGGCGCCGCCCGCGCACCGCCACCCCCCAGGGCAACCGCCTCTCCGGCTACCTGATACGGCTTCCGGTCGACGACCCCGACCCGCTCGGCCGCCTCGCCACGGTCCGTACCGCCATGGACCGCAACAAGAACGCCGGCCCCAACCGGGGCGCGGGCGCCGTCGCCCTGCTCGCCGACCACGTGCCCCCGCTCGCCCACCGGCTCGGCGGCCCGCTGGTCAGCCAGGCGGCCCGGCTCTGGTTCGACATCCTGGTCACCAGCGTGCCCCTGCCCAGCTTCGGCCTGAAGCTCGGCGGCAACCCGGTCACCGAGGTCTACCCGCTGGCCCCGCTGGCCCGCGGCCAGGCCCTCGCGGTCGCCGTCTCCACCTACCGCGGCCAGGTCCACTACGGCCTCGTCGCCGACGCGGAGGCCGTACCGGACCTGGACCGTCTGGCCGCGGCCCTGACGGCGGAGGTGGAGACACTCATCACTGCCTGCGGGTCCTGAGAGCCTCACGTTTGGAGGACCGGCCCGGCGCTCCGTAAAATCCATCCCTCGACAGGCGGGTGCGATCGGAGCGCCGCTCGGGTGATCAGGGAAACGGCAGCGCGATGACGGTGACAGAGGAAGGTCCGGCGACCACGGACGAGGTCGTGTACGGGCCCGGCATCGACCCGGAGCGGCTCGCCGTCTGCCTGAGCGTGCTGGAGGAACTCGACAAGCTGGAGGTCGACCACCCGGACGCGATCGCCGTGCGCCGCGCCACCGCCGGCGTGTACCGGACGGTCAAGCAGCGCCGCCGCCAGGAGCGCCGGGCCGCCAAGACCGCCCACGACAAGGCGGTCACCGAGGCCACGGCGACCGGCTCCGCCCAGCGCATCGACGACGAGACCGAGGGCCTGCTGCCGTCCTCGCGGACCGAGGAGGGCCGGGTCGCGGGGATACTCCAGCGCCCGCGCTCCTGCTACACCTGCAAGACCCGGTACGTGGAAGTCGACTACTTCTACCACCAGCTCTGTCCCGAGTGCGCTCACCTGAACCGCGACAAGCGCGACGCCCGCGCCGACCTCACCGGCAAGCGCGCCCTGCTCACCGGCGGCCGCGCCAAGATCGGCATGTACATCGCGCTCAGGCTGCTGCGCGACGGCGCCCACACCACGATCACCACGCGCTTCCCCAAGGACGCCATCCGCCGCTTCAAGGCGATGGACGACTCCGCCCAGTGGATGCACCGGCTGGAGGTCGTCGGCATCGACCTGCGCGACCCGGCGCAGGCCGTCGCGCTCGCCGAGCAGGTCGCCGAGGCGGGCCCGCTGGACATCCTCGTCAACAACGCCACGCAGACCGTACGCCGCCTGCCCTCCGCCTACGCCGCCCTGGTCGAGGGGGAGAGCGCCCCGCTGCCCGCCGGCGAGCTGCCCGCCCACCACGTCATCGGCGCCTTCAACTCCGGAGCGGTCGACGGCCTGGCCGCGCTGCCGCTCGGCACCAGCGGCCTCGACGCCCAGCAGGTCGCCGACCTCGCCCTGGTCGCGGGCAACGCCAGCGTCGCCCGGCACCTGGACGGCACCGCCATCGACGCCGGCGGCCTGGTCCCCGACGTCGTCGACAGCAACACCTGGGTGCAGACCATCGAGCAGATCTCGCCGGTGGAGCTGCTGGAGACCCAGCTGTGCAACTACACCGCACCGTTCATCCTGATCAGCAGGTTGCGGCCGACGATGGCCGAGGCCGCGCGCAAGGCGTCCAGCGGGCGGGCGTACGTCGTGAACGTGTCGGCGATGGAGGGCGTCTTCGGCCGCGGCTACAAGGGAGCGGGGCACCCGAACACCAACGCCGCCAAGGCCGCGATGAACATGGTGACGCGGACCAGCGCCCAGGAGATGTTCCAGACCGACGGCATCCTCATGACCTCGGTCGACACCGGCTGGATCACCGACGAACGTCCCCACTTCGACAAGCTGCGCCTGGCCGAGGAGGGCTTCCACGCCCCGCTCGACCTGGTCGACGGGGCTGCGCGGGTCTACGATCCGATTGTGCGCGGCGAGCAGGGCGAGGACCTGTACGGCGTCTTCCTGAAGGACTACGCGCCCGGTAAGTGGTGATCCGCGGATCGAGCGTGTGGCCCGGCGCCACCCGGGAACCCGGACCCTGGTGAACACCGCGCCAGGGAGTGACCATGAGCAGTCCACACGGTATCGATCCGCGAGCGCAGAACGACCCGCGCAACCGCTACCCGACCGATGAGCAGTTCTACGGCAGCGACCGCCCCGAGCACGCTCAACTGCCGGAGGACCGGCCGCGCGGCGGTGGCGAGACGACTCCTATGAAGCACCGCGGCCCGTGGGCGACGGCCGCGCTGATCGCCTGCATCATCCTGCTGATCCTCGTCGGCATCGCACTGTTCCCCTGAGGGAGCCCCCGCCACCGTCATGAGCGAGGTGGTGCGTATGAGCGAAGCATGTCGTGGACGGCGTACTCCCGTGCGGAGTGCGCCGTCCGTACGCGTGTGCCGCCGTCCACCAGCAGATCCGCGCCCGTGATCCACCCGGCCGCGTCGGAGGCCAGCCACACCACGGCCCGCGCGATGTCGTCGGGCTCGCCGATCCGCCCGAGCGGCAGACCGGCGGCCACCCGCTCCTCCTCGGGCTCCCACACGAACCGGGCCATCTCGGTGCGCACCAGCCCGGGGGAGACCGAGTTCACCCGCACCCTCGGCGCCAGCTCGCCCGCGAGCTGCCGGGTCAGGTGCAGCAGGGCCGCCTTGCTGGTGCCGTAGGCGCCGACGTTCGGTCCGGCGTGTCCGGCGCCCTCGGTGCAGATGTTGACGACCGAGCCGCCGTGCTCCCGCATCCACGCCCGCCACGCGCCCTGCACCAGCCGCAGCGGTGCCTCGACGTTCACGGTGAAGGTCGTCCGCCACGCCTCGGGGTCGGCGTCCATGAGCGGGCCGTAGGGCTGGTTGGTCGCCGCGTTGTTGACCACGACGTCGAGCCGCCCGAACGCCCGCACGGCGGTGTCGACGACCTCCCGCAGATGGTCCGGGTCGCCGACGTCGCCGCTGACGCCCACCCCGTCCAGCTCGGCCGCCGTCCGCCGCACCTCCCGCGCGTCCCGGGCGGTCACGCACACCCGTGCGCCCGCCGCGGCCAGATGCCCGGCGACCGCGCGCCCGATGCCCCGGGTCCCGCCGGTCACCACGGCGGCCCGGCCCCGCAGCCCGTCCTGCGCGTACGACGACGTCATCGCCGTACCGTCTCATGACGGGCCGTCAGTCAACAGCCCCCAGGCGGGAGTTGCGGGCGGCGACAAGTTCCAGGACGGTACGCCAGTCCTCCAGGACGCCGGCGTCGAACCCGGCGGTCCGGCTCTCCTCGTCAGCAAGGATCAGGCGCGTCAAGTCGTCCTCGCGGGCGCGTCCGTCACGGCGCACGAGGCGGTAGACGCGCTCGCCGAGCAGGGACCTCACGGCCGCGGCGGCGTGCTCGGCCCCGCGGGACTCGTCGCCGGGGCACAGCAACCGTCCGATGTCGTGCACCAGCCCCGCCAGCTGGAGCTCCTTGTCGGCGGGGCGGCTGCGGCGCAGCAGGGCGGCGGTGCGCAGCGCGTGCCGACTCCGGCAGGCGTACAGCAGATCCATCAGCTCCTCGACACTGCGCAGCTCCATGCGTCAGTCCTCCCGCCGGACGGGCCGTTGCCGTCCGTCAGCAGATCATGGCCGTGTTTCGAACCGGCCAACGGGACTTGAACTGCGCGGCCCCTTCAGTGCTGCGCGTGCGGGTCGTGGTGCGCGTGCCCGGCGTGTTCGTGGCCCTCCTCGGACGGCGCTCCGCCCATCATGCGCAGCATCGCGGGCCCTCCGCTGCGCCAGAACCGCCACATGAGCACCGCGGCGAGCAGCAGGAAGGCGATGTTGAGCCAGGTGGTGTAGTTCCACGACACGCCCTCGTCGGGGATCTTCGCCGCGCCCTGGTCGGGGACGAGTCCGAGGGCGCCGAAGACCAGTTCCACCGCGTAGCCGGCGAGGACCGTCGCCGCGTAGAAGGTGACCAGCAGGAAGACGGTCATCCGTGGGCCGTAGTACTTCCGGTAGATGTTCAGGATCGGCAGGATCAGCAGGTCCGCGAAGATGAACGCGACCACGCCGCCGAAGCTGATGCCCCCCTTCCACAGCACCACCGCCAGCGGCACGTTGCCGATGGAGCAGACGAACGAGGCGATCGCCACCAGGGGACCGATGAGCGGGCCGACCAGCTTCGCGGCGAGCGGGTGCCCCTCCAGGAAGAGGGACTGCCAGAAGGAGTCGGGCACCCAGGCGGCGATCGCGCCCGCGATCAGCAGGCCGACCACCAGGTCGCGCAGGATCGCCGCCCACTCCATGACGAACACGTGGGAGACGGAGGTGAAGCCGTCGCGGGACAGGAGCCGCCGTACGAACGACCCCTCGCCGCCGACCGACATGTCCATCGCGGCATGGCCCTCCATGGAGCCGGCGAGCCCGCGCCCGGCCTGTTCGCGGGCCTCGCGCAGCAGGCGCTGCCGCAGGAAGATCCGGAACAGCACCGCCAGCACCACGATCATGATCGGACCGCCGGTGAACTCGGCGAGGGTGAACTGCCAGCCCATCAACAGGGCGAGGATGATGCCCAGTTCGACGACGAGGTTGGTGGAGGCGATCTCGAAGGCCATGGCGGCGGTGAAGTCCGCGCCCTTGCGGAACAGCGAGCGGGCCAGCGCCACGGCCGCGTAGGAGCAGGACGAGGAGGCGGCGCCGAGGCCGGCCGCCAGGGTGAGGGTGCGGGGGCGGTCGTCGCCGAGCAGCCGTACGACCGTCGACCTGCGAACCACCGCCTGCACGACGGCCGACAGCGCGAAGCCGAGCACCAGGGCCCAGGTGATCTCCCAGGTCATCGATCCGGTGAGGGAGAGCGCGTGGAGGATCGCGTCCATGGGGCTGTGGTCCTTCCGGTCCGTCCGGTGTGACACCTCTCCGCGGCACTGTACCCCCTAGGGGTATGCATAGCGCATGCCGGTCACGGCCGAGAAGCAGTGCACGGCGTCGGTGCGGACCGCCACGCGCACCGGTTCCCCCCTGAAGTGCGTGGGACGCCCGGGGAGCCGGACGACGACGTCACCGAGCCCGGTGGCCGCGGGCGCGGACGTGTGCAGATGGACTACGGCGCCCGTGTCCTCGACCGCCTCGACCACCAGGTCCAGCCCCGGCGTCGTCCGGTCCTGCGACGGCAGGACGTCGAACTGCTCGGGCCGCACGCCGAGCACGATCTCGGCGGCGCCCTCCGCCGCGGCGGCCCGCAGGACGGAGCGGGGCAGCGGCACGTCCAGACCGCCGAGCCCGACGCCGTCCGGGGAGAGCCGCAGCCGGAACAGGTTCATCGCCGGCGAGCCCACGAACCCGCCCACGAAGGCGTTGGCCGGCCGCGCGAACAGCTCCCGCGGCCGCCCGACTTGCTGCAGCACCCCGTCCCTGAGCACGGCGAGGCGGTCGCCCATGGCCATCGCCTCGGTCTGATCGTGCGTGACATAAACCGTGGTGATGCCCAGATGGTGCTGCATCCGGACGATCCGCCTGCGAGTCTCCACCCGCAGCCGGGTGTCGAGGTTCGACAGCGGCTCGTCCATGAGGCAGACCCGCGGATCCCGCACCAGCGTCCGCCCGGTCGCCACCCGCTGCTGTTCGCCGCCCGACAGCGAGCGCGGCCTGCGCCCCAGGTACCGCTCGATGTCCAGCACGGACGCGGCGAAGCGGACCCGGCCCCGGGCGTGCTGCCGGGGCATGCGCGCGATCCGCAGCGGGAAGCCGATGTTGTCGGCAGCCGACAAATGCGGGTACAGCGAGTAGTTCTGGAACACCATCGCGACGTCCCGCTCGCGGGGCGGAAGATGGGTGACGTCACGGACGCCGATGTGGATCGACCCCGCATCGACGTCCTCCAGACCGGCGAGCAGGCGCAGACAGGTCGACTTTCCGCACCCGGAAGGTCCGAGCAGCACCATGAACTCCCCGTCCTCGATCTCGAGGTCGAGCGAGTCGACGGCCGGCCGGTCGCCCGACGGGAAGCGCCGGGTGACCTTCTCGAAGGTGACGGACGCCATGACATCCCCCTCCCGGACAGGTCCTCGCACCCAGAGTGGAACGGGTGTTGCCGTTCGGCACGCTGCTAGACCGAAAGAGTGACGCAAGAGGGGAATGAAACAGGATGAATTACAACAGTAACCCCAAGTTTTCAGCCCCATAGAGCAGGGTGCCGCTCATTTGGTTAATCTGGTCCGGACGGACAGCACCACAGGGTCCCACCCACACCCACGTCCGTCCCGGGGCAAGCCGTTCACAACGGCCTGCTCGTACTCGAGTTACCGGCGCCACCGCGTCCGAGCTGTTTTCGACTCACACCCGAGCGGGCGTCAGGTGCCGGACCACACAGTGGCCGGTATGCCCCGAGGGTGACCCGACACATAAGGAGTGCGCGGTGACACCGGAGAAGACGAATCGCGAACAACGCCCCAAGGAACGCACCGAGCGCGCCGGCCGCAGGCCCGGCGAGCTCGGCAGCCTGGACGTGTGGGCCCGGTCGGCCCCGATCCGCCTGGCGGGTTACGAGGACGACCTCGCCGAACCCCACATCCTGCCCAGCGTCGACTGAACCCACGGCAGGATCTTCGCGATCGCCGACCGCGGGGGGCGTACCGCCACACTCACGTCCCCCGCGGAACACAGCAGCCGCGGCCGAGACCGGCCGCGGCTCCGTGTGTATCGGTCCGTCTCCGTGTATCGGTCCGTCTCCTCGTGACCGTCCTAGTCCTTGCGGCCGGTGACGGCCACGGTCACGCCCAGGGCGATCATGGTCAGGCCGCCGGTCCCGCCCACCAGCGACAGCCGGCGCGGGGAGCGGGCGAACCAGGCGCGGGCGGTGGAGGCGGCCAGGCCCCACACACTGTCTGAGGCCAGCGCGATGGCGTTGAAGACCAGGCCCAGCACCAGCATCTGCAGCGTGACGTGCCCCCGGTCGCGGTCGACGAACTGCGGGAGGACGGCCGCGAAGAACACGATCGTCTTGGGGTTGGTCACGCCGACGGCGAACCCCTCCCAGAACGTGCGCAGCCCGCTGTGCGCCTCCCCGCCGCCCGCGAACGCCGCCCGCAGCGAACTTCGGGTGCGCCACGCCCGGATCCCCAGGTACACCAGGTAGGCGGCACCGGCCAGCTTCAGCGCGGTGAAGACCAGGACGGAGCGTTCCACGACGGAACCGATGCCGACCGCCACGGCCACCACCAGCAGATAGGCGCCGAGCGTGTTGCCCACGACAGTGGTCAGCGCGGCCCGGCGCCCCTGGGCGAGCGCCCGTCCGACGACGAACAGGACGCTGGGGCCCGGGATCACGATCAGCAGGAAGGACAGCGCCGCGAAGGCGAGCAGTCGGTCGGTGGACATCATGCTCTTCATGCAAGCACGACGAGGCGCCCGGCCTCAGCCCTATTTTCCGCGGCCCCTCAGTCCAGCGGCGCCGTGCGCTGCCACGGATGCAGCTCCTCCAGCTGCCGTGCCACCTCCAGCAGCAGCGCCTCCGATCCCGGGCGGCCCACCAGCTGGACGGCGGTCGGGGCGCCGGAGGGCAGGGTGCCGAAGGGCACGGCCATCGCCGGCCAGCCGGTCAGGTTCCAGGGCGGGGTGAGCGGCGAGTAGTTGGTGTTGGCGACGATGTTGGCCAGCCAGCCCCGCTCGTCCCAGGCCACCGACCTGGGGGAGCGGCGGGCCAGCGCCGGGGTGAGCAGCACGTCGTACTCGTCGAAGAACGGCTCCAGACGGCGGCGCAGCCGCTCCCGGCTGTCGCCTGCGCGGACGCGGCCGACGAAGCGGCGGCCGACCGCTGCGTGCACGCGCGTGCGCCGGGTCAGCAGGCGCGGGTCGAGGCCCTGGGCGTCCACCGCCGTGCCCGCCGTCCAGTGCGTGAGGGAGGTCGTGCTCAGTGAGAGCGGGTAGGGCGGGTCCGCGCGGCGGACCTGGTGGCCGGCCTTGATCAGGACGCCGGCGGCGTCGCGGGCCGCGGTCGTGTACGGCCGGGTGACGGTCACACCGGCCAGGGGACTGCGCAGCGACACGGCGATCCTGCGGATGGCCGGCTCGGACGGCGCCGCCTCGGTGTCGGTGTCCGCGAGCACCGCCAGCATCAGGCGGGCGTCCTCGACGGTCGTGGCAAGGGGCCCGTTCTCCGACATGCCGAACCAGTCGCCGTCGCTGATGCCCGCCGGGACGACCCCGTGGCCCGGCTTGATGGTGACCAGACCGCAGTTGGCGGCCGGGATACGCAGGGACCCCATGCCGTCGTTGCCGAGGGCGAGCGGCACGAACCCGGCGGCCACCGCAGCCCCGCTGCCGCCCGAGGAGCCGCCCGCCGTGCGGGTGAGGTCCCACGGGTTGCGGGCGGTGCCGTGCACGCCCTCGGTGGTGCCGAAGACACACAGCTCGGGCACGTTCGTCAGGCCCACGACCACCGCGCCCGCCGCCCGCAGCCGAGCCACGGTGACATGGTCCTCGGCGGCGGGAGTGTCCGGGCTCGCGGCCGAGCCGACCCGGTTGGACTCGCCCCGCACGGCGAGGTTGTCCTTGACCGCGACCGGCACACCGGCCAGGGGCAGCTCGGCCAGGTCGGCACGCGAGGCCACCTCGTCGGCCTCGGCCAGCGCCGCCTCGGCCCGCACGACCCGGAACGCCCCGACACGTCCGTCCAGCCGTTCGATCCGGGCGAGATGCTCGGCCACCACGTCCCGCGGCGTGGCGCGCTTCTCGCGTACGGCGGCGGCGATCTCGGCGGCGGTCCGGCCGACCCAGCTGGTCACGGGCGCTCCTCGGGGGTGCTTGCTCGTCGGTACTCGTCAGTAATCTTCGCTACGGAGAGCACTCTGCCCCGGAGCCCTGCCCCACGTCGAGAGCGCCGGCTCTTGGACATTCGGGCGTGTCTTCTTGGACTTTTCGAGGGGTGCCGTCGGGCCGCTCCTCTCGGACCCGCAGGTCATCCGATCACTGGCCCAACTGGGGCCGAATCGCACCCCATTGACAGCCCTCGGGGGCCGCCCGCTGATCACACCTCCGATGAATGGTGGAGCCTCCGTGCGAGGTGGAGTGGCATGGGTGAGTTCCGAAAGAGAGCGCTGCGCCTGTTGGGCGCGGCAGCGGCACTGGCGCTCCTGGTGGCGCCGACGTCGGTGGCCGCGCGGGAGGAACGGCAGCAGGCTGCTCAAGACAGCGGTACGGGCCGCCGCCGCGGCTGCGGCCGTCCTCCTCGCGCGGTTCGCCCTCTACCGCTCGCGGGTCTGGCGGCGGGAGCGCCGTCAGGCGTGGTTGCGGCGGTGCTTGCGCACGCGCCAGACGATGAGGGCGACGACCGCCAGTACAGCCGTCACCAGCGCGACGGACCGCCCGACCAGGGTCTCCGCCTGCTGGTAGGCGGCCCCCGCGGCGTAGCCGAGCACGGCGTTGCCGACACCCCAGATCGCTCCGCCGAGCGCGTTGTAGAGCAGGAAGCGGCGGTACGGCATGTCCGAGGCGCCGGCCATCGCCGGGACGAAGGAGCGGAACAGGGCGATGAAGCGGCCGATGAACACCGCCGCCGGCCCGTGCCGGCGCAGCAGGTCGCGGGACTTCTCCACCCGCTGCGTCTTCCGGCGCAGCGGGCGGCTGCCCAGCAGTCGCGGCCCCGCACGGCGGCCGATCTCGTAGCCGACGCCGTCACCGACGATCGCGGCGACGACGACGGCGACCGAAAGCCACACCAGGTCGACCACGCCCTGCCGGGCCAGCACGCCACCGACGATCACCGCCGTCTCCCCGGGCAGCACGAACCCGAAGAACAGCGCGTCCTCGGCGAAGACCATGGCCGAGACAACCACGTACACCACGGGCGCGGAGAGATCGTCGAGCCAGTGGAGGAGCGTGCTCATCCGCCGACTCCCTTCCCGGCCGCCGCGCGGTGACCTTCACCGCCGACGCAACGAGTACCCAGTGCTAGCGCCGAGAGGCGTCCTCGGACGGGCGGCACCGCAGGATGTTGATCGCGGTCATGGTCAGGACGGTGTCGCCGTGCTGGTCGAGGACCTCGATCGCGGTGCGCACGAGCCCGCGGTCCGGCTTCGAGCGCGACAGGCGTGCCTCCTTGACGGTCGTCCGCAGGGACAGCGTGTCACCGGGGCGGACCGGTCGCACCCAGCGCAGTTCGTCGATGCCGGGGGAGGCCAGGCTCGCCACCCTGCTCACGTAGTGGTCGGCGTACAGTCGCATCATGACGGCGCAGGTGTGCCAGCCGCTGGCGATCAGGCCGCCGAAGGGGCCCTGGGTCGCGGCCCGCGGGTCGGTGTGGATGCTCTGCGGATCGAACTCGCCGGCGAAGCGGAGGATCTCCTCCTCGGTGACGGTGATGCTGCCGTACTCGTAGACCTCGCCCGGGACGTAGTCCTCGTACCAGCGGTCCTCGACCGGGGCGGCGAAGTCGGCGTCGCTGAGCGTGGTGGTGGTCGCGGGTCCCATGAGCGTCACGATAGTGGCCGTCGGCGAGCGCGGCGGGCCGTCAGGTCTCGCTGAGGACTCGCTCGAGGAAGTCCACCGAGTGAGCAGGGCCTGGGCGTGCACCAGCACGAGGGGGTCGTTGTCGACGTACACGATGCAGCTGGCGGGGGCGATCCGCTGGGCCACCTCGTGGGTGTTGTCGGCCGTGGGCAGTCCGGTGCCGACGTCCAGGAACTGGCATATGCCGGCCTCGGCGGTCAGGAGGCTCACGGCCCGGTTCAGGAAGCGCCGTTGGAGGCGGGCGAGCATGGCGATGTCCGGGAACATCCGCAGGATCGTCTCGCCCACCTGGCGGTCGCGGCGTAGTTGTCCTTGCCGCTGAGCGGGAAGTTCCACACCCGGGCCGAGTGGGGCTGGTCCGGTCGCAGCCGGTCGTCCGGCGGGGCTTCGTCGGTCATGGGGAAAAGGTCACAGGAAGTGGGCGGCTCCGTCCGGCCGTTGACACCGGCCGGGGTCCGGTGCGCGGCGTACCGCAGGGGCCTCCGGCTCCCGGGGGGGACGGTCCGGGCGGCGTCGCGTCAGCCGCCCCGCGCCGCGCCCGTGCTGTCGCGCACGATCACCCGTGGCACCGGTACGCGCACCGTCCGGGCCGGCCCCCCGTCCACCAGCGCGGTCAGCTCCCGCGCCGCCGTGCGCCCGAACTCCACGCTGTCCCTGGACAGGGCCGACAGCCACGGCTTGACCATGCGGCACAGCGCCGAGTCCTCCCAGGCCACCACCGACACGTCGGCCGGTACGGAGAACCCGAGTTCGCCGGCGGTGGCCACGCCGGCGACGGCCATCACGTCGTTGTCGTAGATCAGGGCCGTCGGGGGAGCGGGGCGCTCCAGGACCCGGCGGGTGACGGCCGCGCCCTCCGCGTCGGAGTAGTCCGTGGTCACCGACTCCACCTCGGTCAGGCCCCGGCGTCCGGCCTCGGCGCGCAGGGCGCGGATCCGGCGTTCGGTGTGGGCCAGGCCCGGCAGACCGGCGATGTGCACGATCCGGCGATGGCCGAGCGCGTACAACTCGTCCACGACCGAGGCCATGGCGCCCGCGTCGTCCGCCCACACGGTGGAGATGCCGGGATGGCGTTCGTCCGGCGCGCCGCCGATCACCACGGCCGGCAGGCCGAGCTCGTCCAGGAGGCCGGGGCGCGGGTCGTGGGTGCGGGGGTCGACCACGAGGACACCGTCGACGCGGTGCTCGGCCCACCAGCGGCGGTAGACCGCGCACTCGTCGGCCACGTCCTCCACCACCTGGAAGAGCAGGCCGAGATGGCGTTCGGCCAGCACCTCCTGGATGCCCGAGACGAGTTGGAGGAAGAACGAGTCCACGCCGAGCGTGTCCGCGGGCCGGGCGAGCACGAAGCCGACCGTCGCAGCGCCCTCCCCGGACAGCTGGCGCGCCGCCGTGCTGGGCCGCCAGCCCAGCTGCTCGGCGACCCGGCGCACCCGGTCGCGGGTTCCCTCGGAAACCCCCGGCCGGCCGTTGAGAGCGAAGGACACCGCGCTCTGGGAGACCCCGGCATGCCGTGCGATGTCCTTCATCGTGGGCCGGGGCGCGGGTGACCGCTTGCCTGACACGGTGATTCCCCATTCGTCCGACGGATTCCGCGAGAATATGCACTAATGCGGTTCAGCTGCAAGAACCTAATGCGCTTTAGCAACTAATGAAATTAGCTTCGCCGGTGCCATTGACGGGCCGCTGAAACGGCGTGCAGGGTCTCGGTCGTTGGCCAACCCCGCTGCCACTCCGCCGCACAAGGAGGCCGTTCCATCGTGCCCGTTTCCCGCAGAACTCTCGCCGCCGCCACTGCCCTCTGTCTCGCCCTGCCGTTGAGCGCCTGCGGCTCCGGGAGCGACGGCGGCGGCTCGACCGACGCCTCCGGCAAGGTCCAGGGGGACATCACCTTCCAGACCTGGAACCTGCGCGCGAACTTCAAGGACTACTTCGAGGGAGTCATCGCCGACTTCGAGAAGAAGTACCCGGACACCCGTGTGAAGTGGGTCGACCAGCCCGCCGAGGGCTACGCCGACAAGATCAGCGCGGACGCGGCGGGCGGCACCCTTCCCGACGTCGTCAACGTCTCCCCGGACCTCGTCGCCCCGCTCGCCAAGGCGGGCCTCGCCCTCGACCTCGACAAGGCCGCGGCGAAGTACAAGAAGGAGTACCTGGCAGGCGCCTGGGCCAGCCACCGGATACCGGGCATGACGGGGACGTACGCCTTCCCCTGGTACCTCAACACGGGCCCGCTGTTCTACAACAAGTCCCTCTTCAAGAAGGCCGGCCTCGACCCCGAGACGCCGCCGAAGACGTACGACGAACTCTTCGCCGACGCCCTCGAACTCGCGAAGAAGAGCGACGGCAAGGTGGCGACCCTCGCCAACGTCCCGACGATCGAGGACTTCGGCCGCTACGGCGTCGAGCTGATGAACAAGCAGGGCACCGCGTTCACCTTCAACGACGCCAAGGGCGTCCAGATGCTCGCGAAGTACAAGGAGTTGTACGACGCGAAGGCCCTGGACCCGCAGGCGCTCACCGCCACCCCGGAGTCCTCCGGACGGAAGTTCCTCACCGAGGCCGTCGCCATGAACCCGGGCAGCGCCCTCGACCTCGGCAACTTCAAGAAGCAGGCGCCGAACCTGTACAAGAACATCGGCATCACCGACCAGATCACCAGCACCGGCCACGTCAACATGTACGTCATGGGCGTGATGGTCAACTCCAAGACCAAGCACACGCCGGCCGCCGTGGCCTTCGCGCACTTCGTCACCGACGCCGAGCACCAGATGTCCTTCGCCAAGAAGGTCGCCATCTTCCCCAGCACCGCCGGCTCCCTCGACGACCCGTACTTCACCAAGGAGGACGGCAGCGACGAGACGCGGGTGCGCGTCGCCGCCGCCAAGTCGCTCAAGAACGCGGTCAACTACACTCCGGTGCTGTTCAGCGAGCAGATGAAGACGGCGCTGCGCAACGAGGTGGCCAAGGCACTGCAGGGCAAGGAGAGCCCCAAGGCGGCTCTCGACAACGCTGTCAAGCAGTGCAACACGCTTCTCCAGCAGCAGGGATAGCGTCCGATGGCCCTGTCCACCGCCTCCCGGGTGCAGCGCGTGCGGCGCCAACTGCCGTTCAGCCCATGGATGTTCGCAGCGCCCGGGCTGCTGATCACCGGCGTCTTCATCCTGTACCCCTTCGTCTCCACGCTGGTCAACTCCCTCACCGACCGCCGCACCCTGATCCCGGGGAAGTTCGTAGGGCTCGCCAACTTCCGCGAGCTGCTGCACGACGACATGTTCTGGATCGGCCTGCGCAACAGCACGCTCTACGTGGTGGGGGTCGTCCCCGCGCTCGTGGTCCTGCCGCTGCTGCTCGCGCTGCTGGTCCAGAAGAACATCCCCGGCATCACCTTCTTCCGGTCCGCCTTCTACACCCCGGTCGTCGCCTCGATCGTCGTCGTCGGGCTGATCTGGGTGTGGCTGCTGGACGAACGCGGCCTGGTGAACTCGCTGTTGGAGACCGTCGGGGTCGGCCGGGTCGGCTTCCTCAGCGACCAGTGGCTGCTCCTGCTGAGCGCCATGGCCGTCACGGTCTGGAAGGGCCTCGGCTACTACATGATCATTTATCTGGCGGCGCTGGCGAACGTCCCCCGCGAACTCCACGAGGCCGCCGCCGTCGACGGCGCGGGAGCGGTGCGCCGCTTCCTCACTGTCACGGTGCCCGCCGTCCGCTCCACCATGGTCCTGGTCGGCGCGCTGTCCTCGGTGGCCGCCTTCAAGGTCTTCTCCGAGGTGTACCTGATGGCGGGGCCCAGCGGCGGACCGGCCGGCGAGGACACGACCCTCGTCATGCTGGTCCAGCGCACCGGCACCGGCCTGACCGGGCGCGTCGGCTACGCCTCGGCCATCTCCGTGGTCGTCTTCGTCGTCACCGTCGTGCTGATGCTGCTCGTACTGCGCGCCGACCGGAGGGACGGGACATGAGCGTCCTGGAGAAGGCACCACCGCGGACCGAGAAGCCCGCGGCGCGCGAACCCCGCGTCACCGACGAGCACGGCCGCCGCATCCGGATGTGGGAACTAATCCTGCGTTACGCGCTGCTGCTCGCCGTCCTGGCCCTGACCGTAGGCCCGTTCCTGTGGCAGCTGTCCACCTCCCTGAAGGGGCCGACGGAGGACATCTTCAGCTCCCCGCCCAGGTTCCTGCCGGGCCATCCGACCCTGCACAACTACGAACGCGTCGCCGACACCATCCCGGTCTGGGACTACGCCCTGAACTCGCTGAAGGTCGCCACCGCCAACGTCGTGACCAACTGCGTCGGTTCGGCCCTCGCCGGCTACGCACTCGCCCGGCTGCGCTACCGCGGGCGCCGGGTCGCCACGCTCGTCTTCATCCTCGCGATGCTCGTGCCCGTCGAGGGCATCATCATCGCCCAGTTCACCACCATGCGGGAGCTGGGCCTGAACAACACCCTCGTCGGGGTCGTCCTGCCGGGCTGCATCGGCGCCATGAACGTGCTGCTGATGCGCAACGCCTTCCTCAACCTGCCGTACGAGATCGAGGAGGCCGCCTACGTCGACGGCGCCAACGTCTGGCAGCGGTTCCTGCGCATCGCGCTGCCATCGGTCAGGGGAACCGTCGCGGTCGTCGCCATCTTCGCCTTCATGGGCGCCTGGGACGACTTCCTGTGGCCGCTGATCGTGCTGAGCGACCCCTCGAAGTTCACCCTGACCATCGGCCTCAACTATCTGCACGGCACCTTCGCCAACGACGAACGGCTCGTCGCCGCCGGCACCGTCATCGCCGTGGCACCGCTGATCGCCCTGTTCGCCTGTCTCCAGCGGTACTTCTTCCGCGGGGTGGGCGAGGGCGCCGTGAAGGGCTGAACATCCCCGACTCGCCCCCGCAAGGACACCGCATGCCTCCAGCCGTGCGCTTCGGCGTCAACTACACCCCCAGCGAAGGGTGGTTCCACCACTGGCTCGACTTCGACCCCGACTCCGTACGCGCCGACCTCGACTCCATCGCCGCGCTCGGGCTGGACCACGTGCGGGTCTTCCCGCTGTGGCCGTACTTCCAGCCCAACAGGACGCTGATCCGCGGGCGGGCCGTCGAGCAGCTCGTGCAGCTCGTGGACGCGGCCGCCGAATGCGGGCTGGACGTCAACGTGGACGGCCTGCAAGGGCACTTGAGCAGCTTCGACTTCCTGCCGGCGTGGACGCGCACCTGGCACCGGCGCAACCTGTTCACCGACCCGGAGGTGCTCGACGGCCAGGCCGAGTACCTGCGCACGCTCGCCGCCGCGCTCGCCGACCGGCCCAACTTCCTCGGCATGACCCTCGGCAACGAGGTCAACCAGTTCTCCGCCGGCCCGCACCCCGACCCCGACCGGGCGACCGGGGACGAGATCGACGCCTGGCTGGCGCGCATGCTGGCCGCCTGCGAGAAGGGCGCCCCCGGCAGACTGCACCTGCACGCCGAGTACGACGCCACCTGGTACCAGGACGACATGCCGTTCACCCCCGCCCAGGCCGCCCGGCACGGCGCGGTCACGGCCGTGCACTCCTGGGTCTTCAACGGCACCGCCCAGCGCCATGGCCGTACCGCCGTCCCCACCGAGCACCACGCCGCCTACCTCGTCGAACTCTCCAAGGCCTGGGCCGACGACCCGCACCGCCCGGTCTGGCTCCAGGAGGTCGGCGCACCCGCGCCGCTGGTCCCGCCCGAGCACGCAGCCGCCTTCACCGAGGCGACCGTCGTGAACGCGCTGGACTGCCCCGACCTGTGGGGCATCACCTGGTGGTGCTCCCACGACGTGTCCCGGGAGCTCGTCGACTTCCCGGAACTCGAATACGGACTCGGCCTGTTGACCAACGACCGGCACCCGAAGGACACGGCACGGGTACTGGCCGCGGCGGCATCGCGCGAGCACCCGGCGCCCGCGCCCCGGACCACCGCCCTCGTGGTCCCCGCGGAGCCGGGCTCGCGCTCCCGCTGCGCGCCCGGCGGCCCGGTCTTCGACGCCTTCTTCCGGCTCACCGCCGACGGCGCCCGGCCCACGACCGTCCTGGACACCCGTGCGGACGACGGCGACCACCTAGCCGCCCGGGCCATCACCGAAGTCGTCACTCCCGAACAGGTACTCCCCACCCCACAAGGAGGCACCAGCTCGTGAACCCCACCCGACGCACCGTCCTGCTCGCCGGCGCCGCGGCCGCCCTGCTGCCCCCGCTGCCCGCCTCCGCCGCCCCGAAAGCCACCGTCGCGGCCACCCAGCCGTACGCCTCGTACTGGTACCCCGACTCCCTGCCCTCCGGCTCGCCCGGCACCGGCATCACCTGGCGGAGCCTGAAGTCCTGGACGGCCGCAGGCGATCCGGACCTCGCCTTCAACGCCGCCTCGGTGCCGCTGGCACCCCGCTTCACCCCGACCCCGGCGAACACGACCGCCCGCTCGGGGCAGGCCCGCGTCCAGTCGCTGGTGTCCTTCGGGCCGACCTCGGGCAACCCCTCGCAGGGCTCGGCCACCGCCGACTACTACGCCCTCACGCACTGGGCGTACCTCGACGAGCTGGTGTTCTGGGGCGGCTCGTCCGGCGAGGGGTTGATCCTCGCCCCGAACGCACCGATCGTCGACGCCGCCCACCGCCACGGCGTCCCCGTGCTCGGCAACATCTTCCTGCCGCCCGTGACCTACGGCGGACAGCTGCGGTGGACGCGGGACCTGGCGCAGAAGGACGCCGCCGGGCACTACCCGCTCGCCGCGCAGCTGGTGGCCGTGGCCGCCGCGTACGGCTTCGACGGCTGGTTCGTGAACGCCGAGACGGGCGGCGGCAACGCGGCGCTGGGCGCCGACATGCTCGGCTTCGTCAAGGAGCTGAAGGCGCTGGCAAGGGGCCGGGGACAGCGGGTGACCTGGTACGACGCCATGACCGTGAACGGGACGGTGAGCTGGCAGGGGGCGCTGAACAGTCAGAACCAGGCGTTCTTCCAGGCCGCCGACGACATGTTCGTCGACTTCCGCTGGAGCGCGGGCAGCCTCGCCTCCTCCGGGCAGAAGGCCGGGCAACTGGGGCGCAGCCGCTACGAGTTGTGGGCGGGCGTCGACGTCGAGTCGAACGGGCCGGACACGGTCGTCGACTGGGACGCGATCGTGCCCAGCGGCAAGGCGCACATCACGTCCATCGGCTTCTACCGGCCCGAGTGGACGCGCAACCACCTGCCGGCCTCGGGCACTCCGGGCGACTTCCACGCCGCCGACGACCGGTTCTGGACCGGGCGTTCACTGGATCCCTCGCGGCCCGACGCCGCCGACCCCTGGCGGGCGCCCGCCGTGTCGGTCGCGGACCGGTCGACGGTCGGCGGGGTGCCCTTCGCGACCACCTTCAACACCGGGCACGGGCTGCGCTGGTACGAGGACGGGGCCGTCACGTCGGACACGCCGTGGAACCACCTCGGGCTCCAGGACCGACTGCCCTCGCGGCAATGGGTGGTACGGACGGCGGGGGCGCGGCCGGCCGTGTCGTTCGACTTCGCGGACGCGTGGCGGGGCGGCAGCAGCGTGCTGGTCGACGGTGAACTGGACGCGCCGACGACGGTCGAGCTGTACGCGACACGGCTGCCGGTCGGTGCCGACACGGTCGTCGAGCTGACGCACCGGACGGACACGGGGGCTGTGAACGTCGAGCTCGCGGTCGCCCTGGCGGAACCGGGCGCGCCGGGTGCGACACCGCCGTACACCTATCTGCCTGTGAACCCGGTCAACGGCTGGAAGACCGTGACCGTCCCGCTCACGGGTCTTTCCGGGACGCTCCACTCGATCGCCGTACGGCTCACCGCGAGCGAAGGCCCGGTGAAGTGGCGTCTCGGCGGCCTCGCGGTCCGCGACACCGTCGTCACCCCCGAGGCCCCTTCCGGCCTGCGCGTCACGGCGGCCTCCGGCGGCGACCTGCGCCTCGCCTGGGCTCCCGCACCCGGCGACGTACGCCACTACACCCTCCACCGCCTCCTGGCCGACGGCACCCGCCGCTTCCTCGGCGCGACCTGCCAGCGGGCGTACTTCCTCGCCGGCCTGCAGCCCGAACAGGGCGAGAGAGCGGCGCGGTTGGAGCTGCGCGCGGTGGGGGAGCTCTACACCTCGTCGGCCGCCGTCACCGTGACCCACACCTGGTGACCACCCACACCTGGTGACCACCCGCACCGGGTAACCACTCGCACCTGGTAACCCACTCGCACCCGGTAACCACCCACTCCTTGTGATCACCCGCCACCGGAACAGCTACGGAGCACCCGCATGCATGACGACCGCACCCTGGTCGAAGCCCGTCTCAAGCGCGTCCTGGACGAGCGCCTCCGTCCCGCCGTGTACCCCGAGAGCGTGCCGCTGGAGGTCGCGGTGTGGCACGCGCCCGGTGAGCCGGTGCCGGTCGCCGAGGGGCTGGCGGCCGAGCCCGAACCGATCGCCGTCGGTGCCCGCTGGGGTGCTCCGTGGGCGACCAGCTGGTTCCGCGTCACCGGGACGGTGCCCGGGGCGTGGGCCGGAAGGACCGTCGAGGCGATCCTCGACCTCGGCTTCGACGAGAACATGCCCGGCTTCCAGTGCGAGGGCCTGGTCTACCGCCCCGACGGCACCCCGGTGAAGGGTCTCAACCCGCGCAACCAGTGGGTGCGGATCGGGGCCCCCGTCGAGGGTGGCGAGGAGGTGCGCCTGCACATCGAGGCGGCCTCCAACCCGGTCATCCTCGACTACCACCCCTTCCTGCCGACACAGTTGGGCGACAGGGAGACCGCCGGCAGCGACCCCCAGTACACCCTGACCCGCATGGACCTCGCCGTCTTCGACGAGACCGTGTGGCAGCTGGTCATCGACCTGGAGGTGCTCAGCGAGCTGATGGCCGAGCTCCCGGTGGAGTCCGCCCGGCGCTGGGACATCCTGCGGGCGGTGGAGCGCGCGCTGGACGCGATCGACCTGCAGGACGTCAACGCCACGGCGGAGGAGGCCCGTTCGCGTCTGGCCGAGGTGCTGGCGACCCCCGCCGCTCCTTCCGCGCACTGCCTCAGCGCGGTCGGCCACGCGCACATCGACTCGGCGTGGCTGTGGCCGCTGCGCGAGACGGTCCGCAAGGTCGCCCGCACCACCTCCAACATGACGGCGCTCCTCGACGACGAGCCCGACTTCGTCTTCGCCATGTCCCAGGCCCAGCAGTGGGCGTGGGTGAAGGAGCACCGGCCCGAGGTGTGGGCGCGGGTGAAGAAGGCCGTGGCCGACGGCCGGTTCGTGCCGGCCGGCGGCATGTGGGTGGAGTCGGACACCAACATGCCCGGCTCGGAGGCGATGGCCCGTCAGTTCGTGCACGGCAAGCGTTTCTTCCTCGACGAGTTCGGCATCGAGAACGAGGAGGCCTGGCTGCCCGACACCTTCGGCTTCGCGGCCGGACTGCCGCAGATCATCCGGGCGGCCGGCTCCAAGTGGCTGCTGACCCAGAAGATCTCCTGGTCGCAGACGAACAAGTTCCCGCACCACACCTTCCGCTGGGAAGGCATCGACGGAACCCGGATCTTCACCCACTTCCCGCCGGTCGACACCTACAACTGCTCCATGAAGGGCAGCGAACTCGCCCACGCGGCACGCAACTTCAAGGACAAAGGAGTCGCCCGCCACTCCCTCGCCCCGACCGGCTGGGGCGACGGGGGCGGCGGCACCACCCGAGAGATGGTCGCGAAGGCCGCGCGCGTGCGCGACCTGGAGGGCTCGGCGACCGTCACCTGGGAGACTCCGCGGGACTTCTTCGAGAAGGCCGAGGCCGAATACCCCGAGCCGCCCGTATGGGTCGGCGAGCTGTACCTGGAACTCCACCGCGCCACGCTCACCAGCCAGGCGAAGACCAAGCAGGGCAACCGCCGCAGCGAACACCTCCTGCGCGAGGCCGAACTCTGGGCGGCCACCGCCGCCGTACGCACCGGATTCCCGTACCCCTACCAGAAGTTGGACCGCCTCTGGAAGACGGTGCTGCTGCACCAGTTCCACGACATCCTGCCGGGGTCGTCGATCGCGTGGGTGCACCGGGAGGCGCGGGCGACGTACGAGCGGGTCGCCGTCGAACTGAACGCCGTCATCGACGCCGCTCAAGGGGCCCTGGCGGGCGAGGGATCGACGCCCCTCGTCTTCAACGCGGCCCCGCACGCCCGCGCCGGCATCCCCGCGGGCGCCGCGGGCACGGCACTCATCCAGGGGGAGACGCGGCTCTCGCCGCGCCCCGGCGGCGGGCACGTCCTCGACAACGGTCTGCTGCGGGTGGAGATCGACGCCCGGGGTCTGGTCGTGTCCGCCTACGACAGCACGGCCGACCGCGAGACGATCGCCCCCGGCCGGGCCGCCAACCTCCTCCAGCTGCACCCCGACTTCCCGAACATGTGGGACGCCTGGGACGTGGACGAGTTCTACCGCAACACGGTGACGGACCTCACCGACGCCGACGAGGTGAGCCCCGGCGAGGACGGCACGTCCGTGCGGGTCGTGCGTTCCTTCGGCGCGTCGCGTGTCACCCAGGTGCTGTCGCTGCCGCCCGGTGAGCGGCGGCTGGTGCTGGACACGGAGGTGGACTGGCACGAGACGGAGAAGTTCCTCAAGCTCGCCTTCCCGCTCGACGTGCACGCCGAACGGTACGCGTCGGAGACCCAGTTCGGTCACTTCCACCGCCCCACCCACACCAACACCTCATGGGAGGCGGCGAAGTTCGAGGCCTGCAACCACCGCTTCGTCCACCTGGAGGAACCTCGCTGGGGTGTCGCCGTCGTCAACGACTCGACCTACGGCCACGACGTGACCCGTACCGTGCGCACCGACGGCGACCGCGGCACGACCACCACGGTCCGCGTGTCCCTGCTGCGCGCTCCGCGCTTCCCGGACCCGGAGACCGACCAGGGAGTGCACCGCTTCCGGCACGCGCTGGTGCCCGGGGCGGGCATCGCTGACGCGGTCCGGGAGGGCTGGCGCATCAACGTCCCGGAGCGGCGGGTGGAGGGCGCCTGCGAGGTCGCGCCGCTGGTCTCGGTCGATCAGGAGGCGGTGGTGATCACCGCCGTCAAGCTGGCCGACGACGGGAGCGGGGATGTGGTCGTCCGCTTCCACGAGGCCCACGGCGGGCGCGTCCGGGCCGTGCTCCGCGCCGGGTTCGAGGTCGCCGACGTCACGGTGACCGACCTCCTGGAGCGGCCGCTGGCTGACGGCGCCGCGGTGGAGCGCGACGGCGCGCGTGTCGCCGTACGCCTGCGCCCCTTCGAGCTGGTGACGCTGCGGCTGCGGAGGGCGTAGGCAGGCGCCGACCGGGCGGACCGTCCTTGTCAGGCGGGGTCGCGGTTCCTGTCGGCCCGTGCTCCGTAGTGCCGCAGGAACATGTCGACCCCGCCGGTGATCAGACGGTCCGTCAGGTCGTCGTCCACTTCGGCGCCGTAGGCGCTGAACACCAGGTGCGGATAGACCAGCAGCGAGTACAGCTGCAGGATCGCCACGTCCAAGTCACCGACCTCCAGGCGTCCTTCGTCGGCCAGGTGCCGCAGCGCCCGCGCCATCGCCGGGTGATGGTGCTCGGTACCCCGGCGGTGCCAGGCCGCCGCGAGTTCCGGGAAGCGGTGCAGCTCACGGGCGACGACGTTGCGCAGGGCCAGGACGTCGGGGTTCGCGCGGACCTCGGCCACCCAGGCCCGCGCCGCGGCGACCATGGCCTCCCGCAGGTCGTCCGAGTCGCCGAGCCCCTCGATCGCCGCGGCCAGCGTGTCGTCGAGCGGCGCGTCCAGGGAGTCCTTGACGACCCCGACGAACAGGGCCTCCTTGCTGCCGAAGTGGTTGTAGACCGTCACCTTCGACACGCCCGCCTCCGCGGCGATCGCGTCGACACTGGCGTCGAAACCCTCCCGCAGGAAGAGCGCGCGAGCCGCCTTCACGATGGCCTGCCGTTTCGCCTCCGCGCGGGGGCCGGCCGGCGGCTGCTTGGCGGGATGCGCGGTGGCGGGGGTGGCGGCGTTCCTCGGGCTCATGGGGCGAGTCTACCCAGGTATCTGAACTGTACCGTTGAGTTCATCTGAACTGTGCCGTACAGTTCAGATCGATGGGTGTGCAGGGCCCTGGCATGCCGTCCACCGGCAGGAAACGACCCGAGGAGTAGCCATGAGCCACCTCCACCGCACCACCCCGGACACGGCGCACCATCCGCCCGCTCCCCAGGAGGACACCGCCACGCGCCGACCGGGGCTGCTGCTCGCCGTGCTCTGTCTGGCGCAGTTCATGCTCATCCTCGACGTCACCGTCGTGAACGTCGCGCTGCCCGACATGGCCGCCGACCTCGCCCTCGGCCGCGAGACCCTGACCTGGGTGGTCACCGCGTACACCCTCTGCTTCGGCGGACTGATGCTGCTCGGTGGCCGGCTCGCCGACGCCCTCGGCGCCCACCGCACCGTACTGGCGGGTCTCGCGGTGTTCACCGCCGCCTCGCTGGTCAGCGGGCTGGCGACGGGCGCACCCATGCTGCTGACCGGCCGCACCCTGCAGGGCGTCGGCGCCGCCCTGATGTCCCCGGCCGCCCTGTCGATCGTCACCACCGGCTTCCACGGCGAGGCACGCAACAAGGCACTCGGCGTCTGGGCGGCCATCGGCGGCACCGGATCCGCCGTGGGCGTCCTGCTGGGCGGCGCACTGACGGACGGCCCCGGCTGGAAGTGGGTCTTCTACATCAACGTCCCCGTCGGCGCCTTCGCCCTCGCGGTCCTGCCCGCCCTGCTCCCCAAGCGCCCGGCCCGGCCGGCGCGCCTGGACGTGCCCGGCGCGCTGCTCGCGACCACCGGCACCGCGTCGCTCATCTACGGCCTGGTGAAGGCGGGCGACACGGGATGGGGGAGTGCGCCCGCGGTACTGCCGCTGCTCGGTTCGCTCCTCCTGTACGGCGTTTTCGTCGCCGTCGAGCGCCGCTCCCGCGCCCCGCTGATGGACCTGCGCATGTTCACCCGCCGTCCGGTCGTCGCGGGCGTGTTCCTGATGCTGACGGCGACGGCGCTGCTGATCGCCTACTTCTTCCTGGGCTCCGTCTACCTCCAACACGTGCGCGGATTCAGCCCGTTGCGGACCGGGCTGGTGTTCCTGCCCGTCGCCGTGGCCACCGGACTCGGGGCGCACCTGGGCTCCCGGCTGGTCGGCCGGATCGGCAGCCGCGCCACAGCGGTGGCCGGCATGGCGGTCGCGGCCGCCGGGACCGTACCGCTGACCACGCTGTCCGCAGGCGCCGGCGTGTACGCGGCCGTCGTCCCCGGCCTCGCCGTGGCCTCCTTCGGTCTCGGCGCCGTCCTCGTCACCGCCACCACCACCGCGCTCGCGATGGTCGCCCACGAGGAGGCCGGGCTGGCCTCGGGCGTCGTCAACACCTTCCACGAGGTGGGCGGTTCGATCGGCGTCGCCGTGATGTCCACGGTGGCCGCCTCCGGCATCGACCACGGGACGGCCGCCGGGTTCTCGGACGCCTTCACGTTCGGCGCGGTCGCCGCGGCCGCGAGCGCGCTGGTCGCCCTGGTGCTCGTACCGCGCGGAAGGCCCCAGGTGCCGCCGGGCATGACCATGCACTGACGGCCGCACATGCCCTGCCTGAAGAATTTCTCGGGCGGCGATGTCGAGAACGGCGGCCCTGCTCCGTCCCAGGGGTGAACGCGGCCACAATGGGTCGCACCAGGACCGAGGAGAACCCCGATGGCGAAGTACCTGCTGCTGAAGCACTACCGCGGCGCCCCGGCCCCGGTGAACGACGTCCCCATGGAACAGTGGACGCCTGAGGAGATCTCGGCGCACGTGCAGTACATGCGGGACTTCGCGGACCGGCTGGTGAAGAGCGGGGAGTACGTCGACGGGCAGGCACTCGCTCCCGAGGGGACCTGGGTGCGGTACGACGGTGAGGGGCGCCCGCCCGTGACCGACGGGCCGTTCGCCGAGACCAAGGACCTCATCGCCGGGTGGATGGTCATCGACGTCGACAGCCACGAGCGGGCCGTGGAGCTTGCGGGGGAGCTGTCGGCGGCGCCCGGGGCCGGGGGCAAGCCGATCCACGAGTGGCTGGAGCTGCGGCCCTTCCTCGCCGCGTCGCCCACCGTCACGGAGTGCCACCCCGGTGGATGAGGCACTGCTCAGAAGCCTCACCCCGAGCGTGCTCACCGTCCTCGTGCGCCGCGGAGCCGACTTCGCGGAGGCCGAGGACGCCGTACAGGACGCGCTCGTCGAGGCCGTCCGCGGCTGGCCCGCCGACCCGCCCCGGGACCCCAAGGGCTGGCTGGTGACCGTGGCCTGGCGGAAGTTCCTCGACCAGACCCGCTCGGACACCGCACGCCGCCGACGCGAGGACCGCGTCGAGGAGGAACCGGCTCCCGGCCCCGCGCCCGCCGTGGACGACACGCTCCAGCTGTACTTCCTGTGCGCCCACCCCTCGCTCACCCCGTCCTCCGCCGTGGCCCTCACCCTGCGCGCGGTCGGCGGACTCACCACCCGGCAGATCGCCCAGGCCTACCTGGTGCCCGAGGCGACCATGGCCCAGCGGATCAGCCGGGCCAAGCGGACCGTGGCCGGCGTGCGGTTCGACCAGCCCGGGGACGTCGCCACCGTGCTGCGCGTCCTCTACCTCGTCTTCAACGAGGGCTACTCCGGTGACGTCGACCTCGCCGCCGAGGCCATCCGGCTCACCCGGCAGCTCGCCGCCGCCGTCGACCACCCCGAGGTGTCCGGGCTGCTGGCCCTGATGCTGCTCCACCACGCCCGGCGCGCCGCCCGCACCGCGCCCGACGGCGGGCTGGTCCCGCTCGCCGAGCAGGACCGCGGCCGGTGGGACACGCGCCTGATCGCCGAGGGCATCGGGATCCTCCAGGCGGCCCTCGCCCGCGACCGGCTGGGCGAGTTCCAGGCGCAGGCCGCCATCGCCGCCCTCCACGCCGACGCGCCCACCGCCGCGGAGACCGACTGGGTGCAGATCGTCGAGTGGTACGACGAACTCGCGCGCCTGACCGACAGCCCCGTCGTCCGGCTCAACCGCGCGGTCGCCGTCGGCGAGGCGGACGGACCGCGCGCCGGCCTGGCCGCGCTCGCGCAGGTGGACTCCGCCGTGCCCCGGTACACCGCGGTGGCGGCCTACCTCCACGAACGCGACGGCGACCTGGCCACGGCGGCCCGCCTGTACGCCGAGGCGGCCCACAAGGCCCCGAACCTCGCCGAACGTGACCATCTGACCCGCCAGGCGTCCCGCCTCAACACCCACCGAGACTGACGTGGTGGTCGACATGTCGATGTAACGCCCAGCGCGGACGCCGCGCTGTGCGCCGCTCCCGCCACATCGGCCGACCGCCGGCGCGTTGGTCGACATGCCGCTCCGGCCGGACGCCGAGCACGATCTCGTCGGCGCCCTCCGCCGCGGCGGAGGGCGGGACGGAGCGACGCGATGTCGTGCCCGACTCCGGCACTCCACCGTCGGCGACTCCCGGCCGGGGGCACGGAGTCGTCGGCTGCGGGTGCTGCGCCGCCGGGGGTGGGCCCACCGGGGGTGGCGGCCGGCCCGTGGCATCGACGGGGGATCCGTCGGACGTCCGCTGCCGGAGCGGCCCCCCCCCGGCCGGCGGCCCGTCACCTCGTCAGGTTCGTCACCGCCCGGGCCACCGTACGAACCGCGCCTCTCAGCCGCCCAGTTGGGCGCGCAGCCACTCCTCCACCTCGCCCACGTGCGCGGCCGCCGCCGCCCGTGCCGCCTCCGGATCGCGGGACACCAGGGCGCGGTGGATCGCCGCGTGCTCCCGGCGGGTCCGTTCGAAGGCGCCCTCTTCCTGGTAGCCGCGCCAGACCCGGGCACGGAAGGTCCGGGACGACAGGCCGTCCAGGATGGCCGCCATGGTGTCGTTGCCGGCCGCCGCCGCGATCTCGCGGTGGAAGGCGAGGTCGTGGGCGAGGATCTCCTCGGGGTCGTCGGTGACGTTCATCGCCAGCAGATGCTTCTCCACCTCGGCCAGTTGGTCGGGCGTGATGCGGGCCGCCGCCAGCGCCGTCGCCGTCGACTCCAGGATGCGCCGCACCTCCAGCAGTTCCACCAGGCGCGGCCCCCGCGAGAGGTCGGCGACGACGCCGAAGGTCTCCAGCAGGTCGCCGGCCTCCAGCTGGGTGACGTAGATGCCGGAGCCGTGCCTCGCCTCCAGCACCCCCAGCACGGTCAGCGCCCGGATCGCCTCCCGCATCGAGCTGCGGGAGATGCCGAGCTGCACGGCGAGGTCGCGCTCGGTGGGCAGGCGCTGGCCCGGTTCCAGCCGGCCCTCCGCGATGAACGCCTTGATCTGCTCGATGGCGCGCTGCGTCACGGTGCCCTTCTGCGGGGCTGTCTCGTCCACGCCACTCCTCCACTCACCGGGTGCGCCGCAGTCTAACCGTCAAGGTGGTCGGACCACTACGGTCAGAATCCCGGAAATCTGCCGCTAGAGGGTGTTGTTTCGCGTGAGTGGTCTGATAAGTATGCGGGCATCTGCTCGAACACGCTCAACGAGGAGCCGCCAGATGCCCGTCAGGACAGTGGGGAAGCGGAACAGAATTCGGATCGTCGCAGCGGTCGCGGTCACCGCGAGCGCCTCGCTCGCGCTCGCGGCGTGCGGAAGCACCAAGGACACCGGCTCCGGTAGCACGGGAGGCGGCGGCACCGGCAAGGTCGGGGTGATCCTGCCCCTGCTGACCTCGCCGTTCTGGCAGTCCTACAACGACTACGTGCCGAAGATGGCCAAGTCCGAGGGTGTCGACGCGCTGAAGACGGTCAACTCCAACAGCGACCCCTCGCAGCAGATCACCGACATCGACAACCAGCTCAACCAGGGGGTCAAGGGCCTCGTCGTCGCCCCCCTGGACAGCGCCGCCATCGAGGCGGGCCTCAAGCAGGCCGAGCGCAAGGGCGTGCCGGTCGTCGCCGTCGACGTGGCACCCGACAAGGGCAAGGTCGCCATGGTCGTACGCGCCGACAACATCGCGTACGGCACCAAGGCCTGCGAGTACCTCGGAGCGCACATCACCAGCGGCAAGGTCGTGCAGATCATGGGCGATCTGGCCTCCGTCAACGGACGCGACCGCTCCGAGGCCTTCCGCTCCTGCGTGAAGAAGAAGTACCCCAAGCTGAAGGTCCTGGAAATCCCCGCCAAATGGGAGTCCGACGCGGCCGCCTCGAAGCTCGACACCCTCCTGAACGCCAACCCCGACATCAAGGGCATCTACATGCAGGCCGGCGGCGTCTACCTCGCGCCGACCCTGCAGACCCTGAAGTCGAAGAACATGCTCAAGGCGGCCGGCGGCAAGGGCCACATCGTGATCGTCTCCAACGACGGCATCCCGCAGGAGTACGAGGCCATCCGCAAGGGCCAGATCGACGCGACCGTCTCCCAGCCCGCCGACGCCTACGCCAAGTACGGCATGTACTACATCAGGGCGGCGATGCAGGGGAAGACCTTCCAGCCCGGCCCGACCGACCACGACTCCACGATCGTCAAGCTGCCCAGCGGCATCCTCGAGGACCAGCTACCCGCCCCGCTGGTCACCAAGGACAACGTCGACGACCCCAAGCTCTGGGGCAACACGGTCAAATGACGACGCCACTCGTCGAGGCCCGCGACATCGTCAAGCGCTACGGCCCCACCACCGCCCTCGCCGACGGCCGGCTCACCGTGCTGCCCGGCGAGTCCCACGCCCTCGTCGGCCGCAACGGCGCCGGCAAGTCGACCCTGGTCAACATCCTCACCGGACTCCAGGCACCCGACGAGGGCACCGTCCGCTTCGACGGCGCGGCGGCACCCTCGCTCGCCGACCGCGACGCCTGGCGCCGAAAGGTCGCCTGCGTCTACCAACACCCCACCGTCGTACCCGAGTTGACGGTCGCCGAGAACCTCTTCATCAACCGGCAGCCGGTCAGCCGCGGGTTCATCAGCTGGCGCCGCCTGAAGAACGAGGCGGCCGCCCTCCTCGGCACCTGGGACGTGCACGTCGACCCCGAGGCGCGCACGGCCGACCTCAAGGTCGAGGACCGCCAAATGGTCGAGATCGCGCGCGCGTTGAGCTTCGGCGCCCGGTTCATCGTCCTTGACGAGCCGACCGCCCAGCTCGACAACCGGGAGATCGAGCGGCTCTTCGAGCGCATGCGCGGCCTGCAGGGCTCCGGCGTCACCTTCCTGTTCATCTCGCACCACCTCCAGGAGGTCTACGAGGTCTGCCAGACCGTCACCGTGCTGCGCGACGCCCGCTGGATCACCACCGCGCCGGTCGCCGAACTGCCCAGGGCGGCACTGATCGAGGCCATGGCCGGCGAGAGCATCGAGGCGATCGCCGAACAGGCCGTGCACGAAAGGCTCGTCGACGACAGCGCGCCCGTCCTTCTGGATGCGCGGGGGCTCACCTCGGAGACGTACCAGGACATCGATCTGACCGTCCGGCGCGGTGAGGTCGTCGGGCTCGCCGGTTCCAGCGCCAGCGGCAAGATCGAGCTGGCGGAGGCCTTCGCCGGCCTGCGTGCCCCCACCGGCGGAACGGCACGGCTCGACGGCGAACCGCTGCCCTTCGGCTCCGTGCCGGCCGCCCTCGCCGCCGGCGTCGGCTGCGTCCCGCGTGACCGGCACGACCAGGGCCTGGTGCGTTCCATGTCCGTCGGCGACAACACCACCATGAGCGTCCTCGACCGGCTGGGCCGCTTCGGCTTCCTCGGCACCGACCGCAGACGCGGCTTCGCCGCCGAGCTGATCGACCGCCTCGACATCCACACCGAGGGCCCCGAGCAGCCGGTCTCCGACCTGTCCGGCGGCAACGCGCAGAAGGTCGTCATGGCCCGCGCCCTCGCTTCCGACCCCCGGCTGCTGGTCCTCATCAACCCCACCGCCGGGGTCGACGTGAAGTCCAAGGAGTCCCTGCTGGCCCGCGTGGACAGCGCCCGTGAGGACGGCACCGCCGTCCTGGTCGTCTCCGACGAACTCGACGACCTGCGGCGCTGCGACCGCGTCCTCGTCCTTTTCCACGGCCGTGTCGTCGCCGAGCATCCGGCGGGCTGGCGCGACCACGAGCTGATCGCCTCCATCGAAGGAGTGGACCACCATGGCTGACACCAAGGCTCCGCCGGTGAAGCCGGTGAGTGTGCCCGACGCCCAGTCGGCGCGGGCCGTACTGCTGCGGCGGGCACGTGAACTCGCTTTGCTGCCAGCCCTGTTGGCGGTCCTGGTGATCGGAGCCTTCGTCAACGACTCGTTCCTCACCAAGAACAACCTCATCTCCATCGCGGCGTCGTCGGCGTCCCTGGCGATGGTGGTCCTCGCGGAGGCCCTCGTCCTCATCACCGGCAAGTTCGACCTCTCCCTGGAATCAGTGGTCGGCATCGCACCGGCGATCGGCGCACTGCTCGTGCTGCCGGCGGCCAGTGCGGGCTGGGGTGTCGAGCTGCCCACCTGGCTGGCGATGCTGGCCGTCCTGGTGGTGGGTGGCGCGGTCGGCCTCTTCAACGGCTTCCTCGTGGTGAAGCTGCGGCTCAACGCGTTCATCGTCACGCTCGCGATGCTGATCATCCTGCGTGGCGTGCTGGTCGGCGCCACGAAGGGCAAGACGCTCTTCGACATGCCGGACGCCTTCTTCGCGATCCACACCACCACGTTCCTCCAGGTGCCGATCTCGGTGTGGGTGGCCGCCGCGGGCTTCGCCGTCGCGGGCGCCGTGCTCCGCTACCACCGGGTCGGGCGCGCCCTGTACGCCATCGGCGGCAACGCCGAGGCGGCCCGGGCGGCCGGAATCCGGGTGGACCGCGTGATGCTCGGCGTGTACGTGAGCGCGGGAGTGCTCGCCGCGGTGGGCGGCATCATGAAGACCGGCTACGTCGGGGCGATCAACGCCAACCAGGGCCAGAACATGATCTTCACCGTGTTCGCCGCGGCGGTGATCGGCGGGATCAGCCTCGACGGCGGCAAGGGCACCATGTTCGGCGCCCTGACCGGCGTGCTGCTGCTGGGCACCGTCGACAACCTGCTGACCCAGGCGCAGGTCCAGCCGTACTGGATTCAGGCTATTTATGGCGGAATCATCCTGCTCGCCCTCCTGATCGCCCGTCTCACCACCGGCCGCGCCCAGGACTGACCCCGCCCCAGCCCCCGAACGAAAGGCCCTCCGTGTCCCCGACGCCCGCCCGCATCACCGCGGTCGACACCCACGACATCAGGTTCCCCACCTCGCGCGAGCTCGACGGCTCCGACGCGATGAACCCGGACCCCGACTACTCGGCCGCCTACCTCGTGCTGCGCACCGACGCCGAGGACGGCCTGGAGGGGCACGGGTTCACCTTCACCATCGGGCGGGGCAACGAGGTGCAGGTCGCCGCGATCCACGCGCTCCGCCACCACGTGGTGGGACGGCCCGTGGACGAGGTGTGCGCCGATCCTGGAGTGGTGTACCGGGACCTGATCGGGGACAGTCAGCTGCGCTGGCTCGGCCCCGAGAAGGGCGTGATGCACATGGCGATCGGCGCGGTCGTCAACGCCGTGTGGGACCTGGCCGCCAAGCGCGCCGACAAGCCGCTGTGGCGGCTGCTCGCCGAGTCCGAACCCGAGTGGCTGGTGGGGCAGATCGACTTCCGGTACCTGACCGACGCGCTCACGCCCCAGGAGGCGCTGGACATCCTGCGCCGGGGCCGCGCCGGAGCCGGGGAGCGCACGGCCCGCCTGCTGGAGCGCGGCTACCCCGCCTACACGACCTCCGCCGGCTGGCTCGGCTACAGCGACGAGAAACTCACCCGGCTCGCCTCCCAGGCGGTCGCCGACGGCTTCACGCAGATCAAGCTGAAGGTCGGCGCCGATCTCGACGACGACATCCGCCGCTGCCGGGTCGCCCGCTCGGTCGTCGGCCCGGATGTCCGCATGGCGATCGACGCCAACCAGCGCTGGGACATCGCCGAGGCCATCCGCTGGACCAAGGCCCTCGCCGAGTTCGACCCGTACTGGATCGAGGAGCCCACCAGCCCCGACGACGTCCTCGGGCACGCCGCCGTCCGCGAGGCCGTCGCCCCCGTCAAGGTCGCCACCGGCGAACACGTCCAGAACCGCGTCGTGTTCAAGCAGCTGCTGCAGGCCGGCGCCCTGGACGTCGTCCAGATCGACGCGGCCCGCGTCGGCGGCGTCAACGAGAACCTCGCGATCCTGCTGCTCGCCGCGAAGTTCGGCGTACCGGTCTGTCCGCACGCGGGCGGCGTCGGCCTGTGCGAACTCGTCCAGCACCTGTCGATGTTCGACTACGTAGCCGTCACCGGCACCACCGAGGACCGGGTCATCGAGTACGTCGACCACCTGCACGACCACTTCCTCGATCCCGTGGTGATCCGCGAGGGTCACTACCGGGCCCCCACCGCGCCGGGCTTCTCCGCCGCCATGCGCCAGGAGTCCATCGCGCGGTACACCTTCCCCGGCGGCACCTTCTGGGCCGCCGACCTCGACGAGAAGAAGGGACGGGCGGCATGACCGACTTCGCGGGGCTGAAGGCCCTCGTGACGGGCGGAGCCTCCGGAATCGGACGGGCCACGGCCGACCTCCTCGCCGCCCGCGGCGCCCAGGTCGCCGTCCTCGACCTCGATCCCTCGACAGTGGAGAAGCCGCTGCTGGGCTTCCGGGCCGACGTCGCCGACGACACGTCCGTACGAGAAGCGGTCGCGGCCGCCGTCGCCGAACTCGGCGGCCTCGACGTACTGGTGAACAACGCGGGCATCGGCGCGCAGGGCACCGTCGAGGACAACGACGACGACGAGTGGCACCGGGTCCTCGACGTCAACGTGGTCGGCATGGTGCGCGTGGCCCGCGCGGCCCTGCCGCACCTGCGCGAGTCACGGCACGCGGCGATCGTCAACACCTGCTCCGTCGCGGCCACGGCCGGCCTCCCGCAGCGCGCGCTCTACAGCGCCACCAAGGGCGCCGTGTACTCCCTCACCCTCGCCATGGCCGCCGACCACGTCCGCGAGGGCATCCGCGTCAACTGCGTCAACCCCGGTACGGCGGACACCCCGTGGATCGGCCGCCTGCTGGACGGGGCCCCCGACCCGGCCGCCGAACGCGCCGCCCTGGAAGCCCGCCAGCCCACCGGCCGGCTCGTCTCGGCGGACGAGGTCGCCGGTGCCATCGCCTACTTGGCGAGCCCGCTGTCCGGGGCCACCACCGGCACCTCGCTCGCCGTCGACGGCGGCATGCAGGGCCTGCGCCTGAGGCCGGCGGGCCGGTGAACCGCCTCGGCGACAGCCCCGTCCAGGTCAGCGAACTCGCCTTCGGCGGGGCGGTGATCGGCAACCTGTACACCGAGGTGAGCGAGGAACAGGCGTACGAGGCCGTGTCCGCCGCCTGGGCGGAGGGCATCCGCTACTTCGACACCGCCCCGCACTACGGCCTCGGCCTGTCCGAGCGCCGCCTCGGCGCCGCGCTGCGGGAGCACCCACGCGCGGACTACACGATCTCCACCAAGGTCGGCCGCCGCCTTGAGCCGTCGGACGAGGGCGGCGACGACCTGGCGAACGGCTTCGCCGTACCCGCCACGCACCGCCGCGTGTGGGACTTCAGCGCCGACGGCGTACGACGCACCCTGGAGGCCGCTCTGGAACGGCTCGGCCTCGACCGGGCCGACGTCGTCTACCTCCACGACCCCGACGACCACGCCGAGCAGGCCTTCCGGGAGGGCTACCCGGCGCTGGAGAGACTCCGCTCCGAGGGCGTCGTCGGCGCGATCGGCGCCGGCATGAACCAGGCCGAGATGCTCACCCGTTTCGTCCGAGACACCGACGTCGACGTCGTCCTGTGCGCGGGCCGCTACACCCTCCTCGACCAGCGGGCGCTGGCCGAGCTGCTGCCGGCGGCCGAGGAACGCGGCACGTCGGTGGTGATCGGTGGCGCCTTCAACTCCGGTCTGCTGGCCGACCCGAAGCCGGATGCGACGTACAACTACGCCACCGCATCCGGTGAGTTGCTGGATCGCGCCCTGCGCCTGAAGGCGGTCGCCGAACGGCACGGCAGCACCCTGCGGGCCGCGGCCCTGGCGTTCTGCGCGGCGCATCCGGCGGTCGCGAGCGTGCTCGTCGGGGCTCGCTCGGCGGACGAAGTACGGGACGCCGCACGGCAGTTCGCCGCGAAAGTGCCCTCGGGTCTGTGGCAGGAGCTGCGCGCGGAGCGGCTCCTGCCGGCCGAGGCCCCCGTCCCCGCCGAGGAGCCGTCATGAGAGTCGCCCTGCACACCAAGGTCCGCGCGGACCGCGTCACGGAGTACGAGGCCGCCCACCGCGAGGTCCCCGAGGAGCTCACGGCCGCCATCCGCGCGGCGGGCGCCACGTCCTGGACCATCTGGCGCAGCGGCACCGATCTCTTCCATCTGCTGGAGTGCGAGGACTACGCCCGCCTCATCGCGGAGCTGGAGCAGCTGCCGGTCAACGTCGCGTGGCAGGCCCGTATGGCGGAGTTGCTGGACGTGGTGCACGACTACTCCGACGAGGGCGCGGACGCGGGCCTGCCCGTGGTCTGGGAGCTGCCATGACGGTCGACGCCCACCACCACGTGTGGGACCTGTCGGTCCGCGACCAGGACTGGATTCCCCACCACAGTCCGATACGACGGAACTTCACGGTCGCCGACCTCGCACCCGAGGCCCGCGCGGCCGGCGTCGACCGTACCGTCCTGGTCCAGACGGTCACCGTGGCCGAGGAGACCCCGGAGTTCCTGGCCCTGGCCGACGCACACGACCTCGTCGCCGGCGTCGTCGGCTGGACCGACCTCACCCGCCCCGACATCGCCGACGAACTCGCCCGTCTGCGCGCCCTCCCCGGTGGCGCACACCTCAAGGGCATCCGCCACCAGGTCCAGGGCGAGCCGGACCCCGGTTGGCTGCTGCGCCCCGACGTACTGCGCGGCCTGACCTCGGTCGCCGAGGCCGGCCTGGCCTATGACCTGGTGGTGCTGCCCCGGCAGCTCCCGGCCTGCGCGAAGGCGGCCGCGTACCTCCCCCAACTCACCTTCGTCCTTGACCACTTGGGCAAGCCGCCCATCGCCTCCGGTGCCGTCGACCCCTGGGCGACGGACCTGCGGAACCTGGCCGCCCTCCCCAACACGGTCGCCAAGCTCTCCGGGCTGGTCACCGAGGCCGACCCCGCCACCTGGACGCCCGACGACCTCCGTCCGTACGCCGAAACGGCCCTGGAGGCCTTCGGCCCCGACCGCCTGATGTTCGGCTCGGACTGGCCCGTGTGCACCCTCGCCGCGACCTACGGCGAAACCGTGGAAACGGCGCAGCGCCTGATCGCCGGCCTCAGCGAGTCCGAGCGGACGCGGATCCTGAAGGACACGGCGACCCGCGTCTACCGGCTATGACCCGATCGACCCGCCGGGAAGCGTCGGACCCAGGCGGCCGAGCGGTGAGAGGCCCATCAGGACCGGCGACAGGAGCATGCCGGCTCCCCGGCGAGCTGCGCGGCGCGCTGGACATGGACCGCGTCGGCATGTTCGGCCAGTCGGCGGGCGGCTTCACCGTGCTGCAGGCGATGCACGACGACCCGCGCGTCGCGGCGGCCGCCGACCTCGACGGCGTCCTGGCGTACCGCCGACGGCCAGGACCGGCCCTTCCTGCTGATGGGCATGGACGGCAACGACCTCGAAGCCGTGCCGTCCTGGAACGCGCTGTGGCGGCACAGCCGTGGCTGGCACCGGGGCCTGACCCTGCGGGGCGCGGCACACGCGACGTACACCGACGCGGAGGCGCTGGTCCCGCAGATCGCCCACCGGCTGGGCCTGCCCCGCAGGACGGTCGTGGCGAACATCGGCGCCATCCCGCCGAGGCGCGCCATAGGTGCCGAACGGGCCTGTCTCGCCGCCTCCTTCGACCGCTGGCTGCGGGGCCGGGACGACGGTGGCCTGCTGGACGGGACGTCGGGCCGGTTCCCGGAGATGCGTATGTTCCCCCAACGGCGCGCCTGACGAGCTCCGTTCAGGAGCGCTGCGCCACCCCCGCCAACCGCGTCGGCGGCAAGTACTGGCGGACGTACGTCCGTTCCCAGCACGCGCCCGTCTCCCGCAGCTCGCGCCAGCTCGTGTACCGGTAGCGGAACAGCCGGGCCCGTACGAAGCGCGGCGGCTCGTCCGGCGGGAACGGGGAGCGGCGCAGCAGCCGCAGTGTGTCGCGGTCGTTCTCCAGCAGCCGTTCCACCAGCCCGCCGAACCAGGGGTCGGCATAGGCGGGGGAGAGCGCCGCGAACCACATCAGCCAGTCCAGGCGGAGGTGGTACGGCGCGAACTGGCGCGGCCAGCGCCGGGGATCGCCCGGCTTGCCCTTGAACTCGTACTCCCGCCAGTCGGAGTCCTCGCGGGGCGCGGCGTCGGCGGTGCCCTCGATCACCACCTCGTACCTGACCCGGCTGACGCTGCCGAACGCCCCGTAGGTGTTCACCAGATGCAGCGGGTCGAAGGAGCGGTTCATGATCTGGCGGCGGGAGACCATGTTGGCGACCGGACGGTAGCTGAGCGCGACGAGCAGGACGGCGATCGCCGACACCAGGACCTCGTACCAGAGCGGTGCGGCCGGCACGGACGCCGGGGCGTCGGACGGGAGCGCGAGCGCGGACGCCGCCAGCACGATGGTGATCCAGTTCAGCCAGGAGAAGTTGCCCGACAGCACCAGCCAGAGCTGGGTGACGATCATCAGGGACGCGGCGGCCGTCGCGACCGGCTGGGGGGCGAACAGCAGGACGGGCACGACGAGCTGGGTGACGTGGTTCGCGGCCACCTCGACCCGGTGCGCGGGCGCCGGCAGACGGTGGAAGAACCAGCTGAGCGGGCCCGGCATCGGCTGCGTCTCGTGGTGGAAGTCGAGGCAGGTCAGCTTTCGCCAGCACGCGTCCCCGCGCATCTTGATCAGTCCCGCGCCGAACTCGACGCGGAAGAGGACCCAGCGCAGCAGGAAGAGCACGACGATCGGTGGGGCCACCTCGTCGTTGCCGAGGAAGACGGCGAGGAAGCCGACCTCCAGGAGCAGCGACTCCCAGCCGAACGCGTACCAGGTCTGGCCGACGTTGACGATCGACAGGTAGAGCAGCCAGGGCACCAGCCACAGCAACATCCCTCCCCACAAGGGGAGTCGGGAGTCGAGGCCCGCGGCCAGCGCGGCGGCGACCGCGCAGCCCGTCCAGGCGCAGGCCGCGAAGAACCGGTCGGAGTAGTGGAGTCGGAAGAGGCTGGGGGCACGCCGGAAGGGCACCCGGGCGGTGAAGCGGGGGACCGGCAGCATGCCCCTCTCGCCGATGAGCGGCCGAAACTGCAGGGCCGCCGAGAGAAACGCCACGAGGTACACGCCGGCCAGAGCCCGCTGGAAGACCAGCCGGCTCGTCCAGTACTCGGGTGCGGTGAACCAGTCCACGACCGTGCGCTCCTCGACTCCAGTGTCGCGCCGGAACCTCAAGTCACGCTCCGTGTAACCAGCCTCCGCCTGCGTAACCCGAGTGGTGATCGCGACCCGCTCCCAGAGCAAAATATGAAGAAAGCGTCCTGTCGTCCCGGTCGAAGAATCGGTCAAACCCTGGCAAGGTGGCCCCATGGTTGATCGGGGAGCGAGCGCCCTGTCACTCCCGGACGACTGGCCCGCCCACCCGGCTCCGATCCTGGCGCTCAACCGCATGGGCAGCTTCGACTGGGACCTGGACACCGGCCTGTTCCACATGGACGCCCAGGCCCACGAGGTCTTCGACATGCGCCCCGACGAGTTCGACGGCCACCCCGAGAACCTCTCCGTCCGGGTCCCGCCCGCCGAGGCCTACCGTCTCGACGCCCTGGTCGCCCAGGCCATGAAGGACGGCAGCGAGAACTACGGCGCCTACTTCCGCCTCCGCCGCCGCGACGGCAGCCTGCGCTGGACCCACACCCAGGGCTACATCCGGCGCGACGGGACGGGCCGCCCGCGCCGCATCATCGGCATCGTCCGCGACGCCACCCCGGAACTCGCCGAACTCGCCGCCCACGAGGAGCGGACCGCACAGGAGGAGGTCCGGCGCGACCAGACCAGGGTCGTCCAGCTCATCACGGCCGCCCTGGCCCACGCCCGCACCGTGCAGGACGTCATCGACGTCCTCAAGGACACCCAGGGCCTCACCCACCTCGGCGCCACCAGCCTGGTCATGGGCCTGGTGGAGGCCGGCCGCATCCGGCTGATCGCCGAGGGCCCCGAAGGCAGCTTCGTGCCCGGCACCCTCGTCACCCGGATCGACGAGCCCTACCCGATGAGCGAGGTCGTACGGACCCTCACGCCCCGCTTCATCGAGTCGCCGGAGGAGTTCGCCAAGGGCTACCCCATCCTGTGGCCGCACATCACCGACCTGGACATCACCGCGGCCGCCTACCTCCCGCTGATCGTGCAGGCCCGCCCGATCGGCGCCATGGGCCTGCTCTACAGCGACCGGCGCGGCTTCTCGCCCGACGAGCGCGACGTCCTGCTCGCACTGGGCAGCAGCATCGCGCAGAGTCTGCAGCGGGCCACCTTCTACGAACAGGAGAAGGACCTCGCCACCGGTCTCCAGCAGGCCATGCTGCCGCGCACCATCCCCAGCGTCCGCGGCGCCGACGTCGCCGTCCGCTACCGCTCGGCCTCCCTCGGCCGGGACATCGGCGGCGACTGGTACGACCTCATCCCGCTGCCCGGCGGCCGGGTCGGAGCCGTCATCGGCGACGTCCAGGGCCACGACACGCACGCGGCCGCCGTCATGGGCCAGCTGCGCATCGTGCTGCGCGCCTACGCGGCCGAGGGCCACACCCCGGCCACCGTCATGGCCCGCGCCTCGGTCTTCCTCCACGAACTCGACACCGACCGCTTCGCGACCTGCCTGTACGCCGAGGCCGACCTGTCGACCGGAGTCGTCCAGGTGGTCCGGGCCGGCCACATCGACCCACTGATCCGCGACGAGGACGGCGGCTGCCACCGCATCCCGGTCCCGGGCGGCCTCCCGCTCGGCCTGTCCGCCGAGTTCGGCAGCCTCGAATACCCCGTCGGAACCATCGAACTGGACCCCGGTCACACCCTGATGCTGTGCACCGACGGCCTGGTCGAACAGCCCGGCGCAGACCTCGACGACGGCATGCGGACCCTCACCGCCCTCATCGCCGCCGGCCCGGACGACGTACGCGACCTCGCGGACTGCCTCATCGACGTCGCCGAGGAACGCGGTGGCGAGGACGACGTCGCC
The DNA here is from genome assembly GCF_006715395.1 of Streptomyces sp. SLBN-31. NCBI lineage: Bacteria > Bacillati > Actinomycetota > Actinomycetes > Kitasatosporales > Streptomycetaceae > Streptomyces > Streptomyces sp. SLBN-31. Next base: position 2,636,370 of record NZ_VFNC01000001.1, read on the forward strand.
CTGCTCCTGCTGCGCCGCCGCGGCCTGGACGCCCCCCGCTCCGGCGGCCGGCTCCAGCAGCACGTGGCACCCGGCGACCCCGAGGCCCTCCACGAGGCCCGCCACATGATCCGGGCCGCGGTCCGCGCATGGGGAGCGAAGGACCGTGCCGACGAGATCGAACTGGTCGCCGACGAGCTGATCACCAACGCGCTCATGCACACCGAGGGCTCCGCGATCCTCACCCTGAGGGTGCTCACCGGCAGCGACCGGCGGCTGCGCGTGGAGGTGGAGGACTCCTCCAGCGCCCTGCCGCGCCGCCGTGAGGCGGGGGAGTCGGGCGTCTCGGGCCGGGGCCTGCTCCTGGTCGACCTGCTCACCAACGTGTGGGGTGTGGAGGCGCGGGGCGGCGGCAAGTGCGTGTGGTGCGAGTTCCTGATGCCGTGACCCGGCCGGTCCGCGTGGCGCTGTCGGTGCCGGGTGGCACTCTGGACGTATGCCGGAACTCCCCGAGGTGGAAGCGCTCAAGGACTTCCTGACCGAGCACCTGGTCGGACACGAGATGGTGCGGGTGCTGCCCGTCGCGATCAGCGTCCTGAAGACCTACGACCCCCCGCTCTCCGCCGTCGAGGGCCGGGAGGTCGGCGCCGTGCGGCGGCACGGCAAGTTCCTCGACCTCGCCACCGAGGGCGGCCCGCACTTCGTGACCCATCTGGCCCGCGCCGGCTGGCTGCAGTGGAGGGACCGGCTGCCCGACGGCCCGCCCCGCCCCGGCAAGGGCCCCCTCGCCCTGCGCGTGGCCCTGGAGACCGGCGAGGGCTTCGACCTGACCGAGGCCGGCACCCAGAAGCGCCTCGCCGTCTACGTCGTCCAGGACCCCCACGAGGTCCCGGGCATCGCCCGGCTCGGCCCGGACCCCCTCGCCGACACCTTCGACGAGCAGGCGTTCGCCGGCCTCCTGGCGTCCGAGCGGCGCCAGATCAAGGGCGCCCTGCGCGACCAGAGCCTGATCGCCGGGGTGGGCAACGCCTACAGCGACGAGATCCTGCACGCCGCGAAGATGTCCCCGTTCAAACTGGCCGCCTCCCTCACCCCGGAGGAGACCACCCGCCTCTATCAGGCCCTGCGCACCACCCTCACCGAGGCGGTCGAGCGTTCCAGGGGCCTGGCGGCGGGCCGGCTGAAGGCGGAGAAGAAGAGCGGTCTGCGGGTCCACGGCCGCACGGGCGAGCCCTGCCCGGTCTGCGGCGACACCATCCGCGAGGTCTCCTTCAGCGACTCCTCCCTGCAGTACTGCCCGACCTGCCAGACGGGCGGCAAGCCGCTGGCGGACCGGAGGATGTCGCGGCTGCTGAAGTAGGCGGCGGCCGGGGAGGGCCGCTCGCTCAGTGCGCGTCCAGCGTCACCAGGTGCTCGCCCTGGGCGGTCCGCAGGTCGTAGCGGGCGATCTCGGCGCTGTGCATGGCCGTGCTGCCCCGCATCGTGATCGGGCGGGCGTCGTGGTCCGGCACGGTCCAGCTGGTCACGACCTGCTCGGAGCCGTCGCGGCCGACGGCGACCAGCCGGCAGGCCCGCGGGCCCGCGGCGTCCTTCACCTCGAGCTCCACATCGGTGCCCATGTCCGCGTCCGCCGACGTCACCTGGGCCCACACGCCCGTCTTGGCGTCGGTCGCCGCCATCCGCACGGCACCGTCGCCGCCGTTGGACAGCATCATGATCCCGGGGCCGGCCGCGGCGATGGCGACCGAGGCGGCCAGGCCGTACAGGAAACGCCGCCGCGTCGCCCGGTGCCGGTTGGCCACCGCGGCCATCAGCCGGTCGAGCAGCTGGGGGCCGGGGCGGCTCATGGGGCTCACGAACCGTGGCGTCGACCGGCGGTACAGCATCATCTGCCGGGTGACGGGCCCGAACTCGGTCACGTGAGCGGCGCAGCGCGCGCACTCCATGAGGTGGTCCTCGAAGCGGAAGGCGTCCGCCTCGTCCAGCACGCCGAGCGCGTACGCGGCGACGTCGCGATGCCTCTCCTGGGACCTCATGCCGAAACCTCGTGCCGTTGGGTGCGGGTTGGGTTACTCCTTGCTCCCACCGGTACGGACCAGACCGCCGAATCACTCAAGACTCAGGGGAATCGCAACCAAGGGATTCGGAGCGGCCGGGCACGAGGATTGGTCCGGATCGACAGACGGCTAAAAAAGGTGGATGGCGAGATGACCGAGGGGCAGTCCGAGCTGCCACGCCTTCGTCCACACCTTCGGACCTTCGTCCTCGCCGACCCCTACGGCGCCGCCGGGCACCGCGTTCAGATCGGGCGCGAGCAACTCGGTCTCCTCCAGCCAGCGCCAGGCCGCCGCCGCGAGTTCCAGGTCGGGCGCGGGCCCGCCCGACGCGGCCGCCTCGGCGGCGAGATCGGCCATCCGCCCACGCACCCAGTCCTGCCACGGCTGGTCGTAGGCCGTCAGGGACAGCCAGGTCTCCAGCTGGGACACCACCCGGATGCCGGAGAGTTCGCCGTCGGTGTCCGAGAGGAAGACGGTCAGGGCCAGGGCGTCGCGCCCGGCGCGGAACTCCATGGACGTCGGCGGCATCAGGTCGCCCGTGCGCAGCAGCTCGTCGGCGATGTACTCGGCGTACAACCAGGCCATGGGGACGACCAGTTCCCCGCCGGTGCCGTCCGTGCTCTCTTGACCTCTGTCCAGCATCCCTTCCTGCCTTCCTCCGGTGCGTGCGCGTCTGCCCGAGCACCCGGGCCCTGGGGCCGCGGCGCCGGAAACCGGTGCCGCGGCCCCATCCGGAACACGGATGAGGACAGCCGATTACTCAACCGGGGTCCTCAGCAAGGCGCTTTACGGAGGTTTGACTGAGCCATTGGTTTCACCGCAGGTCGGCCGCATATCCGGGAAGCACCCGGCGCAGGGCGCGCAGCGCGTAGTACGCGCGGGACTTCACGGTACCGGCAGGGATTCCCAGGGCTTCGGCGGCTTCCGCCACACTCGCCCCCTGGAAGTACACGAGCACCAGGACTTCGCGGTGCTCGGGAGTGAGTGTCTTCACAGCCTCGCGCACGTCGAGCGCGGCGGCGGCCCGTTCGGCGTGGTCGGCGATCACGCGCGAGTTCTCCAGGATCGCGTCCCCGACCTCGGCCGGCCGTGCCTGCCGGGCCCGCCGCGCGTCGATGGCCAGCCGCCGCCCGACGGTCATCAGCCACGGCCGTACGGACTCGAAGTCGTCGGCGCGCAGCGCCTCGGGGTGCTGCCAGGCGCGCACGAGGGTCTCCTGCACCAGGTCCTCGGCACGTTGCCGGTCGCCGTCGCAGAGCCGGAGCAGGAGCGCGAAGAGGGGCCGGCCGTGCTCCCGCTGCAGTGCGGCGAGCTCGTGCTCGGCGGTCGTCCGGTTCGTGAGGGTGGTTCCGGCCGTCATGCGCGTATGGCATCGCAGGGGGCGGATTCGGGACAGGGGCCGTGCCGGGATCTGCGGCGGACGGTCGATCGCGTCGACGAACGGTACGACGAACGGTCTGTGACGGCCCGTTCACACAGGGCCGGGGCGCCCTCCCGCGTGTCGGACGGGCTAATCGGCGGGTCGAAGCAGGGGGCGGCGTCGTCCAGTTCGTACCTTTTGTAGGTAAATATGACCACAGTGGGGTGAGCTGATGATTGCACGCAGACAGCAGGTTGCCCTGGCCCTCACGGCCGTCCTCGCCGGGGGCGCCGCCTGCCAGGCCCAGCACCACGAAGCGGCGCCGCGGGCGGGGCGGCCCGCCCCGGCCCCCGCCCGCGGATTCACACTCGTCGCCTCCGGCGACGTCCTGCCGCACTCCTCCATCATCGACCGTGCACGCTTCGACGGCGGCGGCAGCCGCTACGACTTCCGTCCGATGCTCGCCGGGGTCAAACAGATCGTCTCCCGCGCCGACCTGGCGCTGTGTCACATGGAGACGGTCTACGGGGAGAACGGCGACTACACCGGCTATCCCACCTTCAAGTCCCCGCCCGAGGTGGCCCAGGGCCTCGCCGCCACCGGCTACGACGGCTGCTCCACCGCCTCCAATCACAGCCTCGACGACGGCGCCGCGGGCATCGGTCGCACCCTCGACACCCTCGACCGCGCGGGCGTACGGCACGCGGGCTCGGCGCGCACCGAGGCCGAGGCACACACCACCACCATCCTCCAGGCCGGCCCGGCGAGGGTCGCCCACCTCGCCTACACCTACGACACCAACGGCATCCCGATGCCGGCCGGCGAGCCCTGGGCCGTCAACCTCATCGACCCCGGCCGGATCGTCGCGGACGCCCGGGCCGCCCGGCAGGCCGGCGCCGACGTGGTCGTCGTCTCCGTGCACTGGGGCACCGAGTGGCAGGACGAACCGGACCGGCAGCAGCTCGACCTGGCCCGGACGCTCACCGCCTCCCGCACCGGCGGCCGCCCCGACATCGACCTGATCCTCGGCACCCACGCCCACGTCCCACAGGCCTACGAGAAGGTCAACGGCACCTGGGTGATCTACGGCATGGGCGACCAGATCGCCGGCGAGATGTACAACCAGCAGGGCGTCCAGGACCCGCGCGGCGACCAGTCCACCCTCGGCCGTTTCACCTTCGCCCCGCCCGCCCGTCCGGGCGGACGCTGGGAGGTGACCAGGGCCGAGTTCATCCCGCAGATGTTCGACGTCGACGCCGGGCGGGTGGTCGACCTGAACCGGGCGATCGACCAGGGCGCCGGCCTGCAGGGGGTGCGCGACCGCATCCGGGACGTGGTCCTCGGCCGGGGCGCGGCCAAGGACGGCCTGGTGATGGGGAAGTAGGTCACTCCGGATCGGTTTCGGCCTGCTCGAAGAGCTTGAGCATCTGCCGCAACACCTTGGTGCACGCCGTCAGTTCGGCATCGGTCAGATGGCCGCCGACCTGCTGGTTCAGGGCCTGCTCGCGGGCGCGTATCGCCGCGATGGCCGCCCTGCCCTCCTCGGTGAGCCGGATCAGGGAGGACCGCTGGTGCGCGGGGTTGGGCGTGACCTCCGTCCAGCCGCGCGCCGTCGCGTCGTTGACCATGCGCTGGACGAACTGCCGGCTCAGCGCCAGGACGCGGGCCATCTGCGGCACCGTCATGGGCTCGCTCAGCCGCAGCAGATCCAGTACCGAGCGCACCCCGACGGAGGCGCCCTCGGTCGGTTCGCCCTGCTCCAGCTTGCGCAGGGCGCGCCGGTAGAGCGGGCCGACCAGGTCGAAGACCTCCGCGACGCGGTGACCCAGCTCGTCGGGGGCGAGGGGTTCGTCGCTGTCGTTCACCCGACCATCATGACACCTTGGTTGCCAAAATCTCGCCAGGATGACACCTTGGTTGTCATGACTGCTGCTGCGGACCTCCGCTACTTCCCGTCCACCGACGGCGACCTCGCCTACCTCGACACCGGCTCCGGCGACCTGGTGGTCCTCCTCCATCCCGGATACGTCGACCACCGCGTCTGGCGGGACCAGATACCGGCGCTGGCGGCCGAGTACCGCGTGATCGCCCCGGACGTGCGCGGCCACGGCTCCTCCGCCAACGCCACCGGCCCGTTCCGTTGGGCCGACGACCTCGCCGCGCTGCTGCGCCACCTCGACGCCGGTCCCGCGGTCGTCGTCGGCGTCTCGATGGGCGGCGTGATCGCCACCGACACGGTGCTGGAGCACCCCGAGCTGGTCCGCGCGGTCGTCACCTGCGGCGCCGCGACCGGCGACTGGCAGTACACGGACGACTGGACCCGGGGCATCCAGGCCGAGTACGCCCGCACCCTGGGCGCCGGCGACCTCGACGGATGGCTGGAGGCCTTCCTGCGCGTCGTGCCGGGGCCGCACCGCAGCGCCGGGGATGTCGACCCGGACATCGGGCGCCGGCTGCGCGAGATGGCCCTCGGGACGATGTCAAAGCACGCGCCAGGAGAGACGGACTGGCTGGTGCGCGTGACCGACTCCTGGTCCCGCCTGCCGAAGATCGACGTCCCCGTCCTCGCCGTCAACGGCACCATGGAGCCCGTGGAACTCCTCGACGCGGCCCGACGTCTGGCCCAGGCCGTCCCCGACGGGCGCGCCGAGACCGTCGAGGGCGTCGGCCACTACCTCAACATGGAGAACCCGGACACCTTCAACCGCGTCCTGCTCGACTTCCTCCGCGGACTCTGACCCCCGCCGGCGCTACGGCACCACCGTCACCGGCCAACGCCCCGCCTTGACCAGCCGCACCGCCACCGACCCCACGATCCGATGGCCCGCCTGCTCCGAGGCGCCCACCACCACCGCGTCCGCCTTGAGGTCGTCCGCCGCCTTCACCAGACCGCCGTAGGGGTCGCCGCGGAAGGTGTGGAACTCCCAGCGCACGTCGAATATCCCCTTCGTCCGCTCGGTGGCCTCGCGGATCTGCTTGACCAGGTCCTCGGCGATCTCGTCCGTCGTCTCCGCCACCGGCGCCCCCATCGCGGCGCCCGCCGCCATCACCGGCTGGACGTAGACGACGGCGAGCAGCGCCCGCTGACGCCGGGCCAGGCCTCCGGCGTACGCCGCCGCCCGGAGGGAGGAGTCGGAGCCGTCCACGCCGACGACGATGACCTTGGGCCCGTCGGTGCCCCGCTCGAACTGGTGCGAGTGCTGTTCCGTCACGGCTGTGAGGTTATCGGAAGGCCCAGGTCGGCCCGGTGCGCGGGACCTCTGGAGGAGCGTGGTGGCCGGGAACTTCCTACAGTCGGTACATGAGTGCCACGGCGGAGGCCCCCGCGCCCAAGCAAGCGACGGCCCCGACACCGCAGCCCGGAACCGGCCCGACGAACAAGGTGCCGGAAGCCTTCGCGACCTTCTTCGGCGCCCTCGCCGTCCTCTGCGCCCTGCTCGCCCTGATCCCGCCCCTGCGCCTGCTGCTGCGCCCGGTCGTCCGCTTCCTCGACCTGATCACCGTCCCGGTCAGCGCCAACCTCGCCTACGCCGTCTTCCTCCTGCTGCTGGCCGCCGCCACCGCCGCGCGCAAGAAGGTCGCCTGGTGGCTGGTCGTGGTCTACCTGGGGCTGCTGATCGCCGACGACGCCGTCGACGTACTGCTCGGCCTGTACGCCGAGGCGTTGCCGTCCCTCGTCGTCTGCGGACTCCTGCTCGTCGTGCTGATCGTCGCCCGACGGGAGTTCTACGCCGCATCCCGCCGCGCCGCCGTACGCCGCGCGGTCGGCGTCCTGATCGCCGGACTCGCTCTCGGCATCCTCACCGGCTGGGGCCTGGTCGAGCTCTTCCCCGGCACCCTGCCCTGGGGTCAGCGCCTGCTGTGGGCGGCCAACCGGGTCTGCGGCGGTCTGGTCTCCGCCCGCTCCTTCGACGGCCGCCCGCCCCGCGCCCTGTACTTCCTGCTCGGCCTGTTCGGCGCCCTCGCCCTCCTCAACGCGGCCGCCGCCCTGTTCCGCTCCCAGCGCATGGAATCCGCCCTGCACGGCGACGAGGAACCCCGCATCCGCGCCCTGCTCGGGGCCTACGGCGAGAACGACTCCCTCGGCTACTTCGCCACCCGCCGCGACAAGGCCGTCGTCTTCTCGCCCAGCGGCAAGGCCGCCGTCACCTACCGAGTAGAGGCAGGCGTCTGCCTGGCCAGCGGCGACCCGGTCGGCGACCGGGAGGCCTGGCCGCACGCCATCGCAGCCTGGCAGGACGTGGCCCGCCGGCACGCCTGGGCGCCGGCGGCGATGGGCGCCTCCGAGGACGGTGCCAGGGCGTACGCACGCGCCGGCCTCGGCGCGCTCCAGCTCGGCGACGAGGCGATCCTGAACGTCGCCGACTTCGACCTCGACGGCCGCGACATGCGGGTGACCCGGCAGGCCGTCCACCGAGTCCGCCGCACCGGCGCCACGAGCCGCATCCGCCGCCACTCGGCTCTCACCGAAGCGGAGATGGAGGAGATCGTCGACAAGGCCGACGCCTGGCGCGACACCGAGACCGAACGCGGCTTCTCCATGGCCCTGGACCGCCTCGGCGACCCGGCCGACGGCGACTGCCTCCTCGTCGAGGCCCTCGGCCCCGACGGCCGCCTGCTCGCCCTGCTCTCCTTCGTCCCCTGGGGCCGCGACGGCGTCTCCCTCGACCTGATGCGCCGTGACCGCACCGCCCCCAACGGCGTCATGGAGTTCATGGTCGCCGAACTGTGCGCCGCGGCCCCCAAGCTCGGCGTGCGCCGCGTCTCCCTCAACTTCGCCGTCTTCCGCTCGGTGTTCGAGGAGGGCTCCCGCATCGGCGCCGGACCGGTCCTCAGGCTGTGGCGGCGACTGCTGCTGTTCTTCTCCCGCTGGTGGCAACTGGAGGCCCTCTACCGCTCCAACGCCAAGTACCACCCGCACTGGTACCCGCGCTTCATCTGCTACGGCGACGCGGGCGCCCTCGCCCGCATCGGCCTGGCCTCCGGAATCGCCGAAGGCTTCGTTTCCGTACCGTCGTTGCGCAAACTCTGGGGAAAGGGGCACTCGAAAGGTGCGCCCAGGCCCGCCACGACGGAGGGCCTGCCGTCGCTGTCGGCGCTCGGCCTCGCCGGAGGGGACGAGGCCGGGCCCGACGACCCGCGGGCCGGCCTGCCCGAACAGGTCCGCGTCCGGCACCGCACCCTGGACCGGCTGCGGGCCCAGGGCACGGACCCCTACCCGGTGGGCGTCCCCGCCCGCACCCACGCCCTCGCCGACGTCCGCGAGGGCGAGCACGTCACCGTCGCCGGCCGGATCATGCTCGTCCGCGACTTCGGCGGCATCGTCTTCGTCGTCCTGCGCGACTGGTCGGGCGATCACCAACTGGCGCTGACCCGCGCGGAGTCCGGCCCCGCCCTGGACCGGTTCACCGCCGACACCGACATCGGCGACCACATCACCGCCACCGGCCGGGCCGGCGTCAGCGACAAGGGCGAACCCACCGTCTTCGTCACCGACTGGCTGCTGACCGGCAAATGCCTGCGCCCCCTGCCCGACAAACACCGGGGCCTGGCCGACCCGGAGGCCAAGGTCCGGCTGCGCCACGTCGACCTGATCTCCGCGCCCGACGCCCGCGAACTCGTGCGCGCCCGCTCCACCGCCGTACAGGCCCTGCGGCAGGGACTGCTGGAGCGCGGCTACCTGGAGGTCGAGACACCGATGCTCCAGCAGATCCACGGCGGCGCCAACGCCCGCCCCTTCACCACCCACATCAACGCCTACGACCTCGACCTGTACCTGCGCATCGCCCCCGAGCTGTACCTCAAGCGGCTGTGCGTCGGCGGCCTGGAGAAGGTCTTCGAACTGGGCCGCACCTTCCGCAACGAGGGCGTCTCCTACAAGCACAACCCCGAGTTCACCATGCTGGAGGCCTACCAGGCCTTCGCCGACTACGACGTGATGCTCGACCTCACCCGCGAACTGATCCAGGGCGCCGCCACCGCCGCCTTCGGCACACCCGTCGCCCGCAAGGACGGCAAGGAGTACGACATCTCGGGCCGATGGCCGGTCAGGACGGTCCACGGCGCGATCTCCGAGGCCGTCGGGGAGGAGATCGACGCGGACACGGAACTGCCCGTGCTGCGGCGGATCTGCGACCGCGCCGGGGTGCCGTACACCCCCGACGACGGCCGCGGCGACGTCGTACTGGAGATGTACGAGCGGCTGGTCGAGGGCAGGACCCTGCTGCCGACCTTCTACAAGGACTTCCCCACCGACGTCTCCCCGCTCACCCGGCAGCACCGCGCCGACCCGCGGCTCGCCGAGCGCTGGGACCTGGTCGCGTTCGGCACCGAACTGGGCACCGCCTACTCGGAGCTGACCGACCCGGTGGAGCAGCGCCGCCGGCTGACCGCCCAGTCCCTGCTCGCCGCCGGGGGAGACCCGGAGGCCATGGAACTGGACGAGGACTTCCTCGACGCCCTCGAATACGCGATGCCGCCCACCGGTGGCCTCGGCATCGGCGTGGACCGGCTGGTCATGTTCCTCACCGGCCGCACGATCAGGGAGACGCTGCCCTTCCCGCTGGTGCGCCGCCGCTGACCGTGCCCCCTCCGGTTGGGCCGAGCGGGTGTTTTACCGCCGCCACTGCGGTGTCGCTGCGGGGCGTCGGCCTTTTGCCGGGCGACTGATGACTCATGAAGAAGGATCAGTTCCTCACGCGGCGCCGGATGCTGATCGCCGGCGCCGCCGCTCTGGGTGCGGCCGGCACCGCCGGCGCACTGACGCTGGGCACGGGCGACGAACCGGCGCGCACGGCCGCCTCCGCCGCCGGCCCGCAGGCACGACCCGTGCTCAAGCCCTCCGCCTACCGTCTCCAGCCCCTGACCGGATACGGACCACCACAACGGAAGGCCGCCCGCACCGCGGTGCGGCACGAGCCGTTCCTGCGGGTCTCGGGGCGCGGTCGCACCATGGTGCTGACCTTCGACGACGGGCCCGACCCCCGCTACACGCCGCACATCCTGGACACCCTGGCCGAGCACGACGTCCGCGCCATGTTCTTCGTGTGCGGGGAGCAGGCCGACTGGAACCGGGACCTGCTGGCCCGGATGGCCGACGACGGCCACGTCGTCGGCAACCACACCTGGTCCCACCCCCTGCTGACCCGGCTGAGCCGCAGCCGCATCCACTCGGAGCTGCAGCGCACCAGCAAGGTCATCGAAGAGGCCTACGGGGAGCGCCCGCTGTGGTTCCGGGCGCCCTACGGGGCATGGAACCGCTCGGTCTTCCAGATCGAGGCCGATCTGGGCATGGAGCCCATGGCCTGGACGGTCGACACCGAGGACTGGACCACCCCGGGCACCCGCGTCATCGTCGACCACGTCGAGGCCGGCGCCGCCCCCGGCGTCGTGGTGCTCTCGCACGACGCCGGAGGCGACCGCTCACAGAGCGTCAGGGCCCTGAAGCGGTATCTGCCGCAGCTGCTGGACTCCGGCTACCACCTCACCGTGCCCAGGCGCCGCTACGCCTGAGCGGATTCCGCCCGTCCGGCCGGGGAACGCTCAGCGGACCGCGGCCAGGCGGGCGAAGACGACGACGTTCCCGTCGTAACCGTGCTGCTTCGAAAAACCGCCTCCGCAGGTGATGACCCGCAATTCCGGCTCCCCCTTGGAGCCGTAGACGCGGTCCCCGGGGAAGTTGTTCTTCGCGAACACCTCAATGCCGTAGACCTCGAACACGGCCGTCTTTCCGTCCTTGCGGGCGACCTCGATGCGATTTCCCTTCTTCAGGGCCCCGAGTCCGTAGAAAACGGCGGGGCCCGACTTGTTGTCCACATGGCCGACGACGACCGCGGTGCCCTTCTCGCCGGGCGACACCGCGCCGGTGAACCAGCCCGCCAGGTTCGGGTCCTCCGGCGGCGGCGCCCCGACCCAGCCGTCCGAGTCCAGGCCCACCGGCATGACCGGCGCGTCGACCCGGATCGTGGGGATCCTGACCCGGTCGGGAATGGCGTACGGCAACGCCTGGACCTTGGCGAAGGTGCCCGGGACACGGCTGTCCGCCGCGGCCGCCGAGGCGGGCTGCGGCGGACCCACGTCGAACTCTCCCGACCCGTTCCGAATGAGCGCGAGGCCGGTCAGCAGAACAAGCGCTATCACGCCCCAGGGAGCGCGCTTCTTCGGCTGCTCCTCTTCTTCGGCCAGCTCGAACGCAGACATTCGACTTCCCCTCTCGACGCGGCCGTCGCCACGTCATTCGCGCATACGAGAACGCTAAGTCCCGCGCCCGCGACCGGCGACGGGGCACAAGCCGAACGGGTGGCCCCGCGTATTGCCGGTGCGCCATCCGAGTTGCCGCTCCCAGGAATTTTCTGACGGTGCGTGACCTGCGGAGATATCCGATTGTGCGGTTGTCGTCCGGCGTGTCCTCTCACCAGGACGGACCATCGCCGAAATGCGGGCCGCCGCACGGCAACTGAGGGTCTTATCGGGAGGCGCTTTCTCGCCGATCGACCGGGGACGGGACCCGGGGCGTCTTCCGCGGAGGATCACATGCGTACCACTCGTGCCCTGGCGGCCTCGGCCGCCGTGGTCGCCACCCTCGGGCTCGCCGCCCCGACGGCCGTCGCACGCGACGGCATGCCCATCACCCTGAGCAACCTCGTCGCCCTGCCGAGCGTCATCGCCCGCGGCGGGCAGCTGACCATCACCGTCGACGGCTGCCCCGGGCTGGCCGTGGCGACCTCCGACGCGTTCTCGTCCACGACGCTGAACCGGGTCGGGAACAGCAACACGTCGAGGGGCACCGCGACGGTCAACACCAACGCCCGCACCGGCTCGCACAGCATCACGGTCACCTGCGGCAGCCAGACCCTGACCAACCCGACCGCGTTCACAGTGATCGGCGGTGTGCGCGGCGGCCTGGGCGGAAGCTCCTCCACGGGGGCGACCCCGACCGACATGGCCATCGGCGGCGGGCTGGTCGCCGCGGCCGTCATCGGCGGCGGGGTGTTCCTGATGCGCCGCAGGGCGGAGAGGCGGATCTGACCTCCTCCCCCTTCGGAGCGCGGATCGCACGTCGAACGGCCTCCGCCCCGGATCCTCGGCCAGGATCCGGGGCGGAGGCGTGCGCCACCGGTCCCGGTCAGGCGCCGTCCTCCTGGCCGCGGCGCCGCGAGAAGTGGTAAGCCGCCCCGATGGAGCCTGCGATCAGTGCCGCGCCGAGACCGATCTCCCGGAGGTCGAACCCGGCGACGCTGCCGCCCTCACCCGCGCGCACACCCCGGTCGGGGTCGACCGGCGTGACCGGCACCGGGGTGGGGCCCGCCGGCCGGCCGTCCGCGATGGTGAGATCCGTCGTTCCGCGCATCCCGTCGCAGGCGAACGTCACCTGGTACACCGCCATGGCCTTGGCGGTCACATCCACCGTCGCCGTCCCGGACGAGCGTCCGCGCGGAATCGTGACGGTGTCGAAGACGGCCGAGGACACGGTCACCGACCCCTTGCAGCCGCCGCTGTCCCTGTCGAGCCGGAAGGTGATCTGCCCGCCGGCCGCGATGGTCGTGGGCAGGACGCTGAAGCCGAACGGCGTGACGTTGCCGCCGTCGCTGGCCACGGCCGGCGGTGCGGAGAAGGTGAGGGCGCCTATGCCCAGCAGTGCGGCCGAAGCGACGCGTATCGCGCGCATGGTGAATCCTCCGGTCCCCGAGGAGCAGCTGCGGACTGTTTCCGCTTGCGCCATAAATGCACCTCGATGACCGAAACGCTAGGAACATGTGTGCGCCTGCGCGATCTCAGTCGGGCGAATGGGGCAAAACACTGGGCCACCCAGGGGACACCCACGGCGTGGTTCCCTTTCTCCGGGTGGCCCGTCGGGTGAGTGCCTGTCAGCCGTTCAGGTGCGGGAAGAGATCGACGAAGGGGGCCGCGGACGCCGTGATGCCCCGGCTGTAGGGCGCGTCGAAGTCCCAGATGAGGAAGAGCAGGAACGCGATCAGGGCGGAGAACAGCCCGGCGAGGACCAGTTCGCGCGCGGTGCGCCGGATCTGCAGGGCGAAAACCATGCCGATGGTGATCACGGCCCCGCTCAGCAGCCCGAACCACACCACGCCCGGCATGGTCGCCCCGAGGGACTGGGTGCGGGCGCTGCGGGCCTGTGCGGCCGTGGTCACCTGGTCGAGCAGTGGCTGGTAGGCCTGCGCCTCGAAGTCGTTCCCCGGCTGGTAGTCGGTGACGTCGTGGCGGACGCGGTCGAAGAGCTCGTCGCCCCGCGAGGTCGTCTTCGCGTGGTCGGCCATCGTCTTCCACTCGGTGTCGACGACCTGTCCGACATAGGCGTTGACATCCTCCCGGATGCGGTCGCGGACGTCGGGCGGATAGACCCGCACCCGCTCCGAGATCTCGTGCAGCGCGACCGCCTCCGTCTGGACGTGGTCCTGGGCGGCGCTGCGTCCCTCCCACACCCCGGCGATGGCCAGGCCCAGGACGATGGCGTACACCACGCCGATCCACATGGTCATGTACTCGATGACGTCGGGGGTCTCGCTGGGGTCCTCGTCCTCGGGCGCGGCCTTGTGGCGTACGACGGTGATGACGACCACCACGACGCACGCGGCCAGCATCGCGAGGGTGAGAACGAGCCAATCCGGCAAGAGGTGCCTCCAGGAATCAGCGGGGGCGCAGTGCGGCGACGGCGATCGCGGCGGGCGCGGTGATGAGCAGGACGAAGGTGAGCGGTGAGGGGCCGTCGTGGCGGAGCGGGTGCGGCGCGGGCGGCCGGTGGCGCGGATAGCTCACAGGGGTCGCGGACGGGTGCGGGGTGGGCCTGGGCGACGGTTCGGCGGCGGGAGGCGGCGGGGGAGGAGGTGCGGCCGGACGCGGCGCGGCGGGGCGTGGTGGGGGCGGTGGCGGTGGGACCGGCTTCGGCGTGGCCGGCCTGGGGGACGTGGGTTGGGGGGCCGGGGGAGGGCTCGGAGCCGGGGGTGGCGTGGAGGTCGGGGTCGCCGTCGGCGTCGGGCAGGGCGGGGTCGGAGGTGGCGGTGGGGGCGGAGTGGGTGTCGGGCATCCCGGGGGTGTCGGCCAGGAGAGGCTCCCGGTGACCGCCACCGCCCGTGTGCCGTCGGGGCCGGTCGACGCGTAGGCGCAGGCGTCGGCGGCCGCGCTGCCGGCCGGGGCCCCGACGAGCAGCCAGGTCAACGCGGCCAGCGTCAACAGCCGTGCGGCGAGGGCGGTTTGGGTCGGTTCGGGTCCATGCACGACGAAGATCATGAGGCTTGCCGGGCCGCCACACGCCGACGTGCGCCCAACTTGGCCCGAACGGGGGATGGTGGCGTGCGGCGGTTCGATCGACGCGGTCCCGTGGAGTCCGTGACGCGCACTCGTGTGCGAGTCGGCGTGCGGGGGGAGCGGGTTGCGGAAAGAAATTTGTGAGACGGTTGAACACAACCGCAGGTCTCATGCGTACCCATGCTCGTGCGGCGGCGCAGAAGGGCGCTGCAACACCCTTGTGATCATGGGGAGTTGTTGACGATGAAGACCTCCTGGCGGAGCGCCTCGTTCGTGGTGGGCGCCGCGGCCATGCTGGCCCTTACGACCGCGTGCGGCCAGGAAAGCGGCACCTCTTCGGTGGGCAGTCAGAACGTGGGCGCCACGGCCCCGGCCGGTGGCTACGGCAGCGTGGGCGCGGGTACGAGCGCGAGCGCCAGTCCGGGCAACGGTTACGGCGCCGACGGACAGCAGGCCGCGGGCGGCCAGAGCACCCCCGCCGGCAAGCTCGCCGTCAGCGACAACGCGGAGCTCGGCAAGGTGCTCACCGACGGCGCCGGCCTGACCCTGTACCGCTACGACGAGGACACGGCCGAGCCCCCCAAGTCCAACTGCGACGGCGACTGCGCCAAGGCCTGGCCGCCCGTGCCCGCCGACGACGCCACCGCCGGCGCCGGTATCGACAAGTCCCTGCTCGGCGAGGTCACCCGGGCCGACGGCACCAAGCAGCTGACCATCGCGGGCTGGCCGGCCTACCGCTACGCCAAGGACGCCAAGGCCGGGGACGTCACCGGGCAGGGCGTCGGCGGCAAGTGGTTCGCGCTGGCCCCGACCGGCAAGAAGGCCTCCCTGGCGAGCCTGCCCGGCCTGTCCGTCCGCAAGGACCCCAAGCTCGGCGACATCGTCGTCGACAAGAACGGCATGACGGTCTACCGCTTCATCAAGGACGTGGCCTGGCCGAAGGTCATCTCCAACTGCACCGGCGCCTGCCTGGAGAAGTGGCCGGCCGTCGCCCCGGTCTCCCCGAACGACACCAAGGGCGTCGAGAAGAAGGGCCTGATGGGCTTCACCCGGCCCGACGGCGTCAAGCAGATGACCGTCGACTGCTGGCCGGCGTACACCTTCTCCGGCGACACCCAGCCGGGGGACACCAACGGCCAGGGTGTCGGCGGCACCTGGTACGTCATGGCCCCCTCCGGAAAGCCGATCGGCGCGCCGAAGAAGTAGGCGTCACCTCCCCAGGGTTGATCGCACCTCCACGCGCGTTCGATCGCAGGTCCGCCCCCTCCGCACCGCACGGAGGGGGCGGACCGCTTTTCGCGTGCGCCGATTTGCCGCTTTTCTATGGCGAAATGCGGCACGTGCCGCAGGCAGTGACCGGGAACGGACGGTCAATTTCCGTTTCAGCTCGCCCCGTTGGCAGGCGATCAGTAGCCTCTGCTCGAACACCGGATCGCCTACGCCCCTGGAGAGATAGATGGAACGTCCCGCCTGGGCCCCACGGAGCATCGACATCTCGGTGCCGAGCGTTTCCCGGATCTACGACTTCTACCTGGGCGGTTCGCACAACTTCGAGGTCGACCGGGAGGCGGCCCGCAAGGCGATGGAGTTCATGCCGGGCCTGCCCAAGATCATGCAGGCGAACCGGGCGTTCATGCGCCGCGCGGTGCGGTTCGCGGCCGATGAGGGCATCTCCCAGTTCCTGGACGTCGGTTCCGGCATCCCGACCTTCGGCAACGTCCACGAGGTGGCCGAGAACGCCAGCCCCGGCGCGCGCGTCGTCTACGTCGACCACGACCCGGTCGCCGTCGCGCACAGCCAGGCGGTCCTCGAGGGCAACGACAACGCCGGCGTCGTCGCCGCCGACCTCCGCAAGCCGCAGGAGATCCTCGCCAGCGCCGAAGTGGAGCGCCTGATCGACCTGAATCGGCCAGTGGCGCTGCTTCTCGTTGCCATACTGCACTTCGTGGAGGACGAGGACGACCCGTACGAGGCGGTGGCCCAGCTGCGCGAAGCGCTCGCGCCCGGCAGCATGCTGATCCTCACCCATGCCTCGTACGAGGGAATCCCGCTCTCCCCGGAGCGGGCCGCGGGCACGGTGGACGTGTACAAGGACATTCGCAACCCGCTGATCATGCGCTCGCGCGACGACATCGCGCGGTTCTTCGAGGGGTACGACATGGTGGAACCGGGACTGGTGCCGATGCCGCACTGGCGGCCGGATACGGCGCCCGAGGACGAGGATCCCTACGCCTTCTCCGGGTTCGCCGGCGTGGGGCGTACGGCGTGACCGCGGAGCCGGACGGGCCGGAGGACAGACTGCGCCGGTTCGCGACGATCTGGAGCCGGGCGGTGTTCCCGGTGACCTCCACGTCGCTGACCCGGCCGGAGTTCGAGCAGGAACTCCTGCCGCTGGCCCGGCGGTTGAGCCGGGCACTGCACGCACGGCCGCTCGACGCGGACGAGGGCAGGGCGGTGGGCGCCGCCCTCGTCTCCGCCCACTGCACCGACCCCGAGGCGCTCAGCCGGACCCTCGACTGCGTCGACGCCTACCTGGTGCTGTACTGCGGCGAGGACGGCGACCGGGAGGAACTGCGGGCCCGCTGCGCCCGGTTGCAGCACGCCATGGCCGCCGGATTCGCCCAGGAGCTGCGCGAGCGGACCCTCGCCGAGCAGGAGGCGATCTCCGCGGCCGCCCTGAAGGCGCAGGGCGTGGTGGCGCAGGCGCTGCACGCGACCGAGGCCCGCTTCCGCGCGGTCTTCGAGGGCGCGGCCATAGGGATCGGCATGGCCGACCTGGACGGCAACATCCTCCAGGTCAACGGCGCACTGCTGCGCATGTTCGGCATCCCCGAGGACAGCCTGCGCACCCGCAACGTCAAGGAGTGGACGCACCCCGAGGACGCGCCCCAGACCTGGACGCTGTACGAGGAGCTCGTCCGCGGCGAGCGCGAGCACTACCACCTCGAAAAAGCCTTCTACCGCCCTGACGGAACGGTCCTGTGGACCAACCTGACGGTCTCCCTGCTGCGCGACGCCGACGGCAACCCGCAGTACCAGCTCGCCCTCATGGAGGACACCACCGAGCGCCGGCTGCTCAACCTCCGCCTGCGCTACGAGGCCACCCACGACGCCCTCACCGGCCTGCCCAACCGCACCTTCTTCTTCGAGCGCCTGGAGAAGGCCCTCGGCGCGGGCAGCGGCCAGCGCTTCGGCCTGTGCTACCTCGACCTCGACGGCTTCAAGACCGTCAACGACAGCCTCGGCCACGCGGCCGGCGACCGGCTGCTCGTCGAGGTCGCCGACCGGCTGTCGTCCTGCGCCACCGCGCCCGGCGAGATGGTCGCCCGGCTCGGCGGCGACGAGTTCGTGGCGCTGACCACCGGCCCCGACACCCAGCGCGGGGTCGACGACCTCGCCGCCCGCATCATGAGCGCGCTGCTCGCCCCCATCAGCATCGACGGCCGTGAGCTGACCGTGCGCGGCAGCATCGGCATCGTCGAGGGGCCGGCCGGTGAGCGCAGCCCGGCCGAGGTGCTGCGCAGCGCCGACATCACCATGTACCGGGCCAAGTCGGCGGGCGGCAACCGCTTCGAGCTCGCCGACCCGGAGGCCGACGCCCGCGCCATCACCCGGCACGGCCTGACCACCGCCCTGCCGGCCGCGCTGGAGCGGGACGAGTTCTTCATCGAGTACCAGCCGCTGGTCCACCTCGGAGACGGCAGCGTCCGGGGCGCCGAGGCCCTGGTGCGCTGGCTGCATCCGCAGCACGGCGTCCTCGGCCCGGACCGCTTCATCCCGCTCGCCGAGCACACCGGCCTCATCGTGCCGCTCGGCCGCTGGGTGCTGGAGCAGTCGGTACGGCAGGCCAGGGAGTGGCGAGAACGGCACGACGCGGCGGGCCCGCTGCGCATCAACGTCAACCTCTCGCCCTGCCAGCTCACCCACCCCGGCCTGGTGCAGGACACCGTCGACATCCTGGAACGCGCGGGCGTCGAACCGGACGCCCTGTGCCTGGAGGTCACCGAGTCGGCGTTGATCGGCGCGGACGACGATCTGCTCAAACCGCTGCGCCGGCTCGCCGAGATGGGCGTCGACATCGCCCTGGACGACTTCGGCACCGGCTACTCCAACCTGGCCAACCTGCGCCGCCTGCCGGTCAGCATCCTCAAGCTGGACCGCTCCTTCACCCAGGGCATGCAGCAGTTCCCGGCCGACCCGGTCGACCTCAAGATCGTCGAGGGGATCGTTTCGCTCGCCCACAGCCTCGACCTCGCGGTCACCGTCGAGGGCGTGGAAACCGGCGCCCAGGCCGAGCAGTTGCGGATACTGGGCTGCGACACGGCCCAGGGCTGGTACTACGCCCGCCCGGGCCCCCCGGACCGCCTGCACGAACTGGCACTGGTCGACGCAACGGGCTGACGGGTCGCCGCGGGGGCCGACGGGTTCGGTCCGCGAGGGACGGCGACGGCATGTTCGCCGCGCGTGCGGTCCTTCCGGGAGGCTCGCGGCCTGTTCGGGTCGGACCGCGGCCTGTCCGCGAGGACCGTGGGCCGTCCGGGCCGGGGAGCCTGGCCGGTCGGGGGAGGTTGACCGACTCGGTTCGTGACGGGCGGCGATGGCCTGTTTCCGCCCACGGTCGGGAGGCTTGCGGCCTGTTCGGGGGGACAGTGGCCTGTCCGCGAGGACCGTGGGCCGTCCGGGTCGGGGAGCCTGGCCGGTCGGGGGAGGTTGACCGACTCGGTTCGCGACGGGCGGCGATGGCCTGTTTCCGCCCACGGTCGGGAGGCTTGCGACCTGTTCGGGGGGACAGTGGCCTGTCCGCGAGGACCGTGGGCCGTCCGGGTCGGGGAGCCTGGCCGGTCGGGGGAGGTTGACCGACTCGGTTCGCGACGGGCGGCGATGGCCTGTTTCCGCCCACGGTCGGGAGGCTTGCGACCTGTTCGGGTCGGACCGCGGCCTGTCCGCGAGGACCGTGACGCGCCCCTGCCGGGGAGCCCGGCCGGGCCGGGAGGTCGACCGACTCGGTTCGCGAGGGATGGCGACGGCCTGTCCTCGCTCACGGCCGGGAGGGCGGCCGGTTGGGAGGGGATGCCGTCTGTCCGCGCGGACCGTGGCCCGTCCGGGCTTGGGAGCCAGGCCGGTCCGGGCTTGGGAGCCAGGCCGGTCCGGGAGTTTGACCGACGCGGTCCGTGAGGGGCGACGACGGCCTGTTGTCGCCCCTGGCCGGAGGTTCGCGGTCTGTTCGGAGGGACAGCGGCCTGTCGTTGCACGACCTCGCCCGTCCGGAAGGACAGCGGGCCGCCCGAAAGGCGAGACCGCCGGGACCGTCGTACCCGTCGCCGAGAGCGCCCAGGCCCCCTGGCCGAGGCGCCCGTGGTCGTGGTCGAGGTCGAGGCGTCCGACGGGAGGCCGCGCGCTGCGCGGACGCGCCGTCGAGCCTGCCGTGCGCCGCCGTGGCGTGTGGCACGCCGACAGGGGCGGCTCGTTTCCGCCTCCGGCGGCAGATCACGGCCCCGACGCGCTCCCCGAAGCGGCGAATCGGACTCGCCCGCGGCCCGCGCCGGCCCCCGGCGGAGCCGGTTGCGGGCGGGGCGGCGCGCCGCGTACGGCGGCCCTCGGAGGGTGTCCGCGTGATCGGGCACCGGGATTCCGGCGGCGGGCCGGGTTCGTAAGGGGCAGCATGTGCGCATGGCGTATGTGCGTTCGGTCGTGGGGCGGGAGTGGGAGGTCGGTGAGCTGGGCGGGCTCGTCGCCTCCGCCGAGGGGCGGGCGCTCGTGCTGCGGGGCGAGCCCGGGGTGGGGAAGACCGCGCTGCTGGACGTGGCGGCGGCACAGGCGGCCGGGCTGGGGCAGCGCGTCGTGCGGGCGGCCGGGGTGGAGGCCGAGGCCGGACTGGCGTTCGCGGGACTGCACCAGCTGCTGCACCCGCTGCTGGCCGATGCCGGTGCGCTGGACCCGGCGACGCGGGCGGCGTTCGACATCGTCTTCGGCCGGAGCACCGGTGAGCCGCCGTCGGTGATGGTTCTGGGCATCGCCGTACTGGATCTGCTGGCCCTGGCCTCCGGCGACGTACCGCTGCTGCTCGTGGTCGACGACGCGCACTGGCTGGATCCGCAGAGCGCGGAGGTGGCGCGGTTCATCGCGCGGCGGCTGTCCGGCCACGCCGTGCGGATGGCGGTGGGGGTGCGGGCCGACACGCCGTCGCCGTGGGACGGCTCCGGGCTGCCCGAGCTGACGGTGCACCCGTTGTCGGCCGAGGCCTCGGCCCGGCTGCTGGACACCAGCAGCCCCGGCCTCCCCGAACCGGCCCGGCGCCGGCTCCTGGACCAGGCCCGCGGCAACCCCCTCGCCCTGCTGGAGCTGCCCGCCGCCGTGGACGGTTCCGCCGACCGGCCCGAACTGCCGTTGTCCCGGCGGCTGGAGCGCCTGTACGGCGACCGTATCGCCGGCCTCGACCGGGCCGAGCGCGCGGAGCTGCTGCGGGCCGCCCTCGACGGCACCGGCGCCGCCGCGCTGCCCGGCCGTGCCCGCTATCCGCTGCGCGCCGTCGACGGCGCCGTCGCACACGGCCTGCTCACCACCGACGCCGACACCGGCGACCTGGTCTTCCGCCACCCGCTCGTCCGCTCCGCCCTGCTGCAGTCCGCCACCCCCAACGAACGCCGTGCCGCCCACGCCGACCTGGCCCGGCTGCACCGCAGGGAACTCGAACGCCACGCCACCCACCTCGCGGCGGCCACCGTGGACCCGGACGAGTCGGTCGCCGTCGTCCTGGAGCGCGCCGCCCGTTCCGCCACCGCGCGCGGCGGCTCGGCGGCCGCCCTCACCCTGCTCACCCGGGCCGCCGAACTCAGTCCCACCGCGGCCCAGCGCTCCCGCCGTCTCGGCGAGGCAGCCTTCGTCGCCGCCCAGTCCGCCCTGCTGGACCAGGCGCACGAACTGCGCGAGGCCTCCGACCGGCTGGCCGGTACGGGCCGGTCGCCGACGGCCGTGATCACGTACGCCTACACCGCGCTCTACGAGGACGGCGACGTCCGCTCCGCCCACCGCAGGGTCGCCGCGGAACTCCAGGCGCTCCCGCCGGACACCGACGAGGAGATCCGCGCCCGCCTGCTGAACCTGCTGCTGGCCATCAGCGTGTTCTCCGCCGACCCCGCCCTGTGGCGGGTGAGCGACGCGCTGATGGACCGGGACGCGGACCGCGTCGGCGGCCCGACCCCGCTCTACCGGGACGCCTGGGGCGATGTGGCCCGCAGGGGCGCCGGCGCGCGCGAGCGGGTTCTGGCCGCGTTCGGCGAGCTCGGCGACGGCCAGCCCTGGGACGTGATGCGGCTCGGCGTGGCCGCGTACTACCTGGACGCGCTCGCCGAACACCGGATGCTGGTGCGCCGGGTCGCCGACCGGGAGACGGGCAGCGGCGCGGTCACCAACGCGATGACGCTGCAGCAGCTGGTCATGCTCGACCAGATCTCCAGCGGTGAGTGGGACGCCGCCGAGGAGACCGGCCGCCGGGGACTCGCCCTCACCGTCGCCCACGGCTACCGCTTGTTCGAGTACCAGTACCACGGCTTCCTCGGCCTGCTCGCGGCCTGGCGCGGCGACGCCGACACCGCCCGCGCGGCGTCGGCTACCTCACCCAACTCGCCGAGGCCACCGGCGCGGCCCTCGGCCTGACCACCGGCGACTACGAGAGCGCGTACGCCTACGCCGGCGGCCTCACCGCGCCCGGCACCTTCACGCCGTACTCGCAGCAGGCCCTGCGCACGCTGCTGGACCTGGTGGAGGCCGCCGTGCACACCGGTCGCGCCGGCCAGGCCCGCACGCACGCCCTGGCGGCCCGCGACCAGGGGCTGCCGGCCATCTCCCCGCGCCTGGACTTCCTGACCACCGCCGCGCTGGCGATGACGGCCGACGAGACCGAGGCGGGGCCGCTGTTCGAGCGGGCGGTCGCCCATCCGGCCGGCGTCGACTTCCCCTTCGAGCTGGCCCGGGTCCGTCTGGAGCAGGGCATGTGGCTGCGCCGCACCCGCGACCGCACGTCGGCCCGCACGGCCCTCGGCCGCGCCGCGGAGACCTTCGAACTGCTCGGCGCCACCCCCTGGCTGCGCCGCGCCCAGGCCGAGCTGCGAGCCTCCGGCCTGCCCGGCGGGCACACCGCCACGGACACGGCGCTCACCCCGCAGGAACGGCAGATCGCCGAGCTCGCGGCGAGCGGCCTGAGCAACAAGGAGATCGGCGCCCGGCTCTTCCTCTCCCCGCGCACGGTCGGCGCGCACCTCTACCGGATCTTCCCCAAACTGGGCATCTCCTCCCGCGCCTCCCTGCGGGACGCACTCGAGGGGACCTGACCCGTTCCGCGACGTCGGCTGCCGTCGCCGACGACAGTCGTTCGACTCAATCCGTGGGGGCGACCGTCGCGGCACTGTGAAGGCAACGCACCGCCCCTCGGCGGTCCCGAGGCCCCAGGAGCCGGCCATGGCCACATCGCGCACCCCCCTCGTCCTCATCCACGGACTGTGGCTGCACGCCTCGTCCTGGCAGCCCTGGATCGACCTGGCCACGGAGCGCGGCTACGCGCCCGTGGCCCCCGGCTGGCCCGGCGAGGCGGCCACCGTCGCCGAGGCGCGCCGGCACCCGGAGGCCGTCGCCGAGATCGGCATCGACGACGTCACCGACCACTACGCCGGCATCATCCGCTCCCTGGACGCCCCGCCCGTGCTGATCGGCCACTCCTTCGGCGGGCTGATCACCCAGAAGCTGCTCGGCAAGGGCCTGGCCCGGGCCGCGGTCGCCGTCGACCCGGCGCAGATCAAGGGCGTCAAGACACTTCCCCCGGCCCAGCTGCGTGCCGGCTTCCCGGTGCTGGGCAACCCGGCCAACCGCAAGCGCTCCGTCTCCCTGACGCCCGCGCAGTTCCGCTACGGCTTCGGCAACGCCCTGGAGCAGGCCGAGTCCGACGCCCTGCACGAGCGGTTCACCGTCCCCTCGCCCGGCCGCCCGCTGTTCGAGGCCGCGTTCGCCAACTTCACCCGGCACTCGGCCGCCGAGGTCGCCACCCGCAACCCCGACCGGGGCCCGCTGCTGCTGATCTCCGGACAGGCCGACCACACCGTCCCGGACGTGGTGACCCGCTCCGCCTACAAGCTCTACGGCGATTCGCCGGCCGTCACCGAGCTCAAGCAGTTCCCCGACCGCGGTCACTCGCTCACCGTCGACCACGGCTGGCGGACCGTCGCCGAGTACGCGCTGGACTGGCTGGACCGGCAGGACATCCAGGGCCATGACACCGCACACGCCTGATATCGCCTTCTCATCAAGGGAGTTGGACAGTATGAGCAGCGAACTGCAGGGCAGGACGGCCGTCGTCACCGGCGCCAGCAAGGGCATCGGGCTGGCGATCGTGGAGGCCCTCGCCCGGGCGGGCGCCCATGTCGTGGCGGGGTCGCGCACGACCTCCGAAGGCCTGGAGACCCTGGTGAAGGAAGGCTCGGTGACCTGGGTGCCGGTCGACCTCGCCGAGCCGGACGCGGCCGGGGAACTGGTCGCGGCGGCCGGCGGACGTATCGACGTCCTGGTCAACAACGTCGGCTCGGCACCCGCCCGCACCGGCGGCTTCCTGTCGGTCACCGACGAGGAGTGGCGGCGCACGATCGACCTGAACCTGCTGACCGCCGTACGGGTCACCCGGGCCGCGCTGCCCGTGATGCTGGACGCCGGCGACGGCTCGGTGATCACGGTCGGCTCCGTCAACGCCACCCTCCCCGACCCGCTGGTCATCGACTACAGCGCGGGCAAGGCCGCCCTGGTCGCCTTCTCCAAGGCGCTGTCGAAGGAGGTCGGTCCGAAGGGCATCCGCGTCAACACCGTCAGTCCCGGCCCCGTCGAGACGGAGCTGTGGCTGGGTGGCGGGGGAGTGGCGCAGACGGTCTCGGCCGCCGCCGGCATCACCCCGGACGACGTGGTCGCGCAGGCCTCGAAGGCCACCGTCACCGGCCGCTTCTCCAAGCCCGCCGAGATCGCCGACCTGGTGCTCTTCCTCGCAGGCGACCACTCCCGCAACATCACCGGCAGCGACCTGGTGATCGACGGCGGCTTCATCCCCACCTGGTGACCGGGCGGCGCCGGCCCGGTGGGGGGCAGCGCTCATCGCTCCGCGACATCACCGGCAGCGATCCGGTGATCGACCGATCGACGGCGGCCTCGTCCTCGCCCGGTGAGCGGGCGGCTTCCAGCCCGGGACCGCTCACCGCTCCCACCACAAGGCGCCGCTCACCGTTCCAGCAGCATCCGCTGCAACTCCCGTGCCGCGCGCGGTGGAGCGACGTCGCTGCGGTGCGCGAGAGCGATCGTGCGGTGCAGGCCGGGCCGGGCGAGCGGGGTGACCCGCAGCCCCCGGCCGGTCCGCGTCGCCACCATCCGGGGTACGACGGCCACGCCCAGCCCCGCCCGCACGAACCCCAGCACCGCGTCCATCTCGCCGCCCTCCACCGCGAACCCCGGCTCGAACCCCTCGGCGCGGCACGCGGCCACGGTCAGCTCCCGCAGGTCGTAGCCGTGCCGGAACATCACCAGGCGCTCGCCCTCCAGATCGGAGATGCGAACGGTACGCCGGCCGGGGCCGCCCGGGGCGGGTGCCTCCGGCGAGGAGACCACCACCAGGTCCTCGCGCAGCAGCTCCACCGTCGTCAGCGCCGGGGACGGTGTCGGCAGCGGCAGGACGACCAGCGCCAGGTCCAGGGCGCCGCGCGCCAGCTCCCGGACGAGGTCGTGCGAACCGCCCTCCTCGATCAGCAGCCGGATACCGGGATAGCGGTCGTGGAAGGCACGCAGCACGTCCGGCAGCAGGCCGGTGCACAGGCTCGGCGTGGCGCCCAGCCGCACCCGGCCGCTGCGCAGCTGCGCCAGCTCCTGCACCTCCTGCCGGGCGGTGTCCGCGTCGGCCAGGATGCGGCGGGCCAGCGGCAGCAGCGCCTCACCCGCGTCGGTGAGCGTGATGTTGCCCCGCGCGCGCCGGAACAGATCCGCCCCGAGCTCCCGTTCCAGCGCCTTGATCTGCTGGGAGAGCGACGGCTGGGCGACATGAACCAGCTCGGCGGCCCGGGTGAAGTGGCGGGTCTCGGCGACGGCCACGAAGTACTGGAGCTGCTGGAACTGCACGCTCCTAGGATAGCCGCAGCCTATGGAAACGAGCTCGATCATGTCTTGGACCGATGGGGCCGAACGGCCCTAACGTCAGGACTCATGGCTCTGGCAACGCGGACGGACCGACGGCCGTCGATGGCGCGCACGGTGTGGGACAGCTCCGTCGGCAAGAAGACGGTGATGGCCGTCAGCGGCGTGATCATGCTGCTGTACCTGGTCGCCCATGTGATCGGCAACCTGAAGATCTTCTTCGGGCCCGGCGAGTTCAACCACTACGCGCACTGGCTGCGCACCGTCGGCGAACCGTTCATGCACTACGAGTGGACGCTGTGGCTGGTCCGCGTCGTGCTGATCGCCGCCGTCGTCGCCCACGCCGTGTCCGCGTACCAGCTCAGCCGCCGCGACATCAGGGCGCGCCCCAGCAAGTACGTGCACAAGAAGGCCGGGGCGAGCTACGCGACGCGCACGATGCGCTGGGGCGGGATCATCCTCGGCCTGTTCATCGTCTGGCACATCCTCGACCTGACCACCGGCACCGTCCACTCGGGCGGCTTCCAGCCCGGCCACCCGTACCAGAACGTCGTGGACACCTTCTCCACCTGGTACGGCAACGTCATCTACATCGTCGCGATGCTCGCGCTCGGCCTGCACATCCGGCACGGCTTCTGGAGCGCCGCCCAGACCCTCGGCGTCGGCAGCCGCACCCGCGACCGCGCCCTGAAGACCGTCGCGAACGTCCTCGCGCTGCTGCTCACGGCCGGCTTCATCGCCGTCCCCGTGGGCGTCATGACCGGAGTGGTGAGCTGACATGACCTACACCGACTACCGCACCGGCGAACCCGTCGCCGACACCAAGGCCCCGGCCGGACCGGTCAACGAGCGCTGGGACAAGCGCCGTTTCGAGGCCAAGCTGGTCAACCCCGCCAACCGGCGCAAGCACACGGTCATCGTCGTGGGCACCGGCCTCGCGGGCGGCTCCGCCGGCGCCACCCTGGCCGAACAGGGCTACCACGTCGTCCAGTTCTGCTATCAGGACTCCCCGCGCCGCGCCCACTCCATCGCCGCGCAAGGAGGCATCAACGCGGCGAAGAACTACCGCAACGACGGCGACTCCGTGCACCGGCTGTTCTACGACACCGTCAAGGGCGGCGACTTCCGGGCCCGCGAGTCCAACGTGCACCGTCTGGCGCAGATCTCCGTCGAGATCATCGACCAGTGCGTGGCACAGGGCGTGCCGTTCGCCCGCGAGTACGGCGGCCTGCTCGACACCCGCTCCTTCGGCGGCGTGCAGGTCTCCCGCACCTTCTACGCCCGCGGCCAGACGGGCCAGCAGCTCCTCCTCGGCGCCTACCAGGCGCTCAGCCGGCAGATCGCCGCCGGCAACGTGGAGATGCACCCGCGCACCGAGATGCTCGACCTGATCGT
This sequence comes from Streptomyces sp. SLBN-31, assembly GCF_006715395.1. Lineage (NCBI taxonomy): Bacteria > Bacillati > Actinomycetota > Actinomycetes > Kitasatosporales > Streptomycetaceae > Streptomyces > Streptomyces sp. SLBN-31. The sequence goes on from NZ_VFNC01000001.1 coordinate 2,663,580, forward strand.
CGTCGACGGGCGGGCGCGCGGCATCGTCGCCCGGGACCTGATCACCGGGAAGATCTCCACCTACTTCGCGGACGCCGTAGTCCTGGCCAGCGGCGGCTACGGCAACGTCTTCTACCTGTCGACGAACGCCATGAACTCCAACGCGACGGCCATCTGGCGGGCCCACCGCCGCGGGGCGTACTTCGCCAACCCCTGCTTCACGCAGATCCACCCCACCTGCATCCCGCGCACCGGCGACCACCAGTCCAAGCTGACCCTGATGAGCGAGTCGCTGCGCAACGACGGCCGGATCTGGGTACCCAAGGCCAAGGGCGACCAGCGGCCGCCGAACAGGATCCCCGAGGACGAGCGCGACTACTACCTGGAGCGCATCTACCCCTCCTTCGGCAACCTGGTCCCGCGCGACATCGCCTCCCGCGCCGCGAAGAACGTCTGCGACGAGGGGCGCGGAGTCGGCCCCGGCGGGCAGGGCGTGTACCTGGACTTCGCCGACGCCATCGAGCGTATGGGTCGCAAGGCCGTCGAGGCCAAGTACGGCAACCTCTTCGACATGTACCAGCGGATCACCGACGAGGATCCGTACCAGGTGCCCATGCGGATCTACCCGGCCGTGCACTACACGATGGGTGGACTATGGGTCGACTACGACCTGCAGACCACCGTCCCCGGCCTGTTCGCCATCGGGGAGGCCAACTTCTCCGACCACGGCGCGAACCGCCTCGGCGCGTCCGCGCTGATGCAGGGCCTGGCCGACGGCTACTTCGTACTGCCGGCCACCATCAACGACTACCTCGCCCGCAACCCCCACCAGGAGCGGGTCACCGACGAACACCCCGTGGTCCAGGAGGTGCTCGCCGAGACGCAGGACCGGCTCAACCTGCTGCTGTCCGTCGACGGCGACCGCACGCCCGACTCCTTCCACCGCGAAGTCGGCGAACTGATGTGGGAGTTCTGCGGCATGGCGCGCACCGACGCCGGTCTGCGCAAAGCGCTGGAGCGCATCCCGGAGATCCGCGAGGAGTTCTGGCGGCGCATCAAGGTGCCCGGCACCGGCGAGGAGTTCAACCAGTCGCTGGAGAAGGCCAACCGTGTCGTCGACTACCTCGAACTCGCCGAGCTGATGTGCCTCGACGCACTGCACCGTGCCGAGTCCTGCGGCGGCCACTTCCGCGAGGAGTCCCAGACCCCGGACGGCGAAGCCGCCCGCCGGGACGAGGAGTTCGCGTACGCGGCCGCCTGGGAGTTCACCGGCACCGGCGAGGCGCCCACCCTGCACAAGGAAGACCTGGTCTTCGAGTACGTCCACCCCACCCAGCGGAGCTACGCATGAGGCTCACCCTGCGCGTCTGGCGACAGAAGAACGCCGACGCCGAAGGCGCCATGTCCACGTACGAGGTGGACGGCATCTCCTCCGACATGTCCTTCCTGGAGATGCTCGACACCCTCAACGAGGAGCTCATCCTCAAGGGTGAGGACCCGGTCGCCTTCGACCACGACTGCCGCGAGGGCATCTGCGGCGCGTGCTCCCTCGTGATCAACGGGGACGCGCACGGGCCCGAGCGGACCACCACCTGCCAGCTGCACATGCGGTCCTTCGAGGACGGCGACACGATCGACATCGAGCCCTGGCGGGCGTCCGCGTTCCCGGTGATCAAGGATCTGGTCGTGGACCGGTCGGCCTTCGACCGGATCATCCAGGCCGGCGGGTACATCACCGCGCCGACCGGTTCCGCCCCGGAGGCGCACGCCACGCCGGTGCCGAAGCCGGACGCCGACTTCGCCTTCGAGCACGCCGAGTGCATCGGCTGCGGGGCGTGCGTGGCCGCGTGCCCGAACGGGGCGGCCATGCTGTTCACCTCCGCCAAGGTCAACCACCTCAACGTGCTGCCGCAGGGGGCGCCCGAGCGGGAGACCCGGGTGCTGGACATGGTGGCGCAGATGGACGAGGAGGGGTTCGGCGGGTGCACGCTGACGGGGGAGTGCGCCACCGCCTGCCCGAAGGGGATTCCGCTGGTGTCCATCACCAGCATGAACAAGGAGTGGCTGCGGGCGACGCGCAAGGCGGCCAAGCGCTAGCCGCGGTGCACAGAGACGTCCGCCGCAAGGGGCGGACGGGCGGGGCCGGGAGTGGTGCTCTCCGGCCCCGCCCCATATGCGGGCATGACCGGAGACCACGTCCTGTGAACTCCCCGCCCCGCCCACGGGGTCACGGCCCGGGATCGGCCAGGAGGGGGCCCAACGGGCCCAGGTCCAGGTTGAGATCGCCGCGCCGCAGACCGTGCTGCGCGCACAGCTCGTCCATGCGCTGGTCCAGCAGCATCAGCGCGGCACCGAGCCGGTCCTCCTGCTCGTCGCTGAGCGTCCCCTCGTCGAAACGGCGTACCGCCTGGCGTTCCATGAGCTGCCGCAGGAGTTCCACCACGGTCAGGACCAGGGCCGCCAGGTCGTTGGTGACCCGCTCGGGATCGAGGTCCACCGCGTGGGCGCGCGGCGCGGTCACAGCGGCCCGCTGTCCGGCCAGGGCGCGGGAACCCGGTCGCTGACCGACGCCAGCAGCGCGTGCAGGGAGATCCGCACCAGCGGCACGTCGGCGATGGCCAGCACCAGGTCGCCGCTGACCACGACACCCGTCGCCAGCACCCGGTCGAGCAGGTCGACGAGCGGCACCCCGACGGGCGCGTACGATTCCGGCCCCTCCCACGGCACCACCGCGCGGTTCGCACCGTCCGCGGCCGGCCCGCTCATGCCCGGATCTCCTCGTGCGCGCCGCACTCCACCTCGTCCGACCGGGCGAAGGAGTACGGGACCCAGGGTCCGGACATGGTGACCTCCACGGCGCTGCCGAGGGCCTCGCGGGCCAGCCGGCCGACGGCGCGGACGAACTCGCCCCGCCGTCCGTCGTCGATCAGATAGGCCGCGTTGAGCAGCTGCGGGACGTTCCTGCCGGTCAGCTGCTCGCTCTGCGGCCGGTGCCGTGTCGCGGCGACGGCGTACCGCCGCAACTCCCGGTCGACGGCGTGGGCCTGCGCCAGGGCGCGCTCGCGGATCTCGCGCTCGGCGCTGCGCCTCGCGCTCGCCCGGCGCAGATACGACCGGCCGTCGGCGGGCACGTCCCCGGCGGCACCGGAACCGGCACCGGACGCGTGCGCGATCGTCGGACCGTGCACCTTCACCGCCCACTCCGTACGGTCGCGCAACCGGTCCAGCAGGGCGCGCAGGGACGCCTCCCGGGCGGTCACCGCCCGTACGGCGTTGCGGTCGTCGAGATACAGCGTCGCCATCGGCAGCGGTACGACGGGACCCGCGCCCGCGGCCGCCTCCACGCCGCGATGGTGGGCCAGGGCGCAGCGCTCCAGTTCGTCGGGCCGGTTGAGCCGCTCCGCGAGCGCCTCCTCGCTGAACGCCGCCGCGGGGGCGTCCTGCACGACCAGGTGCAGCGAGCCCGCGGCCAGCACCCGCAGCGGACCGCCGCCGTCATGGCCCGGCGTCCGCGCGAGCACGTGGTCCGGCACAGGGGTGTCCGTCACGGCGAACACGCAGGTGACCGTGGAACGCGGCCCGTCCTGCCTCACCGTGGTCGCCGGATCGGCGGGGGCCGTGGTCATCGGATCACCTCCGCGGTGTCGGGGTCGGCTTCCTCCAGCGCCTCGAGCCGCGCGCGCAGACGCGCGTTCTCCTCGGCGAGCGCGTCCCGCGCGGCGCGCGAGGACAGCGCCGGGTCCGTCTCCCACCAGTCGATGCCCGCCTTCTTCGCGGTCTCGACCGAGGCGATGAACAGGCGCAGGCGGATGGTGAGCAGCTCGATGTCGAGCAGGTCGATCTTGATGTCGCCCGCGATGACGATGCCCTTGTCCAGGATGCGTTCGAGCAGGTCGGCGAGGTTTCCGGTGGGCGGCCCGACAGGCTGCGCACCGGGGTCCGCCGGCCAAGTGCCGAGGTCGGTCACGAGGCGCCTCCGCGGCGTCGGTGACGTGCCGGGACGAGCCCGCCGCCGTCGTCCCCGGCGGGTGGGACAGGGGCCGCCGGGGGCCGGCCGGCGTACCGGACGGGACTGTCGAGGCGTGCGAGCAACCGCTCCTCCTCCTTCTCGAAGGCCGCCTCGTCGATCGCACCCTCCTCCAGGGCCCGGTTGAGGGTCGCCAGGCATGCCTGAACCGCACGCGGGCCGCAGGCCTGCCGCTCGGCCTCCTGCAGCAGGTGGTCGGCGACCCAGAGCGTGCCGCGCAACGGGGCCATCGGCAGGAGCAGCAGCCCGCTCACGAGTCCCACCGCGTCACCGGCCGGCCGGGGCCGACGGCGCGTCGACGAAGCTGTAGCACGGCAGCGGCCCGGTCATGCTGAGTGCCAGCCGGTCCCCGACGCCGCGTGCCTGCTCGTCCACGGCCTGGCGGAAGCGCTGCTCGTCGGCCGAGCGCACCAGGAACGACGTGCTCAGCACCTGCTCGTCGTCGACCGCTCCCTGCGCCGTGCGCACGGCGAGCGGAGTCAGGCAGGCCAGCACGTCCCGTGCCGCGCGCCGTGCTTCGCGCGCGACGCCTTTGGCGAGCGCCTCGCCGAGCCGCACGTTCGCCTCGTAGCCGGGGCGGTTCCGGGTCCGGCGGGCGAGTGCGCGCAGGGTCTCGTCCCGGCGCACGAGGTCGGCGAAGTATCCCGGTACGACGGCCCCCTTCACGTTCATCTCGACGCAGCCCCGCACCCCGTCCAGCTGCGCCGTCAAGTGAGCCCGGTCAGAGCGCAGTTGGTGGCGCAACGTCACCGCGTCGGGAGTGAGGACGGCGAACCGCATGGGCAGGACGGGGCCCTGCGCGCCGAGTTCGCCGAGCACCGACTGATGGGCCATCAGGTCCCGTCGGCGCGCCCGGACGTGCGCCGGGGCGTCCGAGACCGCGGCACACAGCCCGGCCTCGGTCAGCAGCCGCACCACCGCACCGCCCACTCCGGGGGCGCGCGGAGGCTCGACGCCCGCGGGGGCGATGCCGTAGACGTAGAGGGTGTCGGCGGTGGCGGGGGCGGCGGTGGCCGTCACGGTCATGCCTCCTCCTCGGCCTTGCGGCGCCGGGTCCGCGGGCGGTCGTCGTCACCGGCACGGCGGCTCGAGGAGCCGGCGGTCTTCTTCGCGGGGCCGCGCCGCCTGCGTTCAGGCTGGGCGGAGCGCTCGTCGGCCTCGTCGTCCGTGTCGTCGTCCGGGGTGAGGATGTCCTTGACCTTGTCGGTCAGGGAGCGGGCGGTTCGCTTGGCGCCCGCCTTGCCGATGGTCCTGGAGACCGGCCCGCCGAACAGTTCGGGCACGGTCTTGGAGCGCGAGTCGCGTTCCAGATCGAGGCGGTTGCACGCCTCCGCGAAGCGCAGATAGGTGTCGACGCTGGCGACCACGATCCGCGCGTCGACCTTGAGGATCTCGATCCCGACCAGCGAGACGCGCACGAAGACGTCGATCACCATGCCGCGGTCGAGAATCAGCTCCAGCACGTCGTAGAGGGTTCCGGCGCGGGGCGCACAGACGACCTCGTCGTTGTAGACGGTCATGCGGCGGTCCTTCCGGGGGAAGCTTCGGCGACGGCGCGGTCACTGGTCCTGGGCGCCGCGCCGGTAGCGGGCGGTCCGCCGGTACTGCACCAGCTCGCCCGCCGAATCCAGTTCCACCTGGTACGTCGCGAGCAGACTGGTGGTGTCGGGGATGCGTGCCATTTCGAGTACGTCGACGTCGACGATCCAGCCGCCGTCCTCGCCCCGGCACACCGCGGAAACCCCTTCGAGGCGGTGGCGGATCAGCTCCGTCAGCGCTTCGGCGGCGCACCGGGCGGCCTCCCCGGCACCGTGCAAGGTCCGTCGGCGCCCGGCGGACGGGGCCGGACCGCGCCGTCGCTCAGCGGTTCCGGGTTCTGTCATGCAGCCCACTCTGGCCGCGGGAGCCGGTGGGCGCGTGCGCAGCTAGGCCATCCGAGCCGCGTCTCGTGCACGACAGGACCCGGGCCGGCGGAGAGCAGGCCGACCGCATGACGCCGCGCGCGCCGGTGGTCCGCCGTAGTCCCGCGGATGGACGCAGGACCGCGCGCCGGCGAAATGCCGGGTGCGGCCCGAGCCGTTCAGCAACCTCACACGCGTTCTCTCCGCTCCGGTCACGCGAAGGTCAGCGCGCGTCGGAAGAACAGGAGCGGCAGATCACGCGCCAACGGTCTGCTCCCGCTCCGCCGTCCCCGGCCGTCGACCTGGAGAGAGCCATGACCGGCGTAACCACCCTGGACCGCCCCGCACAGCCCGCCGCCCCCACCCGCTACTCCGTCTCCCTCGCCCGCGACGAGGCCGACGTGCGTGCCGCGCAGCGGCTGCGGCACGAGGTGTTCGCCGGGGAGCTGGGCGCCCTGCTGACCACCGCGCAGCCCGGGTCCGACGTCGACGCCTTCGACGCCCACTGCGACCACCTGCTGGTGCGCGAGGAGAGCACCGGGCAGGTCGTCGGCACCTACCGGCTGCTGCCGCCCGAGCGGGCCGCGGTCGCCGGACGGCTGTACTCCGAGGGCGAGTTCGAACTCGGCCCGCTCGACCCGATCCGCCCGGGTCTGGTCGAGGTCGGCCGCTCCTGCGTCCACCCCGCCCACCGCGACGGCGCCGTCATCGGCCTGATCTGGGCCGGCATCGCCCGTTACATGGTCGACCGGGGGCACGAGTGGCTGGCCGGCTGCTGCTCCGTGCCGCTCGCCGACGGCGGCGCGCTCGCCTCCGCGACCTGGGACCGGGTGCGGGCCAAGCACCTGGCTCCGCAGGAGTACCGCGTACGGCCGCTGCAGCCCTGGACCCCCTCCGCCGCCCCGTCCGCCCCCGCCCCGGCCGCCGAGCTGCCCGCCCTGCTGCGCGGCTACCTCCGCCTCGGCGCCTGGGTGTGCGCCGAACCCGCCCACGACCCTGACTTCGGCGTCGCCGACCTGTACGTGCTGCTGTCGATGCGCCGGGTCGACCCGCGCTATCTGCGGCACTTCCTCTCCATGGTCCCGGCCTGATGAGCGTCTGGACGCCCAGCGCGCCCTGCACCCCGCGGGCGTGCATAGAGCAGAGGGGACGCGTCACGGCCGTACCGCGTGCCGTCGCCCGGATCACCGCGGTCGTGGCCCTGATGCTCGCCGGGATCGCGCTGTCGCCGCTCGGCGGACCGATGCCCGCCGAGTGGGTGAGGCGGTGGTGCCGGTGGATCGTCCGGGCCGCCGGGGTGCGGGTGCGGATCACCGGCGCCGACGCGCCCGCCGGCGGGCTGCTGCTCGTCGCCAACCACATCTCCTGGCTGGACATACCGCTGCTGGCCGCCGTCCGCCCCGCGCGGATGCTCGCCAAGTCCGACATCCGCGACTGGCCCCTGGCCGGCCCCCTCGCAGCCCGCGGCGGCGCCCTGTTCATCGACCGCGACCGGCTGCGCGCCCTGCCCGACACCGTCGCCCGCGTCACGTACGCGCTGCGCGCCGGGCAGGCCGTGGGGGTCTTCCCCGAGGGCAGCACCTGGTGCGGCCGCGCCCAGGGCAGCTTCCGCCGGGCCGTCTTCCAGGCCGCCCTCGACGCGCACGTCCCCGTCCAGCCGGTGCGGCTGCGCTACCGGATCGCCGGCACCGCCAGCACGGCACCGGCCTTCATCGGCGAGGACTCGCTGCCGGCGTCTGTGTGGCGGGTCGCGATGACCCGGGGCCTGGTGGCCGAGGTCGAGGTACGCGAGGCCATCCCGGCGGACACCCACCCCGACCGCCGCACGCTGGCCCGCGCGGCCCAACCGGCACCCCCGCCCCAACCCGACCGGACCCACACGGCGTTGGTGAGCTGACCCGGGCGGGCGGCCTGCCCCCGGGCAGGACGGCCGGCAAGACCGGCGTGCCCGGCCCGAAGGACAGTCGCCGTGCCCCGAGGACGCGAGGCGCAGGTCCGGGCGGAGGACTCCTCCGGGGACACCACCTCGACCTGGCGACCAGGTGCGCCGCCATCGCCGAGGCGTTCAGGCCGGACCCGGCGCCCCCCCCGGCACCGGGGGCTGAGGAAAATTCGCGGGAGCGTCTGCCCCGGTGCTGTTAGCGTCGGGTCCATGAAGGTCATCAGGCGAACCCGCACCGCAGCCGCGCGAGCGACCAGCTCCCCGGCTGCCGACGCCTGACCTCTCACCTCTCCCCGGCGGCCGGAAACGGACCGCCGGGACTCTCTCATCTCAACGCCCGTCTGCCCCGCGCGGTCCGTTCCGGTCCCCTGACCCGAAGGACCACCGCGATGAACACCGAGCAGACCGTCCGCACCTTCCTGGACTTCTACCGCGAGCGCGGGCACCACCCCGTCACCGGCGGCACACTGCTGCCGCCGCCCTCGGACCCGGTGCTGTTCACCACCTCCGGCATGCATCCGCTCACCCCGTACCTGCTGGGCCGCCCCCACCCCCAGGGGCGGCGCCTGGTCAACGTCCAGCGCTGCCTGCGCACCACCGACCTCGACGAGGTGGGTGACCCGACCCATCTGACGGTCTTCGAGATGCTCGGCTCGTGGTCGCTCGGCGACTACGGCCATCCGCAGAGCCTGCGTTGGGGGTACGAGCTGTTGCGCGACGGCTTCGGCATCCCGCGGGAGCAGCTGCATGTGACGGTCTTCGGCGGCGACGGGCAGGTCGGCCCGGACGTCGAATCTCTGCGTACCTGGGAGGAGTTGGGGCTGCCGGTGGAGTCGACCACCGAGGACAACTGGTGGTCCAACGGTCCGGTCGGCCCGTGCGGCCCCGACTCCGAGATCTTCTTCTGGACCGGCGGCGAGGGCATCCCGCCCCAGGGCACGCCCACCACCGACTCCCGATGGGTGGAGATCTGGAACCACGTTCACATGCGCTACCACCGGCACGAGGACGGCAGCCTCGAGCGCCTTGGCCGGTCCGCTGTCGACACCGGTATGGGTCTGGAGCGGCTCGTGACCGTCCTGCAGGGCCACCGGTCGGTCTACGACACCGACCTGTTCGAGCCGTGGACGTCCACGGTGCCCGGCCTGTGGGACCTGCGCGACGAGCGGTCGACGCGGCTGGTCTGCGACCATCTGCGCTCCGGCGTCGTCGTGCTGGGCGACGGCGTCCGACCGTCCAACACCGGCCGCGGCTACGTCCTGCGCCGGCTGATCCGCCGCCTGCTGACCACCCTGCGGCGCGACGACCCCACCCGCAGCCTGTCCGACCTGCCCTCGCAACCGCTCCTGCACACCCTCGACCACTTCCGCCAGTCCTGCGACGCCGACCGGGTTCGCCGGGAACTCCTGGAGGAGGAGCGGAAGTTCACCAGCCTCCTCGAACGCGGGCGCCGCCTGCTGTCCCGCCCGGAGTTCCGCCGGCCGCTGCGCGAGGAGGACTTCGGCTACCTCCACGACACCCACGGCCTGCCCCGCGACCTCGTCACGGGACTGCTCGAACCCACTCAAGTTCATGTCCGTGAATAAGAATCAAGCACACATCTATTGACGCGTTCACAGCAAGCGCTTACGTTCCCGTCTGGGAACGCGAGAAAGCGCTTTCCCTAGCACGGCACCCCCTGGTCACGGACGAACCGGAGGAACCACCATGCACGTGAGATCCGTCCTCGCGTCGGTCAGCCTGCTGGCCGGCACGCTTGTCGCCCTGTCGGGCACGCCGGCCCAGGCCGCCAGCGCCACGCAGTACGTGTCGCCGAGCGGCACCGACAGCGCGGCCGGCACGCAGTCCGCCCCGACGACGCTCGCCACGGCGATCAGCCGCATCGCCTCTGGCGGCACCATCTACCTGCGCGGCGGGACGTACAACTACTCGTCGACGATCACGATCCCCACGGGCAGCAACGGCACCTCCGGCGCCCGGACCACGCTGACCGCCTACCCGGGCGAGAAGCCGGTACTGGACTTCGCGGCCCAGAGCGAGAGTTCGTCGAACCGGGGCATCCAACTCAACGCGAACTACTGGCGTTTGTACGGCATCACCGTCCAGCACGCCGGGGACAACGGCATCTACGTCGGCGGCAGCAACAACGTCGTCGAGCGGGCGGTGACGGCGTACAACCGCGACACCGGTCTGCAGCTGGGCCGGATCTCCTCCAGTACGCCCAGCAGCCAGTGGCCGTCCAACAACCTGATCGTGAGCTCGGAGTCGCACGACAACGCCGACTCCGACGGCGAGGACGCGGACGGCTTCGCCGCGAAGCTGACCACGGGCACCGGAAACGTGTTCCGTTACGACGTCTCCCACAACAACATCGACGACGGCTGGGACCTGTACACCAAGACCGACACGGGCGCCATCGGGCCGGTGACGATCGAGTACTCCCTGTCCTACACCAACGGCACGCTCAGCAACGGCACCGTGAACTCCAACGGCGACCGCAACGGCTACAAGCTGGGCGGCGACGACATCGCGGTCAACCACGTCGTCCAGCACAGCATCGCCTACCGAAACGGCCACCACGGGTTCACGTACAACAGCAACCCCGGCACGATGACGATCTCGAACAACGCGAGCGTCGACAACGCGCAGCGCAACTTCTCCTTCGACGCGGGCACTTCGGTCTTCCGCAACAACACCTCGTGCCGCTTCGCCGTCAGCGGCTCCAACGACAAGACCGTCGGCAGCGCCGACAGCTCCAACCAGTTCTGGACCGGCTCGAACGGCTCCCGCTGCTCCTCCTACTCGGGCGGTCTGGGCTGGTCCTTCGCGTCGGACGGCAGCCTCGCGGTGACGTTCGGCGGTGTCCGGGTGACGCCGTAGCGGTACTCGCCGGACGGAGCGCACGTACTCGGATGGATCTGAGTACGTGCGCTCTGTGCCCTGCCGGGGGTCCGGCGCAACGCTTGGGCCATGAGCCAAGGACACCTGAACCCCGTGCCCCGACTTCTGCCGGTCCTCGTGCCGGCCGGCGCAGCGCTCGCGCTCTGGGCCGCCTGGCTGGGCTGGGACCAGCACTACGACGTACAGCCGGACGGCACGACGACCGGCCCCTACCAGGCGTGGCAGGTGATCGGGCTGGTGCTGACCCTGCTCGTGCCGCTGTTCTGGGTGGCCTCCCGGAGCCATATCGCGGGAGCCGTCGTCGGCACCACGGCCGGGCTGACGCTCGCCGCCTACCTCGACTGGTCGGACGACTCCAGCGGCCTGTTCATGGTCGGCGTGATCATGGTCCTGGTGGGCAGCCTCGCCGCGACCGCGGTCCTGGCCACCCTGATTCAGCGGGTGTGGGGGCCCAGCGCCCGCGCCAGGTAGGACGCCGTGGCGCTGCCCGCCACCGTCGCCACCTCCGCCGGCCGCCCGGCCGCCACGATCCGTCCGCCCGCGTCCCCGCCGCCCGGCCCCAGGTCGATCACCCAGTCCGCGCCCGCCACGACCGACATGTCGTGCTCGACCACGATCACCGTGTGGCCTGCGTCCACCAGACCGTGCAGTTGCCGCATGAGGACCTCGACGTCGGCGGGGTGGAGGCCGGTGGTCGGTTCGTCGAGGAGGTAGAGGGCGTGGCCGCGGCGGCCGCGCTGCAGCTCGGCCGCGAGCTTGATGCGCTGGGCCTCACCCCCGGACAGCTCCGTCGCGGGCCGGCCGAGGGCGAGGTAGCCGAGGCCGACGTCGAGGAGCGTGCGCAGGCTCCGTGCCACGGCCGGGGTCCCGGCGAAGAACTCCGCGGCCTTCTCCACCGTGAGGTCCAGCACCTGCGCGATGTTCCGTCCCCGGTACGTCACTTCGAGCGTCTCTGGGTTGTAGCGGGCCCCGCCGCAGTCCGGGCACGGCGCGTAGGTGCTCGGCAGGAACAGCAGCTCCACGCTGACGAATCCCTCGCCCTGGCAGGTCTCGCAACGGCCCCCCGCGACGTTGAAGGAGAAGCGCCCGACGCCGTAACCGCGCCGCACGGCCTCCTCGGTGGCCGCGAACTCCTTCCGTACGACGTCGAACAGGCCCGTATAGGTGGCCAGGTTGGAGCGCGGGGTGCGGCCGATGGGCTTCTGGTCGACCGACACCAGCCGCCGCACGCCCGGCAGGTCCTCGGTGATCTCGCCGATCAGCGTGGACTTCCCGGACCCGGAGACGCCGGTGACCGCGGTGAACACCCCGAGCGGGAACTCCGCCGTGACCGCCCGCAGGTTGTGCCGGGTGACCGGGCCCACCTTCAACTGCCCGCGAGCGGGGCGCTCCTGGCGTTCCGGAGCGGGGAGGCGGTGGAAGAGGTGGCGGGCCGTCGCCGACTCCTCCACCCCGGCGAGCTCCGCCACGGGGCCGCTGTGCAGGACCTGCCCGCCGTGCTCCCCGGCGCGCGGACCCACGTCCACCAGCCAGTCGGCGCCGCGTACCACGTCGAGGTGGTGCTCGACCACGAACACCGTGTTCCCGGCCGCCTTGAGCCGCTCCAGCACGGTCAGCAGGGCCTCGGTGTCCGCCGGGTGCAGGCCTGCGGACGGCTCGTCGAGGACGTACACGACACCGAACAGGCCGGAGCGCAACTGCGTTGCCAGGCGCAGGCGTTGGAGTTCGCCCGCGGAGAGGGTCGGGGTGGCCCGGTCCAGGCCGAGGTAGCCGAGGCCGAGTTCGAGGACCGGTGCGATGCGCGAGCGCAGGTCGTCGGTGAGCGCGCGGGCCGGCTCGTCCTCACCGACCAGGAGATTCGCGAGGTCGACCAGGGGCAGGGCCGCCAGTTCCGCGATGGTGCGGCCCGCGAAGGTCACCGCCAGCGCCTCGGGCCGGAGCCTGGCGCCGCCGCAGGCCGGGCAGGGGGCGGCGACCAGGAAGCTCTCCGCCCTGGCGCGCAGCGTGGGGCTCTTGGAGTCGGCGAACGTCTTCATGACGTAGCGGCGGGCGCTCATGTACGTGCCCTGGTACGGGCGTTGGATGCGGTCCGCGTCACGGACCGGGTGCACGGTGACCACCGGCTGCTCGTCCGTGAACAGGATCCACTCGCGCTGCCCTGCGGGCAGTTCACGCCAGGGCCGGTCCACGTCGTACCCGAGCGCGTCGAGGATGTCGCGCAGGTTCTTGCCCTGCCAGGCGCCCGGCCAGGCGGCGATCGCGCCCTCGCGGATCGACAGCGACGGGTCGGGGACCAGCGACTCCTCGCTCGTCCGGTGCACCTGGCCCAGGCCGTGACACTCCGGGCAGGCGCCGGCGGCGGTGTTGGGGGAGAAGGCGTCCGAGTCGAGGCGTTCGGCGCCCGGCGGGTAGGTGCCGGCGCGGGAGAACAGCATGCGCAGGGAGTTGGAGAGGTTGGTGAGAGTGCCGACCGAGGACCGGGACGTCGGCGCGGAGCGGCGCTGCTGGAGCGAGACCGCGGGCGGCAGACCGGTGATCTCGCCGACCTTCGGCGCGCCCACCTGGTGGATCAGACGGCGCGCGTACGGGGCGACGGACTCGAAGTAACGGCGCTGTGCCTCCGCGTAGATCGTGCCGAACGCCAGCGACGACTTCCCGGAACCGGACACGCCGGTGAACACGGTCACCACGTCCCGCGGGATGTCGACGTCCACGCCCTTGAGGTTGTGCTCGCGGGCGCCGCGGACACGGACGTACGGGTCGTGGGGGGTGGGCATGGGGGAAGCTCCGTTACTCCGTCACTCCGGGGACAAACCCCGCGATCCTACGCGGCCGGGCCGGTCGTCGCCGCCCGACGTCCCACTGCCGGTGCGCCGAAGATCCCGGACAGCCTGCGGTACGAGTCCACCAGCGCCGCCCTGTCGTACGTACTGGTGGTGACCAGCACCTCCTGCGCCGCCGTCTCCTTCAGCACCGTCTCCAGCTCGTGCGCGACCTGCTCCTCGGTGCCCGCGACGTGTCCGGCGAGCCCGGCCTCGTAGAAGCCGCGCTCCTTCGCGGTCATCGTCAGGGCCTTCACGCGCTCGGCGGGCGGCAGGGGCGGGAAGGTGCCGTGGGTACGGGAGTACGCCATCGACCAGGCCTCCGGGATCAGCAGGCGGCGGGCCTCCTCGGGCGTGGCGGCCACGGCGATCGTGCCCGAGACGACGACGTACGGCTCCGCCGCCCAGGGGGAGGGGCGGAAGGCCGCGCGGTAGCGGTCGATGCCGCGCAGCATCTTCGCCCGGTTGCGCAGGTCGCCGATCACCATCGGCAGGCCCGCCCGTCCCGCGATGTCGGCGCCCTCGCCCATCGCTAGAACGAACGGCGGCACGGTCAGGCCCTCCGCGGGCCGGGCGTGGACGCCGGTGGGGGACGTGCCGCGGAACCAGCCGAGCAGTTCGTCGAGCTGCCCCGCGAAGTCCTCGGCGGCCTCCTTGTCCCGGCCCAGCGCCCTGCGCACACCGTCGGTGAACCCCACCGACCGTCCCAGCCCCATGTCGACGCGTCCCGGGAAGAGGGACTCCAGCACCCCGAACTGCTCGGCCACGACCAGGGGCCGGTGATTGGGCAGCATCACGCCGCCGGTGCCGACCCGGATCGTGCGCGTCGCGGCCGCGACGGCGGCGGCGAGCACGGTCGGCGCGGACCCCGCGACCCCGGGCACACCGTGGTGCTCCGACACCCACAGCCGCCGGTAGCCGAGCCCTTCCAGCTCCCGCGCCAGCCGCACGGTGTCCCGCAGCGCCTCCGCATGCGTGTGGCCCTCTCGGGTGCGGGAGCGGTCGAGCACGGAGAAACGGGTCTGGGCGATCAGGGAGCTCATACAGGGTTCAACACCGGGCGGCCCCCAGGATTCCTGAGGCCGCCGGCCGGGGGGCCGGTGCCTGCGCCGCGTCGGGGCGCCGGAAAAGCGATTGACGCCCCGACGCCGCCCCGGGACGATCTCCCCCCGTGACGACGCGTACCGATCAGGACCCCACCGTGCCCGGCGGGGCCGCCGTCCGCCCCGTCGCCCTGATCACCGGCGTGGGCCGCACGGCCGGCATCGGCGCGGGGGTCGCCCGTCGCCTGGCCTCCTCGGGCTGGGACATCGGCTTCACCTACTGGACCGCCTACGACGACCGCATGACCTGGGGGAGAGAAGCCGGCGCCACCGCGGCGATCGTCGCGGACCTGAACGGACGCGGCGCGTCCACGGCGGCGATCGAGGCGGACCTCGTCGATCCGCAGACCCCGGCCCGTGTCTTCGAGGAGGCCGAGCGGCGGCTGGGCGGAGTC
Organism: Streptomyces sp. SLBN-31; assembly: GCF_006715395.1. Classification (NCBI taxonomy): domain Bacteria; kingdom Bacillati; phylum Actinomycetota; class Actinomycetes; order Kitasatosporales; family Streptomycetaceae; genus Streptomyces; species Streptomyces sp. SLBN-31. The sequence continues at coordinate 2,678,650 of NZ_VFNC01000001.1, forward strand.
ACCGCGCTGGTGATGTGCCACTGCGAGTCGGTCGACTCCGGACTGCTCGACACGACCGTGGAGAGCTTCGACCGGCACTTCGCCGTCAACGCCCGCGCCACCTGGCTGCTGATCCGCGAGTTCGGGCGTCGCTTCGCCGGAACCGCGGGAGCCGGCCGGATCATCGCCCTCACCAGTGACCACACCGTCGGCAACCTGCCCTACGGGGCGAGCAAGGGAGCCCTCGACCGGATCACCCTCGCTGCCGCCCGCGAGCTCGCCGGCCTCGGCGTGACCGCCAACGTGATCAACCCCGGTCCCGTCGACACCGGTTGGATGACGGAGGAAGTCCGCGAGCACTGCGTACGCGCCACCCCCCTCGGCCGGCTCGGCACACCCCGGGACACCGCGCACCTGGTGGACTTCCTGTGCTCCGCGGAGGGCGGCTGGATCAACGGCCAGCTGCTGATGAGCAACGGCGGCTTCGCCTAGAAGCGGAGCCGCCTCATCGGCGGCTGCGGGTCCGGGCGTCGCGTGGCGGGCGGATGAACTGCAGCTCCAGGGTCACCGGCGGCTCGACGAGGCCCGGTCCGCCCGCCGCCGCCCAGTCGATGACCTCCTGGGTGCAGTCGTCGTCCATCGCGAAGCCGACCCAGGTGGCCCGGCCGCCGGCCCGCCGCCCCGCGGCCGACGGCTGCACGACGATGACGTTGGCCTGGTCGCAGGGGCCCAGGCAGTCGGTCGTACGGACCTGGAAGCCGGACTCGGCCGCCGCGGCGCGCAGCCGCTCCAGTTGCCAGACGTGGTCGCTGTCCGGGTGTTTGCGCGGGTCGCCGCAGCAGCAGCCCCGGCAGACGACGAGCGTGCAGGGGCGCTGCTGGGCCGCGCCGATCAGAGTGGTGCGGGGGGCGGGGAACCGGGATGCCATGGGAGAAGCATGATCCATCCGCCCTGGGCCCCGACTCACCGGGTCGGTCGGGTCAGAACCGCGCCCCGATGTCCGCCCCGTTGCGCGGTACGAGGAAGGACGGCGCCGAGGGCAGCGAACCGTCGGCCGCGCGCGGGCCCGTCAAGGGCGCGGGGTCCGCGCTGAGGACCGAAGAGGCATTCCAAGTGCCGCCCAGATCCCAGGAGTTGCCCTTGGAGACGGTCGACGGGCCCAGCGCGGAGGTGAGGGTGCCGGGCGCGGCGGCGTCGCCGCCGACCGCCACCACCAGGGTCCTCGTCGCCGCCGACGCCTCGCCCGCCGTTCCCAACGCCGCCGTCAGTGCCGCGCTCACGACCGCAGCCGTCCAGATCGCCGTGTTGCCGCGCATGGGGCCTCCCGCCTCCGCGTACTCGCCATGTGGCTGTTCGCACGGCAGTGGCCGCGGGGAGAGGAAAGGTTGCCCCCAGGGCACGACAGAACCTGCGAGGTGGGCTCCCTTCGCCGGTATGGTCCGGATCAGGTGATGGAGGTCGCCGTCCGGTCCTTCGACCTTCCGGCCTCTCAGCCCATCCGTCGTCCCTTCCTTGACAAGGGCTCGTGTCCCTTGTTGAAGGTGGCGTCCCGGATGCGCTCCCTCGCTCGCCCCGCAGGCTGATTCCAGCGTACGGCCGGCCGTACGGCGTGCCAGGGCCGAAGGGGCCCGTCCCGCAGGGCCATTCGGCCCCTTCGTGCGTCCGCCGCCGCGCCCCCGGGCCGACGCCGACCGGGGCCCGTCGGCACGGCGCCCGCCGGTCCGCGGACGGCGTGGGCCGAGTGGCTCGGCTCGTGCCCGTTGGGCCCAAGCACGGTCTGCCGCCTCCTCACAAGGCTGGAGGTGACGAGAGGGACCCACGCGTGGGCAGGTGCGTGCCGGGCGCGCTCGAGGGCCTTCCGGGCCAGGAGAGGAGAGGTCATGACGCATGAGCGCGAAAGCCTCTGGGACTACGGCAGGTACGCGCCCCGTCCCGCCCTGCACGGCCATGTGCTGGCGGGCGTGGACGGGTCCGACGAGGCGTTGCGGGCCCTGGACCAGGCGGTCGCGGAGGCGGTGGCGCGCCGGGCTCCGCTGGAGATCCTGCACGGCTGGCCGTGGGCCAAGCACGGCGCGCACGAGGGACTTCCGGGCGGCCCGGGGCAGGAGAAGTCCTCCCTCCTCGAGCGGGCGCACGCCGTGCTGGAGTCCGCCGTCGCCCGGGTGCGCGAACAGGCTCCGGAACTGGACGTGACGGCCACCCTGACCCCGCATCCGGCGGCGGCGGAACTGATGCGCCGGGGCGAGCACGCCGCGCTGACCGTCATCGGCAGCCGCGGCCCGAGCGAGATCACCGGACTGGTGTCCGGCTCGGTGGGCCGACGGCTCGCCGGCTGCTGCCCGAGCCCGCTGCTGGTGGTCCGGGGTGAGGCCGCGTACGGCGGTCTGGAACACGGCGTCGTGCTGGTCGGCGTGGGCACCGACACCGAGACCGAGGCGGCCCGGTTCGCCTTCGAGGAGGCGCAGCAGCGGGGCGCCCGGGTACGGGTCCTGCACAGCTGTGTCCTGCCGGCGACGTCGGGAGCCGGTCCCGTGGTCTCCGCCGAGCGGCTGCGGGCGGAGCTGGAGACCAAGGCCCGCAAGCAGTCGGCGGTGCCCCGGACGGCCGTGACCGCGCTGCGGGAGAAGTTCCCGGGGGTCGGGGTCGAGACCGACACCGTGTGGGGCGGGGCAGCCGAGTCCCTGGTGGAGGCCACGCGCGCGGCCGACGCCGTCGTGATCACGGCACACCGTCCGCACGGCCGGGGGCCCGCGCCGCGCCTCGGCCCGGTCACCCACGCGCTGCTGCACCGCGCGCACTGCCCGGTCTACCTCGTCCCCGCCGGCTGAGCGAAGACGGCGGACATACCCGACCGAAGTACGGAAGGAGCAGGAGGAAAGACGATGAGACACCGCACGATCGAGGACGTGATGACCCGGGAGGTGGTGCGCACGACCCGCGACACGTCGTTCAAGACGGTGGTCGGGCTGCTGGCGGAGCATCGCATCAGCGGACTGCCCGTGGTGGACGACGGGGAGCGGGTCCTCGGGGTGATCTCCGAGACCGATCTGCTCCAGCGGCAGGCGGCGCAGGACGACGTACGGCGGGGCAGGCGCCCGCGGCTGTTCCGGCTGACCCGCTCCGCGCGGGCGGCAGCGGCCAAGGCGCGGGCCACGACCGCGGAACACCTGATGACCAGGCCCGCCGTCACCGCCGAGCTCGGCGAGTCGGTGACGGAGGCGGCGCGCACGATGCGGCGGCACGCCGTGGAACGGCTGCCCGTGGTGGACCGGCAGGGCCGGCTGGCGGGCATCGTCACCCGCGGCGACCTGCTGCGGGTCTTCCTGCGTCCGGACGAGGACATCCGCCGTGACGTCCGCGACCAGGTGGCCTCGGCGCTCTGCCAGCCGCGCTACCTGGTGGACGTCGGTGTCACCGGCGGCGTCGTGCGGCTGCGCGGGCATGTGGAGCGGCGCAGCGACGCCGGGCTCGCGGTGCTCGTCGCCCGACGTGTCGACGGGGTCGTGGCCGTCACCGAGGCGCTCGGCCACCGCGTGGACGACTCCCGGCCGCTTCCGGCCGGTGTCTCTCCCGGCCACATGTAGGCGGCGGTGCCGCGGCCGTGCCGGGTGACAGGCTCCCGCGGGGGTCCGAGCATGGAGGTGCGGGGCGGGCGGCCCCGCACCGCGCGGAGCCTGCGGTACAAGGAGGACGCCATGGCGCACACCAGCGAGTGGAGGATGCGGCTTCACCTCTTCGAGGAGGAGAGGACGACCAAGGCGCACGTCGTGCTGGAGACCGGTACGACCACGCTCACCGGACACGGGGTCGCGCACCGCAACCCCGCCGACTCGGACGTGCCGGAGATCGGCGACGAACTGGCCGCGGGCCGGGCCCTGAACGACCTGGGCCGGCAGCTGGTGGCCCTCGCCGAGCACGACGTCGAGGGCACGGCCGCCACCGGCGCAGACCGCGAGCACGGGCAGACCCTCGGCTGGGCCATGTAGGCCCGCGAACGCGTGGTGCTGGACGACGCCACGCCGATCGGGCCGCCCGCACCCGCCGCCCGCCGCACCCGCCGCCCGCCGCACGCGCCGTCTGCCTAGGGTGGTGGGGTGACCGACAGCAGCACACGCCCCCTCGCCGTGTTCGACCTGGACAACACCCTCGCCGACACCGCGCACCGTCAGCGGTTCCTCGAGCGCAAGCCGCGCGACTGGGACGGTTTCTTCGCGGCCGCCCCCGACGATCCGCCGATCGCCGAGGGCATCGCGCTGGCGCTGGAGAGCGCGAAGGAGTGCGAGGTCGTCTACCTCACCGGACGCCCCGAGCGCTGCCGGCGCGACACGCTGGACTGGCTCGCCGCCCAGGGGCTGCCCGAGGGGCGGGTCCACATGCGGCGCAACGACGATCGCAGGCCGGCCCGCCGCACCAAGCTGGAGATCCTGCGCCGCCTCGCCCGCACCCGCGAGATCCGCCTGTTCGTCGACGACGACGAGCTGGTGTGCGCAGACGCCGAACAGGCGGGGTTCAGGGTCGTACGGGCGCGGTGGGCGGCCCCGTCGACCGAGCTGAGGGTGGCTCAGGAGCGGGAGGGGCGGACCTGAGCACGGCCCGCCGGGCCGAAGGGGTGACCTTCCGCGTCGCCCGCGAAGCCGTCAGTCCGACTCCTCCTCCAGACGGAAACCCACCTTCAGGCCGACCTGGTAGTGCGCGATCCGGCCTTCCTCGATCTGGCCGCGCACCTGGGTGACCTCGAACCAGTCCAGGTTGCGCAGGGTGTGCGAGGCGCGGTCGATGCCGTTGCGGATGGCCTGGTCGAGACCGTCGGTGGAGGTGCCGACGATCTCCGTGACCCGATAGGTGTGGTTGGACATGCGGGTGCTCCTCTCCGTACGGCCGTGATGACCGCAGTGTCACGTGTGTCACGCGTCACTCCACCGTGCCCCAAGCTGCGACGGAGCGCGAGACGTCTGCTTCGCGGCCCTTGCACCTCTTGACCCCCCGCATTGGTCCATACCAAAATCCGGGCACACCCGTACGAGCCCCGCGCTCGTCCCCCCACGCCGGGCCCCATCCCCTGTCCGCAGACAGAACAGGACCCCTCGTGAGACGTCGCAGCCTGCTCGCCATGGCCCCGCTCGGCCTCGTCGGCGCCTGTGGACTCGTCCCGGGCGACACCGACCGGCGCACAGTCACCGTGTGGCTGATGAAGGACAGCGCCTCCCAGGACTTCCTGCGCCGCTTCACCGAGCGGTTCGAGCGCGAACACTCCGACCTCCGGCTCGACATCCGCGTCCAGCAGTGGACCGGCATCGGTGCGAAGGTGCAGGCCGCCCTCGACGCCGGTTCCGGCCACGGACCCGACGTCATCGAGGTCGGCAACACCCAGGTCCCGCAGTACGTGGAGGGGGACCGGCTGCTCGATCTCACGCTGGAGTCACTGCGCTGGGGCAGGAGGGACTGGCTGCCAGGCCTCGCCGAACCGGGCCAGCAGAGCGCCCACCAGTACGGCATTCCCTGGTATGCGGCCAATCGGGTCGTCATCTACCGCAAGGACCTGTTCGCCAGGGCCGGCGTCACCGCTCCGCCGCGCACCCGCGAGGACTGGCTCACCGCGACGCGCCGGCTCGACTCCGGCGGCGTTCAGGGGATCTACCTCGCCGGACAGGACTGGTACACCCTCGCCGGCTTCATCTGGGACGAGGGCGGCGACCTCGCGAGCGACCGGGACGGCGGCGGCTGGCGCGGCACGCTGGACACCCCGGCGGCCCTGCGCGGCATGGACTTCTACCGGCGCCTTCAGGCGCTCGGCCACGGCCCTGTCGGCTCCGACGAGGAACACCCGCCGCAGGCGGGCGTCTTCGCCGAGGGGAGGGTGGCGCAGATCGTCGCGGTGCCGGGTCAGGCCCGGGCCGTCGTCCGGCAGAACCCCGGCCTGAAGGACAGGATCGGCTTTTTCCCCGTCCCCGGCCGGAGCGCGCACCGCCCCGGCGCCGTCTTCACCGGCGGTTCCGACCTCGTCGTACCGAACAACACGCGCGAGCGGGACGGCGCGGTGGCCGTCGTCGCCGCGCTCACCGGCGCCAGATGGGACACCGACCTGGCCCGGACCATGAACTACGTCCCCAACCGCAAGTCCCTCGCCGACGCCGTCGCCGGCGAGGAGGGCGTCGCGGCCATGGCGGCCGGGGCCGCACAAGGGCGGGCGACACCGGCCACGCCCCAGTGGGGCGCGGTCGAGGCCGACAACCCGATCAAGCCGTACATGACCAAGGTGCTCACCGGAGCCGACCCGGCGACCGAGGCCCGCCGCGCCTCCCGGCGCATCACGGACGTGCTGAACAGCCTGGGCTGAACCGCGGGGCGGGTGACGTCGCCGTCACCCGCCCCTCTGCCGTCGGTCAGCGGGCGATGCTCAACGACAGCGCGAACCGTCCCGCCTCGTCCGTCCACCAACGGGCCAGTTCCAGGCCCACGGCGTCCAGTTCGGCGCGTACGCCGTCCTTGCGGAACTTCGCCGACACCTCGGTGCGCAGCTCCTCGCCCTCGGCGAAGTCCACGGCCAGGTCGAGTGCCGGAATCTTCACCGTCTGTTCCGCGCGCGAGCGCAGCCGCATCTCGATCCACTCGTTCTCCGTGTCCCACAACGCCACGTGGTCGTAGGCCTCGGGGTCGAAGTCGGCGTGCAGCTCGCGGTTGACGACGGTCAGGACGTTCTTGTTGAAGGCGGCCGTCACGCCGGCCGCGTCGTCGTACGCCTCGACGAGCACCTTCTCGTCCTTGACCAGGTCGGTGCCGAGCAGCAGCGCGTCGCCGGGGGAGAGCAGGGAGCGGATCGAGGTCAGGAACACGGCCCGTTCGGCGGGGAGCAGGTTGCCGATCGTGCCGCCCAGGAACGCCACGAGGCGCGGCCCGGGTGTGTCGGGGAGCGCCAGCGACGCCGTGAAGTCGGCGATCAGGGCGTGCACGCTCAGTCCGGGACGCTCCGCCACGAGCGACTGCCCGGCCTGGGTGAGCGCGCTCTCGCTGACGTCCACCGGGACGTACGTGTGCAGGCCGGTCAGCGCGTCGAGGAGGTGCCGCGTCTTGTCCGACGAACCGGAGCCGAGCTCGACCAGGGTGCGGGCCCCCGTCGCCGCCGCGATCTCGCCGGCGCGGGCGATGAGGATCTCGCGCTCGGCGCGCGTCGGGTAGTACTCGGGCAGTTCGGTGATCTGCTCGAACAGCTCGCTGCCGTGGGCGTCGTAGAACCACTTCGGCGGCAGCGTCTTCGGGGTGCCGGTCAGGCCGTGCAGGACGTCGGCACGCAGCGCGGCGTCCGTGGCGTCCTCGGGCAGGGTGCGGGTGAGAAGGAACGGACTCACGTACGGGGCTCCTTCGGCAGTGCGGTGGCCGAGGTGTCGCTCGGCTCCTTGAGCGGGGTGAGCAGCACGTCCGTACGGCTCGCCGCGAGAAGAGTGCGGTCGGGGACCTCTTGCCAGTGCGGGTCGTCGTCGTAGGGCTCGGAGGCCACGACGGTGCTGCGGCCGGGCCGGGACAGGTACCAGAGGGTGTCGCCCCAGGTGGTCGCGGTGATCGTCTCGCCGTTGGTGAGCAGCAGGTTCAGGCGGGAGCCGGGGGCCGCCTCGGCGACCTCCAGCACCGTGTCGGCCAGCGCCTGCGCCTCGTCGTCGCCGTCGCGCAGCCGCGCCAGGACCAGCGCCCAGACGAGCGCCGAGTCGTTGCGGGCCTCCAGGGACAGCACGTCGACGGCCGGCAGCCGCTCCACCAGGGGCGCGAGCGACTGCGGCCAGCCCCTGACGGCACCGTTGTGACTGAACAGCCAGGGCCCGGCGGCGTACGGGGCCGCTGCGGCCTCCGCGTCGGCGCCCGACAGGGTCGCGTCGCGTACGGCGGCCAGCACGGCGCCGCTCCGCACGACCCGGGACAGGTCGGCGAAGGACAGGTCCGCCCAGATCGGCCCGGCACGGCGGTACCGGGCCGGCACCGGGTCGCCCTCGGCGTACCAACCCACCCCGAAACCATCGGCGTTGACGGTCCCGTGGCGCTGGTGCCGCGGCGCCCACGACTGGCGGTACAGGCCGTGCGCGGGCTCCACGAGAAGGGTGCCGAGCGGCTCCGGCGGCCCCAGATAGGCCAGGTGACGGCACATCAGACGTCCCCCGCGGAACGCGCGGTGCGGAACCCGGAGAAGATCTGCCGCCGGATCGGGTAGTCCCAGTTGCGGAACGTCCCCCGGCAGGCGACCTGGTCCACGGCGAACGACCCGCCGCGCAGCACCTTGTACTCCGGCCCGAAGAACACCTCCGAGTACTCCTTGTACGGGAAGGCCTGGAAGCCCGGGTACGGCAGGAAGTCGCTCGCCGTCCACTCCCACACGTCCCCGATCAACTGCCGTACGCCGAGCGGCGACTCACCGGCCGGGTAGCTGCCGGCGGGCGCCGGGCGCAGGTGCCGCTGGCCGAGGTTGGCGTGCTCGGGCGCCGGGTCGGCGTCGCCCCACGGGTAGCGCGTCGAGCGGCCGGTCGCCGGGTCGTGGCGGGCCGCTTTCTCCCACTCGGCCTCGGTGGGCAGCCGTCGGCCGGCCCAGCGGGCGTAGGCGTCGGCCTCGTACCAGCACACGTGCACGACCGGCTCGTCCGGTGGCACGACCTCCGTCACCCCGAAGCGGCGCCGCAGCCACTGCTTGCCGTCACGGCGCCAGAACAGCGGTGCGTACAGGGAGTGTTTGCGCACGTGGGCCCAGCCCTCGGCCGTCCACCAGCGCTCGTTGTCGTAGCCGCCGTCCTCGATGAACGCCTGGTAGGCGCCGTTCGTCACGGGTGTGGTGTCGATGTGGAAGGACGCCACCTCGCGGCGGTGCGCCGGGCGTTCGTTGTCCAGCGCCCACGGCTCGGTGGAGGTGCCCATGGTGAACGGGCCACCGGGGACGAGGACTTCGGCGGGACCGGTGAACAGCGGCACCGGCTCCGGGTCGGGGGCGGTCAGGGCCTGCGGGCCCTTGCGGAGCTGATGGGTGATCAGCATCGTCTCGTCGTGCTGCTGTTCGTGCTGGGCGATCATCCCGAAGGCGAAGCCCGCCTGGGTCAGCCGCGTGCCGTGGAAGTCGGCGCTCTCCAGCAGGTCCATCACCCGCCCGCGCACCTCGGCCGCGTACGCCCGGGCCTCGGCGGGCGGCAGCAGCGGCAATGAGGGGCGTTCGGAGCGGGGGTGCTCGAAGGCGTCGTAGAGGCCGTCGATCTCGGGGCGCATGGCGTCCCGGCCGGCGACGGCCCGCAGCAGCCAGAGCTCCTCCTGGTTGCCGATGTGCGCGAGGTCCCAGACCAGCGGCGACATCAGGGGAGAGTGCTGGGCGGTCAGGTCGGGGTCCTCGACGCAGCTGGTCAGCAGCGTGGTGCGGGTGCGGGCGGTGGTGAGGGTGGTCAGCGCCCGTTCCCGGAGTGCTTCCGCATCGATATGGGGTGCGTCGATGGCGGGGTCGGTCATGTGCTCAGGTCCTTCCCGTGGGCGCGAGGGCTCGTCTCGCGCAGGCGGTCCAGCAGATCGTCGGCAGGGGTGCGGCCCTTGCGGACGTAAGCCTCCAGATACGCGGTCACGGCGTCCGTGACCTGCTCGGTGGCCCCGATCCGGGGCAGCGCCTCCAGCGCGGCGGTGAAGCAGCCGACGGCCGTCTCGTGCAGCTCGGTGTCGGCCAAAGCGTCGCGGGCCGCGTCGGTCCACAGCGGATTGTGCGGCGCCGGACGCCCCACTGAGCGTTCGGCCAGGGGCTTGACCAGCCGGTAGGCGGTCTCGGCGGCCTCCGGGTCCTCGAACAGCGCGGTGGTCACGGCCAGCGGCACGATCCAGCCGTCGTCGCCTGGCTGCGCGTCGATCATGCGCAGCTCCAGGAAACCGCGCGGCCTGACCGGCGGGAACAGCGTCGTGATGTGGTAGTCGAGGTCCTCACGCGTCGGCGCTCTGGGCGCCTTCGAGCGGACCCACTCGCGGAACGTGAGCCCGTCGGGGACGTCCCAGGGGCCGCCCTCGCGTCGTACACACATCACCGGGGCGTCCATGACGTGCCGGGCCCACGCCGCGCGCGGATCGCCGTTCAGCGCGGGTCCGCCGGCCCGGCCCGCGCCGATCTCCATCCACGTCAGCTGCCGCGTGGAGCGCCAGCCCGTGGGCCGTCCGGCGGCCAGCGGGGAGTTGGCGAAGGCGGCCAGGAGCACCGCGCCCAGCTGGTGCGCCAACCACCAGCGCCGCCCGTGGCCGAGCGGTCCGGGCTCCTCGTACCCGGCGTCCAGGCACACCTGGACGGAGGCCGAGGTGCACATCATGCGACGGCCGGCGGGACCGGTGCGGTCCAGGGCGACTTCCATGGCGTCGTAGCGCGGCTGACGCAGGAAGCGGCGGGGCGGGTGCCAGGGGTCGTGGCCGATGCCGACGATGCCGAGGCCGTGCCCGGCGAGCGCCGTACGGACGGCGTCGAGATCGGCGGAGACGGTACCGATGCACTCCATCAGGGAGGTGGCGGGCGGCGAGCTCAGTTCCAGCTGGCCGCCGGGCTCTGTGGTGAGCGCCGACCTCAGGGGCACGGTCCGCAGTGCGGCATAGGCCGCCGCGAGTCGTTCGGGTGTGACGGGTAGCTGCGGCCGGCGCAGCTCGTGGACGAGCCATTCCACTTCGACCCCGATCCCCCGGGGCGGGCCGGTCTTGAAGCAGATGCCCCGGACCAGGGCCTCCACCTCGGCTTCGGACAGGGCGGTGCGTGGCTCCGTACAGTCGCCGCAGTCAGTGGCTGATTCGGACATTCCGGGATCCCTTTCTGAGATTCCACCGTGCCGCCGGCCCGGCCCGTCAGGCGCCCGGACGGCGGCACTCGTCCCACCCAAGACCTTCGTGCCGATTCGCACAAGGGTGCGTACCGGTACGTTCCGGCTCGGTAATCTCCTCCTTCCCCCGGTTTCCCGGGGCTTTCCTGCGCGTTTTCGGACACGAAAACTCTGTTGCACCGTCACTCCAGCATCACCCACGATCGGTGCATGAGCACGACGGGGGAGCGCGCACGGCGCGCGAGCATGGCGTCCACGGGGGTGGCGCCATGAGCGCGCGCCTGCGTGGTCTCGCGCGCGAGACGGAGGAGATCGTCGCGGCGGGCACGTATCGCGCGTCCGACGGGCGCGAGGTGTCCATCGCGCAGTCCGTGGCCGCGGCGCGGTCGGGGACGCGCATGTACGGGCCGGAGCCCGTCTCCGTGCCGCAGACCGTGCCCGCCGAGACATTCTTCGAGGTCACGGGCGAGAGCAGCCTGGAGGCGGCACGCCGTGTGGGCGGCGGCCCGGCCGTGCTGAACTTCGCCTCCGCCCGCAACCCGGGCGGCGGCTTCCTCAACGGCGCCCAGGCCCAGGAGGAGGCGCTGTGCCGCTCCTCCGCGCTGTACCGGTGCCTGCTCGAAGTCCCCGGGTTCTACGACCATCACCGCGCCCACCGCGACCCGTTCTACACGGACCGCGTCATCCACTCACCGGCCGTTCCCGTCTTCCGGGACGACCGGGGCCGCCTGCTGGACGAGCCGTACACGGCGGGCTTTCTCACGGCCGCCGCACCGAACGCCGGCGTCATCCGGCGTACGGCGCCCGAGCGGGCCGCCGAGCTGCCGCGGGCCCTTGCGGTGCGCGCGGAGCGGGTGCTGGAGACGGCCGTCGCCCACGGCTACCGGCGTCTGGTGCTGGGGGCCTGGGGGTGCGGCGTGTTCCAGAACGACCCGGCGCAGGTGGCCGCCGCCTTCCGGGCGCTGCTCGGGCCGGGCGGACGGTTCGCGGCGCACTTCGAGCACGTGGTGTTCGGGGTGCTCGACCGCCGACCGGACAGTGCGGCGCGGGAGGCGTTCGCGCGCGTATTCGCGGCGGGGCGGACGCAGCCGTCGTAGGCGGCGGGACCGGACCTGGAGCTGGCGAGACCCCCGCGGACGGGGGATGCCGCGGGGGTCTCACTCGGAAAGACGGACGAGGGGCGGCGTTCGTTCCCGGTCTGCCGAACAGTTTTGCGCGGCCGCTTCCGCCTCAGCGTGCGCGGCCGATCTGCATGCCGGGCCGGCGGCGGTGGACCGTGAGGTAGGCGAGGCCGTCGTCGCCCGCGGTGATGCTGCGGGTGGAGCCGCGAGGGAGCCAGAACAGGGAGCCCGTGGCGAGGGGCAGCGGTTCGCCCTCGGTGCCGGCGCCGAGCGTGCCTGCACCCGAGACGACGAGCACCAGGACGTCCAGGTCCGGTTCCGCGTGCGGGGCGATGTGCCGGCCGGGGGCCAGCCGGACGAGGTTGGCGTCGAGCTGGCGTCCGCTCTCGGTGAGCTTCCAGAGCACCCCTGTCGCGGACGCGTCGGCCAAGTCGTCGACGTCGCACAGAGGGATCGGCCTCGCCTCTTCCTCATCCGCCTGTGGGACTCGTGCCATCGGTCTCTCCGCTCCCGACCGTCCGGGCCTTCCGGCTCCGGACCCGCCTCACCTGCCTCTTATTATTACAGGTAGTATTTGGAGAAATTAATCGGAGGTACGGCTCACGACGGAAAAGGGGCGAGGAGGATGTCCACCTCACGGACCAGCCCGCGCCGCGGCGAGATCCTCGCCGTGCTGCGGGCGGCCGACGCTCCGCTCGGCGTCACGGAGACGGCCGAGCGCGTCGGCGTCCACCCCAACACCGTGCGGTTCCACCTGGACGCACTGGTCGAGGAGGGAGCCGTCGAGCGACAGACGGGGCAGTCCTCGGGCCGCGGACGCCCGCCCACCGTCTACGCGCCCCGCCCGGGCATGGACCGCGGCGGAAACCGCGGCTACCAACTGCTCGCGCGCATGCTGCTCAGCCGGCTCGCGGCCACCGGATCCGAAGCGCGCTCCGCCGTCATGGAGACGGGCCGCGCCTGGGGCCGCTTCCTCGTCGGGCAGCCGGAGCCGTACCGGCGGCCCACCCCCGAAGACGCGGCCGACCGTCTCGTCCGTCTGCTGGACGAGCTCGGCTTCGCCCCGGACGCCGAGGACGGCAAACCGCCCACCCGGATCCGGCTGCGGCACTGCCCCTTCCTCGAACTCGCCGAAGAGCACGGCCAGTTGGTGTGCCCCCTGCATCTCGCCCTCATGCAGGGCGCCCTGGCCGAGCTGCGCGCCCCGCTGACCGCGACCGGCCTCGAACCCTTCGCAGAACCCGATGCGTGCCTGGCCCACTTGGGGCCCGCACCGCAGCAGCCCGCACCGCTGCAGACAGCAGAAAGGCACCCTTGATGCACCCCACATGGGCCGTGGCGTCGGTCGCGGTCACCTTCCTCTGGCTCGGGATGGTGCTGGCGATCTCCTTTCTGGAAGCGCCGCTGAAGTTCCGCGCCCCGGGCGTGACCATCCCCATCGGCCTGGGGATCGGGCGGCTGGTCTTCCGCGCCCTCAACCTCGTCGAGGCCGTCCTCGCCGTCGCGCTCGCGGTGGCCGTCGCCGTCGGGGACCGGCCCGTCGGGATCGTGGGACCGGTCGTCGCCGTGGTCGTCCTGCTCGCGGCCCAGTTGACCGTGGTGCGGCCGCGGCTCAACCGCAGGTCCGACCGCGTTCTGGCGGGCGAGGACGTGCCCCGGTCCCGCGAGCACCTGTACTACGTCGGCCTGGAGGTGGCCAAGGTCGCCGCACTGGTGGCACTGGGGATCGGGCTGCTCACCCATCCCTAGCAGCCGAAGGCAACCGTCATCCCCGGCAGGGAAAAGCCACCGCCGCCGGTCAGGACTTGCGGCTCTGCGCCTCCGCCTGGGCGATGGCCTCCGCCTCGGTCTCGGCCAGCGCGATCGCGACACCGAAGGCCTGGGCGATGTGACCCGCGGCCGACATGACGCGAGCCGTGCCCACGACGGGAGCGATGGCGACCAGCAGGTCCTGCAACTGCTCCACCGTGAAGTCGGCCTTGATCGCCGGGTCGATGTGCGCCAGGTAGGAGATCGCGGGCGCGTCCATGGCGACGAGTGCCGCGACCCGGGCGAGGATCAGTGAGCGTGGCTCCATGTGGCATCGCTCGACGGAGTCGATGGTCATGGCCGTGATCGTGTCGAGTACGGGAGTGTCGGGTGCGGCGGTCATCGCGCACCCCCTTCCTGTGTCGTCAGGAACGTGCTGGTTCACACTTCGTGGTGGCCGTCGCGGCGTCCTCGAGTTCGGAGTCGGCGAACGAGAGCAGGAGGGTCACGGTGACGTCCGAGGCCTCCGGCGCACCGTGGGCGCACCAGGTCAGCAGACCCGCGTCCGACAGTCGGCGCAGGGCCGTGCTGACATGCGTCGGCTGCACCCCCAGTGCGTGGGCCGCGGGACGGAGCGGGAAGCTGACCGTGTCGGCCTCCCGGACCGGATCCACGTCGGCCACCAGATCCACCAGGAACGCCGCGAGCAGTCCGCCCCCGGGAACGCGCCGGGCCCTCGTCGCCCAGTCGAGTGCCCAGTGCCCGGACACGTGTGCCATGTACATCCGGCCTCCCTCTCCGCCTGACCGAAGCTCATGCGAAGAGCGGGTCGCGAGGGCGATCAGCTGCTGGGCCGAACTTCTGGACAGCAGAATCCCCGGGACGGCGAGCGCCTCAATCACCCGAAGCGGGTGAAAAGTTCCGCGCGGCGTTCGGCCGCCGGTGAGAAGGAGCTGGGGTGGCGGAGTCGTTCAGCTCCAGCCGTAGCGCTCGTGCAGGCGGTGGCGGACCAGGTTGAACCGGCCCCGGTCCAGGGCGCACGCCTCCCGGCGCATCCCGTCCTCGTGCAGCCTCAGCACCCGGTCCACGGAGATCCAGGAGTCGCGGCCCGACCGGTCCCACGGTCCGTTGCCGATCGCCACCCACTCCCGGTCGTCGTCGTGCCGCTTGCTGGACAGCTGGACGGCGAGCAGGGTGCCGGCGGCCTCGCGGGCGACGACCAGGACCGGACGGTCCTTGCCGCGGCCGTCGTTCTCCTCGAACGGCACCCAGGTCCACACGATCTCGCCCGGGTCGGGGTCGCCGTCGTGCGCGGGGGAGTACTCGGTGCGCACCGGACCGACCTGTCGGGGGTCGGCCTCGGTGGTGGCGGTGGGGCCGAAACGGCCCGGGACGTTCTCATCGGTAAACGCGGTCACGCAGGCACCTTAGTGGTCGCTCACACGGGTCGCTCGGGGGGCCGGACCCGGAAGCCGTGACGTTCAAGGCGGCGGCGGGCCCCGTACGATCCGTCAGCCCGCGGAGTCCGCCGCCTGTTCGGCCAGCCGGTCGAGCAGATCCCTGGCCGCACTGTCCGCGCCGGTGCCGTTCTGCCGGTCGTGTCCCTCTTCTGTGGGCTGCGTTCCCTCACCGAGGGGTTCGGCGATGTCCTCCGCCTCGTCCCCGGGGTTCTTCGCCGACTCGGACACGTGGCCTCCTCGGGGTGTGTGCGGTCCGTGCACAGGGGGATGCTTCCGGCTCCCGACCGAGCCCGGCCAGGGGGCGCTTGAAGCACAGGGGAGCACGGCAGAGCCCGGGGGCTCTCGAAACCGGGGCCCCCGGGCGTGCTGTCCGGGCGGTCGCCCGTCCCCGCGCCTACCCCTCCCCGTCCACCGGCACCTTCTGCGACGCCGGCGGCGTGACCCCGTTCAGGGACGCCGAAGTCCCGTTCGGTGTCTGCCCGTTCTGGTTCATCGACGCCAGCAGCTGGCGGGCGAGCCCGAGGCCGGCGCCGCCCATGGTGAGCGCCTTTGTGAACATGTCCGTCATGCCGTCGGCGCCGTTGAGCAGCACCATGTTGTCGACGCTGCCGAAGGCGGACGTGCCGGCCCGCACGATCTCCGGCCAGTTCTCGGCGAGTTGCTGGGCGACGACCGCCTCCTGGTTCTCGGCGAGCGCGGCCGCCCGGGCCTTGATGGCCTCCGCCTCGGCGAGTCCCCTGGCCTTGGTCGCCTCGGCCTCCGCCAGACCCCTCGCCTGCGCGGACGCCGCCTCGGCCTCACCGGTGGCCCGTATCGCGGCAGCCGTGGCGGCACCGCGGGCCTTGGTCGCCTCCGCCTCGGCACCCGCGGCCGTCTTGACCCTGGTCGCCTCGGCCGCCGCCGCGAGCTCCGTCTCCTTGGCCTTGGCCTGCGCCGCCGAGATCCGCGCGTCACGCTCGGCCTCGGCCAGCGTCCCCAATCTTGACGCGCGGCCCGCGAAGCGCCTCTCACCTGCGCGGAAGCAGGCTCACCTGTCGACCCGTCAGACGGCTTGGCCGTCGTAGGCCTCGGTGACGTAGACGGTCCTCGGCGGCAGGTACTCCACCACCGTCACCACCGTGCCCCGCTCGATCCGCGCCGCCCCCGGGGCCGGGTGGGCGAGGAAGTGCTCGGCCCCGCCGCGCACCCGGACGATCACCTCGCCGACGAGCCCGGGCCCGACCGTCCCGGTGACCCGCCCCATGAGCCCGACCATCGACGCATCGTCCATGGTCACAGGGTACGCACCAACCCGCCTACGCCACCGGGGAGTTCGAGGCCAGGCGCTGCGGCGGCCACGCCTCGTGCCAGCGCAGCTCCGCCTCCAACTGCGCGGCCAGCGAGATCAGCAGCGGTTCGCTGCCGGCGGGACCCAGGAGCTGGGCGCCGACGGGCAGCCCGTCGCCGACGAATCCGGCGGGCACATTGACCCCCGGCCAGCCCAGCACGTTCCACGGCCAGGCGTAGGGGCAGGCGGCGATCATCGCCCGGTCGGTGGCGAAACCGCCGAGCGACAGCATCGCCCCGATGCGCGGCGGGGGAGCGGCCGTCGTGGGCGCGAGGACGACGTCGTACGACTGGAAGAATCGGCCGATACGACGGTGCAGCACCGCCTCCGCCCGCCGCGCCGCCCGCAGCGGTGCCCCGCCGAGCAGCCGTCCGAGACGGGCGGCGTCACGCGTGCGCCGGTCCAGGAGGGCGGGGAAGGGGGCCTCGACGACGCGTTCGGCGATACCGGCGGTGGCCCGGGGCACGAAGGTGAGGCCGATCTGGCCGTACGGCGGATCGGCCTCCTCCACGAAGTGCCCCAACCGGCTCATTCTCTCGGCGAGTTCGACGACCTTCGCGCGGACCTCCGGCCGCAGGCGCGCGGGTACCGCGGTGAACGGCGGCTTGAGCGACAGGGCGACGCGCAGCCGGCCGGGGTCGCGGCCGACGGCCTCGGCCGCCCGAATGGCCGGCGGCCGGTGCGGGTCGAGCTGGTGGTTGCCGCTCGCGGCGTCGAGGAGGAGCGCCGCGTCCGCGACCGTGCGCGCGAGCGTGCCGTTGACGGTGATGCCCTGGAAGGACTCGCCGCGCGGCCAGGTGGAGATGCGGCCGCGCTGGGGCTTGATGCCGACCAGGTGGGTCCAGGCGGCGGGGATGCGCACGGAGCCGGCGCCGTCGGAGCCCAGGGCGGCGGGCACCAGTCCGGCGGCGACCGCGGCGGCCGACCCGCCGGAGGAACCGCCCGGGGTGTGCCCGGTGTTCCACGGGTTGCGGGTCGCCCCGAACGCGGGCCCCTCGGTGAACGGCCACTGCCCGAATTCACACGTGTTGGTCTTGCCGACGACGATGGCGCCGGACGCCCGCAACCGCCGTACGGCCTCGCCGTCCCGGGCGACGGGCGGGAACTCCCCGGCGCAGCCGAACGCGGTCGGCAGGCCGGCGACGTCCATGTCGTCCTTGACGGCGACCGGCACGCCGAGCAGCGGCCCCCGCGCCCCGGCCGCCAACTCCTCGTCGGCGGCGTCGGCTTCGGCGAGCGCGGCGTCCGCCCGCACGATCCGGAAGGCGTTGAGCGAGCCCTGGGTGGCCTCGATGCGGGCCAGCGCCCGCTCCACCAGTTCCCGCGAGGTCACTTCCCCCTCGGCCAGCGCTCGGGCGGACTCCGCCAGGCCTGCGGCACGGTCGAGCGTCATACGGGACACCTCCGGAAGCGGGTTGTCTACCGAACGGTAACGTGTGCCGGCCCGCCTCGGTACGGCATGTCGAACATCCCTGACCCGCGCGTCTGCCGAACGGCGGCACATGCGCCGCACAGGTCGCGTGGAGCCCCGCTCAAAGCATTGACGTGCTCACGCCGCACCCTTACCTTCTGACCGACTTGCCGAACCATGTTCGAAATCCCGCATCTCATGGTTCCGGCTCGACCAAGGAGCCGCACGTGACCACACGACCCCCCGCCCCGTCCCGCCGCGCCCTCCTGCGCGCGATGGCCGCCCTGCCCGCCTCGGCGCTCGTCCTGGGCGAACTCCCCGGCCTGCTCGGAACGGCGGCCGCCGCCGTACCCGCGAGCGGCTCGGCCACCCGCTACACCATCGTGCCGTTCCTCAACAGCGACGACGGTACGGTGAACGTCTACCAGTCCGACGACGCGACCGACTTCCGCCTCGTACGGGCCTCCGCCTACACCCCGCCCGCCAACCGCATCCGCGACGCGAGCGTCTTCAAGCACGCCGACGGCTCCTACTACCTGACGTACACCACGCACACCTGGCAGGACGTCAGCACCACCATCGGCTTCGCGCGCAGCTCCGACCGGGTCAACTGGACCTTCCTGTACGACTACACGGTGCCGATCGCCAACCTGTCCCGGGCGTGGGCGCCGGAGTGGTTCGTCGACGGCGACGGCAGCGTGAACGTCATCGTGTCCTGCTCGACGACCGACAACGAGTGGATCTTCACGCCGTACGTGATGAAGGCGACCAACTCCGCGCTGACGTCCTGGAGTTCACCGACCGCGCTGTCGGGCATCGGCGCCAACCACATCGACACGTACATCGTGCGGATCGGCGCGACCTACCACGCGTTCACGAAGAACGAGACGGCCAAGTACATCGAGTACGGCACGGCGTCGAGCCTCATCGGCCCGTACACGATCACGAAGACCGGCGACTGGGCCGGCTGGGGCAGTTACCGCGAGGGCCCGTCGGTCGTCCAGCTCGACAACGGCGCCTGGCGGATCTTCTTCGACGGTTACGGAGACGGCAACTACTACTACAGCGACAGCTACGACACGTTCGCGACCTGGTCCGCCCCCAAGGCGTTGCCGGTCGTCTCGGGAACGGCACGCCACTTCACCGTCATCAAGGAGACCGTGTCGGGCGGAGTGACCCTCCCGACGAACGTCTCCCGCTCGTTCCGGTCCGCCAACTACCCGACCCGGTACTGGCAGGAGCAGTCGTCCCTGCTGAACCTCCCGGTGGTGACCGGTTCCAGTACGACCGCGGAGAAGCAGGCGTCGTCCTTCACGGTCGTCTCCGGCCTGGCGGACTCGGGCGCCTTCTCCTTCCGTGACGCGTCCGGCAACCACCTGCGCCACTACGGCTTCCGGGGCCGCTTCGACGCGAACGACGGCACGTCGACGTTCGCCAGGGACGCGACCTTCGTCGCCAGGACGGGTTCGGCGACCGGCTCGGTCAGATTCGAGTCGTACAACTACCCGGGCCACTACCTGCGGCACTACGACTACCAGCTGCGAGTCGACCCCACCGACGGCACGGACCAGTTCCGGCAGGACAGCTCCTTCACACCGGTCACGGCCTGGGCCTGAGAGCGGGGGGGCGTCCCGGGGCATATCGTCGACCCATGACAGTGGATCACCCCGCGGAGGACTGCGTCTTCTGCGAGATCGCCGCCGGGACCGCCCCCGCACGCGTCGTCGCCGAGACCGCGCAGACCCTGACCTTCCTGCCGGTGCACCCGGCACACGCCGGGCACGTGCTGGTCGTGCCCCGGCGGCATGTCGCGGACATCTGGGAACTCGACGGCCCCACGGCGGCGGCCGTCGGCGCGGAGGTGCTCCGGGCGGCCCACGCCGTGCGGGCCGCGCACCGCCCCGAGGGACTCAACATCATCCAGTCCTCGGGGGAGGTGGCCACACAGTCGGTGCCGCACGTGCACGTGCACGTGGTACCGCGCTACCTGGGCGACCGGATGCCGCGGCTGTGGCCCGAGAAGGGTGAGGAGGACCAGGACCTGCTCGACGACTCGGCGCGACGGCTGCGCGCCGCTTTCGCCACGCGGCAGCCCTGAGGGGGAACGCAAACGATCTCGGTCACAGCACGAAAAGCAGCGCGAACACCTGGGCGAAGGCGAGGCCCCCGTAGAAGAAGGCCAGGGTGGGGGAGACGGCCGCCTTCACGGCTCCCGCCCTCTCCCGGCCGGGGGTCACGTCCAGGGCGAACGGCTCCACCTCGGTCCCAGGACGGCGAACCCGGTCGTACAGCCGTCGGAACAGCCGCTCCTGGTACAGGAAGTAGCCGTCCAGGACCCAGAACGCGATGATCGGGACGAAGCTCACCAGCGCGACGGATTTCCTGCCGTTCCCGGCCGCGTAGGCGAGCAGCGCGCCGGTGACGGTCAGGGCCCAGCCCTTGATCAGGAACGAGTTGTTGCCCATCCGGGCCACGATCACCTGGATCAGCTCCAGGTGCTTGATCCGGCCCTCGCTCAGCTCAGAGTCGTTCCCCGCCGACATCCGCCCCCCTGGCAACTGGTCCTCCGTACAGCTTAGTTGCCCACCCGGCGGCCGGAGCTACTTCCGTGGGTGTACGTGCGCTCACGCCCGTGGGTGGATGATCTCGGCTCCGGGCCGGGCGATCCTGTGAACGGAGAGACCGGGCAGAGGGGATAGTCACATGGATGCCGACCCCGAGGCCGGGCCGACTGAGGCCCCGCGGGCGGATGCCGATGTCGTCCACCGCGCGACCACGCGGCTCGGGCGGTGGGGGCGGCGCGCGGTGCTCGCCCTTTCGGTGCTGCTGTTGGTCGTCACCGCGGCGTCCCTCACCTACAACGCGTTCACCGCGGGACGTGCCGCGCCGCCCGCCGGACTGCGCTACGTCCAGGCGGCCGACATCCGCACCCGCTACCGGGAATGGGGCACGACCGGCTCGCCCGTCGTGCTCGTCCACGGCGCCTTCGAGCAGGCGGACACCTGGTCCCGACTCGCACCCCTGCTCGCCCGCGACCACCGGGTCTACGCGCTCGATCTGACCGGGGACGGCTACAGCAGGCGCCGCGGCCCCTACACCGTCGACCACTTCACCCGGCAGCTCCTGGGCTTCCTGAGCGCCATGCACCTCGGCGGGCCGGGTGAACGTCCCCTGCTGGTGGGGCATTCGAGCGGCGCCGCGGTCGTCACGGAGGCGGCACTGCGGGCCCCGGGGCGGATCGGGAGCGTGATGCTGCTCGACGGGGACGCCCTGGACACCGGCGCCGGACCGCCGCCCGGGCTCGGCTACGTGCTGATCGACCCCTATCGCACCAGCCTGCTGCGTCTCGGCCTGAGCGCCGACCTGATCCGCGCGGTGTACGACGCCCAGTGCGGGCCGGCCTGCCCCCGCCTGGACGCCGCCGGAGTGGACGAGTGGCGCCGGCCGCTGCGGGTGGCGGGTGCCGAGGCGGCTCTGTGGGACATGCTCGGCCAGGGCGTGCCCGGCCTCCCGGCGAGCCGGGTCGCCCGTCTCGCCGACGTCCGCATCCCCAAGTCCGTGGTGTTCGGCGCGCAGGACGACGTGTTCAGCAAGCAGGCCCCGCGGCAGACGGCCCGGCGCATCGGCGCTCCGCCGCCCACCCTCGTCCCCGGCGCCCGCCACCTGACGATGATCTCCAGCCCTCGCCAGGTCGCGGCCGCCGTGGAATCCCTGGCCCACGCAACCCCGTAAAGCATTGCCGTACGAGGGGTGTTGACGGCCCGAGTCGACACCCTAAGATCCCTGCTGCTCGAAGTACCGACCGCTGTACGAAATGTCGAACGGTCTGTCACCAAGGAATGAGCCGCATGCCTTCAGAAGCCGGAGTGCCCCGCAGAACCGTCCTCACCGTCCTGGGGGCCGCGTCCGCCGCATCTCTCGCCGGGACCTTCGCCGCCACCCCCGCCGGAGCCGCCCCACTCACGGGAACGACCGCCGGCGCAGCGCCCGCGGACCTCCCCGCCGCTGCCGCCCACTGGGCGTTCGAAGAGGGTTCCGGCACCTCGGCCGCCGACTCGTCGGGCAACGGCCGCACCGCGACCCTCCGGGGCGCCGCCGGCTGGGACACCGGCAAGGTCGGCGCCCACAGCCTCAGCCTCACCGCGGGCGGCGACGCCACCGCGTCCGGGCCGGCCCTCGACACCTCCAAGGCGTTCTCGGTGGGCGTCTGGGTCAACCTCGCCCAACTCGGCGGCTACCAGACGGCCGTGAGTATCGACGGCAAGGTCGTCAGCTCCTTCTACCTGGGGCTGCGGGACGACACCGGCACCTTCGCCTTCGCCCGGCTCGCCTCGGACGCCACCCAGAACGCCGCCGTCGCGGCCGCCGCCTCGGCACCCACCACCGGCACCTGGACCCACCTGACCGGTGTCAGCGACCCGGCCGCCGGCGTCATCCGCCTCTACGTCAACGGCGTACTGGAGGGCGAGACCGCCTACACCGCGGGCTGGGCCGGCAGCGGCGACACCGCCGTCGGCCGTGCCCTCTACGGCGGCGGCCACGTCGACCAGTGGCACGGCCTGATCGACGACGTGCACATGTTCCCGGCCGCCCTGACCGCCGAGCAGGTCGCCGCGCTGGCCGGAGTGCCGGTGGAGAACACGACCCCGCTGCTCAGCGTCGACGTCGGCAACCCCGCGCACGCCGTGTCCCCGATCCTGCCCGGTTTGATGTTCGAGGACATCAACCACTCCGGCGAGGGCGGCATCTACGCCGAACTGGTGCAGAACCGCTCGATGATGGCCGACGACACCGCGCCGCTGCACTGGTCCGCCGTGGGCGGCACCGCCCTCTCCCTCGACGCCGACACCCCGCTCAACACCGCGCTCGACCGCTCCCTGAAGGTCGTACTGCCGAGCGGTACGGGCGCCGGACACCGCGCCGGTGTCGCCAACGACGGCTTCTGGGGCATACCCGTGCGGCCCCGGACCACCTACACGGCCCGGCTGTTCGCCAAGGCCTCGCGTCGCGTCGGCCCGCTCACCGTGGCCATCGAGTCGGCGGACGGGGCCAAGGTCTACGCCTCCGCCCAAGTGCCGCACATCGGCACCACCTTCCGCGGCCGCCCGTTCGAACTGACCCTGCGCACCGGTCCGGGCGCGCCGGTGACGGGTGACGCGAGGCTGACCGTCACCACGGCCGACCCCGCCGCCGCGGGCGAGACGCTGTGGCTCCAGCACGTGTCCCTCTTCCCGCCGACCCACCGCAACCGGCCCAACGGCCTGCGCATCGACCTGATGGAGAAACTGCTCGCTCTCAAGCCGAAGTTCCTGCGCTTCCCCGGCGGCAACTTCCTCGAGGGCAACACCATCGCCACGCGGTTCGACTGGAAGACCACCATCGGCCCGGTCTGGGAGCGCCCCGGCCACATGGACGACGCCTGGGGCTACTGGTCCACCGACGGCCTCGGACTCCTCGAATACCTGCAGTGGACCGAGGACCTGCGCGCCCAGCCCGTCCTCGCCGTCTTCGCCGGCTACTCGCTCAAGGGCGAACACGTCACCGGCGACGCGCTCCAGCCGTTCATCCAGGACGCGCTCGACGAGATCGAGTACGTCACCGGCCCGGTCACCAGCAAGTGGGGCGCGCGCCGAGCGGCAGACGGCCATCCGGAGCCGTTCCCCCTGGAGTTCGTGGAGATCGGCAACGAGGACTGGTTCGACATCTCGGGCTCGTACGACGAGCGGTTCGCGGCCTTCCACGACGCGATCAAGGCGAAGTACCCGCAGCTGAAACTGATCGCCACGACGACCGTGAAGAGCCGCACGCCGGACTTGATCGACGAGCACTACTACCTCGCGCCGTCCGCGGCGCAGGCCTCCACGCACAAGTACGACAACCGGGACCGAGGTTCGACGAAGGTGTTCGTCGGGGAGTGGGCGGCACAGGAGGGCCGTCCCACACCCGACCTCAACGCGGCGCTCGGCGACGCCGCCTGGCTGGCGGGACTGATCCGCAACTCCGACCAGGTCCTCATGGAGTGCTACGCGCCGCTGTTCTCGCACGTCAAGAACAACGTGTGGGCCACCAACCTGATCGCCTACGACAACGTCGACAGCTATGTGTCGCCCAGTTACTGGGCGCAGCAGATGCTGACGAGCAGGCTCGGGAAGACGGTGCTGCCGGCCACCGCGCGGGCGCTGCCGGGCCTCGCCACGGTCGCCACCCGCTCCGGTGACCGCCTCTACCTCGCGGTCGTCAACTCCGGTACGCAGAAGCTGAATGTGCCGGTCGAGCTGCGGGGACTGGTCAAGGGGGTCAGGAGCCGGGCCACCGCGACGGTCCTGACGGGCGCCTCGCGCACGGCCACCAACACCCTGACCGCCCCCGACACGCTGGTGCCGAGGACGAGCACCGTCGCCGGCGCGGCACCGTCTTTCACGAGTGTCGTACCACCGCTCTCGGTGACCGTGCTGGAACTCCGCCTGACCTGACCGCGCCCACGGCTAGAGCGGCGCCGGGGAGGAGGCCCCCGCGATCAGGAGACGGGGAGAGCCCGTTCCGTTCGCGGGGACGCTCCACAGGTCGCTGGTGCCGACCTTGCCGTCCGTGGGAAGGGCGTAGGCGACGGTGCGGTCGTCGAGCCAGGTGGCCTGGTCGTCGACGCTGTGGCGTTCGGCCAGCGGCGTCTCCTTCAGCGTCCTGAGGTCGAGGACGTACTCGTGCCACAGGTCGGTCCGCGACAGGATCCGCTTCTTGAAGGCGACGCGGGTCCCGTCGGGGGAGAGCGAGGGGCACTCGACGTTCTCGACCAGCGTCGTGACCGTCCGCCGGGAGAGCGAACCCCGCACCAGATATGTCTTGTTGGCGGTGTTGAGAGTGGCGTAGAAGGTGTCGTCGTCGGAGCCGAAGGTGACGCCCCAGAAGTTGATGTCCGAGGCGTGGTAGGGCTTGCCGTCCTTGACGACGGAGAACGTCTCCAGGCTCGGGGTCAGCTTCATGGTGCGGGTGTCCAGGACCGAGGTGCGGGTGGAGAAGAACGCCGAGGAGTAGGACTCGCCGGAGACGAACACGCTCCAGGCGACGAAGCGGCCGCTGGGCGAGACCCGGGCCCGGCTGGGGGTGCCCGCGAGCGCGAAGGTGTGCCGGGTGCGAAGGTTCGCGTCCAGCAGGAGGGCGCGGTTGCTCTGCTTGAGGACGCCGGTGGTGGACTGGAGGCAGACGCCCGTGCCGGCCGCCGCGTAGAAGCGTGCGCACTTCAGGTCCGAGGCGGTGCGCCGGCCCTTGGGGTCGGCGGACGCGACGGAGGCGACGGCCGTGCGGTGCGGGCCGGCGGCTCCGTTGACGAAGACCAGCCGCCTGCTCTGACGGAGCGTCAACTTGCCGTCGGCCACGGTGGGTCCGCCCGCCTGCGGCCGGTTCTGGTGGTCCGCGCGGGCGACGGCGTGCAGGACCACGCCGGTGCCCACGCCCGCGAGGACCAGGACCGCCGCGACGAGTACGAGCAGGCGGCGGCGCGTCGATGTCATGTGGATCCTCGTGGTTCGGTTCGCTGAGGTGGTCATCGGGTCTCGTCGGCGGGTCGCAGCACCACGCCGGCGACGGTGGCGCAGCACAGCAGGCCGACCGCCGAGCCGGCCAGCGCCGGGCCGGGGCCCCACATCGTCCAGGCGGCCCCGAAGGCGAGGGAGCAGCAGAATCTGGCCAGCGCCTGGCTGGTGCCGACGATGGCCAGGCCGCTGGCGCGCAGATGGTCGGGCACGACACCGGCCAGGGCGGCGGGGAGCACCCCGTCGGTTGCCGCGTAGAACATGCCGTGCAGGGCGAGGACCAGGAAGGGCAGGGCCGGCGTGGCCGGCGCCCAGAGCAGCAGGGCGTAGCCGGTGAGCAGGACCGCGTGCCCGGCGAGGAACACGGTACGGCGTCCGATCCGGTCGGCCAGGGTACCGAAGGGCACGGCGAGCAGCAGGAAGACGGCGGCGGTCCCGAGCGGCAGCAGCGGGAACCACCCCTCCGCGATACCCGTGCGCCGTTGCAGCAGCAGGTAGACGAACGCGTCGCTGACGGTGGTCAGGCCGAGCAGGGCCGCGCACCCGGCGAGCGCCCGCAGTCGGGGCAGGCGCAGCAGCGCCAACGCCTCGTGGACGCGGACGGGTTGCCTGCCGCCGGCCGCGGACCCCTCGGCCGCCACCACTCCGCTCGTGCCCAGGTCCTGGGGCCCTGCCTGTTGCGGCGAGCCCGGGGCCTGGGGCAAACGCTGAGTTCCCGGGTCCCGCGGCACGCCCGGCGTCTGCCGCAAGGGCTGGGTTCCCGGGTCCGGCCCTGCCTCCGGCGTCCGTCGCTGGTCCTGGGGTTCCGTGTCCCGTGGCGCGCGAGGTGCCCGTCCTCTGCCCGGCACGAACAGCACCAGTACCAGCACGCCGAGCACGGCGACGCACGCGCTCACGCCGAACACGGCGTCGTAACCGTCGGCCGCCGCGCGCAGGATGAGGAAGGCCGTGAGCGGGCCGAGCAGCGCGCCGGTGGTGTCCATCGCCCGGTGCACACCGAAGGCCCGGCCCTGTCTCTCGGTGGGCGTGGACAGGGAGATCATCGCGTCGCGCGGGGCGGTGCGCAGGCCCTTGCCGGTCCGGTCCAGGGCGAGGACCGTGCCGAGCGCGCCGACACTGCTCGCGAGCAGCAGCAGCGGCTTGCACAGCGCGGACAGTCCGTAGCCGAGCCCCGCCATCAGCTTGTGGTTGCGCACCCGGTCGGCGAGGTGCCCGCCGGTCAGCTGGACCAGCGCGCTGACGCCGTTGTAGACGCCGTCGAGGGTGCCGAAACCGAGCGGGCTGAAGCCGAGCGTGGTGACGAGGTACAGCGGCAGGACGGCGGTGACCATCTCCGATGAGATGTCGGTGATCAGGCTGACCGTGCCCAGGACGAGGACGATCGGGGCGACTCCGGTCACCGGTCCGCGTCTTCGGCCCTGGTCGGCGGCGCCCGCCTTCGGGGGCGCGGAGCGATCCGTGAGGTACAAGTGGTGGCTCCCGGTACGACGGTCGTGCGATCAGTTCTGCCGGCTGCTCTCGTCCCGCAGCCAGGTGCCGAAGTCCTGTGCGCGGATGGCCTTTCGGGACGCCCGCCGGGCGGCGAGCGCCGCCGCGACGAAGACCACGACGCTCGGGAGAAGCTCCGGTTTCCCGCGGACGATGGCTTTCAGGTCCGCCTTGCTCGTGCGCGCCGAGGCCTCTCGCGGTGCCTGATGCTGTTCGACCTGTGCGGTGGAGACCGCCGCCCGGATGCGCCGTCTGATCAGATCCGGCCATGTGCGGGGCGGTCGGATCACGACGCCGGCCGCCTCGACCACGCGCCGCTCGCGCGCGGTGAACGCCAGGGAGGCGGCCAGGTCGTCCGCCATCAGCGGCGGCAGCGCGGAGATCCGCGCGTGCCCGGCCTTGGAGACGGCGATGACACCCCGGCCGAACAGCCCCTCGCGTACGGCGGGCAGCCGCTGCCACACCCGGTAGTAGGCGCGCACCCGCCAGGCACAGCCGGCGAGCGGAATGCGCCGCTCCGGGGCGGTGGCCAGGATGCCCGAGGCCTCGTCCTCCAGGGGCCCGGTCAGCTCTCGCACGTCGGCGCCGCTGATCACGACGTCGGCGTCCACGTAGACGCGCGGGAAGCCGCGCGCGCGGTCGTCACCCGCGCGCAGGGCGGCGTGCTTGGACGGCACGGGGATCTCCACCACCCGCACGCGCGGGCCCCGGGCGGCCGCGACGCTCGCGGTGTCGTCCGTGCAGCCGTTGCACACGACCACGATGTCGGGGTCGTCGTCGGAGAGGGAATCGGTCAACAGCGCGTCGAGGAGTCTTCCGAGGACAGGCGCCTCATTGTGGGCCGGGATCACGATGCTCGTCACGCGGGCAGTATGCCGCCGGTGTCACTATTGCGACATGTGTTTCGTCCAACTGTTCCCGACACTGCGCCGCGTGGTCTAGATTGATGGCGGCCGGACCGGTTTGGGTGGGGAACTTGTTCTTGACTGCATGTCACGGTACGGCTGAGTGACACGTTTTGATCAATCAGTAGCCAGCATGCTGGGTGCATGAGGCGGTTGGGGAACCGCCGAAGCTCCCATCGCTTTCCAGCGCCCTCTCTTCGAGGGCGCTTCGGTCAGGGGTACCGCGCATGTGGTGGGGGGCGCATGACCATTGAGGTCACGCATGAGCAAGTTGGTGTGGATCACAGACGTCCACCAGCTCGCCGAAGACGTTGGGAACAGAAGTACCGGATTCTTCTCCTGGCCGCGGACGGCTTCGCAGCCGCAGCCGCGGCCTTCCTGGTCCACGCGGTCTACGACCGGTGGGCGGTCGCCCTGGTGCTGCCGCCGACCTGGATCGTGGCCATGCTCGCCCACCGGTCCTACGACCGCGGTGTGCTCGGCCTGGGTGTCGAGGAGTACCGACGGGTGCTCCGCGGGGCCGTCGCGCTGCCGGCGCTGGCCGCCCTCGCGTACGGGCTGTTCAGGCACGATGCGGGGCTCCTCCATGACATGATCATGGCGGTTGTGCCGGCTGCGGTGATCGCCCTCGCGGTCCGGTACTGGCTGCGCCGCCGACTGCACCGGCGATGGGCGCGCAGCCCCGACGGAACTGCGACGCTCCTGGTCGGACCGGCCCACGGGGTCGCCGAACTCATCGCCGTACTGCGGCGCGGCGGCACTCCGCGGCTCCAGGCCGCCGGAGTCTGCCTGACCGACCCGGAGAACGCCTCGCAGATCCGCAGGCTGGGGGTCCCCGCGCTCGGCGGTGTCGGTGACATGAACGACGTCGTGCGCGCCCTGGGCATCACCACCGTGGTGGTGCTGCCCGCCCCCGAACTCGACGCCTCCCTCCTGCGCCGGATCTCCTGGACCGCGGCCGTGCAGGGCGTCGACTTCCTGCTCGCCCCCGTGCTGACCGACGTGTCCGCGGCCCGCCTGGCCGTACGGCCCACCAACGGCGTGCCGCTGGTGCGGATCAGGCCCCCGAACCTCTCCCGGGTCTCCCGGCTGCCCAAGGAGCTGCTGGATCGTTCCCTCGCGGCCGCGCTGCTGCTGTTCCTCGCTCTGCCGATGCTGGTGATCGCCCTGGTCGTCCGGCTCGACAGCCCCGGCCCCGCGCTCTTCCGGCAGCAGCGAGTCGGCAGGTACGGCGACCAGTTCACCATGTTCAAGTTCCGCACGATGCGCTCCGACTCCGAGGCGCTGCGCGCGGAGCTGGAGCACCTCAACCAGAACAGCGACGGCCTGCTGTTCAAGGTGAAGAAGGACCCCCGGATCACCCGGGTCGGCTCCTTCCTGCGACACAGCTCGATTGACGAACTCCCGCAGCTCATCAACGTCGTGCGGGGCCAGATGTCGCTCGTCGGCCCGCGTCCGCCGCTGCCCGAGGAGGTCGAGGAGTACACCTCGGACATCAAACGCCGCCTGCTGGTCAAGCCCGGCCTCACCGGCCTGTGGCAGGTCAGCGGCCGCTCCGACCTCCCCTGGGACGAGGCCGTCCGGCTCGATCTCGGATACGTGGACAACTGGTCGATGGGCCTGGACCTGTCGATCCTGGCGCGCACCGGGTCCGCGGTGGTGCGGGGAACGGGGGCCTACTGATGGACCGCCCACTGAAGGACCACAGGAAGAGGAAGACAGTGACGCAGGAGCCGTTGGGGGTCGCCGTCGTCGGTGCCGGCTACTGGGGCCCCAACCTCGTACGCAACTTCCAGGCCAGCGAGCGGTTCCGGCTGCGCTGGCTGTGCGACCTCGACGTGGACCGGGCCCGGCGGGTCCTCGGGGGCTACTCCACGGTCGAGGCCACCGCCGACTACGCGGCCGTCCTCGCCGACCCCGACGTGGCCGCCGTCGCCGTCGCGACGCCCGCGGGCACCCACCTCGACATCGCCCTGGCCGCCCTGCGCGCCGGAAAGCACGTCCTGGTGGAGAAGCCGCTCGCGGCGACCTACGCCGACGGGGTGCGCCTGGTCACCGAGGCCGAGGAACGCGGCCTGACCCTGATGTGCGACCACACCTACTGCTACACGCCCGCGGTGGGCCGTATCCGCGAAATGGTCCGGGCCGGCGACCTCGGCGAGATCCACTTCGTCGACTCCGTCCGCATCAACCTCGGGCTGGTGCAGAAGGACATCGACGTCCTGTGGGACCTGGCCCCGCACGACCTGTCCATCCTGGACTTCATCCTGCCCGCGGGCGTCGAACCCGTCGCCGTCGCCGCCCACGGAGCCGACCCGATCGGCGCCGGACAGGCCTGCGTCGCCTATCTGACGCTCACGCTCAGCACCGGGGCCATCGCCCACGTCCACGTCAACTGGCTCTCCCCGACCAAGGTGCGCACCACCATGGTCGGCGGCTCCAAGCGCACCCTGCTCTGGGACGACCTCAACCCCCTGCAGCGGGTGGCCGTCTACGACCGCGGCGTGGAGATGGCCGCACCGCAGGAGATCGGCGCGGACGAGCGCAGGGAGATGCTCGTCTCGTACCGCTCCGGCGACATGGTCGCGCCCGCGATCGGTGAGAAGGAAGCGCTGCGCAGCATGGTCGACGAGTTCGGTGACGCCATCAGGGCGGGCCGGGCGCCGCTCACCGACGGCCGGGCGGGCCTGAGGGTGCTGGACATTCTCGAGGCGGCGTCCCGGAGCCTCGAATTCAAGGGCGCGGTCGTCGGCCTGCGCGCCGGGCGTTGACAGATCCGAAATCCCTGAGAGGTAACAGCACTTGAGCAGCGTACGAGGCAAGAAGATCCTGGTCACCGGGGGAGCGGGCACCATCGGCTCCAACCTGGTCGACCTCCTGGCCGAGGGCGGCGCCCGCGAGATCGTCGTGCTCGACAACTTCGTGCGCGGACGGCGGGCCAACCTTGCCAAGGCCCTGCCCAGCGGGGTCGTGGAGGTCGTCGAGGGCGATGTCCGGGACGTCGAGACCGTACGGAAGGTCACCGAGGGCGCCGACCTGGTGTTCCACCTGGCCGCGATCCGCATCACCCAGTGCGCGGAGGAGCCCCGGCTCGCCAACGAGGTCCTGGTCGACGGCACCTTCAACGTCCTGGAGGCGGCGGCCGAGGCCGGCGTCGGCAAGGTCATCGCCTCCTCCTCGGCGTCCGTCTACGGCATGGCCGAACAGTTCCCGACGACCGAGCGCCACCACCCGTACAACAACGACACCTTCTACGGCGCCGCCAAGGCCTTCAACGAGGGCATGCTGCGCAGCTTCCACGCCATGTACGGCCTGGACTACGTGGCCCTGCGCTACTTCAACGTCTACGGCCCCCGCATGGACATCCACGGCCTCTACACCGAGGTCCTCATCCGCTGGATGGAGCGCATCGAGGCGGGCGAGCCGCCGCTGATCCTGGGCGACGGCACGCAGACCATGGACTTCGTCGACGTGCGCGACATCGCCAGGGCCAATGTCCTCGCGGCAGAGTCGGACCTCACCGACGAGGTCTTCAACATCGCCAGCGGTACGGAGACCTCGCTGAAGGAACTCGCCGAAGGCCTGCTGGAGGCCATGGGCGCCGAGGGTCTGCAGCCCGAACACGGGCCCGCCCGCGCGGTCAACGGCGTGGTCCGGCGCCTCGCGGACACCTCGCACGCCGCCGAACGCCTCGGGTTCACCGCGCAGATCGACCTGCGCACGGGCCTCAGGGATCTGGTCGAGTGGTGGCGCGCGGAGCGGGAGGCCGCCAAGTGAGCACCGACCGCATCCCGGTGATGATCCCCTGGCTCGGCGAGGAGGAGGCGAGGGCCGCCTCCGACGCCGTGCTGTCCGGGTGGGTCGCCCAGGGCCCGAGGGTCGCCGAGTTCGAGCGGACCTTCGCCGAACGGGTGGGGGCCGAGCACGGCATCGCCGTCAGCTCCTGCACGACCGCCCTGCACCTCTGCCTCGTCGCGCTCGGCCTCGGCCCCGGCGACGAGGTCGTGGTGCCGTCGCTGTCGTTCATCGCCACCGCCAACGCCGTACGGTACGTCGGCGCCGAACCGGTGTTCGCCGACGTCGACCTCGCCACCGGCAACCTGACCCCGGCCACCGTGGACGCGGTACGCACCGCCCGCACCAGGGCCGTCCTCGCCGTTCACCAGGGCGGCGTACCGGCCGACGTGCACGCCCTGCGCGCCGCCTGCGCCGAGTGGGATCTGCCCCTGGTCGAGGACGCGGCCTGCGCCATCGGCTCCACGGTCGGCGGCAAGCCCGTCGGGCACGGCGCGCTGCTCGCCGCCTGGTCCTTCCACCCCCGCAAGGTGGTCACCACCGGCGAGGGCGGCATGATCACCACCGACGACGCCCAGTGGGCGGCCCGGCTGCGCCGGCTGCGCGAGCACGGCATGAACGCCTCGGCGGCCGACCGGCACGCGAGCGACAAGCCGGTCCTGGAGAGCTACCTGGAAGTCGGCTTCAACTACCGGATGACCGATATCCAGGCCGCCGTCGGCCTGGTCCAGCTCGGCAAGCTCGAGGCGATGATCGCCCGCCGCCGCGAACTGGCCGCCCGCTACGACGCGTTGCTGCACGACGTCCCGGGCCTGACGCCCGTGCGCGACCCCGAACACGGTCAGAGCAACTTCCAGTCCTACTGGGTGCTGCTGGAAGAGGACTTCCCCGTCGGCCGGGACGACCTGCTCGCCGCGCTCGCCGCGGCCGGTGTCTCCGCGCGGCGCGGAATCATGGCCGCGCACCTCGAACCCGCCTACGCGGACCACCCGAGGGCCCCGCTGCCGGTCACCGAGCGCCTCACCCGAGACTCGCTGATCCTGCCCCTGTTCCACACCATGACCGAGGCCCAGCAGGACCGCGTCGTGGCCGTACTGCATGAACAGGCCGGCGGATGACGGAACTTGTCATCATCGGCGCGGGCGGCTTCGCCCGGGAGACCGCACAGGCCGTACGGGACGCGGGCGGCTTCGAGCTGCTCGGCCACTTGGACGACAACGCGGCCCTGCACGGCACCGCGGTGGACGGCGTGCCCGTCCTCGGCGGCTGTGACCTGGTCCACCGGCTGCCCGCCGCCCGGGCGGTGGTCTGCGTCGGCAACCCGCGGGACTACGCGGCCCGCGCCCGCCTGGTCCGCCGGCTCGCCCTGCCCGAGGACCGCTACGCCA
Organism: Streptomyces sp. SLBN-31; assembly: GCF_006715395.1. NCBI lineage: Bacteria > Bacillati > Actinomycetota > Actinomycetes > Kitasatosporales > Streptomycetaceae > Streptomyces > Streptomyces sp. SLBN-31. The sequence goes on from NZ_VFNC01000001.1 coordinate 2,711,598, forward strand.
CCGTGATCCACCCGACGGCGTCGGTGTCGCGGTCCTCCCGGGTCGGCCCCGGTTCGGTGCTGCTCGCGCACTGCGCGCTGACCGCCGCCGTCCGGGTGGGCGCGCACGTCGCCGTGATGCCGCAGGTCGTCCTCACCCACGACGACGTGGTCGAGGACTTCGCGACGCTCGCCTCCGGAGTACGCCTGGGCGGCGGAGCGCGGCTGGAACGGGGGGCCTATGTGGGCTCCGGCGCGCTCGTCAGGGAGGGGACGACGGTCGGCGCCTGGTCGCTGATCGGGATGGGCAGTGCCGTGCTCGGCGACGTTCCGCCGGGCGAGGTCTGGGTGGGGAGCCCGGCCCGGCGGCTGCGCGCGGCGGACGCGCCCGCGCTCGACGAACTCGCAGTACCGACAGTGGGGGGACCGCTGACATGAACCAGATTCCGCTTGTCGACCTCAAGGCGGCTCATGAGGAGGTCGCCGGCGAGGTACGGGCCGGATTCGAACGGGTCCTGGCGAACACCGCGTTCGTCGGCGGCGAGGAGGTCCGCCGATTCGAGCGCGAGTACGCCGAGTTCGGCGGAGTCGCGCACTGCGTCGGCGTCGCCAACGGCACCGACGCCGTCGAACTCGCCCTGCGCGCGAGCGGAGTGGGCCCGGGCGACGAGGTCGTGGTGCCCGCCAACACCTTCATCGCCACCGCCGGCGCGGTGGCCCGGATCGGGGCGCGCCCGGTCCTGGCGGACTGCCTGCCCGACAGCCATCTCCTCGACCCACAGGCCGCGTTGGACGCGATCGGCCACGCCACCCGCGCGGTCGTCCCCGTGCACCTGTACGGCCAGATGGCCGACGTGACGGCACTGACCGCCCAACTCCCTGAAGGGGTGGCGGTGGTGGAGGACGCCGCCCAGTGCCAGGGCGCCACCCGCGACGGCCGTGCGCCGGGCAGCGGCGGCATCGCGGCCACCAGCTTCTACCCGGGCAAGAACCTCGGGGCCTACGGCGACGCGGGCGCGGTGCTCACCGACGACGAGGAACGCGCCGGCCTGGTGCGGGCGATCGCCAACCACGGCGGAGTCGCCAAGTACCGCCACGACGTCCCCGGGTTCAACAGCCGCCTGGACGGGCTGCAGGCCGTCGTCCTGCGGGCCAAGCTGGCGCGGCTGGCCGACGGCAACGCGGCCCGCCGGGCGGCCGCCGCCCGCTACGACGCGCTGCTCGCCGACCTGGCCGACGCCGGCCGGGTCGTCCTCCCCGTGACCGTGCCGGGCAACCTCCATGTCTGGCACCTGTACGTCGTCCAGGTCGTCGGCGCCGACCGGGACGACGTCGTCGGCAAGCTCAACGCGGAGGGCATCGGCGCGGGCGTGCACTACCCCGCCCCGGTCCACCTCACGCCGGCGTACCGCCATCTCGGCCACCGCCGGGGCGACTTCCCGAACGCGGAGCAGGCAGCGGACCGCATCCTCTCGCTGCCGCTCTACCCGCAGATCACGCCCGAGCAGCAGCAGCGGGTCGTCGACACGCTCGCCGACGCGCTGGGCATCTGACCGCCCCCCACGCCTTACCGCCGGCCCGAGGGTCGGTCCTGCACAGCACCGCTGAGAGGTACGCATGAAAAGATGGAGCAGACGGATCAGAGGCGGTCGCCTCGCCGTCGTAGCGGCATTGATATTGGCGGTGCTCCCGCTGGCCGGGTCCGCCCAGGCGGCATCCGATCCATGCGGGTCGGGCTCCAACGCCATCGTCTGTGAGAACTCCAAGGCGGGCAGCCCGAAGACCGACTGGTTCTCGCCCAACGCCTACGGCGACATCAAGGGCTTCACGACCAAGGAGAGCGTCCAGGCGGGCGACACCGTCCAGTTCAAGGTCCAGTCGCCGGTCTCGTACAACATCCAGATCTACCGGCTGGGCTGGTACGGCGGCGACGGCGCCCGCCAGATGTCCACCGCGGCCCAGGCCGCCCAGACGTACCCGGCGAACTACACCTCCAAGGCCGCCAGTTGCACCACCAAGAGCAGCACCGGCCTGGTCGACTGCGGCAACTGGCCGGTGACCGCGACCTGGAACGTGCCCAGCGACGCCGTGTCCGGCCTGTACATCGCCAACATCACGCAGACCGACGGCGACGGCCTGATGCCGTACCCGTTCGTGGTACGCAACGACGCCAGCACCTCCGATGTCGTCGTACAGACCAGTGACCAGACCTGGCAGGCGTACAACGACTACGGCGGCCAGGACCTGTACGGCGGCACCGGGCCCGCGCCCGACGGCCGCGCCTACGAGGTCAGTTACAACCGGCCGCTGGACATCGGCGGCGACAACGGCATCTACGGCTCCGAGTACATGATGCTGTCCTGGCTGGAGCGCAACGGCTACGACGTCAGCTACACCTCCGGGGTGCAGGTGTCGTCCGCGGGCGGCGCCACCCTGCTGAAGAAGCACAAGGTGTACCTGTCGTCCGGCCACGACGAGTACTGGACGCAGAGCCAGTACTCCAACGTCCTGGCGGCCCGGAAGGCCGGTGTGCGGGAGGCCTTCTTCAGCGGCAACGAGGTGTTCTGGAAGACGCGGCTCGCGCCGAGCATCGACGGCACCAGCACGGCCGACCGCACCCTGGTCTGCTACAAGATGACCAAGATGGCGCAGAACAACGGGATCGCCGATCCCAGCGGCGTGTGGACCGGCACCTGGATGGACCCGGCGAGCACCGACTACGGGCAGACGTACCAGCCGCCTAACATCCTCACCGGCTCCATGTTCACCGTGAACGGCTACCGGGCCGACGCCATCACCGTCCCCGGCTCCTACGGCAAGAACCGCATCTGGCGCAACACCTCCGTCGCGAACCTCACCGCCGGCCAGACCGCCACCTTCCCGACGGGCACCCTCGGCTACGAGTGGGACAGCGATCTCGACAACAGCACCCGGCCCGCCGGCGCGATCGACGTGTCGTCCACGACCGTCGACATCAACGACGGCAAGCTCCGCCAGGACTGTGGCAACCTCTACGGCAACGGCACCGCCACGCACAACCTCGTCGAGTTCCGCGACCAGGACTCCGGGGCGCTGGTGTTCGGCGCGGGAACCGTGCAGTGGTCGTGGGGCCTGACCAACGTGCCCACCTACGACCCCGCCGACACGGTGGTCACCGAGGACTCCCGGATGCAGCAGGCGACGGTCAACGTCCTCGCCGACATGGGAGTCCAGCCGCTGACCCGGCAGAGCAACCTCGTCGCCGCCACGGCCTCCACCGACACCACCGGCCCGTCCGTCACCGTGACGAGCCCGTCCTCCGGCGTGACCGTGCCCGCGCTGAAGCCGGTCACCATCAAGGGCACCGCCAGTGACTCCGGCGGCGTCGTGGCCCGCGTGGAGGTGTCCACGGACGGCGGTACGACCTGGAAGGCCGCCACCGGCCTGACGTCCTGGACCTTCAGCTGGACCCCGACCACCCCGGGCTCGGCCTCCGTCAAGGTCCGCGCGGTCGACGACAGCGTCAACATCGGCGCCGTCACCACCATCCCGCTGACCGTCGGCCCCCAGGCCTGCCCCTGCACCGTCTGGCCGGCCTCCGCCGTGCCCGGCACCGTCAACGGCGGCGACGGCGGCTCGGTCGAGCTCGGCGTCAAGTTCCGTACCACGGTGGCCGGTTCCATCACCGGGGTCCGCTTCTACAAGTCGCCGGTGAACACGGGCACCCACATCGGCAACCTGTGGACGGCCTCCGGCACCCGCCTGGCCACCGGCACGTTCACGGGCGAGACGGCCTCCGGCTGGCAGCAGCTGAACTTCTCCGCCCCGGTCACCGTCAAGGCCAACACCACGTACGTCGCCTCGTACTTCGCCCCCAACGGCGGATACTCCTACGACACCACCTTCGCCGGCAGCGACGCCGGACTGGCCCCGCTGACGGCCCTGAAGTCCGGCACCGACGGGGGCAACGGCGTCTACCACTACGGCTCCACCAGCGCCTTCCCGTCCTCGCAGACCTCCGGCAGCAACTACTGGGTCGACGTCGTCCTGGACACCTCGACGGCCAGCACCACCCCGCCGACCGTCACCTCGACCTCACCGACCTCCGGGGCGACCGGCGCCTCGATCACGGCACCGGTGTCGGCCACCTTCAGCTCGGCAGTCGACACCGACAGCGTGACTTTCACCCTGAAGGACCCGGACGGCAACACCGTGCCGGGCGCCGTCACCTTCCCCGCCTCCAACAAGGCGACCTACACGCCGTCGACGGAACTGGAACTGCACACCACGTACACCGCGTCCGTCCAGGCCTCCGACGTGTGGGGCAACGCCATGACGGACCCGGTGACCTGGTCGTTCACCACCAGCTCCACACCGCCAGCGGTCACCTGCCCCTGCACGCTGTGGAGTTCCTCCGCGGTCCCGGCCACCCCGGACATGACCGCCGACCCCAACTCCGTCGAGCTGGGCACCCGCTTCACGTCCTCCGCGGCCGGCTGGGTCACCGGTGTCACCTTCTACAAAGGCACCGGCAACACGGGCACCCACACCGGCAGCCTGTGGACCGACGACGGCACCCTGCTCGCCAGCGGCACCTTCACCAACGAGACCGCCTCCGGCTGGCAGACGCTGACCTTCGCCACCCCGGTGGCCATCACCGCGGACACCGGGTACGTCGTCTCCTACCACGCGCCGAACGGCAACTACGCGGTGGACGGCGGCTACTTCGCGGCGGCCCACAAGTCCTATCCGCTCACGGCCACGGCCGACACCACCACCCACCACAACGGGCTCTACAGGTACGGCAGCGGTTCGGCCTTCCCCAACGGTTCCTACGGATCGTCGAACTACTGGGTGGGACCCGTCTTCACCGCCGACAACCCGACCACGTCCCTGGCGTCGGAGACGGCCGCCTCGGAGGTGACCGCGTCCACGGTGGAACACACCGCCGACGCGGCGAACGCCCTCGTCATGGCCGTGCAGAAGAAGGCCCCGGTGGCGTCCGTGAAGGCGACCGTGACCGTGCTGAGCGGCTCCAAGGCCGCCGGCAAGCTCCACGTCACGGCCGTCGTCTCCTACAACCGGGCGACGCACAAGGTGTCCGTGCACCTGTCCTCGCCGCTGCCGGACGGCACCCGGTTCAAGGTCACCGTCACGGCCAGGGACAAGCACCACCACACGGTGAAGTCCCACGGCTGGACCCTGACCGGCAAGACCACTTTCAAGAAGAAGAACTGACGGACCCGGCACCGACCCGTCCCCACACACCGTCGGTGGTCCGCGCCAGCACGGCGCGGACCACCGGCGGGGATTGGCTTCCCCACCGATGAGCAGCGTCAGTGTTGTGATCCCCTGCCACAAGTACGGGCACTTCCTCGCCGACTGCGTGAGCAGCGTCCTGGACGAGCAGGACGGCGTTGACGTCCGCGTACTCATCATCGACGACGCCTCGCCCGACGACTCGGCGGAGGTGGCGCAGAAACTCGCCGCCGCCGACCCGCGGATCGAGGTCCACGTCCACGAGACCAACAAGGGCCACATCGCCACCTACAACGAAGGCCTCCTGGAGTGGGCCGACGGCGACTACGTGGCCCTGCTGTCCGCCGACGACCGGCTCGTCCCGGGCGCCCTCGTCCGGGCCGCCCGGCTCCTGGACGCCCACCCCGAGGCCGGCTTCGCCTACGGCCGGCCCCTGCGCTTCCAGCACGGCGGACCGCTGCCCAAGGCCCGCACGCGCGCCACCGGTTCGGTCGTCTACCCCGGCCAGTGGTGGCTGGAGCGCCGCTTCCGCGAGGGCACCGGCTGCATCACCTCACCCGAGGTCGTCGTCCGCACCGGCCTGCAGCGCAAGGTCGGCGGCTACGACCCCGCCCTGCCGCACGCCGGTGACATCGAGATGTGGATGCGGCTCGCCGCCCACGCCGACGTCGGCTACGTCCGCGGCGCCGACCAGGCCTTCTACCGCGTCCACGGCAACAACATGTCCACCGTCGACTTCGGCGGCCAACTCGACGACCTGCGCCAGCGCCTGGTGGCCTTCGACTCGGTGCTCACCAAGTGCGCCGACCGGCTGCCGCACGCCGACCGCCTCGCCGACCAGGTCCACACCCGCCTCGCCCGCTACGCCCTGCGCCGCGCCTACCGCGCCTACGACCGGGGGCGCACCGCCGTCGTACCGGTCGACGAGTGCGTCGCGTTCGCCGAACAGTGCCTGCCCGGCTACCGGGAGCTGCCCGAGTACCGCGCCCTGCGGCTGCGCCGGCGCATCGGGCCCAAGGCCATGCCGTACCTCCAGCCGCTGGTGTGGTCGGCCGTGGCCGAGCGCGGGCGGGAGTGGCTGTGGTGGGAGTCCTGGAAGCGCCGCGGTATCTGATGCGCGATCAGTTCGGCTCAGCCCGCCACCACGACCCCGTCGGCGCGGCGGACCGCGCCCGGCGCTTCCTCCTCGCGCCGCCCGCGACGCAGCGCCAACCGGTCGAGCCACAGCGCGCCCAGCAGCCCGCCGGTCGCGCCCAGCAGCGCCGTGCCCGCCAGGGCGCGGGTCCTGTTGCCCTGCACCGGGGCGGCACTCGGGGCGACCAGCACGGACGCCGTGATCCGCGAGCCCGGCGCGACGCCCTCCGTCTCCTGCACGGCCGCCACATGCCGGGAGTACACCTCGATGACCCGCTGGACCGCCGTGTCGGCCTCGACGGGGTCACCGCGCCGTGCCTGCACCTGCACCGAGGGGATCAGATAGCGCGGCGTCGCGCTGGTGCCGCTGTTGCGGGGGATCAGCTGGTACGTCCCGTGCACACCGGTGGCCGCCAGCTCCCGGCGCCCGGCGGGCGACCCGAGCTGCTGGATGACGCCGTACGACAAAGTGGCGAGCGGCGGCTGGAGGTTGGTCAGCTGGTTCGGCTGGGACCCGGTCACGGGCGGTTTGAGCACGACCACCGCCGAACTCAGGTAGCGCGGCGCCGGGTGCAGCACCTTGTAGGCTCCGGCGGCCGTCAGCAGGAGCGCCAGCAGCAGCACGTACCAGCGGCGGAGCAGCGCTTCGGCGACGTCACGAGGCGACACGGGGATTCCTTCCGTCGGCACCGATCCTCGCAGGCGCACGGGCGGTTCGCCACCAAAAGGGAGATCTCATGAGCCTTGCCGACCTTTTGGCGATCATGCGCAGGCGCTGGTACTTCATGGTGCCCCTCACCCTGCTCAGCGTGCTCGCCGGCGGGTACCTGTACCGGACCATCCCGGTCTCCTACGAGTCGCAGAGTTCCGTCACGCTCCTCGACTCCACCGCCATCGCCGACCTCGCACCGACCTTCGGCAACCCCCTGTCGAACGCGGGCGGTTCGCTGGTCGTCACCGCCGACGTGCTCATCAGGACCCTCCAGTCGAGCGACTCGGCCAAGGAACTGCACTCCCGCGGCGTCACCGACCAGTACACGGTCGGTTTCGCGCCGCAGGCCGACAGCCCGCTGCTCACCCTGAGCGTCACCGGCACCGACCGGGCGAAGGTGCTGCGGGAGACCACCACGCTGACGAAGTTCACCGGGGAGCAGCTCAAGGCACTGCAGACCGCCTCCAAGGTGCCGGCCGTGTACGCGGTGCAGACCGCGCCGGTCGTCCTGCCGCAGACCCCCGTCTCGCAGTCCAAGGGCCGCTACCAGGGCATCGCGGCGGTCGTCATCGTCGGCATGGTCGCGGCGTTCCTGCTGTCCATCCTGGCCGAGGGCGTCGCGGTGGTCCGCCGCCGGGGCCGCGCCCTGGCCGGATACGTGCCCCGGCGCCACCGCGCCCGCCCGCCCGAGCGGCCCAAGGGCCTGCTGGTGCGCAGACTGGACGCCACGACGGTCCTCAGCGGCTATCTGGTGCTGGCCTTCTTCGTGCCGTCGAACCTCACCCTGCCCGCGCTGGGCGGGGTCGGCACCCCCGCCAACGTCTTCGCGCTGCTGGGACTCCTCTGGTACCTCGCGACCTGGCTGGGCGGCCGCATCCTCCCGGCCAAGGGCACCCGGCTGCCGCGCGTGGTGATGTGCCTGCTGGCCGCCGCCGTACTGCTGTCCTACCTCGCCAACGCCACCCGGGACAGCTCGCACGAGGAGGTCCTCGGCGCCGACCGCGGGCTCATCGGGCTCGGCGTGTGGGTGGCGCTGGTGGTGCTCTCCTCCGCCGGCATCCAGGAGCGCAGCCGGCTGGAGACCCTGATGCGCCGGCTCGTCGTCCTGGGCACCGTGGTCGCCCTGATCGGCTACTACGACTTCTTCGCCGCGACGAACATCGCCGACTCCATCCACATCCCCGGCCTGCACTCCAGCACCGCCGGGATCAGCGCCATGGACCGCGGCTCGTTCACCCGGCCGCGCTCCACCACCGCCCATCCGCTGGAGTTCGGCGGGATGCTGGCCATCCTGCTTCCCTTCGCCGTCCACCAGGCCTTCGACCCGGTGCGCCGGCACGCGGGCGCGATGCGCCGCTGGGCCCCCGTGGCGATCATGGCGGGCGCCCTTCCGCTCACGGTGTCCCGGACCTCCATCATCGGCGCCTTCATCGTGATCCTGGTGATGGTGCCCCGCTGGAGGCCGCAGCGCCGCTGGGCCGCGATCACACTGATCCTGGGTTCCGTGGCCGGCTTCAAGGTGATCATCCCGGGCCTGATCGGAACCATCACCAACCTGTTCGCCAGCTTCCTGTCCAACTCCGACAGCAGCACCCAGGCACGCACCGTGAAGTACAGCGCGATCGTGCCCTACCTGGAGGAACACCCCTGGTTCGGAAGGGGGTTCGGGACCTTCACCCCGGACCTGTACTTCTTCACCGACAACCAGTACATGCTGACCCTGGCCGAGACGGGCGCCCTGGGGATGGTCACGCTGCTCGCCCTGTTCGTCCTCGGCATCCACCAGGGCGGTGCCGTACGGCGCCTCGCCCGCACCGAGTCCGACCGGGAACTCGGACAGGCCTTCCTCGCCTCCGCCCTGGTCGCCCTGGTCATCAGCGCCACCTTCGACGCGCTCAGCTTCCCGATGTACGCGGGGATGTTCTTCCTGACCCTGGGCGCCGGCGGCAGCTACCTGGGCTTCATCCGCCGCGAGGCCGCCGCCGCGGCCGTACCCGCCCCTCGTACGACGTCCGAAGCCAAGCTCCCCCAACTCGCGGAGTCCCGATGAGCACCGTCGCCGTCATCGTCGTCACCTGGAACAGCGCCGAGGTGCTGCCCGGGTTCCTCGCCGCGCTGCCCGACGGCATGGCCGGCCTCGACCACCGGCTGGTCGTCGCCGACAACGACTCCGCCGACGACACCGTGGAGGTGCTGAGCACCCTGGCGCCGGAGGCCACGGTCGTCGAGACCGGCCGCAACGCCGGGTACGCGGCCGGCATCAACGCGGCGCTGGCCGCGGCGGGGAGGTTCGACGCCGTCCTGATCTGCAACCCCGACATCCGCATGCGGCAGGGCTGCGCCAAACGCCTCCTCGACAGCCTCGGCCCCGGCGTCGGCATCGCCGTACCCCTGCTCTACGAAGAAGGCCACGACACCCCGCACCGGTCACTGCGCCGGGAGTCGAGCGTGCTGCGGGCACTGGGCGAGGCCGTCATCGGCAACACCCGGGCCGGACGCTTCCCGGCCCTGAGCGAGCTGGTCACCGACCCCGCCGCCTACCGGCGGCCCACGCGCGCGGACTGGGCGACCGGCGCGCTGATGGCGATCTCGGGGGACTGTCTGGCCGCGTGCGGCCCGTGGGACGAGTCCTTCTTCCTCTACTCGGAGGAGACGGAGTTCTGTCTGCGGGCCCGGGACCTGGGGTACGCCACCCAGCTGGAGCCCACGGCCGAGGCCGTCCACCTGGGCGGCGACTCCCAGGTGTCACCCCGCCTGTGGACCCTTCTCACCCTCAACCGCGTCCGCCTCTACCGGCGTCGGCACGGCCCGCTCGCTACGGCGGCCTTCCGCGCGGCCGTCCTGCTCCGGGAGACCTCACGCGCCGCGCTCGGCCGCCCCGCCAGCCGCGCGGCCGCGGCCGCACTCGCCCGGCCGGGGTCGCTGAGCGTCCCGCCGGGCCCGTGACGGGCCCGATCAGACGGGCTGCCACAGCTCGATCCGGTTGCCCTCCGGATCGGTGACCCAGCCGAACCGGCCGACGTCCGGCAGGTCCTGTGTCTCGTCGTCCACGTCCGCTCCCTTGGCGCGCAGTTGGGCGAGCATCGCTTCCAGGTCGCGGACGCGGAAGTCGAGCATGGTCTGCTGAGTGGGGGAGCCGAAGTAGTCGGTGTCGGACTCGAACGCCGCGAACACCGTCGGCCCCGCCTCCTGCCGCCACAGGCCGATCTCGTCGGCGTCCAGGCCCAGGCAGTCGCGATACCAGGCGGTCAGGGCCGCCGGATCGGCGGCCCGCAGGAAGTAACCGCCGATTCCCAGCACTCGTTCCATGCCGCCATCCTGTCAGCCGGCGGTCCGCTGCCGGCACACCATGGCGATGAAGTCGTGTCCCACTTCCGGCAGCGCGGCGTCCTCGGCGGCGAAGCACCGCTCCAGCAGCTCCAGCGTCTCCGGCCGCCCGTCGCGGAAGTTGTGCGCGATGCCGGAGAACGCGATGTGCAGCACGGTGCCGCCGTAGGGGCGTTCCTCGACGACCTCGAAATGCCGTCGCAGACCCGGCAGCAGCGCCGCCGCGTCGACGGCCTCCGAGGGGTCGTCCAGCACCATCGACAGCCTGCTGGGCCGTACGACACGGTGCTTGATCCGGCCGTCGGCAAGGCGTCGGCGCTCCTCGGGCAGCCCGGCCAGCAGGGCGTTCGCCGCGTCGAGCTGGGCGTCGGTCCACTGGAAGCGGGTGGGGCCGACGAACTCGTCGACCACGAACGTGCCGTCCGGCTCGATCAGTTCGGCCAGGCGCGGCAGGGTCTCGTCGAGGTGGTCGAAGTGGTGCAGCGACTGCAGGCCCAGCAGGACGTCGAAGCGTTCCCCGTCGGCGGTCATCTGATTGACGTCGGTGACCCGGAAGCGCAGCACGTCGCCGAGCCCTTCCTCGGCGGCCGTCCGGGTGGCGAAGTCGATGCGCTCCGCGGCCACGTCCACGCCCTCCAGCAAGGAGAACGCGCCGGTCTTCGCCCACAGCAGCTCGTTGCCGCCGGTGCCGCAGCCCAGCGACAGGCCGCGCAGGTCGGTGCGCGGCGCGAAGTGCTTGGCGGCGACGTACTGGGGGAAGGGCGTCTCCGCGTCTCCCGTCATCAGCAGGTTCCACCGCTTGATGACCGCCGGTATCGCCCACCACTCGGTGAGCGAGGGGTCCACCTGGGACCAGTGCTGGACTACCCGCGCGCCGCCGCGCACCCGCAGCTTGGCCAGCACCGGGTCCAGGTCCAGTTTGCGCACCTTGCGCAGCAGCCGGTCCGCGTCATGTCTGTTGACCAGGTTGTTCAGCATCAGCGCTCCGTCCGTAGGGCGATGAGCGACTTCGGCGCGCCGAGCACGCGTTCGCTGAGCAGCTCCGACCGGGGGAAGAGGTAGCGCATCTCGGTGCGGGTCAGCAGCTCGATGTTGATCACGGCGTTCATCGCCGACTCCGGGCTGTCGGGGCGGCTGTGCACCAGCGGCCAGTGCCGCACCAGCCGGGCGCGGGCGGCCAGGGGCAGGAACTGGAAGCCGGGCGCGACGAAGTGCGGCTCGACGGGGAAGTAGCGGTACGGCGTCTGGATCCAGTGCAGCGGCGCCAGTCGCTCGACGGCCGCGACGAACCTCTGGCGCTGGCTGTGGCCGCCCACGTGCTCGATGGTGGAGTTGGAGAACACCATGTCGTAGCCGCCGGCGTCGCTCAGTTGCGCGGCCACGGCCGGGTCGGTGACGTCGGCGTTCTCCGCGGTGATCCAGTCGGGCAGCTCGGCCGGATGGGCCTCCAGGTTGATCAGGTGGACGTGTTTGGCGCGCACCGGCGCGCGCAGCCACATCTCGGCCGTTCCGCCCAGGTCGACGACGCTCATGTTCTCGATGCCGGGGAAGCAGCGCCCGAAGCGTTCCCAGCGGGCGATGCGCAGGCGTTCGCCCAGGGAGCCCGGTGCGTCGACGAACTTGTTTCTCAGTGCGCGGGATCGGGGCATCGGATCAACCACCTGACGTCGGAGCGGAAGAGGAGCGCGGAAGAGGAGCGCAGGGGCACGGGCCGTCACCAGTCCGTGTAGAAGCTGGCCGGGTTCACCAGGTACCGGACGGTGGGGTGCGGCACGTGCCGCACCCGGTGCCCGCGGCCGTACCGGCGGATCAGCTCCCAGTCCTCCCGGGGCAGCACCTCCGGTGTGCGGCGCAGCCGGCTGAAGCGCAGGGAGCGGTCGCGGCGGGCGACGAAGGCGTTGGTGTCCAGGAAGGCCTCGCGGGCCGCCCGGCGCCGGTCGAAGGGCACCGACAGGACGTCCTTCTCGCTGCCGTCGGGCAGGACGCGGCGCAGCGCCGTGTAGACGCCGTCGGGGCCGCCGGGAGCCTCCAGGGCCGCCAACGCCCGTTCCAGGTGGTCGGGTTCCCACAGGTTGTCGTCGTCGAGGAACGCCACGTAGCGCGAGCGGGTGAGGCGGATGCCGACGTTGCGCACGACGCCCGCGACGCCGGTGTTGTGCGTCAGCGAGACGGCGAACAGCCGGGGGTCGGCGGGGAGTTCGGGCAGCCCCGCGCCGTCGTCGACCACGATGACGACCTGGTCGCGCACCGTCTGGTCCAGGGCCGAGCGCACCGCGGCGCGCAACGCCTCCGGGCGCCGGTGGGTGGCGATCACGGTGGCGACGAGCGCCGAGGGCGGCGTCGGCAGTTCGGCGGACAGCCGCCGCGTCTCGGTGTCCTCGACGCGGCGCAGCCGCAGCGCGGAGGGCGCGAGCAGGACCTTGTTGCGGGCCTCGAAGAGCACCAGCCAGCCGAACAGCGCCTTGAGTACGGTCCAGGGTGCTCGTGCGACGCGCCGCATCATGAGGCGGGCTCGGGGGCGATCGGGCGGCCGTCGGACATGCGGTTGCCGCGCCAGACGTTTCCGGCGCCGTCGTGGTTCCAGTGGGCGACCACGCCGTAGCCGCCGGCGGCGGGGTGGTACTGCGTCGAGAACACGTTGTTCGTGACCCTGATCCCGGTGGCGCCCGTGTCCCCGCCGTACAGGGCGTAGGCCCCGCCGGCGATCCAGTTGTGGTCGACGGTGACGTTGCGGACCACGCCGGTGTCGGCGAACAGGCCGATGCTGCCCGATGCCCCCTGTTTCAGACTGGTCGGGTTCAGCAGGGTGTTGTGGCGGATGACCAGGTGCCCGGTGTTGCCGCCGCCGCTGATGATCGCGTTCGTGTGCTGCCACTCGCCGCCCTGGTTGACGAACGGCTCGATGTCGTGGACGTAGTTGTCGTGGATGTTTCCCTGACCCATCGACAGGGCGTCACCGAACACCGAGACGTCGCACCAGCCCACCTCGATGGAGCTGCCGCCCATGTTCGACACCGCGTAGTCCACCCCGCCGTTGTCCGGCCCCTTGCCGGGCACCGCCGTGATCGTGGAGTGCAGCACGCGCAGACCGCGGTAGCCCGGACGCAGGTTGACGCCCCACCAGCTGTCCGAGGTGATCTTCGTGTCGATGATCGTGACGTCGTTGGCGTAGATGTCGAGCGAGCCGGTGATGTCCCAGCCCCGGATGGTGAGCCCGTTGGTACGGATGGCCTTGTAGCCGGTCTTGTGGGGGGTGAGGGCGATACGGGGGCCGGTGGTGCGGGCGCCGGGGAAGCCGCAGGCGCCGGGCGAGGAGCACGCCGCCTTCGCCGCGGGGGAGCCGGACGTGCCGCTCGCCGAGGGCGTGCCCGACGGGGACGGTGAGGCGGCGGTGCTCGTCGGCGTCGCGGCGGGGGCCGGGCTCGTCGGACTGCCACTCGGCGCCGCCGAGGACCCGCTCGCCGGGCAGGTCAGCGCGTCGTCCGGGCAGTCCGGCAGCGCGGAGTCGTGCGATCCCGAGCAGGCGGCGCCCACGACCGCCAGCAGGGACGCCAGCAGCAGCCAGACGAGCGAACTCCGGCGGATGCGCGGTGACATGCGGTTCACCTCATGTCCTGTCGGGGAGGGCGGACGGTGCCGTCGACCGGTGCCGTCCGCGGTGGGGCCGGTCCACGCCGCGCAGGAAGTCGCGGCTGGGCAGGACGCACAGCGTGTAGCCGGCCAGGGCGATGGTGCCGATGGCGAGGAGCGCGAGCCGTCCGTCGCCCAGCATGCGCTCCAGACCGAGGATGATCAAAGCCATCACGGCCCCGCCGAGGAAGGGCCAGGCGCACGCCCGGGCGATGCGTCCGAGGCCGATGCCGCCCCGGCGCAGAGCGATCAGGAAGACGGGCACCACCAGGCCGCCGGCCACCAGGACATGGCCCTGGGAGACGCCGACGATGCCGTTGAGGTGGGCGGCGGCGAGGAGCACCGGGACGAGGGAGACCAGCCACAGACCCTGCACCAGGAAGAGCGAGCGGCGCTGTCCGACCGCCACCAGGCAGTCGTAGGCGAGTTCGCCGCCGATGCGGATCAGGCCGAGGACCATCAGCCAGGGCAGGGCCGCGGCGGCGGGGGCCCACCGGTCGCCGTAGATTGTCCGGATGAGCGGCTCCGCGAGTCCCGCCAGCAGGACGCACAGCGGGACCGTGCCGGTGATCAGCACGCCCAGGGCGCGGCTGAATCCCTGGGCGAGTGCCTGCGGCGAGTCGGCCAGCCGGGAGAACCCGGCGAAGGACACCCGGCGGGCGGCCTCGGAGATGATCCGTACGGGCCAGCCGGAGATGTTGAAGGCGAGGACGTAGAAGCCGAGGGAGACGCTGCCCAGCGTCGCGCCCACCACCATGGTGTCGACGTTGACCACCGCGAGGGCCAGCATGCTCGCCCCGGCCAGCGGAAGCCCGAACCGCAGCAGCGCCCGGGCCTGTTCGCCGTTCCAGCCGAATTTCAGGGTGCCCGGCGCCGCCAGCGCGCAGCCGATCAGCGTCACGACGTTCCCCACGACGGCCCCCACGGCGAAGCTCATCGCGCCCCAGCCCTCGAAGGCCAGCAGCAGGGTCACCGCCGTGCCGAGCACGAAGTTGAGCCCGTCGATGATCATTCGCCTGCCCTGGGCGAACTCGCGGGTCAGGAAGCCGCCGGGGACCTGCGCCACCCCGTCGATCAGCACGCACAGGCACATCACCCGCAGCACGCCCGCGGCGTGCGGCGAGCCGAGCAGTCCGGCCACCGTCGGGGCCGCCGCGAACAGTGCCACGTACAGCAGGCCGCTGGAGAGGGTGCTGAGGGTCAGCACGGTCGGCGCGAACCGCCGCGCGTCGCCCTCCCAGCGCACGATGGCCAGGCCCACGCCCAGTTCGTTCGCGGACAGCAGGACCAGCAGCACCGTCTGGGCGATGCCGTACACGCCCCATTCCGCGGGGCCGAGGGCGAAGCGCGCCAGGACGATGCCGGTGGCGAAGTTGCCCAGGCGCAGGACGACGGTGTTGATCAGGCTCCAGCGGGCCGCGGAGCGGACCTTGCGGCCGAGGGAGGCGGTGGCGGGAGGTGCGGGAGCGGGAGCAGCGGGTACGTCGCCCGTCTCACCGGTCGCGCTGTCCGGTGCGCGGGCGATGTCCATGGGTCGACTCCTCGTCGAGCGGCTCGGCGGCGGACGCCACGGCCATGGCGGGCCGGGGCGCGTCGGTCTCGGCGGAGGCCCGGCCGTCCCCGGCGGACCGTGACCAGCTCGGCGGGCGCCGGATGGCGAGCGTCTCCTCCACGGCCCCCTCCCGCACGAACGGCTCCTCCGCGACCGGTTCCTCGGCGGCGGGAGAGGCGGCGGCGGTCGCCCCCGGCTGCCGCGGCCCCTCGGGCGGGGCCTGCGGCTCGGGCGCGCGCGGCCTCTTGCGGGCCTCCATGTAGAAGGCGGCGACCAGGGTGACCACCAGGCCCACGGCACCCGCCATGATCAGGTACTCCAGCCGGGTCTTGGTCTGGGCCACCGGGTTCTGCGGGGAGACGATGGTCGTCATGCGGATCATGGCCTTCGGCGCGACCGACTGCTGCTTCTGGAACTGGTCCAGCCGTTCCTCGGCGTAAGCGGTCAGGATCTTGTCCGAGGACAGGACGGCCGCCTTGTCGGTGCCGGTGACGGTGAGCCACAGCAGCGGCCCCTGCGCGTTGTCGGCGAGCTTCGCCTCGAACGTGCCCGTGGCGCCACGGGCCTTGAGGTCCCGCAGCGAGTCGTCGGAGTTGAGGTTGCGGGCCAGGCTGTCGGCCATGCCGGTGAGCGAGGTCTGCGTGCTGAGGAAGGGGTTGCCGTCGTAGGCGACGGTGGCCTTCTGGGAGTTGAGCAGGACCACCGTGCTCTGCGACTGGTAGCTGACCGGCACCAGCACGACGACACCGACGATCAGGGCGGCGGTCAGCAGCAGTCCGGGCAGCAGGACGTACCAGCGCCTGCGCAGCACCCGGAAGATCTCAGCGAGATCCATGACGGTCCCCCCTAGCGGCCAAACGTTCGACGAGCATAAGTTGCAAGCGGATCATATGGGGAGCGTTCGATCCTCGGGTCTGGGCCGGTCGGCGGATTTCGGCCGGGGGAGGTCGGTGGGCCGCGGCCGGGTGCTCGCGGTGCCTCCGTCCAGCAGTACGTCGGCGATGCGGTCGCTGGCGCGGCCGTCCCACAACTCGGGCCGGCGGGGGGCGGGCGGATCGTCCAGCACCCGGTTGACCGTGGCCACGATCCGCGCCGGATCCCGGCCGGCCAGCACATTGGTGCCCTGCTCCACGGTGATGGGGCGCTCGGTGTTGTCCCGCAGCGTCACGCACGGCACGCCCAGTGCGGTGGTCTCCTCCTGCACACCGCCGGAGTCGGTGAGCACGACCCGGGCGGCGTCCTGCAGCGCGATGAAGTCCAGGTAGCCGGCGGGCGGTACGAGCCGGATGCCGCCGGGGACACCGATCTCGGCGAGCCGCCCGGCCGCGCGCGGATGCACGGGCAGCAGCAGCGGGCAGCGCCCGGCGATCTCGCCGAGTGCCTTCAACAGTCCGGTGAGTACGGCGGGATCGTCCACGTTGGCCGGTCGGTGCAGCGTGACGAGCCCGAACTCGCCCCGGGTAAGCCCGTGTCGGGCGAGCACGCCGGAGGCGCGTGCCCGCTCCAGGTTGGCCAGCAGCGTGTCGATCATGACGTTGCCGACCAGATGGATCTGGTCCTCCCGGTACCCCTCCGCGCGCAGGTTCTCCACGGCGTCGGGGGAGGGGGCCAGCAGGTGGTCCGCGACGCGGTCGGTGGCGACCCGGTTGACCTCCTCGGGCATGCTCCAGTCCCGGCTGCGCAGACCGGCTTCGACGTGGGCCAGCAGCGGGCCGGCCTTGGCGGTGACCAGCGCGCAGGCCAGCGTGGAGTTGATGTCGCCGACCACGACCACGATGTCCGGGCACACCTCCTCCAGCAGCGGCTCGAACGCCGTCATCACCCGGCCGGTCTGCTCGGCGTGGGTGCCGGAGCCGACCCCCAGGAAGCGG
The DNA here is from genome assembly GCF_006715395.1 of Streptomyces sp. SLBN-31. Taxonomy (NCBI): domain Bacteria; kingdom Bacillati; phylum Actinomycetota; class Actinomycetes; order Kitasatosporales; family Streptomycetaceae; genus Streptomyces; species Streptomyces sp. SLBN-31. The sequence continues at coordinate 2,729,040 of NZ_VFNC01000001.1, forward strand.
TCGGGCGGGCGGATGCCGAGGTCGGCGAAGAACACGTCGTTCATGGCCGGGTCGTAGTGCTGGCCGGTGTGGACGAGGAGGACCTCGGCGCCCCGGCGTTCCAGGGCGTCCATCACCGGTTTGATCTTCATGTAGTTGGGGCGCGCTCCGGCGACGCACACGATGCGCGGCATGGTTCAGAGCACCTCGATCGTGGGTCCGGAGGGCAGCCGCCGACGGCAGTCGAGGACGAACTGGGCGTGCTCGGCGACGAGTTCGTAGTCGAAGCCGTCGTGGTCGGTGAGCAGCACCACCACGTCGGCCTCCGCCAGTTCCTCGCGGGTCGGCTCGACCCGCACCAGCCGGGTGTCGGCCGGCAGGCCCTCGACGACGTGCGGGTCCGCCGCCCTGACCTGGGCCCCCATGTCGAGCAGCAGTTGGGAGATGCGCAGGGCGGGCGACTCGCGGGCGTCGCCGGTGTTCTTCTTGTACGCGAGGCCCAGCAGCAGGATGCGCGAGCCGTTCACCGAACGCCGTCGGGCGTTGAAGTGGTCGGTGATCCGCCGGGTCACGTACTCGGGCATGTGGTTGTTGATGTCGTTGGCGAGCTCCACGAACCGGAAGCTCTGGCCGAGTTCGCGCTGCACCCGCCAGGACAGGTAGGAGGGGTCGATGGGCAGGCAGTGGCCGCCCACCCCCGGTCCGGGCGTGAACTTCATGAACCCGAAGGGCTTGGTGGAGGCAGCGTCGATGGACTGCCAGACGTCGATGTCCAGGTGGTGGGCGAACATCGCGATCTCGTTGACCAGTGCGATGTTCACGTGCCGGAAGGTGTTCTCCAGCAGCTTGGCGAGTTCGGCCTCCTTGGGCGAGCGCACCGGCACGGTGGTGTCGACGAGTTGGCCGTAGAAGTCCCGAACCGCCTTCAGGGAGGCCTCGTTGACCCCGGAGACGACCTTCGGTGTCTCCTTGAACCCCCACACGGCGTTGCCCGGGTCGATCCGCTCCGGGCTGTAGCCGAGGTGGAAGTCGCTGCCCGCGGCCAGCCCCGAGCCCTCCTCCAGGATCGGGGCGAACAGCTCCTGGGTGGTGCCGGGGTAGGTCGTCGACTCCAGGACGACCGTCGCCCCGGGGCGCAGATAGCGGGCGAGGGTGATCGCCGACTCCCTGATGTAGCGCAGGTCGGGGGTGCCCTCGTGCAGCGGTGTCGGCACGGTCACCACGGCGACGTCGAAGCCGCCGCAGTCGCGGGCCGACTCGCTCGGTCTGTAGCTGCCGTCGTCCAGTGCCGCGCGGATTCTCTCCGAGGAGACGTCCTCGACGAAGGACTCGCCCGCGGCGAGGCTCTTGATCCGGCGGGCGTCGACGTCGTAGCCGATCACCTCGTGTCCGACCTCGGCGGCCCGGATGGCCAGTGGCAGGCCGACGTATCCCTGTCCAACCACGACGACGCGCATCAGTGACTCCTGTTCGCGGGAGCGGTCGACGGGGTGAGCCGGATCAGCTCGCGTGCCGTCATGAGGAGGAAGGAGACATTGGTGGTGAGGTAGCGCCGGCCCAGGCGGCGCGGTTCCTGCAGCACGCGGTAGAGCCATTCCAGCCCCCACCGCTGCCAGGTCGCGGGGGCCCGCTTGGTGACCCCGGCGAGGATGTCGAAGGAGCCGCCGACGCCGTGCACCACGCGGGCGCCGGTGCGGGCGCCGTGGGCGGCGGTGAAGATCTCCTTCTTGGGGGAGGTCATGCCGAGGAAGAGCATCTGGGCGCCACTGCGGGCGATGCCGTCGGCGATCGTCTCCTGCTCGGAGTCGTCGAAGTAGCCGTTGCGGCTGCCGGCCACCTTCAGGCCGGGGAAGCGGTCGGCCACCCGCAGCAGCATCCGGTCCAGCACGTCCTGCCGTGCGCCCAGGAAGTACACGGAGATGCCCGCGGCCTCCGCCTCGCCCAGCAGCCGCAGGAACAGGTCGATCCCGGCGACCCGTTCGGGCAGCGGGGCGCGCAGCACCCGTCCGGCCCACACGACGGCCTGCCCGTCGGCGAGGACCAGGTCGCAGCCGGACACGGCCTCCGCGAGCTGCGGGTCGCGGCGCATGTTCACCAGCTTCGCGGCGTTGACCACGCCGATCTCCAGCTGTCTGCCGTCGCGTACCGCCTCCAGGCAGTGCGCCACGGTCTCGTCCATGGTCAGCGGGTCCAGCTCGACCCCGAACAGCGTGCGGCGCCCGGTCATATCCGGCCCGCCTGCCAGGCGTGGAGCATCCAGCCGAACTCGTAGGGCCGGCACTCGCGGTCCACGGCCAGGGGACGGTAGACCCGGTCCAGTGACGTCAGCCGCAGAGCCGGAACGAGCCGGGTGGACAGGCCTCGGGCGGCCCGCACGGCCTTCTTCGGATCGCCTCGGTACACCTTGCGCCAGGTGGCCCCGAGGTCGTCCAGGATCATCGGCTCCCGGTGCTGGGAGCCGGTCAGTTCGGGTACGTCCGTCATCCAGCGCAGGCCCTTGCGGATCGCCGCGCCGAAGTCGGTGCCGCCGGCGTCGGCCAGGTCGAACAGGGCGGTCGGCGCCATCGCGTGCTGGTGGACGCTGTAGACGGGGTAGCCCTCGATCACCGCGCCGGTGCGGGCGTCGTAGTGCCACCACCACTGCCCGCCGTCGCCCTGCAGTTCGCAGATGCGCGCCGCGCACGCCTCCGCGGCGGCCAGTGCCTCGGGATCGCCGTCCCCGTCACCGCTGGCGTGCGCGCGGGCCAGGGCCTGCAGCGGGTACGTCTGGTCGGCGAAGCAGGCGACGTGCGCCCGGTACCAGGGCACCAGGCCGGGCGCGGTGGCGTGCGGGAACAGCGGGCCGGCACCGATCCGGGAGCGGAGCAGACGGTCCCGAGCTGCGGTGAAACGTCTCTCCACATCGACCGTGTCGCGGGCCGCCGCGAGCGCGGACAGTACCCAGGCCGCCTCCACGGTGTACTGCGGGCGCCCCTCCACATCCAGCTCCTCGACGCGCGCGAGGGCGTCGGAGAGTTTGGGGTGCCCGGTCTCGGCGGCGGCCCAGGCGATGAGCGCCGCGTCACCGAGGTTGGTCACCGCGGGCAGCGACTCGATGAGCAGACCCGCGAACTCCTCGGCGGTGCGTCCGCCGAGCACCGCGCGCTGGCGGTCCTCCGGCAGGAACCGGGCCCCGAGCACGGTGATGGCCGCGTAGCGGGTGCTGGTACCGCGCCGCTCCAGGGTCCAGGAGCCGTCGGGGGCCTTGAGCCCGGCCATGGTGAAGACGAAGGCCTCCCCGCCGGGAAGCAGCATCGAGGGAAGCCCCGACTCGGCCACGGCGAGCAGGCGTTGGGCGAGCGCGAGCAGCGGCGGGTCCTCGTCACCGAGTGCCGCGAGACGTGAACTGGTCATCGGTTGGACACACCAACCCCCCTGTTTTGGCGCAGACTTGAGAGCGTCGCGGCGCGCACGGCCGGACGGTGCGAGACAAGACGGACGTCAGGCGACGGAGCGGATTCCGCTCCTCGCTTCAGACACAGGTGTCCTCACCCGGTAACCCCCCCTGGGCACTGGTTCGTGTGCTCATTGTGCTGTGTCTGCACAGTTCGCACACATGTTATGCCGGTGAATGTTCGAAGATTTGCGATTTGGCGGAAAGACGCGTCATGCGCGCTCGACGAGTCCGCCGTCCTTCTCGTCGTGCAACGCGCCCGTCTCCGGGCACTCCCACACGCCCGGCTCGCCCTCCCGCTCGACCAGACGTACACCGGCCCGCCCCACCCAGCCGATGCGGCGCGCCGGAACACCGGCCACCAGCGCGAAGTCCGGCACGTCCCGGGTCACCACCGCGCCCGCCGCGACCAGCGCCCACCGCCCCACGCGCACCGGCGCCACGCACACCGAACGCGCGCCCAGCGACGCCCCCTCGTCCACCGTCACGGCCACGGCCTCCCAGTCGTCCCCGCGCTTGAGCTTCCCGCCCGGGTCCACCGACCGGGGGAAGTAGTCATTGGTGAGGACGGCGGCGGGGCCCACGAAGACCCCGTCGGCGAGCACCGCGGGTTCGTAGACCAGCGCGTAGTTCTGGAGTTTGACGTTGTCACCGATGCGCACGCCGGGACCGACGTAGGCCCCCCGGCCCACGATGCACCCGCTGCCCAGCCGGGCGTCCTCCCGGATCTGGGCCAGGTCCCAGACCGTCGTGCCGTCACCGATCGTGGCCTTCTCGTCGACCTGGGCGGTCGGCTGCTTCCTGAAGCTCACCGGGCTGGACCTCTCTCGTCGTCGAACACGGCCGCGGACGCCGGCTCCGGTGCCGCACGGTTCTTCAGCGGCTCCCACCAGGCACGGTTGTCGCGGTACCAGGTGACCGTCTCCGCCAGTCCGGCGGCGAAGTCCTTACGGGGCTCGTAGCCCAGCTCGGTACGGATCTTGCGGCAGTCCACCGAGTAGCGGCGGTCGTGGCCCCTGCGGTCGGCGACGTACTCGACGCTGTCGTCCCAGCCCGCCCCGCAGGCCTCCAGCAGGAGTGCGGTCAGCTCCCTGTTGGACAACTCCGTGCCCCCGCCGATGTTGTAGACCTCCCCGGGACGTCCGCCGGTGCGCACCAGCTCGATGCCCTGGACGTGGTCGTCGATGTGCAGCCAGTCCCGGACGTTGCCGCCGTCACCGTAGAGCGGGACCCTGCGGCCGTCCAGCAGGTTGGTGACGAACAGCGGGACGATCTTCTCGGGGTACTGGTGGTGACCGTAGTTGTTGGAGCAGCGGGTCACCCGTACGTCGAGGCCGTGGGTGCGGTGGTGGGCGAGGGCGATCAGGTCGGAGGAGGCCTTGGACGCGGCATAGGGGGAGTTGGGGCGCAGCGGGTCCGTCTCCGGCCAGGAGCCGACGTCGATGGAGCCGTACACCTCGTCGGTGGAGACGTGCACGAAGGCGGGGGGCCTGCGCTGTCGCAGGGCCGCGTCCAGCAGGGTCTGGGTGCCCAGCACGTTGGTCCGGACGAACTCGCCGGCGCCCAGGATGGAGCGGTCGACGTGCGACTCGGCGGCGAAGTGGACGACCTCGTCGTGTTCGGCGAGGAGTTCGCACACGAGTCCGGCGTCGCAGACGTCGCCCTTGACGAAGGCGAACCGCGGGTCGTCGCGCACCTCGTCGAGGTTGGCCGGGTTGCCCGCGTAGGTGAGCGCGTCCAGCACCGTGACCGCCACGTCGCCCGGTCCGGTGGGGCCGAGCAGCGTGCGGACGTAGTGCGAGCCGATGAAACCGGCGCCGCCGGTCACCAGGATCCTGGTCGTCATGAGGAGATCTGCACCTTGCTGTGGTCGCCGAGGACGAGACGGTGGGCGGCGGGCTTGCGGGGCGCGGGAGTGACCTCGACGTCACGGCCGATGAGGGAGGCCTCCACCCTTCGGACGCCGCGCATCGAGGAGCCGCGCAGCACGATCGAGTACTCGATCTCGCTGTCCTCGATCCGGCAGTCGTCGGCGATCGATGTGAAGGGGCCCACGTAGGAGTCGGCGATCACGGTGTTCGCGCCGATGACCACCGGGCCCACGATCCGGCTGCCGGTCACCTGCGCCCCGGCCTCGATGCGCACCCGGCCGATGAGTTCGCTGCCGTCGTCGGCCGTGCCGTCGATCCGGCGCTCCAGGGTCTCCAGCACCGAGCGGTTGACCTCCAGCATGTCGGTGACGTTCCCGGTGTCCTTCCAGTACCCGGAGATCGTCGTGGAGCGCACGTCGCGCCCGGCGTCGATCATCCACTGGAGGGCGTCGGTGATCTCCAACTCGCCACGCCCGGAGGGCTTGATCGCCCGCACGGCCTCGTGGACGGCCGGGGTGAACAGGTAGACGCCCACCAGCGCCAGGTCGCTCTTCGGCTGCCGTGGCTTCTCCTCCAGGCCCACCACCCGTCCGGAGGCGTCGAGTTGGGCCACCCCGAACGCGGTCGGGTTCGCCACCCGAGTCAACAGGATCCGCGCGTCCGGCCGTTCGGCGCGGAAGGCGTCCACCAGGGCCGTGATGCCGCCGACGACGAAGTTGTCGCCGAGGTACATCACGAAGTCGTCCTCGCCCAGGAACTCCCGGGCGATCAGCACCGCGTGGGCCAGCCCCAGCGGCGCGGACTGCGCGATGTAGGTGACGTCGAGGCCGAACGCGCTCCCGTCGCCGACCGCCTCCCGGATCTCCTCGGCCGTCTCCCCGACGACGATCCCGACCTCGGTGATGCCTGCCTGTGCGATCGCCTCCAGTCCGTAGAACAGCACCGGCTTGTTCGCGACCGGTACGAGCTGTTTCGCCGACGTGTGGGTGATGGGGCGCAAGCGGGTGCCCGAGCCACCTGACAGCAGGAGTGCCTTCACGAGATCACCATACTTACGCCACACTTGTAGAGGAAAGGATTCCGCACAGGTGTGGCGGGTGCCGGCGGTCCGGCTCGCGCGCCGGTCCGGTCGGTGACGGCCGTTCGCGGGTCAGGCCACGCGGACGCCGATGATGCAGGTGTCGTCGTCCGTGTCGGACCTGCTGTGGGTGAGCAGCCGGTCCAGCTGCTGGTCCAGCGAGGGCGGAACCGCGCGCGCCGCCGTCAGCAACTGCGCGAGGGACTCCTCCACGGACCGGTCACGCCGCTCGATCAGTCCGTCGGTGTACATCAACAGCGTGTCGTCGACGGCGAGTTGTACCTCGTGCTCCTCGTAACCGGCCTCCGGTACGGCGCCCAGCAGCAGCCCCTTGACCAGCGGCAGTGCCGTCGCCTCCGTGCCGCGCACCAGAACCGGCGGCAGATGGCCGGCGCGGGCCCAGCGCAGGGTGCGCTGCTTGGGGTCGTACAGGGCGCAGACGGCGGTGGCCGTGACGGCGCCGGTCAGATGGTGGGCCACCATGTTCAGCCAGGCCAGTACCTGGCCCGGCCCGGCGCCGGTGACGGCGAGCCCGCGCATCGCGTTGCGCAGCACGACCATGCTGGTGGCCGCCTCTATGCCGTGCCCCGCGACGTCGCCCACGCACAGCAGCACCAGCCCGGACGGCAGCACGACCGCGTCGTACCAGTCGCCGCCGACCAGGTGCTGGGTCTCCGCGGGCCGGTAGCGCACCGCCACCCGCAGCCCCGGCGCCTCCAGTGGAGCCTGCGCCGGCGGCATGATGGCGTGCTGCAGCTGCAGTGCGAGCCGGTTGCGCTCGCTGGCCTGCTGCTCGGTGTGCGCGAGCTGGTCCCGGGTGGCGGCCAGTGCGACCTCGGTCCAGTGGTGCGCGGAGATGTCCTGGTACGCGCCGCGCACGACGTACAACTGGCCGTCGGAGTCGAGGACCGGCTCCGCGACCACCCGGATGTGGCGGGTGACCCCGTCGGGGCGCTGCAGCCGGAAGGCGGCGGACGCGGGCCTGCGGTGGTGCAGCAGGGCCCGCAGGAACCGGCCGATGGCCACGGCGTCGTCGGGGTGCGCGTGCGCGGGCAGCTCCTCCAGCGGCACCGGAGAGCTGGAGGCCGACCTGCCATAGAGGTGGTACAGCTGGCCGTTCCAGGTGATCTCGCCAGTGAGCAGGTTCTCCTCGAAACCACCGATGCGGCCCAGGCGTTGGGCGTGCTGGAGCAGGTTGGCCAGCCTGGCCGTCTCGTCCTCGATGCGCCAGATCAGCAGGACGCTGCCGCCGTGCCGGCTGATGTTGATGTCGGCGACCGCCGTCAGGTGCACGTCGTCCACCAGCGCGGTCAGCCGCATGCGGTGGGCGCGGTAGGGCTCACCGGTGGCGTAGACCCGCTCGATCCGCTCGAACAGTTCGCTCTGCCCCGCGGCCAGGGGATAGGTCTCCAGCAGCAGTGCGCCGTTGATGACGCCGCGCGGCCGGCCGGCGGGGTCCAGGAAGCGGCCGTTGACGTGCTGGATGAGGAAGTCGACCAGCCGTCCCTCGGCGTTCAGGTGCGGCGTCAGCACCAGCGCCGGGTCGTGCAGTCCGTCGGCGAGGTCCATCAGTTCGGCGACGTCCGGCAGGACGCGCGGGCCTGTGCCCTCCGCCGGGTCCTGTGGCGCCGAGGTCTCCAGCGTGTGCGCGCACAGCTCCGCGAGTGCCTCGATCTGCCGGACGATCGGCGGCGACAGCGGGTCCAGCGGTGCCGGCCAGGCGATCTCCAGCACCCCGTGGATCCGCCCGCCGGTCCCGGCCGGTACGGCCACCCGGCCGCCCTCGGGGCGGTGGTGCTGGCCGATGGAGGGCAGCCCGGTCTCGGCCAGGCTGTGGATCCACTGGCCCCCGTCCTCGGTGAGCCCCCGGCGCGCCACCGTCGTCACGCCCGGCGGCACGTGCCGCCACCGCCCGGCCTCGGCGGTGGAGAACCCGGCACTGCCCGCGAGGCTCAGCGAGCCGTCGGCCCCCAGCCCCCAGATGGCCACCGCCTCCGCGCCGAGCGGGGTCAGGGCGTGCTCCAGCAGGGAGTCGGCGACGGCCTGGGTGTCGTCCGCGGCCAGCGCCCCGCTCTCCGCGGTCCGCAGCCGTACGGCGGAGGAGGTGCCGTCGGGCGCCGCGGCCGCGTCGGACCGGGCCGCGGTGGCGGCGAGGAAGGCGCTGGTGACCTCCGAGACCCGGTCGCGCGAGGCCTGGTTGATGACCTCGACGGCGAACTCCAGCGGGGTCACGCCCGCCTGCGCGGTCAGTTCGGCGAGCTGCCGCGCCGCCTGCGCCGGACCACAGCCCAGCCGCTCGACCAGGATGCCCTTGGCCAGTTCGATCAGGGCGCGCCCGTCCGCCTCGGCCTGCGCCGCCCGCACCTCGCGGCGCAGCCGGTCCACGGTCGCCGCGAGCCGCCCCACGGGGGACGTCTGCTCGGGACCGTCGGTGCCGGCGCTCTCCGCCACGGACATGCCGAGGTCGTCGGGCGACTCGGCGCGCTCGGCGGCGGGTGATTCGTGCGGCTGACGGAGATCACTCACGGTGGGCCTGTTCTGCGGCGGGGACGCCGGGGGACGTCACGCGGTCGGCTGGGGGACTCGGCGGTGGCGACACCCGGTCACGAGGGCAGCCAGTGCCGGACGCGGGCGATCAGGTCGCCGGTGTCGACCGGCTTGGTGATGTAGTCGTTCGCGCCCGAAGCGAGACTCTTCTCCTGGTCGCCCGGCATCGCCTTCGCGGTGACGGCGATGATCGGCAGCTCCGCGTACTGCGGCATCGAGCGGATCTCCGCGGTCGCGGCGTAGCCGTCCATCTCCGGCATCATCACGTCCATCAGCACCAGCGAGATGTCCGGGTGCGCGAGCAGCATCTCGATGCCCTTGCGGCCGTTGTCCGCGTGCAGGACCTCGAAGCCGTGCAGCTCCAGCACCCCGCTGAGGGCGAACAGGTTGCGCGCGTCGTCGTCGACGACCAGGACCGTCCGGCCGCTGAACGAGTCGTCCACCACCTGCGCCGGGGCGTGCTGCGACTCCTCGGCGCGCACCAGCGACAGCACGTCGCCCGGCTGCTCGGCGGACAGGTGCAGGGTGATGCGTTCGCGCAGCTCGTCCAGGCTGGAGAGGAAGTCCAGCGGCCGGTCGCCCGCCAGTGCCCGCAGGGCATGCTCCTGGGCGAGGTCCACCCGGTGACCGGTGTGCACCAGCACGGGCACACTGGCCAGCGCGGAGTCGCCGCGCATGGCCTCCAGGAAGTCCGCGCCCTCGGCGTGCGGCATGCCGAGTTCGAGGACCACGCAGTGGCAGGGCTCGGCCGCCAGCGTGCTCGCGGCCTCCTCCGCTCCGACGGCGGTGATGATGTCGATCTCGCCGTGCGGGTCGGCCGGGTCGCGCGCGATGTCCGCGACGGCGCGCTCGGCGACGAGCGAGAGCAGACCGCGCTGGCGCTCCTCGACGACCAGCAGCCGGCGCCTGCGGTGCCCGGGCGGCGGCGTGGGACCGGACAGTGCCCGGGGCGCCGCCGCGTCCAGGACGGTGTCGTCCCGGTGCGGCTCCGCCTGCCGGCCGCCGTTCGCCAGCTCCTCGAAGTCGGCACGGGCGACGGGCAGATAGAGCGTGAAGATGCTCCCCTGGCCGGGAGTGCTGTCGACGGTGACGGCACCGCCGAGCAGATGGGCGATCTCCCGGGTGATGGACAGGCCCAGGCCGGTACCGCCGTACTTGCGGCTGGTCGTTCCGTCGGCCTGCTGGAACGCCCCGAAGATCGTCTCCAGTTGCTGCTGGGGGATGCCGATGCCGGTGTCCTTCACCCGGAACGCCACCACGGGGCCGCCCCGGTGCACACCGCGCGGCACCTCCCGGTCGGCCGCCGGTTCGATGCTCAGCTCCACGCCGCCCTGCTCGGTGAACTTCACCGCGTTCGACAGCAGGTTGCGCAGGATCTGGCGCAGCCGGGAGTCGTCGGTGAGCAGGTCCGCGGGCGTTCCGGGCGCGGTGGCGACGGTGAAGTCCAGGCTCTTCTGCGTGGTCATCGGGCGGAACGTCGCCTCGACGTACTCCAGCAGCTGGCGCAGCGGGACCCGCTCGGGGGAGACGTCCATCTTGCCGGCCTCGACCTTGGACAGATCGAGGATGTCGTTGATCAGCTGCAGCAGGTCCGAGCCGGCCGAGTGGATGATCCCCGCGTACTCGACCTGCTTCGGGGTGAGGTTGCGCGAGGGGTTCTGGGCCAGCAACTGGGCCAGGATGAGCAGGCTGTTGAGCGGGGTGCGCAGTTCGTGGCTCATGTTGGCCAGGAACTCCGACTTGTACTTGGAGGCCAGCGCCAGCTGCTGCGCCCGGGTCTCCAGTTCCTGCCGGGCCTGCTCGATCTGCAGGTTCTTGGCCTCGATGTCGCGGTTCTGCGAGGCCAGCAGGGAGGCCTTCTCCTCCAGTTCGGCGTTGGAGCGCTGCAGTTCGACCTGCTGGACCTGCAACTCCCCGGACCTCGCCTGCAGTTCCACGGTCAGCCGCTGGGACTCCTCCAGCAGCTCGTCGGTACGGACGTTGGCGACGATGGTGTTGAGGTTGACGCCGATGGTCGGCATCAGCTGCGTCAGGAAGTCCTGGTGGATCTGCCGGAAGTGGCTGAGCGAGGCCAGTTCGATGACGCCGAGCACCTGCTCCTCGACCACGATGGGCAGCACCACCAGGGCGCGGGGGAGCGCGTGGCCGAGGCCGGAGGAGATGCTGACGTAGCCCTCGGGCAGGTCCTCCACGGTGATGGTCCGGCGGTTGCGCGCCGCCTGGCCGACCAGGGAGCGGCCGATGGGGATACGGGTGGGCCGGTCGGCGTCGTCCGGGAAGCCGTAGGAGCCCACCAGGCGCAGGTCGTGCCCGGCGTCGGTGTCCTCGGCGAGGTAGAAGGCGCCGTACTGGGCGGAGACCAGCGGCGTCAGCTCGTCCATGATCAGCTCGGCGACGACCGGCAGGTCACGGTGGCCCTGCATCAGGCTGGAGATGCGGGCCAGGTTGGTCTTGAGCCAGTCCTGCTCCTGGTTGGCCCGCGTGGTCTCGCGCAGGGACTCCACCATGGAGTTGATGTTGTCCTTGAGGTCGGCGACCTCGCCGGAGGCCTCCACGGTGATCGAGCGGGTCAGGTCGCCCTCGGCGACGGCACTGGTGACCTCGGCGATCGCGCGGACCTGCCGGGTCAGGTTCCCGGCGAGCTCGTTGACGTTCTCCGTCAGCCGCTTCCAGGTGCCCTCGACGCCCTCCACCTCGGCCTGTCCGCCCAGCCGGCCCTCGCTGCCGACCTCGCGGGCGACGCGGGTGACCTCCGCGGCGAACGACGACAGCTGGTCGACCATCGTGTTGATGGTCGTCTTCAGCTCCAGGATCTCGCCGCGCGCGTCGACGTCGATCTTCTTCGACAGGTCGCCGTTGGCCACCGCGGTCGTCACCAGGGCGATGTTGCGCACTTGCCCGGTGAGGTTGTTGGCCATGGAGTTGACGTTGTCCGTCAGGTCCTTCCAGGTGCCGGCCACGTTCGGCACGTGCGCCTGACCGCCGAGGCGTCCCTCGGTGCCGACCTCGCGGGCGACGCGGGTGACCTCGTCGGCGAACGCGGACAGCGTGTCGACCATGGTGTTGATCACATCGGCGAGGGCGGCGACCTCGCCCTTGGCCTCGACGGTGATCTTCTGCGACAGGTCGCCGCGGGCGACGGCGGTGGCGACCTGGGCGATGGAGCGGACCTGCCCGGTCAGGTTGGACGCCATCACGTTGACGTTGTCGGTGAGGTCCTTCCAGGTGCCCGAGGAGCCCCGGACGATGGCCTGACCGCCGAGGTTGCCCTCGGTGCCGACCTCGCGGGCGACGCGGGTGACCTCGTCGGCGAACGCGGAGAGCTGGTCGACCATGGTGTTGATGGTGTTCTTGAGTTCCAGGATCTCGCCGCGGGCGTCCACGGTGATCTTCTGGGAGAGGTCGCCCTGGGCCACCGCGGTGGCCACCTGGGCGACGTTGCGGACCTGCGCGGTGAGGTTGCCCGCCATGAAGTTCACGGAGTCCGTGAGGTCGCGCCAGGTGCCCTTCACGCCCTTGACGTCGGCCTGCCCGCCGAGGCGCCCCTCGGTGCCGACCTCGCGGGCGACGCGGGTGACCTCGTCACCGAAGGCGGAGAGCTGGTCGACCATGGTGTTGATGGTGTTCTTCAGTTCCAGGATCTCGCCGCGGGCGTCCACGGTGATCTTCTGGGACAGGTCGCCCTGCGCCACCGCGGTCGTCACCTGGGCGATGTTGCGGACCTGGGAGGTCAGGTTTCCGGCCATGAAGTTGACCGAATCGGTCAGGTCGCGCCAGACACCGCCGACGCCGGGGACCTGCGCCTGGCCGCCGAGACGTCCCTCGCTGCCGACCTCGCGGGCGACGCGGGTGACCTCGTCGGCGAACGCGGACAGCTGGTCGACCATCGTGTTGACGGTCTCCTTCAGCTGGAGGATCTCGCCGCGGGCGGGCACGTCGATCTTCTGTGACAGATCTCCCTTGGCGACCGCGGTGGCCACCTGGGCGATGTCACGGACCTGTGTGGTCAGGTTGCCCGCCATGGCGTTGACCGAGTCGGTCAGGTCGGCCCAGGTGCCGGAGACCCCCGGTACCTCCGCCTGTCCGCCCAGCGTGCCCTCGGTACCCACCTCGCGGGCCACCCGCGTCACTTCCGAGGTGAACACGGAGAGCTGGTCGACCATGCCGTTGAAAACGGTGGCGATGTCGCCGAGCAGGCCCTCCCCGTCCGACGGCAGACGGGTGCCGAAGTCGCCGTCGCGTACGGCGGTCAGCCCGGCCAGCAGCTGCCGCAGCTCCTGCTCGCCCGGCCCCTGCTGCTCGGCCTCGACCGACTTGGTGGTCATGCGCACCCTCGTTCCGCTCCCCAAGAGCCCTCACCCCGAGGACTCGGAACCGCGCCGGGGCCCGGAAGGCCCCGCTATGAGCGGCAATTCCGCAGTTCACGGATATGCCTGATGAGAAATCGGTCGAAGATTAACGCAGTTCCCGGGCGGCGGCCAAAGCATCGGGAGGGCCTTTGAGCAGGCCGAAAAAAGGCATGCGGAAACCGGCATGGCCTGGGTGATGCCGGGTACTCGGACTGATTCTCAGGCGGTGTTCACCGTCCGCCCGTCACGGTCGAAGGGCGTCCTCGACGCTCGGGAAACAGGCGATCACCGTGTCGAGGCCCACCAGCTGCAGGGTGCGCAGCACCGCTCCGTGGACCCCGGCCAGCCGCAGCCACCCCTGTACGGGCTGCCTGGCCTGGTGGGCGGCGATCAGGGCGTTGACACCGCTGGAGTCCATGAACGTGACCTGGCTCAGGTCGAGCACGAGCCGACGGCCCGGGTCTTCGTCGGCCAGAGGCATCACCCGGGTCAGGGCCGACGAGCTCTGATAGTCCACTTCTCCGTCGAGGCCGAGAACGGCGATGCCGTCGACGTCGGCACGGACCACGGACAGCCCGCCGTGGCCCACTGCTTCCCGGTTGTCTGCCACTCGCATCCTTCCGCGGTCGATCGCGCACCCCGTCACGTCCCTGTTGCCATCGCTGCCCCGTATTCCGGGCTCGATGCACGCACGAGCCGCATTCATGTGTGCGCGGCGCAGGAGTAGGACGAGACCTACGGGGTAGTCGCGCGCTCATGAACGGGGTATTGCACATCGGCGGCAGGCAGTCTGTTCCGCCCGAGGGGTGGTTTCGGATGCCGGAAGCCGCACCTGCCGAGGTAACGGTGGCCCTTGACGGAGCGCCGGGCTGCATCGCCGACGCCAGGGACCAGGTGTCCACCTTCCTGGCGCGCGCCCAGTCCGAGTACGGGCTGCCGGTCTCGGCCCGGACGCTGGACCTGTCGCAGCTGGTCGTCAGCGAGCTGGTCACCAACGCGCTCAAGTACGCGCCGGGGCCGGCCCTGCTGCAACTGCGCATCCCGGACGGCAGCATGGTGGAGATCGAGGTGTGGGACACCGATCCCACGCTTCCGTGGGCCCAGGCCGCCGACGCCGGCCGGGTGGGGCAGCACGGCCTGGAGATAGTGATGGCGGTGGTGCAGGGCTTCGAGGCTCGCCGGGAGCCCGTCGGCAAGCGCGTCACCGCCAGGCTCTCGCTCTTCGACGACCCGCTGCTGGGCTGAGCGGGCGACGTCGGCGGTACCACGGGCGTCAGCCGGACCGGGCCGCCGACGATCCCGACGACTGCGACTCCGGGGCGGACAGCAGGCCGGTGGCGGCCCGCGTGTGCAGGGAGTCCAGCGTCTGCATCTGCCGGTCCGCCCGCTGCCGCAACTCCTCCAGCCGGTCGTGGTCGAAGCGCGGATCGTCCGCCGCCACGGTGAGCAGGGCGCGCCAGAGCAGCGCCTTGCCGGCCACGCCGGACCGCAGCGCCTCCAGCTCGACCAGCAGCGTGAGGCCGGATCGGCGCAGCAGACGGCCGTTGGGCTTGGCCCGGCCCAGCTTCTCGCCCAGCCATGCCCCGTAGACCTTGTACCGGCGCGCGGGAACGTCCAGTTCGGCCATGATCCGCTGCAGGGCCCGCCGGTCCTGCGCGATCTCGGTCGCCAGGTGCCGCAGCTCGTCGCCGTACGGTGTGTCACCGTGCTCCTGGACCATGCGGTGCCCCAGCTCGGCACCGACGGTCGCGCCGGCCAGGTGATCGTTGAGATAGACGCTGAGCAGTCGTGGGGCAGGCATGGCACTCCTTGGGGTCGCTGAAACCGCCGTCGGTGGGTCGGTGGAAAACCGCCGTCGGCCGGCGAGTGCCCCGTCCGGGCCGGTCCACCGCCCGGACGACCGCCTTTCGGAGGTGACGACCGCGCTCGCCCGGCGGCGTCACGACCGGCGTGGTCTTGAACAGCCTGCCGCACCGGCAGGCGGGCACGGCCGGCAGTGCGCTGCGCCGGATCGACGGTGCACTCGACCCCGCCACCTTCGGGATGGTCCTTACCCACCACACCCTGGCCGGGTCCGGTCTGGCCACTCCCGCGCCCCACGGCGCCATCGAGCCGGCCGACGCCCACACCCACCCCGCCGGTGCGACCACACGGTCCTCGGCCGTCCGGTCCTCCCCATTGCGCTGTGCGAGGCGATCATCCATTATCAGGAATCCTGTTGGTTTAATGTTGCAGCAAGGGGTACGGTCATGCCGTTCGGCTCCAGATTCCAGGCCAGGGGCATGCAGTTGCTCCTCGGCCGCGTGATGGCTCGGGTGCATGAGGACCTGCGCTTCACGGACATACCGAAGCGCACCGAAGTCCTCCGCGTGGAGACCGGCGCCGGACCGGTGACCTGCACGGTCTACCGCCCGCAGGCCACCGCCGAGGCTCCCGCCCCCGTCTACGTCAACTTCCACGGCGGCGGATTCGTCATCGCCCGCCCCGAACAGGACGACCACATCTGCCGCTACCTGGCCGCCGAGGCCGGCTGCGTCGTCGTCAACGTCGACTACGCCGTCGCCCCGCAGCGGCCCTTCCCCGTCCCCGTCACGCAGGCGTACGACGTCACCGCATGGGTCGCCCAGAACGGCGCCGCGAACGGCTGGGACGGTTCGCGGCTCGCCGTGGGCGGGCACAGTGCCGGCGGCAACCTCACCGCCGCGGTCTGCCGAACGGCCCGGGACCGCGACACCTTCACGCCCCGGCTCCAGATCCTGGACTCCGCCCCGCTCGACCAGCTCGCCGACCCCGCCACCAAGCAGTCGCCCATCGCCAGGCCGCTGCTCGGCCCCCGGCTGATGCGGATCTTCACCGACGTCTACGTCCCGGACCCGGCCGACCGCGCGGACCCCCTCGTCTCGCCCGCACTGGCCGACGACCTCGCCGGACTGCCTCCCGCCCTGGTCATCACCGCCGAGAACGACCGCCTGCGCGACGAAGGGGACGCCTACGCGAAGGCATTGGAGGCCGCCGGTGTCCCGGTCAGCCACCGGGTCTTCACGGGCGTCGACCACTACTTCACCCACACCGGTCCGGTCGCGTCGGCGAAGGAGGCCATGGAGCTGATGGCCGCCACGCTGCGCGGCGCGCTCCACGCGTGAGGCCGACGGCTCCACCGAACTCCACGCAGGTGTCCGGCCCGCCCCGGCCGTCGAGGAGTGCCGCTTGACGAGGAACCCGCGTCGCGCGCAGTCCCTCTACTGAGGTGAGCCGGGCGGGGCCGTGTCCTCGGCCGCCCCGGTGCCGACTGTGCGTGGAGCGGAAGGACGGGGTGTGCCGAACCGGCGAACGGCGACTCGCGCGCCCGGGGGCGGGGAGCGGTTCGGCTGGGCGAAGCGGCTGCCGGTCCGCCGGCACACGGTGCTGCTGGCCGTGTGGACGGCCGGCTGGTTCATCGTGGCCGAACGTCACGAGGCCGTTTCCTGGCACTACTTGAGGACCGGACAGCAGCTGCTGTTCAACCAGATCCCCGGAGGCGGCCTCGCCCTCTACGCCAACCACCCCGAGCTGCAGATCGGACCCGTCAGCTTCCTCGTCGCCGGGCTGTTCGCGCCGTTCCCGCCCGAGACGGGGGAGAAGCTCGCGGACCTGTTCATGTCCGGCCTGGGGCTGTACATGCTCGTATTGGTCGGCCGGGCGGCCGCGGACCACTATCGGGGCACCGGGGTCAACCACCGGCGCCTGCAGCAGCGGGTCCTGATCGCCGGTGCGGCCTTCATCCCCATGTGGGTGGAGGTGGCCGTGCGGTTCGCGCATCTCGACGACGTGCTTGCCCTCTTCTTCACCACGCTGGCGGTGCGCGCCCTGGTCCGCGGCCGGGCGACCGCCGTCGGCGTCTGCCTCGCCCTGGCCGTCGGCTGCAAACCCTGGGCGGTCGGCTTCACCCCCCTCTTCCTGGCACTGCCCCGCGGTGGCCGGGCGCGCGCCGCGGCCTGGCTGTTCGCCCTGGTGGCCGCCGCCTGGCTGCCGTTCTACCTCACCCACACGGACACGTTCGCCGCCGCCCGCTTCACCATTCCCAACCAACCGGCCTCGTCGCTGCGCTGGTTCGGCGTGCACGATCCCGTCACCCCTTGGTGGGACCGGCCCGCCCAGATGAGCCTCGGCGTCGCCCTGGGCGTCCTCGCGGTCCGTCGGCAGCGCTGGCCGGCCGTCGTCCTGCTCGCCGCCGACGCCCGCATCGCCCTGGACCCCGGCGTGTACACGTACTACAACGCCTCCGTCCTCCTCGGCACCCTGATCTGGGACTCGATCGGCCAGCGGCGTCTGGTTCCCTGGGTGAGCTGGATCGCGCTGCTGTCCCTCTACGGCAGTGCCCTGCTGATTCCGTCCGACGGTGCCCGCGGCCTCATCCGCCTCGCCTTCGCGTTCGGTTCGGCCGCCTACGTCCTGTGGTGGCCCCAGCGCATGCCGCGCGGCAGACGCGACACCCGTCGGCCACCGCACCCCGATCCGCTCCCGGAGCACCGGCACTTGGCCCGTTCGCCGGGCCAACCGCCCGGCGCACCAAGGGCGTTGTCAGTGGCACCTGTCAGGCTTCGGGCATGGCGGACATGAGCGACGACTGGCGGTCCTTCCTACGGCGGTGGAGCGAGGAGTGGGCGGACGCGCAGGACCCGGAGACACCGGAAGGCATTCACGCGCCCGACGAGGAACCCCGCCGCACACGGTGGCTGGGCTTCCCACCCGCGTCCGAGGAGCGCATCAAGGCGCTGGAGGAGCGGCTCGGACTCCGGCTGCCGCCCTCGTACCGGACATTTCTCGCGGTGAGCGACGGCTGGCGGCACGCGGGTGACTTCGTCCGGCTGCTGGCGGGCTCGGACCGCATCCGCCCGCACGAGGACGCGGCAGGTCTGTCCGCGTACTTCCCTGGCGAACTCGACGACGACCCCACCAGGGAGGAGACACTCCTTGCAGGGATGTGGCAGCGGGCGCTGCAACTCGACGTGGAGTCGGACGCCGTGTACGTCCTGCTCGACCCCGGAGACGTCGACGACACCGGCGAGTGGGCCGTCTACACCTGGGCGTCCTGGCGTGCGAGCCCGCCCGAACGGTTCCCGTCGTTCCGCGCCTTCATGGAGGCGATGCACAGGGAGTTCCACCAGATGCGGACGGACCGATCGGCGCGCGAGGGGCGGGAGTTCGTCAACGCGACCACACGGTCCCTGGACGCCTCCGTCGAGGCCGCCCGGCTCGACGCCCTCGCCGGAAGATACGAGCAGGCCTCGGCGGCCCTGGCGGAGGCGATCGCGTACGGCAGGCCCCGGGCGACGGGACTGCGGGACCAGATCCGCCGCCTGCTCGGCGAGCCCTGCGCGGTGTCCTTCCACGGCCTCTCGGACGACCCGAGGTACGCGCCGGAGGTGCTGCCGGTGCTGGCCACCGAGCACATACGGAACCACTGGGACGACAGCACGTTCCTCCCGTCGGCTCCCGAGACCGTGCGCCCGACGGCGGAGGAGTCCCTGCGCCGGCTGCGGGACGGCACGTTCCGCTACACGCCCGCCGGCCCCTTCGCGGCCGCCGTGGAGGAGGCCCGGGAACAGGCCCGTTGGGGCGACACGGACGCTGCCTGGCATACGCTGCGCACCTCGCTGCCCGAGTGGCGGCCGCTCGGCCCGGACCACATCGCGCCCGTCGGCCTGTGCGCCGACCCGGTCCTGGGACCCCTCCTCACCCCGGAGCGGGGCCGGGAGCTGCTGGCCACACCGAGGGCCGGGCAGCAGGGCAGCGCCCCCGCTCCGGCGGCCGACCAGGATCCCCCGGGTCTGGCCTGGCTGGCGGACACCGATCGGGGCAGCATCCTGACGTCGTACCGCTTCCTGCTGGTGGAGGGCGTGGAACCGGCCCAACTGCCCGCCCGTATCGGCGCGGACGGGATCCCCGGCCTGCGGGAACCGATGACGTTGTGGGACGCGCGCAACGACCATGGCCTTTCGACGTCCGGGGACGAGGCGGTGGCCGTCGTCGGCCGGGCGGGGCCCGGCTGGAGCTTCACCCTGGAGCCCGGGCCGGGCGGCTTCGACGAGAAGCGGTTCGTCTCCCCGGCCGTCGCCGCCTCCCGGGGCGCTCGCGCGGTCACGGTGTGGAGCGAGCCCTTCGAGGGAGACCGCTTTGGACACTTCCTGCTGTCCGTCACGCAGAACGGCGAGGAGACCTACGGATTCACCGTGCGGTCGGGCACGATCGGCAGACGAGGGCCGATCCCGGCCGCCCTCGATCCCGGCCGTCTCTTCCTCCCGGCGAACCCCTCGCCGAGCGGCTGGGCGAGCGGCGCGCCCTGGAGGCCCTCGCCTTCGAGTTCGGTGTCCGTCTGCCGAGGCTTGCCCTCACCCGGGGTCGCCTGCACAGCTTCCGCACCCTGCCGTGGAACCGTCCCCCGGCGCCGGGCGAGCGTACCGCGACCCTGCGCTTCGTGCGGTATCGGCCCTGAACCCCGCCCTCGCTGGAATTCGCCGTCGCCCGGTGACCTGTCCGGCTTCGCCGAGAAGGCATCAAAGGGCTGGTCACGGCTCATACTTGAGGATGCGGGGCGAGCCCGCGCCGGGCTGACGGGGGAGTGGCGGAAATGAGCGGTGTCGGCGAGGGGCTGGGCAAGGTCGAGGTCAGACTCAAGTGGGACCCGAGTCCCTTCGGCGAGCCGGTCCGCCACCTCGACATCATCGGGGCGACCTACTCGGCGGACGATCCCCATGGACGGCCCGCCTACGTCGTGCACTACGAGAGCCGCTCACCCGACGGCACCATCAACATGCCCCGGCACAGCGAGACCGGCATGGGCTTCGGGTACGTGGAGGTCATGGTGCTGGAGTTCGACCGGCTCTCGCCCGTCTACGGGCGGGTCGTGGTGGGCGTGGCCATCCACCAGGACGGCGGCCCCCGTACCTTCGGCGACCTCACGAACGCCGGGGTGCTCGTCGTCGAGGGGTACCGGCACCTGCTCGTGGACGACTTCGCGCAGGTCGCCGATGCCACCGCCGCGACGATCGCGGAGTTCACCCGCGACGCCTCCGGCCGGTGGGAGATGCACGAGATGGTCAGAGGCTTCGACAGCGACCCCGTGCTGTTCACCGCGGAGATGGGCGGCGTCCGGCACTGACGCCGACGCGCCGACGCCCCCGGCTCGGCAGCCGGTCGTTCCTGACAGCTGGGCTGGCCTCCTCTCTGCCCGATCACATCATCGAACCGGTTCGAGAAGCTAGCACCGGGCGCCTCGACCGGCAATCCCTCTCGCGCGGGCTCCGCCTCGCTCTTCCCCAGGGAAAAGACATGCAGAGGGTGTTGACAGCCGTGCGGGCAGTTCCTACCTTCGCTTCACGCGAACCGGTTCGACAAATGATCGGCTCGCGGACCTTCTCCCTCTCACACCCTCGCAACCGGCGGGCGTACCCTCCTGTGAGGTGCCGAACCGGTTCGAGCAAGGAGCCCCTCGTGAACATCGGTGAGATCGCCCGGCGGGCCGGTGTCTCGCGGAGCACCGTGTCCTACGCGCTGAGCGGCAAGCGCCCGGTCTCGGGCGACACCCGCCGGAAGATCCAGCAGGTCATCGACGAACTGGGCTACCGCCCGAACGCCAGCGCCCGCGCCCTGGCCAATGGCCGCACCAGCACGATCGGCCTGGTCTTCCCGCCGGCCGGCAACCACTACACCGGCATGCAGCTGGACTTCATCGGCAGCGTGGTCGAGGCCGCCGCGGCCCACGACTACGACGTCCTGCTGTCCCCGAGCGGCGTCGACAGCGACCGCTCCTTCCAGCGGTTGCTGGGAGAGCGGCGCGTCGACGGCGCGATCCTGATGGAGATCAGGCTCCAGGACGACCGGGTCGATCACCTGGCCGCCCTGGACTTCCCCTTCGTCGCCATCGGCCGCACCGCCCGCCCCGAGGGCAGCTGGTGGGTGGGCCTGGACCACACCGCCCTGGCGGCTGCGTGCGTCCACCACCTGGCGGACCTCGGCCACCGCAGGGTCGCCTTCGTCAACCGGCCCGAGCAGCTGCTGCGGTGCGGATACGAGTCCGCCCAGCGCGGCCTCGACGGCTTCACCAAGGCCGCCGCCGAGCGCGGGCTGACGGTACGGACGTACTGCTGCGGCGACGACGCCGCCTCCGGCCAGGCCTGCGTGGAACAGATCCTGCACGACGACCCGGCCACCACGGCCCTGGTCACCCTGAACGAGGCCGCCCTCGGCGGCCTGTACCGGGGGCTCGCCGAGGCCGGCCGCCATGTGCCGCGCGACTTCTCCGTCACCGGGGTCGTCGCCGGCCGCTGGGCGGAGACGGTGACCCCGCGGCTCACCGCGGCCGACGTACCGGCGGAGGAGATGGGCCGACGCGCCGTCGACCTGCTGGTGGAACGGCTCGACCACCCCGACGCGCCGCCCCGCCACCACCTGCTGACCCCGCCGATCTCCCTGCGGGCCAGCACCGGCCCCGGTACACCGACGACCTGACCCCGCCCCGCGGGCAACCCCCGCGTGACGCCCCTTCCTTCACCCGCCGACCGCTCCCCGGTGCCTTCGGCGTGCCCTGTCACCCTCATCACCCCGTGCCTCGGCACCCGCATGCCAAGAACAGAGGAACCCGCGATGAACAGCTCCGCAAGACAGCGCCGGCTGACCGCCGCCGCCCTGACCGCCCTGGCCGTGACCGTCACCGCGAGCGCCTGCTCCTCCGGCTCCGGCAGCACCGGCGCCGAGGGCGCCGGCAGCGGCACCTACACCGTCTGGGACCCCTACCCCCAGTTCGACAAGACCTCCGCCTGGGCGAAGCTGCTGGACCGGTGCGGCACCAAGGCGGGCGTGACGATCAAGCGGACCGCCTTCGACACCAGCGACCTGGGTAACAAGACGCTGCTCGCGGCCCAGCAGGGCAACTCGCCCGACCTCCTCGTCGTCGACAACCCGGTGGTCTCCACCCTCGCCGAGGCGGGCGTCCTCACCACCACCGACGACAACAAGCTGGACACCTCCAAGGTCGACCCCAACCTCCTCGCGGCCGGACAGTCCGGCGGCAAGACCTACGGCACGCCCATCGGCGCCAATACCCTCGCCCTCTACTACAACAAGAAGGTGCTGAAGCAGGCCGGCGTCGACATCGCCACCGTCAAGGACTGGAAGTCGCTCACGGCAGCCCTGCGGAAGGTGAAGAAGGCCGGCAAGAAGGGCATCACGTTCTCCGCGATCGGCACCGAGGAGGGCAGCTTCCAGTTCCTGCCCTGGTTCTGGGGCGCGGGCGCCGAGCTCACCGCACTCGACTCCGCCCAGGCCGTGTCCGCCCTCTCCCTATGGAAGGACTGGCTGAAGAACGGCTACGCCCCGGACTCGGTGCTCAACAACACCCAGACCACCAGTTGGCAGGAGTTCGCCAGCGGCGACTACGCCTTCGCCGAGAACGGCACCTGGCAGCTCGCCAACGCCGAGAAGGCCGGCTTCGACTACGGCGTCCTGCCCGTACCCGGCACCGGCGGCGGCAGCGCGGCGGCCCCGACCGGCGGCGAGTTCGTCACCGTCCCGGTCCAGAGGGACACCGGCCGCTACACCACCTCACAGAAGCTGACGACCTGCCTGACCAGCACCGCCAACCTGTACGACACCGACACCACCCTGTCCTACGTGGCCCCCACCGGCGAGGTCCAGGACAAGCAGGTGGCCGCGAAACCCGAGCTGAAGCCATGGGTGGAGGCGGTCAAGGCGGCCAGGGGACGCACCAGCGACGACCTCGGCACCAAGTACCCCAAGATCTCCGAGCAGTTGTGGAAGGCCGTCCAGTCCGCCCTCAGCGGCGCCAAGTCCCCCAAGGAAGCGCTGACTTCGGCCCAGGCCGCGGCCGAGTGACATGACTGCGATGAAACAGCGGACCGCCTGGGGGTTCCTGGCCCCGGTGACCGTCTACCTCGCCCTCTTCTACGCCTATCCGCTCTACCGGAACCTCGACCTGAGCCTGCGCGACTACACCGTCCGTTCCTTCGTCCAGGGCGACGCACCCTTCACCGGCCTGGCGAACTACCGCAAGGTCCTCGCCGACCCCACCTTCGCCCCGGCCCTGCTCCACACCGCCGTCTTCACCGCCGTGTGCCTGGTCTTCCAGTACGCCATCGGGCTCGCCCTCGCGGTCTTCTTCGACCAGAACTTCCGGCTCTCCGCGACCCTGCGCGCCCTCTTCCTCGTACCGTGGCTGCTCCCGCTGATCGTGTCCGCCTCCACCTGGTCGTGGATGCTCAACACCGAGTCGGGCATCGTCAACGCCGGCCTGCACGCCGTCGGCGTCGGGCAGGTCAACTGGCTGACCTCGCCGTCCTGGTCGCTGACCTCGGTGATCATCGCGAACATCTGGATCGGTGTCCCCTTCAACCTGGTCGTGCTCCACAGCGGCCTGCAGTCCATCCCTCCGAGCCTGTACGAGGCCGCCGCCATCGACGGCGCCAACGCCTGGCAGCGCTTCTGGCGCGTCACCTTCCCGCTGCTGCGCCCGGTGTCGGCGATCACCCTGCTGCTGGGGCTGATCTACACCCTCAAGGTCTTCGACATCATCTGGATCATGACCAAGGGCGGTCCGGCGGACTCGTCCACCACCTTCGCCACCTGGTCCTACCAACTGGGCTTCGGCAACCTCCTGCCGGCCTTCGGCCCCGGCGCGGCCGTCGGCAACCTGCTCGTGATCGCCGCGCTGGTCTTCGGCCTGGTCTACGTCCGGGCGCAGCGGAAGCAGGCCCTGTCATGAACCGGAACCGCAGGCGTACGCGGCTGAAGACCGCCATCGGTGTCCTGCTCACCGCGATCATGCTCTTCCCGGTCTACTGGATGCTCAACGTCTCCCTCACCCGGGACCAGGACATGCGCAAGTCCCCGCCGGACCTGCTGCCACTGCACGGAACCCTCAGCGGCTACCGTGCCGTCCTCGACGAGCAACTGCCCTACCTCGGCACCAGCTTCGTCATCGGCCTGGGCACCGTCGTGCTGACGGTTGTCCTGTCCGCACCGGCCGGCTACGCCCTGGCGAAACTGCGGCCACGCGGCGGCGGCATCCTCGGCTTCGTCCTGCTGGCGGCCCAGATGATCCCCGGCATCATCATGGCGATGGGCTTCTACGCCATCTACCTCCAGCTCGGCCTGCTGCAGTCCGTCCCCGGCCTGATCGTCGCCGACTCCACCCTCTCCGTCCCCTTCGGCGTCCTCATCTTCACCGCGTTCATGTCCGGCATCCCCGGCGAGCTGCTCCAGGCCGCGAGGACCGACGGGGCCGGACCAATGCGCACCTTCTGGTCCATCGTCCTGCCGATCAGCCGCAACGCCGTCGTCACCGTGTCCCTGTTCGCGTTCCTGTGGTCCTGGTCCGACTTCGTGTTCGCGAGCACCCTGGTCAACGGCGGCGGTCACGAGCCCATCACTCTCGGCATCTACCACTACATCGGCAACAACAACCAGCAGTGGAACGCCATCATGGCCACCGCCGTCGTCGCCTCCCTGCCGGCCGCGGCCATCCTCGTCCTCGCGCAGCGCTACGTCGCCGCCGGCGTGACCGCCGGTGCCGTCAAGGACTGACCCTCCCAACCCGCCCGGCCCGCTACTCAGTTGCCGGCCGACTGCTGCCCCCTGCTCCAGAAACGAGTCACGTCACATGACCGCCGCCCCGCCCGGCCCGGCCTTCTCCGTCCACGACATCCCGTTTTCCACCCACGGCTCCTGGTTCGACATCTCGCCCGTCGTCGCGGAGAAGACGTACGCCGACGACCTCCACCTCGTCTCGCACCAGAACGGCATGCACGCCGTACTGCGCCTGGTCCCCCTGGACCCCGGCACGGGCGACCGCGTCGAGACCCGCGTCGAGGCCACACCGGCCCTGCTCCGCTGGAACGGCCCGGGCGGGCGCATCGACCTCACCTACCAGTCGCCGGACACCGTACGTCTGCGCGGCAGCGGACTCGGCGTCGGCGTCCTCGCCGCCGCGCCCGCCCTCACCCCGTTCAGCGGCAGCTACTTCTTCCACGACCCCGTGGCCGACGCGCACGTGTTCACGTCGTACGAGACGGGACGCCGCTACCGCGTCACCGTGCTGCGGGGCACCACCGCCCGGACGGCCGGAAGCCAGGCCCTGGGCGGCGCCGAGCGCGGTCTCGCCGTGACCGGGGAAGCGGACGGTACGTGGGAGATCGCGATCGAGGAGTTCGAGACCGCGCGCCCCCCGTACCCGCCCACGGCGGCCTTCGACGACGTCAGGGACTCCACGCTGAGGGCGTTCACCGGCTTCGTCGACGCGGTGGCCCCCTGGCGCTCCTCGGCCACCCCGGCCGCCGAACTCGCCGCCTACGTCCTGTGGTCGGCGACGGTACGGCCCACCGGCCTGGTCACCCGGCCCGCAGTACTGATGTCGAAGCACTGGATGGACAAGGTCTGGAGCTGGGACCACTGCTTCAACGCCCTCGCGCTGGCCCGTGGTTGCCCCGAACTGGCGCTGGACCAGTACCACCTGCCCTTCGACCACCAGGACGCCGGCGGCGCCCTGCCCGACTCCGTCACCCACTCCGAGGTGCTGTACAACTTCGTCAAGCCCCCCATCCACGGCTGGGCCCACGGCCGTCTGCGCCGCCGTCTGCCGACCCAGCCCGTCCGGGCCGAACTGGCCAATACTTACGAGCGGTTGGAGCGCTGGACCGGCTTCTGGCTCACCGCACGCCGGGCCCCCGGGTCCCGACTTGCCCACTACGAGCACGGCAACGACAGCGGCTGGGACAACGCCACCACCTTCGACCCCGAACGAGTGGTGGTCACCGCCGACCTGGCCGCCTTCCTGGTCCTGCAGATGCGCGAACTCGCCGCTCTGGCAGACGAGTTGGAACGGCCTGAGCAAGCGGCCCGGTGGACCGGCGCCGCCGCGGAGATGCAGAAGGAGCTCCTCGACCAGCTCTGGACCGGCGACAGGTTCCTCGCCCGCGGCGCCGCCACCGGCACCACCTGGAGCAGCGCCGGTCTCCTCGACCTCATGCCCGTCGTACTCGGCGAACACCTGCCCGCCGAGGTCGCCGGCGTCCTGGCCGACCGCATCGAGGCGCACCTCACGCCGTACGGCCTGGCCACCGAACTGCCCACGTCACCGCACTACCGCGCCGACGGCTACTGGCGCGGCCCCATCTGGGCGCCCGCCACCGTCCTCGTCGAGGACGGCCTGCGCCGCGCCGGCCACCACCGGCTGGCAGACGACATCAGCGCCCGCTTCCGCGCCCTGTGCGAGACCCACGGATTCGCCGAGAACTTCGACGCCCTCACCGGAACGGGCCTGCGCGACCGCGCCTACACCTGGACCGCCGGCAGCTACCTCCTGCTGGCCGAAGCACACGCACACACCGTCACTGACCCAGGAGCCGCCCCATGAACTCACCCGCCCTACCCACCCCGTCCACGCCCCGCGTCCGAGGCCGGGCAGCCGCCTCCGTCGCCGTCCTCCTGGCCGCCCTCGCCTCCACCCTGGTGCCCGCGGCCCCGTCCCACGCCGCCGACACCGGTGTCACCGTCGACTTCACCACCGCCGGCGGCGCACCCGCCTACCACGGCTCCGGAATGATCTACGGGATGACGCCGAACGGCTCGCTCCCGCAGGACCACTTCTTCAAGGACATCAAGTGGCACTTCATGCGGGCCGGCGGCGCACAGCTCAACAGCGGCGGCTACGCGACCAGCCTCGCCGACTACCGGACCCGCTGGAACTCCACGCTCGCGCAGTACAAGCGCACCGTCGCCCTCGGCGGGACCTTCGTCCTGCTGCCGCACGACCTGTGGGGCGCGGACGGCACCACCAGCCAGGCCTTCCCCGGCGACAACGGCGACTGGACGCAGTTCGACGCCTTCCTCGACCAACTCATCGGTGACGTCAGGGCCAACAACATGACGGTCCAGTGGGACCTGTGGAACGAACCCGACGGCAGCGGTTTCTGGAAGCCCTCACAGGCGCAGTACCTGCAGATGTGGTCCCGCTTCCACGCCCGGGTCCGGGCGGCCTTCCCGGGCCAGTTGATCGTCGGCCCCAGCATCGCCGGGCAGCCCACGTCGTCCAACACCTGGTGGACCACCTACCTGAACTACGTCAAGGCCAACAACGTCGCCCCGGACATCTACAGCTGGCACGACGAGCCCGGCGACCCCGTCAGCGGCGTCGGCAACGCCAACTCCACGCTGTCAGCCGCCGGACTGACCAACACCCGCCCGTACCAGATCAACGAGTACGCCACCCTGTCCATGCAGTCCCCGGGCGGCGGCGCCTGGTTCCTCGGCCGTCTGGAGCGCGCCGGCGCCGACGGGCTGCGCGGCAACTGGGCCTCCGGCACCGGCCTGCACGACAACGAGGCCAACCTGCTCACCAAGAACGGCGCCGGCCAGTACCTGCCGCTGGGCGAGTGGTTCATGTACCGCTACTACGGCTCCCAGAGCGGCAACATCGTCAAACTCACCCCCGGCTCCGGCATCGACGGACTGGCCACCAAGGACAACACGGCCAAGAACACCAAGCTCCTGCTCGGCAGCAACGGCAACACGGGCAACGTCACCGTCAACCTCACCGGCCTCAACGCCACTTCGGTGGTGGAGGGCGGCAAGGTCCGAGCGGTCGTCCAACGGGTCCCGTACAACGGCGGCGCGGCGGTGGCCGGACCGGAGACCGTCGCCGACAGCACGCTGAGCGTCGGCAACAACGCGGCCTCGGTGACCATCCCCTGGAGCAACGCCAAGGACGGCTACACCGTCACCCTGCTCCCGCCGTCCGACCCGACCGTCTCCACCGTCGCGGTCAGCGAGAACAGCGGCCAGTGCCTGGACGACACCGGCCTCAGTACCGCCAACGGCACCCAGTACCAGCAGTGGTACTGCGAAGGCGGCTACCAGCAGATGCTCGACCTGAAGCCGGTCGCCGGCCGGGCCGACACCTACACGGTGGTCGACGAGCTCAGCGGCAAGTGCCTGGACGTGTCGCAGGCCTCCACCGCCGACGGCGCGGCTGTCATCCAGTACACCTGCAACGGAGGCACCAACCAGCAGTTCACCCTCGACCCCGTCACAGCGCTCGGCAACGGCAAGGACTACCAGCTGGTCGCCGTGCACAGCGGCAAGTGCGTCGACGTCAGCAACGTCTCCACCACGGCCGGCGCGCAGATCCACCAGTGGACCTGCGACCCGGCGAGCGCCCTGAGCACCAAGAAGAACCAGATCTGGCGGCTCACGGGCAAGAACTGAGCGCGGGGCGGGCCCCGGCCGGAAGGCGGGGGCCCGCAGCGGCCAGGTTCACTGTCCCGGCGCGAGGATGTAGGTGTTGAGGGTCTCCACGGTGGACAGCGGGCCGGGGGAGCCGAGGTCGTAGCGGTCCACGGCGACGTAGTTGGGCTTCTTGCGGGCGGCCGGTGTGCAGAAGTTCTGCGCCCGGTTGAGGATCTTGCCGTTGTCGGTCGAGGCGGTCCCGGCGATGGTGTAGTCACGGAAGTGGTTCATCACGAACAGCGGGTGGAACGCGGACGAGTCCGTGGTCAGCGGCCTGGTGTCCCAGCGGCTGTAGCAGGACCAGTCGGAGCTGCCGAGGCCGCCGCCCATGGACCAGTAGTTCTCCACGGTCCACTCGCGCTGGTACATCACCCCGAAGGTGTCCCGGGTGCTCCAGCCGTTGGCGGTGTCACTCGCCCGGGTGCGGTCGCTGAAGATCAGCAGCTGCTTTCCGCGCGCGGCGAGGTCGGCCATCGTCGGCCAGCCCTTGGTGGCCGCGCCTTCCTGGTCGGGCCGGTAGAGGACGTCGTAGAGGCCGTTGACGGACGCGAGGGACGATTTCAGCACGTCGGAGGAGGCGTAGTCCTCCAGGAACACGGTGGCGAACTGGCCGGGGTGCGCCTTGAGGAAGTCGACGATGCGCTGCAGGTCGGTGGCGAGCGGGACGGGGCTACTGACGCCGTCGCAACTGTTGTGGCACAGCACCGCCCGCCCGGAGACGGTGTAGTCGTCGAGCATGAACCCCCGTACGCCGTCGGCGAGTTGGCGGCTGATGCCGTAGTTCTGGTTGGGGAACCAGCTGACCGGC
Organism: Streptomyces sp. SLBN-31; assembly: GCF_006715395.1. Lineage (NCBI taxonomy): Bacteria > Bacillati > Actinomycetota > Actinomycetes > Kitasatosporales > Streptomycetaceae > Streptomyces > Streptomyces sp. SLBN-31. Next base: position 2,758,384 of record NZ_VFNC01000001.1, read on the forward strand.
CAGGAGGCGAAGTCGCCGTCGGCACCGTTGGCGAAGGCGTTGTGCGCGGTCAGGAAGGTGACCTGGTCCAGGGTGCGGGTGTCGGCGGAGGGCATCGCCGTGGTGGCGTAGGCGACGGGGGTCAGATACCAGCGGGCCAGGTCGCCCGCGGAGCCGAGCTGTACGGCGCCGGCGTCGGAGGAGGAGCCGGTGAGGTACAGCGAGGTACCGGGCGCGGAGACGGTGTAGGTGCCGTCGGCGTCGGCGGTGAGCGTCCAGGTCGTGCCGTCCGCGCCGCAGGCCGCGGTGACGGCGGTGGTGCCGTTGCGGCCGAGGCAGGTGCCGGACTCGTCGGTGTTGCGCAGCTGGTGGCCGCCGTCGACCGCGAGCGGGGTCCACTGCTGGTGGTCCTCGTTGCCCTTGGGGTTGTGCGCGGCGACGGTGCCGCCGCTGTCTGCCGCGTTGCGGCCGGTGACGTAGTTCTGCAGATAGACCGAGGAGGCCGGGACCGCCGCCGAGGCCGCCCCCGGAAGCAGGGCGGGCAGGGACAGGGCGAGGGCGGTGGAGCAGCACAGGAGGCGCAAGGGGCGCAGGCGCACGGGGTCTTCCCTTCACTGCGGCACGACAATGCCGATGTTGACAGAGGCATGACATACCGGAGGGGAGGCCGGACACGCCAGGTGTCGTGGGTGAATTCCCGCCCCGCACCGGTATTCGTCGGCGGCCTGGGCCCGGTGTCCTACAGTGGCTCTCACCTGACCTGGCAACTTCGGGACCTGCGAGGACATGCGAACCATGCCGACCGAAACGTTTGAGTTCCAAGTGGAGGCCCGTCAGCTGCTCCAGCTGATGATCCACTCCGTCTACTCGAACAAGGACGTCTTCCTGCGGGAGCTCGTCTCCAACGCCTCCGACGCGCTGGACAAGCTGCGGCTGGCCGCGCTGCGGCACGACGGCCTCGACGCAGACACCTCCGACCTGCACATCGAGATCGAGGCCGACCCGGACGCCCGTACGCTCACCGTGCGGGACAACGGCATCGGAATGTCGTACGACGAGGTCGGAAAGCTCATTGGGACCATCGCCAACTCCGGCACCGCCGAATTCCTCAAGGAGCTCAAGGAGGCCCAGGACGCGGCGGGCGCCGAGGGGCTCATCGGCCAGTTCGGCGTCGGCTTCTACTCCGGCTTCATGGTGGCCGACGAGATGACCCTGGTGACCCGGCGCGCCGGTGAGAGCAGCGGCACCCGCTGGTCGTCGCGCGGAGAGGGCACGTACACCCTGGAAACCGTCGACGACGCGCCGCAGGGCACCGCCGTCACGCTCCACCTCAAGCCGGCCGACCCCGAGAACCAGCTGCACGACTACACGTCGACGTGGACGATCAAGGAGATCGTCAAGCGGTACTCCGACTTCATCACCTGGCCGATCCGGCTCGTGCCCGGCGCGAAGGGCGAGGGCGAGGACACGCCCGAGCCCGAGACGCTCAACTCCATGAAGGCGCTGTGGGCGCGCTCGCGCGACGAGGTCTCCGACGACGAGTACCACGAGCTGTACAAGCACGTCAGCCACGACTGGCGCGACCCCCTGGACACGATCCGGCTCCAGGCCGAGGGCACCTTCGAGTACCAGGCCCTGCTGTTCCTCCCCGAACACGCGCCGCACGACCTGTTCACCCGCGACTTCCGGCGCGGCCTCCAGCTGTACGTCAAGCGCGTCCTGATCATGGACGACTGCGAGGCGCTGCTGCCGCCGTACCTCCGCTTCGTCAAGGGCGTCGTCGACGCACAGGACCTCTCGCTCAACGTCTCCCGCGAGATCCTCCAGCAGGACCGGCACATTCGGATGATCCAGCGCCGGCTGACCAAGAAGGTGCTGGCGGCGGTCAAGGAGATGAAGGCGGCCGACTCCGCCAAGTACGCCACGTTCTGGCGGGAGTTCGGGGCCGTCGTGAAGGAGGGCCTGCTCGGCGACCCCGACAACCGCGACGCCATCCTCGCCGTCGCGACCTTCGCCAGTACACACTCCGAGGACGAGCCGGCCACGCTCCAGCAGTACGTGGAGCGGATGAAGGACGGCCAGGACGACATCTACTACATGACCGGCGAGTCCCGGCAGGCCATCGAGAACTCCCCGCACATGGAGGCCTTCCGCGCCCGGGGCGTCGAGGTCCTGCTGCTCACCGACCCCGTCGACGAGGTGTGGGTCGACGCGGTCGGCGAGTTCGACGGCAAGCGGCTGCGCTCCGTCGCCAAGGGCGAGATCACTCTGGACGTCCAGGGCGACGAACAGGCCGACGGCGAGCGGGAGAAGCAGGTCGAGGAGTACGCCGGGCTGCTCGGCTGGATGAAGGAGCAGCTCGGCGAGGACGTGAAGGACGTCCGCCTGTCGACCCGGCTCACCGTCTCCCCGGCCTGCGTCGTCTCCGACGCCCACGACCTGACGCCGGCGCTGGAGAACATGTACCGCGCCATGGGCCAGGAGGTCCCGCCCACCAAGCGGATCCTCGAACTCAACCCCTCACACGCGCTCGTGCGGGGCCTGAACCAGGCCTACCAGGAGCGCGAGGACCGCACCGAACTCGTCGAGACGGCCGAGCTGTTGCACGGCCTGGCCGTCCTCGCGGAAGGCGGCCAGCCGAAGGAACCCGCACGCTTCGTGAAGCTCGTCGCGGAACGCCTGGAGCGCGGCCTGCACTGAGCGACGGTGGGCGCCCCCGCCCGGGCTCGGTGGGGGCGCCCACGGCGGGGTGCAAGGTGCCGCCCTCACCGGGCTCGGCGGCGGGCCCTCGCGGGGCCCTCGCGGGGCCCTCGCGGGGCCCTTCGGCGGTGCCCTCCAAGACTCGTTGACGGCGCCCTCGTGCGCCTCGATGGCGGTGCCCTCGCGAGGGATCGAACGCGGTGCCCTCATGGGATCGAAGGCGGTGGCCTCGCCGGCATCGAGGCCGGCATCCTCGCTGGAAACGGAGGGCGCTGCCTCGCCGGAGTCGGAGGCGGCCGCCCCGCTGTCCGCGTCGCCCCGTCGGTCGGGCGATCCGGCGTGGGGCCCGCGTTTCTCGGTTCTCGTCTCTTGTCCGTGGCGCAGCGGGCGCCCTGGCTGCTGACCCGGCAGCCCAGCCAGGCATCGGCCAGGGGGGCGGGAGCGCGCGGCACCGGAGGACGGAAGCCGTCAGGCCGTGGCGTCATCCGTACTGGTTGGCGTCGTGGGGCCGGTGGTTCGCTGTCCGGGTGCCCGGGGGGTGCGGACGCCGTCCGGGCCGTAGCCGAGGCGCAGCAGCAGGTGCGGGTGGCAGCGCTTGTGGCCGGGGACGGCCATGGCCGCCCGCAGGTCCGGCCATTCCATGGCCTGGTGGAGCAGGGAGGTGCGCAGGCCGCGGGCGGTCGCCGTGAGCAGGACGTACTGCAGGGCCTGACCCGCGCGCAGCCAGTCGTCACGCCGGTCGTTGCCCGTCCACAACAGCGCCAGCTGCACATGCCGTTCGAACCACAGGGCCGGCAGCCGCAGGCCCGGCAGGTCGCCGGTGAAGTCCCGCATCGGCATCCGCCCGGCCGCGTCCGGCGGGCCGAGGGCGGTGACCGGGATGCCGTAAGGGGTCCTCGCCTCCGGTGCGTTGAGCCAGGCGCGGGTCTCCGCGGCGCACTCCGGCCGGGCCTGGTTGCGGGCCTCGGCCATGGCGGTCAGGCGCAGCAGACGGCGGGTGCCGGCGATGTCCGGCACGTGCAGCCGCGCGCCCGCGGCCTGCGCCGCCGTCACCATCTCCGCCAGGACGGGATCGGGCACCGGCCGCCCGGTGAACGGCAGCCGGCTGGTGTGCCGGTGCGCGATGGCGTCGTACAGGCCCGGGTCGGAGTGCCGCTCGCCTGCGGTGAGGGAGTCGGTCAGCCGTACCGTGGCCAGCAGCCCCGGCCGGCCCCGCTCCGGCAGCAGCCGCACCTCCGGCCGCCACCCCGAACGGACTGCCGCGAGACGGAGGTTGAACAGCGCGGCACCCACCGACAGGTACTGGGCGCGGTGCACCGGATCGGCCAGCGGGAGGGAGCGGCCGGGTGCCGCGTGCACCTCCACCAGCCTGCCGTCGGGGTCCACGCGGAAGCGCCACGGCTGGGTGTTGTGGATCGAGGGGGCCGCCACGGCGGCGGCCAGCAGCGATTCCACGGTGGCGGTGTCGAGCGCGGCTCGTACGGCCTGCATGAGATGCCTCCCCTTGTCTTCGTGACGGTGGTCGGATGGGCGGGCCCGGCCGCCGGGGGCCGCTACTCGCGGGCGCGGAGGTAGCGGGCCGGATCACCGTCGAATGCGGACGCGCACTCGGCGGAGCAGAAGTGGACGAGGGTGCTCGCTGTCTCTCTGCGCGGGGTGACGCCGTACTTGCTGATCCGTGTGCCGCACACCGGGTCCATTACCGTCTCCGCGGGCTGGTGCCGATGGTGGTTGTGACGCCGGATGCTCATGTCGCCTCCTCGCTCTCGGAGCACCGCCGGATCACCGATCGGCGGTCGCTCCTCCACGGTCGCGGTGCCGGCCCCCGCCCGGGAGGGGACCACCGTCCCGGAACCCGGACCGAAGGACCCCTGCGACCGGCGCCGGGGTGGCGGGACCCTGGCACGACCGAGGGACCCGGGACGCCGGGAGCCCGCCCGTGAACGCAGGGAGGTGGCGTGATGGCCGCGGTGGGAGGACTGCACCGACTGGACCGGTGGCTGTACCGGGGCGGCCGCCCCCACCGTACGGCCCGGGTGCTCAACCGCGTCGGGGCCGCCCAGTACGCGGCCGGTCTCGGCCCCCGCAACTGGGTGGCGCTGGAGGTCCGCGGACGGCGCACCGGACGGCTGATCAGGTTCCCGGTCGTCGTCGCCGAGCACGAGGGCGAGCGCTATCTGGTGTCGATGCTCGGCGAGCGCGCGAACTGGGTGCGCAACGTCCGCGCCGCCGGCGGGCGGGTGGCGCTGCGGCACGGGCATCGTGAGGAGGTCCGTCTGGAGGAGGTGGACGTGGGCGACCGGGCGCCCGTCCTGCGGGCGTACCTGCGGCTGGCGCCGGGCGCCAGGGCCCACGTCCCGGTCGACCGGCACGCTCCGCTGCGGGAGTTCGCGCGGATCGCGGACCGGTTCCCGGTCTTCCGAGTCACCCCCCTCGTGTGAGCGTTCTCCGAGCCCGGACGGGATACCGGCCGCCGGGCTCGGAGCTGTACGCGGGTCCTCCTCAGCGGTTGACGGTCAGCGGAACGGTGTCGACGGTGACGGGCCTGCCGTCCTTGGCGGACAGGTAGTAGGCGGTGAGCAGCCCCGGGCCGGACCGGGCTGCCTTGTAGGGGAAGGTGACGTCGAAGGTGCCCCGGGTGCCGGTGCCGGAAGTCGCCTGGACGCGTACGTCGGCGCACGTGCGCCCGGTGACGTCGGTGACCTTCAGGCGGAAGACGGCCTCGAAGGTGTTGGCGCTGCCCCAGACCCGCAGGGGCGTGTGCACGCTGTTGCCGATCACCGGGGACTCCATCAGGACGGCCGGCGTGACGTCCTCGAAGTCGGCCCGTCCGACGGGCCCGTTGAGGACGATGCCCTCGCCGCCGAAGTACTTCACCGGTTTGCCGTCGAGCTCGAAGCGAACGGAGTGGATGGACGAGAAGCGGGTCGCGGTGAACACGACCTGGGCGAGACGGGCCCGCATGGACAGGCTGCCGCCGCCGTCGTCGTACCGTCCGGAGAGGTCCACGGTCGCCACATGGTCGCGGACCACGACCGAGTGCAGCGTGGTGCCGGACGGGATGGCCGTCGTACGGCCCTTGGACCTCTCGTAGCCGCTGGGCCCGGCCAGCAGCGCGCGGACGGCGCCGGTGGCGGTGGCCGGGGCGGTGACGGTGCGCGGGGCGGGCGAGACGTGCTCGCCGTGCAGGAAGTAGACCGCCGTACGGATCTGCTTCACGGCGGCGCCGGTCCCGGTGCCCGTGCCGCCGCTCGTCGAGGGTGCCCGGGTCGTCGTGCCCGGGGTGGTCGACGGCGCGGAGGGCGCGGGCGCGCCGGAGGTGCCGCCCGAACCGGCCGTGCCGGTCGAGGGGCTCGTGGTCCGGTCGGCCGCGGCCGGTACACCCGAGCCGTTGGTCGTACCGCACGCGGTGACAGTGAGCAGAGGGAGCGTCAACACCGCGGTGACCGCTACGCGGTGGCGTCGGAAGGTGCGGGCGCTCGGGGCCTGAGTGTTCATGGCAGCCTCCTGAGACACTTCCATCCAACGCGTCGGCGGATCGGCCGACCAGGGCTGACCGGCTCTGTCACGAGGCCCAATGGGGTGCAACCGCGTGCCGACAGACCTTTCGGCGGCGGCTTGGTTCCCTCGCGCCGTCCCAGATTGTTGAACATGTTCAATTCTTCCGTCATGATGCCGTCGGCGGCCCCGCGAGTGCCGCATCGAGAGGACGGCGCCATGACGAGTTCACTTCTCACGCCACGAAGGCGCGCCCGGCTCCGCGCGAGCGGCGCGGGAGCGGCGGCGACGGGGACGAGGGCGGCGATGGGGAGTACGGCCCCGACGCGGATCCTCGACCGGCGGCATCCCCGCGTCGTCGCCCTGCTCCGGCGGATCGAGGCGGAGGCCGGTTCGGCTCGGCTCGTGGGAGCTGAGGACCGGTCGGCGTTCCTGCGCGTGGCCCACCGCCACATCGCCGAGGCCGTGCGGCCCGTGTACTCGGTGCGGGAGGACCCGCCCGTGTCCGAGGTGCTGCGCCGCGGCCGCGGCTCGTGCAGCCAGCGGCTGGCCGTGCTGGAGGCCGTGGCGCGGGCGTCCGGGGTGCCCACGCGGGTGCGCGGCCTGCTGGTGGACGGCAGGTTCTGGTATCCGCGCTTTCCGCGGCTGCGCCGATTCGTCCCGGACCAGGTCGTGCTCGCCTGGCCGGAGTTCCGGGTCGCGGTCCCGGCGCCGGTCGGCGGACCCGCCGGGCCCTGGCTGTCGACGTCCGAACTCTTCGGTAGCCTGGACGAGTTGAGCGGTAGGCGTGCCGACGGCTTCAGCAACGCCGGCGCGGAGACGCTCTTCGACGCGCTGTCCAGGACGGCGATCGACTGGGACGGCACGACGCTCTGCCCGGCCTCGGGCGCCGGCTGCGACCTCTCCGGCCATGTCCTGGCCGACCTCGGCCACTTCGACTCGCGCGACGAGCTGTTCGCCCGGCACGGACAGACCCTCTGCGCGACGGCGAGACTGCTGGCCGAGCCCGTCCTGGGGCGCCGCGGCGCCGGAGCCGACCGAGCCGGCCTCGCGGCTCTCGCCGAGACGTGAGCCGCCGGGGACTCACCGTGTCCCGCTCCGCGCCTCGATCGCGCGCAGTACGGCCACCATGTCCTGCCCGCCGTGGCCCTGTTCGACCGTCTCGCCGAACAGGGCGTGGCAGACGTCGAGGAGCGGGGAGGCCAGACCGGCCTTGCGCGCGGCCTCCGCGATCAACCGGTTGTTCTTGAGCACGTCCGCGGCGCCCGCCTGGACGGTGAAGTCACGGTCCAGCAGCTTGGCCCCCTTCACCCGGGAGACCGCGCTGGCCATGGGGCCCGCGTCCAGGACGTCCCGGAGCAGCCGCCGGTCGAGGCCGTGCCGGTCGGCGAAGTGGAACGCCTCGGTCAGCCCGGTGACCATGGTGATCAGGAACAGGTTGACCGAGAACTTCATGAGCAGGGCGCCGGGAACGCCCCCGCAGTCGAACATCTCGCGGCACACCGGGGCGAGCAGCGGTCTCACGTCGTCCACCGCGTCCGCGTCGCCCGCCAGCATCCCCACCAGCTCGCCCCGTTCCGCCGGCACGCGCGACCCGGAAACCGGCGCCTCGACGTAGCGGCCGCCCGCCTGGCGGATGTCCTCGCGCAGGCCGCCGGAGTACTCGGCCGAGGTCGTGCCCATGTGGACGACCGTGCGCCCGGCGACGCGCGTGGCGAAGTCCGGGCCGCCACGGTCCAGGACGGTGTCCACGGCCCTGTCGTCGGCCAGCATGAGGATCACCGTCCCGGCCCGCTCGAAGACCTCGGCGGGACCGGCCGCCACCTCGGCCCCGGCCGCCCGCAGGGGCTCGCACCTGGTCAGGGTGCGGTTCCAGACGACGAGAGGTGTCCCGGCGCGGGCGAGGTTGAGGGCCATCGGCTGCCCCATCACCCCGAGGCCGACGAAACCGACGTACACGACGCACCACCACCCGACGGTCCATGACAGCGGTCATAGCTCTATGACCGCTGTCATAGTAGCGGAGCCGTATGACGGCGGTCATAGGATGGGTGGCGAGACGCATACGCGAGGAGGCCGGAGATGTCCGAACGGGGGCCGCGGGAGCGGATGGTCTTCAGCGCGGCGCAGCTCATCCGGCGCGACGGGGTCGCCGCCACCGGCATGCGGGAGGTCGCCGCCCACGCCGAGGCGCCGCGTGGGTCGCTGCAGCACTACTTCCCGGGCGGCAAGGAGCAGTTGGTCAACGAGGCGGTGGGCTGGGCCGGCCGCTACGCGGGCAGGCGCGTGGCCCGTTTCCTCGCCGCCCTGGACGAGCCGACGCCCAGCGGGCTGTTCGCCGAGATGGTGCGGCAGTGGACCGACGAGTACGAGTGCTCCGGGTTCGCGGCGGGCTGCCCGGTCGCGGCGGCCACGGTGGACTGGGCGGAGTCGGTGCCCTCCACCCGGGAGGCCGTGGCCGCCGCGTTCGCCACCTGGACCGCGCCCGTGGCGCGGGCCCTCACCGACATGGGCGTCCCCGCGGAACGCGGCGGCGCGCTCGCCACCCTCATGATCAGCGCCCTGGAGGGGGCCATCCTCATCGCCCGCGCCGAACGGGACGTCCGGGCCCTGACGACCGTCACCCGCGAACTCGGCCCGCTCCTCGACGCGGCGGTGCGCAAGGACGACTGAGCAGCGATTGCGCGGTGGACGACGACTGCCGCACGGCCGCTCAGGCGTCGCCGCTCCGGCGCACGCGCCGGCGGAGCGAGATCCGGTTGCCGTCCGGGTCCACCGCCTCGATCCGGATGCCGAACGGATAGTCCACGGGCTCGGGTTGGTCGAAGGTCACCCCTCGCTCGCGGAACAGCTCGAAGTCCTTGCGCAGATCGTCCGACTCGAGGAAGACCGGGCCCGGCGCGATGCCCGCCCCCTCCCTCACGGGCTGCCCGGAGGACGCCGCGTGCGGCCACAGGACGATCTCGACAGCGCTCCCCGGGGTGCCCACGGTGAGGAAGCGTCCCTCGGGAGCGCGGTGGTCGACGCGCTTCTGCAGACCCAGGCCTTCCGTGTAGAACGCCAGCGCGCGGTCCTGGTCGGTGACGTAGATCGTGACGTACATGATGTCGGTCAGCACGGTGTCGGCCTTTCCTCGATCGGTAGGGACACCTGGCTGACGAGCACCGCCGGGAGATTGTGACGAGCGCGCGGACGGAAGGTCGTCGTCGGCTCCTCGCCACTTTCAACCTATAGCGCACAGGGGGGCTTGCGGCAAGGTCCCCGTGCTGGCGCACAATCGTCGGCCGAGGCCAGGACCTGCGGAAACGGGGGATCGTGATGATCGACGCGGTCATTGCCGGCGGCGGACCGACGGGGCTGATGCTCGCCGCCGAACTGCGGTTGCACGGTGTGCGCGTGGTGGTGCTGGAGAAGGAACGGGAGCCGACCGAGGTCGTCCGGGCGCTCGGCCTGCACGCGCGCAGCATCGAGGTGCTGGACCAGCGCGGGCTGGCGGACCGCTTCCTCGCGCTCGGCCGGCGGCACCCGCTCGGCGGCTTCTTCGCCGGCATCGCCAAGCCGTCGCCGCAGCGGCTGGACACCACCCACCCGTACGTCCTCGGCATTCCGCAGACCGTCACCGAGCGGCTGCTGGCCGAGCACGCCGTCGAGGCCGGCGCCGACATCCGCCGCGGCAGGGAACTGGTCGGGCTGAGCCAGGACGGCGACGGGGTGACCGCCGAACTGGCCGACGGCACGCGGCTGCGCTCGCGCTACCTGGTGGGCTGCGACGGCGGCCGCAGCGCGGTTCGCAAACTGCTGGGCGTCGGCTTCCCCGGCGAACCCAGCAGGGTGGACACGCTGCTGGGCGAGGTCGAGCTGACCACCCCTGCGGAGGAACTGGCCGTCGTGGTCGCGCGGGTACGCCGGACCCAGCTGAGGTTCGGCGCCATGCCGCTCGGCGAGGGGGTGTACCGGGTCGTCGTGCCCGCGGAGAAGGTCGCCGAGGACCGCTCGGTTCCGCCGACCCTGGACGAGGTCAGGCGGCAGCTGAAGGCGACCGCCGGAACCGACTTCGGTGCGCACTCGCCGCGCCGGCTCTCCCGTTTCGGCGACGGCACGCGCCTGGCCGACCGGTACCGCGTGGGCCGGGTGCTGCTCGCCGGCGACGCGGCGCACGTCCACCCGCCGATGGGCGGCCAGGGGCTCAACGCCGGTCTCCAGGACGCCTTCAACCTCGGCTGGAAGCTGGCCGCGGAGGTGGCGGGGCGGGCACAGGAGGGACTGCTGGACAGCTATCAGACCGAGCGGCGCCCGGTGGCCGCCGCCGTACTGGACAACGCACGCGCGCAGATGGAGCTGATGTCCCTCGATCCTGGGCCGCAGGCGGTGCGACGGCTGCTGGCGGAACTGATGGACTTCGAGGAGGTCAACCGGTACCTGATCGAGAAGATCATCGCGACCGGCATCCGCTACGACTTCGGTGAGGGGCACGAACTGCTCGGCAGGCGGCTGCGGGACGTGCGGCTGGAGCGGGGGCGCCTGTATGAACTGATGCACACCGGCCGCGGGCTGCTGCTCGACCGGATGGGAACGCTTTGCGTGGCGGGCTGGGCGGACCGGGTCGACCACGTCGTCGATGCCGCCCCGGAACTGGACGACGTCCCCGCCGTGCTGCTGCGTCCCGACGGGCACGTGGCGTGGGTGGGTGAGGACCAGAAGGGCCTGCCGGCCGCCCTGGAGAGGTGGTTCGGGGCGGCCACCGCCTGAGCGCATAAGCGCATGTCGGATTTCCCTCGGATCTCTGGCCGGCCCCCTGGGCGAGACGGTCTGCGTCTGCGGCCTGGGAGGGCCGAACCGCCGTGCTGGACGCCCTGCCGGCCGCCGGGACGCCCTGTCGAGCGGCGGCAACCGCCCGACTCCCGCCGCCCCGGTACCGGTAGCAGGCCCCCCGCCGTGGGCCGCATTACTGTCGTGGCATGACAGACGACACCCTGCGCTCGGTCACCGTCCGGCGCACCGCCACCGGCCACTTCACCGCCGTCAACGCCCGCGGCGGCACGATCGACTTCGGTACCGGCGGTGAGCCGGGCGGCACCGAGTTCACCCCGGTCGAGTTGTTGCTCGCCGCGATCGGCGGGTGCACGGCGGCCGACGTGGACGTGGCCACCACCCGGCACGCCGAGCCCACCGGATTCACCGTCACCGTGACCGGCCACAAGATCAGCGACGAGTCCGGCAACCGGATGACCGACCTCTCGGTCTCCTTCGCCGTCACCTTCCCCGAAGGGGCCTCCGCGGACCGGGCCCGGACGATCCTGCCCCGGGCGGTCAAGACCTCCCACGACCGGCTCTGTACGGTCAGCCGCACCGTAGAGCTCGGCACACCGGTCAGCGTGACCGTCGCGGACACCTCCTGAACATCCCTTCCCAGGGACGGCGGCGCGGGGCGGTCACGGGCGGGCGACGGTGTCCTGATCGGCCGTCCTCTCCCGCTCGGCGGTCCCGGCCGCCGGCGACGCGGCGGGGGTGCGGAGCCGGGCGGCCAGCCGGGTGGCGACGGGCTCCGTGAAGCGGGCGGTCAGCGGGCCGACGACGACCAGGAGCAGGACGTAGGCCGTGGCCAGAGGGCCGAGTGAGGGCTCGATGCCCGCGGTGACGGCGAGTCCGGCGATGACGATGGAGAACTCGCCCCGGGCCACGAGCGTGCCGCCGGCCCGCCAGCGGCCCCTGACCGACACACGGGCGCGGTGGGCTGCCCAGTAGCCGGTGCCGATCTTGGTCAGGGTGGTGACGACCGCGAGGGCGAGGGCGGGCAGCAGGGCCGGCGGGATGCTCGCCGGGTCGGTGTGCAGGCCGAAGAAGACGAAGAAGACGGCGGCGAACAGGTCCCGCAGCGGGGCCAGCAGCCCGTGCGCGCCCTCGGCGACCTCGCCGGACAGGGCGATGCCCACCAGGAACGCGCCGACGGCGGCCGACACCTGCAACTGCTGGGCCAGCCCGGCCACCACCAGCGTCAGCACGAGGACGACCAGCAGCAGCTTCTCGGGGTCGTCGCTGGAGACGAAACGGGAGACGTGGCGGCCGTAGCGCACCGCGAGCACCAGTACGAGGGCGGCCACACCGAGCGCGACGGCCAGCGTGAGGCTGCCCGCGGCCAGACCCGCCCCCGCCAGCAGGGCCGTGACGATCGGCAGGTAGACGGTCATGGAGAGGTCCTCCAGGGCCAGGATGCTCAGGATCACCGGGGTCTCCCGGTTGCCGAGCCGGCCCAGGTCGCCGAGGACCTTCGCGATCACGCCGGACGAGGAGATCCAGGTGACCCCGGCGAGGACGACGGCGGCGACCGGCCCCCAGCCCAGCAGCAGGGCCGCCGCGGCACCCGGCAGGGCGTTGAGCGCGGCGTCCATCAGACCGGCCGGGTAGTGGGTCTTGAGGTTGGAGACCAGGTCGCTGGCGGTGTACTCCAGGCCGAGCATGAGCAGCAGCAGGATCACGCCGATCTCCGCGCCGATGGCGACGAAGTCCTCACTGGCGCCCAGCGGAAGCAGCCCGCCCTCGCCGAAGGCGAGCCCGGCCAGCAGGTAGAGCGGTATCGGGGAGAACCGCAGCCGCCCGGCCAGGCGCCCGAGCAGGCCCAGGGCGAGGATGATGGAACTGAACTCGGTCAGGAACGTGGCGGAGGAGTGCACGCCTCACTCCCGTCCGAGTATCGTCGCCGCCGCGTCCACGCCCTCGCGTGTGCCGATCACGATCAGCGTGTCACCGCCCGCCAGCCGGAAGTCCGGCGTGGGGGAGGGGATCGCCTCCGCCCTGCGCAGTACGGCCACCACCGAGACGCCGGTTTCGGTGCGCATCCGGGTCTCGCCGAGGACCCGCCCGTTCCAGTACGAGGTGGCCGACAGCTCGATCCGCTCCGCCACCAGGCCCAGGTCCGTGGTCGACAGCAGGTTCGGCGTGTGGTGGTCGGGCAGCAGCGCGCCGACGAGGGCGGCCGCCTCGCCGGCGGTGAGCCTTACGGACAGGGCGCAGGCGTCGGGGTCGTCCCTGCGGTAGACGCTGAACGTCCGGTCGCCGTCGCGATGCGCCACCACCGACAGGGGCTGCCGGCATGTCGTAGCGGACGCCGATCCCCGGGAGAGGCGTGCTGCTCAGGCGTGGTGCGCCCATGTCTGGTTCCCTTCGGCGGTGAAGCGCGGTGATCGTTCGGCCCACCTACCCCAACCTGCCGCCTTTACCCTCCCATTACTGAACGTTCGCGTCACGTCGGCTCCGTGCGGCGCGGAGGGCCCCGGCCTTCGCCCGGCCGGGGCCCTCAGGTGTTCGTCAGTGCCGAGGAGTTACCCGGCGGCGGAGGCGTTGCTCCTACGGCGGCGCAGCGCGAAGCCCGTCGCGATCGTGCCGGCGGTGACGACGCCGGCGGTCAGGGCGATCGGCAGGGCCGGCGAGGTGGAGCTCGCTTCGGCCAGGTTCTGGGCCTTGAGGTCCTGCACGTACGCCGGGTAGGGCGCGTGCGTGGACGCGGACGAGGCCGTGCGGGCGTAGTGGTGCGGGATCGGCTTCACGGACTTCACCGAGCCGTCCGCGTTCAGCAGCACCTGCTTGCCGTTGGGGTGCCGGAAGTCGAACATGCCGCTCAGGCTGCCCGCGCGCCGGTCGAAGGAGGCGTCACCGATGCGGCCGGTGCGCCAGTTGTTCTCGATGAACTTGGTGATCGACGTCTGCTCGGTGGCCGTGTGGTCGACCGAGTTGACCTTGCTGTAGGGGGAGATGACCAGCAGCGGCTGCCGGGTGCCCGGCCCGCAGCGGTCCGCGTAGCCGCCCGCGGCGGCAGGCCCCGACTGGCACATCGGGCTGTCCAGCGCCTTGCCGTTGGAGCCGGTCGTGGAGTCCTTGGAGCCGTTGAGGACCTTGGAGGTGACGTGGTCGTACCAGCCGTCGGAGTCGTCGTAGGCGACCACGACCGCGGTCGACCTCCACTGCGGCGACTTCTGCAGCGCGTTGATCTCGTCGATCAGGAAGTGCTGCTCGTCGGTCGGGTCGGAGTAACCGGCGTGCCCGTCCTGGTACTCGGCGGCCTTCAGGAAGCTGACGGCGGGCAGGTTGCCGGCCTTGAGGGCGGCGTCGAAGTCGGCCAGGTCGTAGTTGTGGTTCGCGCGGCCGTCGTGCCCGATCTCGGCGACGTTCTTCGGCGCGAGGTGGTGTGGGTTGGACGTCGACCTGTAGTACTCGAACGGCGAGTGGTGGGGGCTGTAGTCGACGACCGAGGCGCCGCCGACGTTGGTGTGCGTGGTGTCGCACTTCGCGTAGTCGCCGCTCTTGCCGTTCCACGCGGTGCTCGGCCGGAAACCGCCCTGGAACCAACCCCAGCTGACGTGCTTGGCGTTGAGCAGGTCACCGATGTTCCGGCCCTGCATCACGGCGAGCGCGTTGGTGCTGGTGTGGTTCTTGCCCGAGCAGTCGTCGAAGGCCGGGTCGGGGTCGTTGATCAGCGTGCCGACGCCCTTGGCGTCCGGGGAGACCACCGTGTACGGGTCCGGGATCGCCGTCTGCTTCGGGTTCTCCGTGCCGGAGGCCGGGTCGACGGAGATCACGCCGTGCGTCTGGCCGGAGACCAGGTTGAGCGCGCCGGGTGTGGAGGGGCCGTAGACCGAGCTGAACGAGCGGTCGTTGAGGGCGTAGTGCTGGGCGTAGTTCCACAGACCTGTGACGGTGTTGCCGTCGTAGTAGTCCATCACCAGGCCGGGCTCGCCGAACAGGCCGCCGCTGCACTTGCTGACCTCGGTGTTCTCGACGTACTTGTCGGCCTTGCCGTCGTCGGCCGCGTACTGCTCGGGGCCGTAGGAATGGTTCTGGTCGCAGGTCATGGCCTGCGAACTGGCCAGCCGCTTGGGTGCGTAGAGGTTCGGGTTGTTCTTCAGCAGCCCGGCGTTGAGCAGGTTGTCGACCTTCGGCGTGTGCGCGGCGGCCCTGAACGTGGTGCCGTCGGTGTTGGCCGCCTTCGGGTAGGTGGCGAAGTAGTGGTCGAACGAGATGTTCTCGTCGTAGATCACCACCAGGTGCTTGATCGGTGTCGCGGTGTGGGTGCCGTGGCCGCCCGCCGAGGCCGCCGCGGCCGGGACGGTGCCGCCCGCCGCCGCCAGTGCCGCCGCGCCCAGCAGAGCTCCCGCACGGCTCAGGCCGCGCCGCGCGCCTGTCGTTCTTCCTGTACCGATCATGCTGTCTCGCCTTCCGATGACACTGCTTCAGAGGACATGCTTCCGAGAGCACTGCGTTGCCCCGCCAGGACATCGATGGTCGTGGCAACCACGGTCGGATCCTTGGCAATCGTTGCGGCGGGTCGGGTGAGCGGCAATGTCATGAGCGCGAATGTTCGGTCAGGAAATCCTCATGGTCTCTTGAGGTTCCTTTGACCTGGGGCGGTGCGATCAGGCCAGCAGGGAGCGCCCGTACCAGTCGGAGCCGTCCCGGACGCCGGGCAGGGCGAAGAAGTAGCCGCCGCCGAACGGGGAGACGTAGTCGACGAGCGGTTCACCGGCCAGCCGCCTCTGCACGGTCTCGAACTGCCGGACCAGATCCTGCTGGTAGCAGCAGAACAGCAGGCCCATGTCGAGGTTGCCGTTGACGTCCACGCCCCGGTCGTAGTTGTAACCGCGGCGCAGGACGCGCTGCTCGGCACTGCCCGCGGTACGGGGGTTGGCCAGGCGGATGTGGCTGTCCAGCGGGATGACGTCGCCCTTGGGGTCCTGCGCGTACTGCGGGATGTCCTTCTCGTGCCGCCCGTCCAGCGGGGCGCCGCTGTCGCGGGCCCGCCCGAACATCCGCTCCTGCTCGGCGAGCGAGACCCGGTCCCAGAACTCCACCAGCATCCGGATCAGCCGTACGACCTGGTAGCTGCCGCCCGTCGCCCAGTCCGGCTCGCCGGAGCCGGCGCCCACCCACACCAGCCGGTCCGTCTCCCGCGCGTCGGTGACGTCCGGGTTGGCGATGCCGTCCTTGAAACCGAAGTGGTTGCGCGGGGTCCCGGAGGGGCGCGGCGGGCTGACGAAACCGTCCATGCGCCAACGCACCTGCAGAGCGCCCCTGGTGTGCCGGGCGACATCGCGCAGCGCGTGCAGGACGGTGTCGGCGCCGTCCGCGCAGAACTGCACGCTGAGGTCGCCGTGGCACCAGTCGGCGTCGAGGTCGTCGTCGGGGAACGACGGCATGGCCGTCAGCCGCCGCGGCCTGCGGGCCGTCAGCCCGTAGCGGTCGTCGAAGAGGGAGGCGCCGACGCCGACGGTGACGGTCAGCCGGTCCGCGGGCACGTCCGGGCCGAGGGTGCCGGAGTCGGCGGGCGGGCCGGTGATGCCGGGCTCGTCCGGGCTGCCGCCGGCCGTCAGGAAGCGGACCCGCTCGGTGAGCGTGCGCAGCGCGTCGCGCAGTTCGGCGCGGTCTCGCGCCGTCGCGTCGAAGGAGACGAACGCCGTGGCGCGCTGTGCCGGTGTGAGGATGCCGGCCTGATGGCGGCCGTGGAAGGGGATCCGCCCGCTCTCCTGGGCCGGCGTGGCCGAGGCGGCGCCGTGGTCGGCGGCCACGAGTCCGGCGCCGGCCACCGCCGCCGCGCCCGTCAGGAAACCCCGGCGGCCGACCTTGCTGACGGGCTTCACGCGGTCCTCCGTACGTCGGTCAGGGCGGCCACGTCGGCGAGCCGCTCCACCAGCTCGCCCAGATCGGCGTCGACCGTCTCCCGCCGGGCGCGGGTCAGCCGGGCCAGAGGCGTCCAACTCCCGCCGTGCCGGAGGGAGTCCAGCAGCCGCTGGGTACGGTCCAGCCAGGAGTCGAGGCCGGGCAGGCCGGTGTCGCGGGTCCTGAGCAGGGGGCGCAGGCAGCCGAGGAGCACCCGGGTGCCGTCCAGGTTGGCGCGGGCCGTTGCCAGGTTGGTGCCGCTGCCGTAGTCGGTGCGGCCGGTCAGTTCGAACTGCACGGTGTTCTCCAGGATCTCGTGCGCGCGCAGCCCGACGTCCGCCGGGTCCATCCGCTGGTCCGGCCAGCCGGCGCGCAGCGCGTGGACGTCCTTGGCGAGACGGTCGGCGGGGCCGCGCAGAGCGCGCGCCGACTCCCCGTGCCACAGGCCGTACTCGACCCGGTGGAAGCCGGTGAAGTCCTTGTCGTGGACGCCCCCGGACAGCCCGGCGGTGGTGCCGTTGATCTGTCCGTCGGCGTCACCGAAGGTGCCGTAGGCGGCGCCCATCCGCTCGTACACCAGGTGCGCGGGCAGCCAAGCCGCGCGCGCCGCCGCGAGGTCGCCGCGGTCGACGGCGTCGCGCAGCGCGGCGGTCTTCCGCTCCAGTTCGACAGTGCGGGCCTGGATCCACTTCTGGTAGGCGAGGGTCGGCGGAATGAGGTCCTGCTGGGTGACCGGCACCGCGGCCGGGCCGCTCTTCACCGTCGCCCCGGTGACGCGGACGGTGGGGCCGGTGACGGCGTCCGCGTCGTCGGGCAGGCACTTGAAGGCGTACGTGCCGTTGCCGAGCGTCACCCGCAACGGGCGAACAGTGCCCGGGGCCAGCCCCTCCACCTCGCCGTAGACCGCGCCCGTCCTCGGGTCGGTCAGATCGACCTCGGCCGCCGTGCTGGAGGTGTTGCGCAGGTCGAAGACCTGACGTCCGCCCACCGGGTGGCTCCAGCCGCGCCCGCAGCCGGCCGGCGTGACCTCCACCGCGGTGTGCCGCAGCCCGTCGCCCGTCGCCGCCTCGGGTCGGCCGCCGGAGCCGCGGGCCACCAGCACACCGGCGACCGTGGCCGCCGCGATCGCCAGCACGCCGCCGGTGAGCAGCGCGGTGCGCCGCCGCGCGGGCGGGACAGGGGCGGGCACGTCACCGGTTCCGGTTCCGGCGCCGACCGCGGCTTCGGGCACGCGGGGCCTCCTGGGGGTCGTACGAGCAGGGCGACCGGTTGATCCTAAGCAGGCCCCGGAACGGCGGTCTCCCCCCTGACCGGGTCCTGACCGGGGCAAGGGCGAGAATTCGGCCACTGTTCACCGCAGGTAGTCCGTCCGCCCCTCGTCGTCGAGTTCGAAGGGACCCTCGGGGATGACGCAGAACTCGTTGCCCTCGGGGTCCGCCATCACCAGGAACCCGCCCTCGGCGTACTGCTCCAGCCGGCGCCCGCCGAGCCGCTCGACCCGCTGCTGCTCCGCCGCCGGATCGGGCGAGGTCACGTCGAAGTGCATCCGGTTCTTGCCCGCCTTGGCCGCGGTCGTGCGCTGGAAGCCCAGCCCCAGGCCTTTGTCCCGCCGCAGCCAGACGTACGGGCCGGTGCGGCCCACGACGGGGCGGCCGAGCAGCTCCGACCAGAACGCGGCGAGCCGCTCGGGGTCCACGGCGTCGACGATGAGGGCATTGATCTGCAGAGGTGAGTCGGCCATGCCCCAATCCTCTCAAGCGGGGCGCCCGGTGCGCCGGATACCGGAGTCGCCCATGTGTACGAGCCCACAAGGGCCGGGAAGATGACAGGAGTTGCCGTACGAGGGAGTGTCATGGCGCAGAAGAGGACCCTGGTGGTCCGCGGCGGGTGGGAGGGACACCGGCCGGTCGAGGCCACCGAGCTGTTCATCCCCTTCCTGCGGGACAACGGCTACGAGGTGAGGGTCGAGGAGTCGACCGCGGTCTACGGCGACGCCGCCGAGATGGAGCGGACCGACCTCGTCGTGCAGTGCGTCACCATGTCGGAGATCACCGCCGGGCAATTGGCCGGTCTCGGCGCGGCGGTCGCCGCCGGCACCGGTTTCACCGGCTGGCACGGCGGCATCGCCGACTCCTTCCGTGCCTCCTCCGACTATCTGCACCTGGTCGGCGGCCAGTTCGCCACCCATCCCGGCAAGGAGCCCTGTCTGCGGCGAGGAGCGGCGGAGGACAACTTCCTGCCCCACACCGTGCACGTCACCGAACTCGGCCGCACCCATCCGATCACCGCCGGACTGGCGGACTTCGAGCTGGAGACCGAGCAGTACTGGGTGCTGCACGACGACCTGATCGACGTCCTGGCCACCACCACCCATCCGGTACGGCCGTACGAGCCCTGGCACCGGCCGGTGATTTCGCCGGCGATCTGGACCCGCCGCTGGGGCGCCGGACGCGTCGTCGTCACGACGCCGGGGCACAGCCTGGACGTACTGCAACACCCCAGTGTCCGCACCGTCGTCGAGAGGGGAATGCTGTGGGCGACGCGCACCGCATCGGCATCGTAGGACTCGGCTTCATATCCCGCGCCTATCTCGACACCCTGGCTCCCCACCCCGACGTCGAGATCGTCGCGGTCGCCGACCTCGACAGCTCCCGCGCGCAGGAGACCGCCCAACGGCTCCCCGGCGCACGGCAGTCGAGCGTCGAGGAACTGCTCGAAGCCCCCGACATCCGGACGGTGCTCAACCTCACCACCCCCGCCGCCCACGCCGACATCGCCCTCGGGGCCATCGCGCACGGCAAGCACGTGTACACCGAGAAGCCGCTGGCCGACACCTTCGCCGGCGGACAGGCCGTCGTCGACGCCGCCACGAAGGCGGGCACCCTGGTCGGCTGTGCTCCTGACACGGTCCTGGGCACCGGCACCCAGACGGCCCGCGCCGCCCTCGACAAGGGCCTCGTCGGCCGCCCGCTCGCCGCCCAGGCCGTCATGGTCACACCGGGCCACGAACGCTGGCATCCCCACCCCGACTTCTACTACGCCCAGGGCGGCGGCCCGCTGCTGGACATGGGGCCCTACTACATCTCCGCCCTCGTCCAACTCCTCGGCCCGGTCCGGGCGGTGACCGGGGCGGCCGCCCGGCTGCGCGGAGCGCGGGTCATCGGCTCCGGGCCGCGCCAGGGGGAGCGGATCGCGGTCGAGGTGGACACCCATGTCTCCGGCGTCCTCGAACACGACAACGGCGCCCTGTCCACCCTCACCACGAGCTTCGACGGCGTCGCGACCACGGCAGCCCCCATCGAGGTCCACGGCGAGACGGGCACGCTCGCGGTCCCCGACCCCAACCACTTCGACGGCCGGGTGCGCCACTTCCCGCTGGGCGGGACCGACTGGCACGAGCTCGAACCGTCGGCGGGATACGCCGGCGGCAGTCGCGGCATCGGCCTGCTCGACTTCCTCCACGGCGGCCGACCCCGCGCCGGCGGCGAACTCGCCCTGCACGTCCTGGAGACGATGACCGCCCTGCTGCGCTCGGCGACCGAGGGCCGCCGCGTGACACTCCGGACGACGGCGACGCGTCCGGCGCCCGTCCCGTTGACCCCGGCCGAGGCATGGCAGGCGCCCTGGCTCTGACGGCCCGCCCGGCGAGAGCGGCTCACCGTCGAACCGCCGTGCATCGTCGGCGGCGAGGTCGCCGTGTCCGACGCCCCAGGTCTGGGTATCCGCCTCGACCCCGACCGGCTCATGGCGGCCCACGAGCTCTACCGCGCCGAGGCGCTGTCGGGCCGTGACGCCGCGATCGGCATGCGCTACGTGGTCGAGGACCGGGAGTTCGACCCCGAACGCCCCTGCCTGGTGCGCTGAAGCAGAGCGCGGACCGGCGGCCCGTGGCACCGTGGTGGCATGACCATCGAGGTGCGCCCGGCTTCGGCCTTCGCGGACGTCCGTTCGGTGCTGGGCCCCAAGTCCCCCGGCGCCACCGTCTGTTGGTGCCTCAGTCACCGCATCCCGTCGAAGCTCGACCGCACGCTTCGGGGGCCGGCCCGCGGGGAGTACGTCGCCGAGCTGTGCCGTAACTCCCCGCCGCCCGGTGTGCTCGCCTACGACGGTGACGAACCGGTCGGCTGGGCGGCCGTCGCCCCGCGCGCGGCCACCTCCTACGCGCGCAGCCGGACGATCCCGCACGTCGACGACCTGCCGGTCTGGTCGCTGTGGTGCATCCGGGTCCGCCCGGGCCACCGCGGACAGGGCGTCTCGCACGCCCTCATCGCCGGCGCGGTCGACTTCGCCCGCGCCCAGGGCGCCCCGGCGATCGAGGCCTACCCGCTCGACAGCGGCGGCGGCCGGGTGGACACCACCATGGCCTACGCCGGAATCCGGGCGAACTTCGAGCGCGCCGGGTTCGTCCACGCCGCCGACACCACCTCGGTGCTGGCCGGCCGTCCCCGGGTGCTGATGCGGCTCGACCTGCGGTGAGGGATCAGCCCGGGGACGCGGCGGCGACGCAGAACTCGTTGCCCTCCGGGTCGGCCATCACGATGTGATGCCCGTCGAACTCGTGAAGGACGCGCCCGCCGGCCGCCACCAGCCGCCCGGCCTCCGCCCTGATCCGCGCCCACCGCTCCTCGGGGCCGCCGTGCCCCGGTACCCGGATGTCGATGTGGAGCCGGTTCTTCGCCGTCTTGGGTTCGGGCACCCTCAGGATGGACAGGCGGGGGCCGGTGCCGTCGGGGGCGCAGAGCCACGCGGCGTCGTCCGCCGACTCGTCCTCCGGGAGGTCGAACTGGGCGAGCCACTCCTCGCGGGTGGCGAAGGGAGCGGGCGGCGGCTCGTCGACGTAGCCCAGCGCCGTCTTCCAGAAGCGGGCCAGGAGCCGGGCGTCCGCGCAGTCGAGGGTCAGATCGATTCTGGCTGCCATGACCGGACCGTATCGGTTCCACAACCCGGCTTTGCATGACCATGCGCCATCATGCATACTCTTCCTATGTCCAAGGTCCTCACCTCCCTGCCCGCCGGCGAGCGCGTCGGTATCGCCTTCTCCGGCGGCCTCGACACCTCCGTCGCGGTCGCCTGGATGCGCGACAAGGGCGCCGTCCCGTGCACCTACACCGCCGACATCGGCCAGTACGACGAGCCCGACATCGCCTCGGTGCCCGGTCGCGCGAAGAACTACGGTGCCGAGATCGCGCGCCTGGTCGACTGCCGTGCCGCGCTGGTCGAGGAGGGCCTGGCCGCACTCACCTGCGGCGCGTTCCACATCCGCTCCGGCGGACGCGCCTATTTCAACACCACCCCGCTCGGCCGTGCCGTCACCGGCACGCTCCTGGTGCGGGCGATGCTCGAGGACGACGTCCAGATCTGGGGCGACGGCTCGACCTTCAAGGGCAACGACATCGAGCGGTTCTACCGCTACGGCCTGCTCGCCAACCCCAATCTGCGGATCTACAAGCCGTGGCTCGACGCGGACTTCGTGACCGAGCTCGGCGGCCGCAAGGAGATGTCCGAGTGGCTGGTCGCGCACCAGCTCCCCTACCGCGACAGCACGGAGAAGGCGTACTCCACCGACGCCAACATCTGGGGCGCCACCCACGAGGCCAAGACCCTGGAGCACCTGGACACCGGCATCGAGACCGTGGAGCCCATCATGGGCGTCCGGTTCTGGGACCCCACCGTCGAGATCGCACCAGAGGACGTGACGATCGGCTTCGACCAGGGGCGCCCGGTTACGGTCAACGGCAAGGAGTTCGCCTCCGCCGTCGACCTGGTGATGGAGGCCAACGCCATCGGCGGCCGGCACGGACTGGGCATGTCCGACCAGATCGAGAACCGCATCATCGAGGCCAAGAGCCGCGGCATCTACGAGGCCCCCGGCATGGCCCTGCTGCACGCGGCCTACGAGCGCCTGGTCAACGCCATCCACAACGAGGACACCCTCGCCCAGTACCACAACGAGGGCCGCCGCCTCGGCCGGCTGATGTACGAGGGCCGCTGGCTGGACCCGCAGGCGCTGATGATCCGCGAGTCGCTGCAGCGCTGGGTCGGCTCGGCGATCACCGGCGAGGTCACCCTGCGGCTGCGGCGCGGCGAGGACTACTCGATCCTCGACACCACGGGCCCGGCGTTCAGCTACCACCCCGACAAGCTGTCGATGGAGCGCACCGAGGACTCCGCGTTCGGCCCGGTCGACCGCATCGGCCAGCTGACCATGCGCAACCTCGACATCGCCGACTCCCGCGCCAAGCTGGAGCAGTACGTCGGTCTCGGTCTGATCGGCACCGGCAGCCCCACCATCGGCGCCTCCCAGGCCGCCGCGACCGGGCTCATCGGCACCATGCCGGAGCTGCCCGAGGGCGGCGCCGAGGCCATCGCCTCCCGGGGTGAGGTCTCCGCGGACGAGGCGCTGCTGGACCGCGCCGCCATGGAGTCCGGCACGGACTGACGCAGAGCGCGCAGGAGGGCCGGTCCGCGCCGCAGGGCGCCGGGCCGGCCCTCCGCCGTAGGGGGCGCGAACGCCCCGCCACGCTTCACACAATGCGCACACGCCTCCATGGAAGCTTTAGAGTTCAAGCGCTACGCTCGTCGCCAGTCCGAGTGGCCGAGGAAGCCCCACGCGTCCGGCTGCTCGCTTCCCCACGAGCAGGCACAGGAGAGTCGTTGTGCACGACAGCGACATAGTGGTGATCGGCGGCGGCTACGCGGGCGTCCGCGTGGCCAGACGACTGGACGCGACCGCGCGGGTCACGCTGGTGGACCGCAAGGACGTCTTCTTCCACCGCATCGCCTCGCTGCGGGCCGGTGTCCGCCCCGAGTGGTCGGTGACCCCCTTCATCCCCTACGACCGGCTGCTGGCCAACGGCCGGGTGGTGGTGGGCAAGGCCCTGCGGATCGACACCGCCGAGCGTCAGGTCGTACTGGCGACGGGGGAGCGGCTGCCGTACGACGTGGTCGTGATCGCCACCGGCGCCGACTACCCCGAACCGGCCCGCTTCACCGGAACCACCACGGAGGAGACCCTCAAGACGTTCGCGGGGCACCAGCAGAAGATCGCCGGCGCCGAACACGTCCTGGTCGTCGGCGGCGGCCCCTCCGGGGTCGAACTCAGTGCCGAGATACGCCTGGCCCGGCCGGACGTCCGGATCACCCTCGCCCACTCGGGCACCGAGCTCCTGCACAACACCGGCGTCGAGCGCGCCGGACGCCGGGCGCGGGCCTGGCTGGAGGCCCACGACGTGGAGGTACGGCTCGACTCCTTCATGTCGCCCGGCAACGACTTCGGCACCTACCGCGACGCACGCGGCAACATCATCGCCGCCGACCTGTCCTTCTGGGCCACCGGCACCACGCCCAACACCCTCTGGCTGCGGCTCGGCGGCCACGGCGACTGGCTCAACGCGGCCGGGCACGTCAAGGTCGACCGCACCCTGCGGGTCGACGGGCGGCGGGACGTGTTTGCGGTCGGTGATGTCAACGACGCCACCGAACTCAAGATCACCCCGGCCGCGCTCGCCCAGGCCGACCTCGCCGCCTGGAACATCCGCACCTACCTCAACAGCGCGGGCAGACACCGCAGGGAACCCCGCCTCTACCGGCCCGTCCACCGCATCCCGGTCATCGTGCCCTTCGGCGCGGGCGACGGGCTGACCATCCTGCCGGTGCCGGGCGCGAGCGCGGTCCTCGGCGCCCGGACCTCCGTACTGGCCAAGGCGAAGACCCTCATGACGCCGTACATGAGGCGCCAGCTCGGCTACACCGCCTGACGCCCGACACCGTCGCTCAGGCCGCCAGCGGGTTCGCGCGGGCCGCCGCCAGCAGGTACCAGGCGGTGGCGCCCGTGTGCCGGTAGGGGTAGTAGCCGAACCCGAAACCGGTGTCGAGCGGGCTGCTCGCCGAGACGACGCCCGAGCCCTGGGCCACCGCCGTACCCCCGTGGGTCTGGCCGCCGCCGAGCAGATCCTGCGCGCGCTCGATCGAGGCGAGCAGCCGGCGGGCCCGCGCCCCGTCACCGGGGGCCCGGCGGCAGCGCAGGGCCAGCGCCAGGTGGGCGGTCCCCTCGAACCAGACGCCGTTGCGGTCGGGCTTGGGCTGCCCCGACGCGATCGGGGCGTCCTCGTTCGCCGCCGGACTGGCCGAGCTGAACGTGACGCCCTCGTACGACTGCCCCTGCGGCACCGTGCTGTTGGGGCGGTCGGCGCTGTCCCGGACGGCGAGTTCGGCCGCGGCCCAGTCCAGCGAAGGGGAGTGGGCGGGGGAGGAGAGGGCGAGGTGGGTCCAGGTCTGGGTGTCCTCCGGGATCGGCGACCGGTTGATCGTCACACCGTCGTTCGTGCCGGTGTAGAAGAACCCGCCGGACGGCTCCCACATCCGGCGCACGAAGGCCGCGGCCCGCGAGCGCCGTTCGAGCCACACCCTGTCCCCGGTCAGCCGGGCGAGCCGGCCGAACAGGCCGACCAGGTCGGTGTTGTGCTCGGTGGAGGTGAAGGGCAGCTTCTCGTCGGCGCCGTTCACGCCGAACTTGTAGCCGCCGAGCGGCTCGTCGGTGCGGCCGACGCGCTCGATCCACTCGCCGATCCGCACGGCGCCGGTGCGGAAACGCCGCTGGCCGGTCCGTCCGGCGAGGGTGCTCAGCGCGATGCCGGCCCACGCCATGTCGCCCACGGCGGTGCCGGTGAAGCCGAACTGGGTGCCCACGTTGGCCGTTCCGTCCGCCCGCACGAAACCGTCAGGCTGCGCCGAACCGTCGTAGAAGGTGTACGGCCCGACGTTGTAGGCCTGCCGCAGCCTGCCGTCGTCGTGGGCGGGATCGTGTGCCTGGGCGTAGAGCAGCGCGTCGCCCAGCGCCACCGCCCGGGAGCGGCCGTCGGCCGTGCCGGTGGCGAGGTTCGCGAGGATCACGAGCGCGTTGTCGTAGGTGAACGCGGTGCTGAACAGGCCTGCCTGGTCGGTGTAGCTCTGGGCCAGCCGGACCGTGCCGTGCTCCGGGTAGGCGTCCATGGCGGCGGCGAGGAAGGCGGAGGCCCGGTGCGCGGCGGAGGCCGTGCGGTCCGCCGCCGTCGCCGTCCCGCCCGTGGTGAGGACCGCGGCGCCGACGCCGAGTCCGGTGCCGATGAGCGCGCGCCGGCTCAGTCCAGGGCCTTGGCTGCCGGTCATGGGTCTCCTCGGGAGTGTGGGAAGGAGCTGCTCTTGAGAGCGCTCTCAAAGATGCGCGCTCATTGTGCTGTGGGGGTGGTGTTTGGTCAACGCCTCTCACGCTGGGACGACTTGGCGGCCATGTTTCCCGACCCCGTCCATCAGTCACCGTGTTGATTAGTCAACGCGGTGTAATTTGGGTCGATGGCATTGCGCAACGCGGTGATGGCCGCACTCCTGGAGGGCGAGGCGTCCGGCTACGACCTCGCCAAGGGCTTCGAGGCCTCCGTCGCCAACTTCTGGATGGCGACACCGCAGCAGCTGTACCGGGAACTCGAGCGCATGGAGAGCGAGGGGCTCGTCTCGGCGCGGGTCGTCCACCAGGAACGCCGCCCCAACAAACGGCTGTTCTCGCTCACCGAGGCCGGCCGCGAGGTGCTGCGCGACTACGTCCTCGCCGCCCCGTCCAAGCCGCTGGCGCTCCGCGACGAGCTGATGGTCAAGGTGCAGTGCGTGGACATCGCCGACGCGGACGCCGTCGACGCCGTACGGGCCGCGGTCGCCGAGCGCGTCGAGCGGGCCAGGACCAAGCTCGGCCGGTACGAGCGGCTGCGGGAGCGGCTGCTCGACGGACGGGACGAGGACGAGTACTTCGCCGAAGTCGAACGCATCGGCCCCTACCTCACGCTCCTGGGCGGCCTGGCCCTGGAGCGCGCCAACGTGCAGTGGGGGGAGACGGCTCTGCGGCGGCTCGACGGCCGCGCGCAGACGCTCCGGCAGTCGCGGACCGGCGCCGGCGGCCGCCCGTGAGCAGGGTCTGGAGCACTCCCGCGTTCTTCCGCGGACAGCCGACGGCCGAGGTGTGACCGTCGGCTCACCCGTCTGCCTTGAGACTCGGAAACCGATCGGTTTACAGTGAGTGGAAACCGATCGGTTTACCGAGAGATCATCGAGTTGGGGAGTCAGTCATGACCGCGATCAAGGACGCTGTCGTTCTCGTCACCGGCGGCAGCCGGGGCATCGGCAAGGCGCTGGTGGAGGAGCTGTACGCGCGAGGCGCCGGCAAGGTGTACGCGACGGCCCGCGACCCGCGCACGGTGACGCACCCCGACACCGTACCCCTGGCGCTGGAGGTCACCGACCCGCAGTCCGTGGCGGCGGCCGCGGCGCAGGCCCAGGACGTCACCGTCCTGGTCAACAACGCCGGAGTCTCCGTCGGCGGCCCCTTCCTGACCACCCCGGTGGACGACGTGCGCCGCGAGTTCGAGATCAATTTCTACGGGCCCCTGCTGGTCACCCGCGCCTTCGTGCCGGTCATCGAGCGCAACGGCGGCGGGCACGTCCTCAACGTCCACTCCGTGCTGTCCTGGCTGGGCAACGCCGGTTCCTACAGCGCGTCGAAGGCCGCCCTGTGGCAGCAGACCAACTCACTGCGCCTGGAGCTGCAGCCGCGCGGCATCGCGGTGACCGGCCTGCACGTCGGATACGTGGACACCGACCTCACCGCACGCATCGACGCACCCAAGTCCGCCGCCCGCGACGTCGCGGCGCTCGCCGTCGACGGCATCGAGACCGGCGCGTACGAGGTGCTGGCCGACGACCTGTCGCGGCAGGTGAAGGCGGGCCTGTCGGGCGAACTCGCGGCGCTCTACCCCCAGTTGGCGCAGTAGCGCCTCATGGGGCGGCGTCGCCCACCAGCGCCCACACGGTCTTGCCGTGCCGCCCCCGGTGCCGTACGCCCCACGTCCGCGCCACCTGGTCGACCAGGTGCAGACCGTGGCCGCGCTCGTCGTCCGCGCCCTGCGCGGCCTGCAGGACGGGCTGCGCGGGGCTCGCGTCGGAGACGGCGATGAGGCACGAGCCGTCCGCCCGCGCCGTCACTGACAGCTCGAACTCCCGCTGCAGTATGGGGCCGTGCCGGACGACGTTGGCGGCCAGCTCGGAGGCGAGCAGCACGACGTCCTCCGTGAGCGCGTCGTCCTCGGCGTACCCCCAGGTGGCCAGATGCTGCCGGACTTGATGCCGGGCGAAGCCGACCGAAGCCGGATGCCTGGGCAGCCGCAAGGCCTCACGTCTCAGCACGAGCGTCCCCTCCTCGATCGACGCCGAAAAGCCCCCCACTGGAAGAGCGCACAGTGGCAGATCAACGTCACCGCGCCCACGACGCGCAAAGCAATCCGGCCAGTGCCGGACCTTCGGTGAAATGCCGGAACGCCTGAGCGCACCTCCCTGCGGTCGGTGAGCGGAAGATCGTCGCGGTTATCGAGAGCTGCAGGTCATAGGGTATTTGGCACGATAGGGAGCCGGACCGTGGGGGTGCGGGTACCGGTGGGCGGGGTGACAGGGCGACAGTCGTCGGCGCGTGGTCAGAATGGCCGACTCGCGCGGGTTCAAAGGTGTGCGTCGTCGGGGTCACCGGCCACGGAGCTGTGAGTGAACCTTCAAACGGGAGCTGGCTAGAGTGAGCGCATGTCCGTGACGCCGCGCTGGCTCGACGCCGAGGAGCGACGGGCCTGGCTGGCCTACGTCGACTTCTCCACCCTGCTCGCCGACCATCTCAACCGGCAGTTGCGGAGGGACGCCGGTGTGACGCACGCCGACTACAGCCTGCTGGTCCATCTCTCCGCGGCGCCCGACGGCACCCTCGGCATGTCCGACCTGGCCCAACGGCTGAAGATCACCCGCAGTCGGCTCACCCACGCCGTGAACCGGCTTCGGGAGGCCGGATTGGTGGACCGGCGCGAGGACCCCGCCGACGGCCGCGGCCAGCTCGCCGTCCTCACGGGCGAGGGACGGGCCCTGCTCGAGCGGGCCGCGCCCGGCCATGTGGAGGCCGTCCGGCAGGCGGTGTTCGACGCCCTGACACCGGAGCAAGTCCGGCAGTTCGCGCAGATCGGCGAGGCCATCAGCGACGCCCTGCACCGGGCCGAGAACGGCGGGACGGACCCGGCGACGCTGCCGTGGCGGCGCCGCTGAGCGCCCCGGACACCCTCAGTCGCCGACCGGCCCCGGGCCCGCGCGGGCCGGCTCCGGACGGTGTCCCGTACGCCACGCACCGGACGGGGCTGCTCAGGCGCGCGCGTCCCCTCCCATCATCTCGTCGAGGTGGGTGGTCTCCTCCTGCCGGTACGTCCGCGGCCTGCGGCGTCGGCGGTGGAGCGACCCGCTCAGCATGGCCAGGGCCAAGCAGAAGAGGAGCGCCAGGGCCAGGCCGGAGCAGAAGACGGCGAGCGTGTTCATCGTGGCGATGTGGTGACCCAGCACCGACACGGTGTACTCGGGCCCCCCGGACAGGTTGCCGGCGATCACCAGAGCGGTGAAGGCACCGGTGGCTCCGAGGAGGAGCAGTCCGATGAACAGCATCCGAGTCACCTCCTCACAATGAGGTCTTTCACTGCCACGGGTACCCCTGACCGGGCGGTCCATGAGCGCGGGCACGGCCGACCGTCCCGGGCGGGGACCCGTCCGTACGCTGGAGCCCGTGCGCCTCTTCCCCTCCCGCGTGACACACCTCGTCCGGACGCCTTCCGTCACGACGATGAGCGGAGCCGTCACGTGAGCGCGCGAACGCCGGGCGCGGTCGCGGCACGGTTCACCGGGTGCGGCGTGCTGGGCGAGCGGCGGCTGTCGGGGGCGCTCACCGAGGTCGGCCTCGACGGCGGACGGACGGTCGTCGTCAAGCGCGGCGACGCTCCGGGCGCGGTGCGTGCCGAGGCGGCCGGGCTGCGCTGGCTGGCCGCGGCCGACGCGGTCCGGGTGCCCGAGGTACGGGGACACGACGAGAACTGGCTGGTCACCGACCTGGTCCCGCGCGGTCGGCCGACGGCCGCGGCGGCACGGGCGCTGGGGCGTGGGCTGGCCGCTCTGCACGCCGCCGGCGCCCCCGCGTTCGGCGCGCCGCCGCCGGACGGCCCCGTGGACGCGTACATCGGCCTCGCCCCCATGCGCAACACCACCGGCACCGACTGGCCCCACTGGTACGCCGAGCACCGTGTACTGCCGTACCTTCGCTCAGCCGTCGACGACGGCACGATCCGCCCCGCCGAGGCGGCCGTGGTGGAACGCGTCTGCGAACGGCTGCCCGAACTCGCCGGCCCCGCCGAGCCGCCCGCCCGTCTGCACGGCGACCTGTGGAACGGCAACGTGCTGTGGGGCGCCGACGGACACGCCTGGCTGATCGACCCGGCTGCGCACGGCGGTCACCGGGAGACCGACCTGGCGATGCTCCACCTCTTCGGCTGCCCGCACCTGGAGGACGTCCTCGACGGCTACCGACGGGCGGCGCCGCTCGCCGACGGCTGGCGGGAGCGCGTCGCACTGCACCAGCTGTTCCCGCTGCTGGTGCACGCGGTGCTGTTCGGGCGCGGCTACGCCGAGCAGGCGCTGGCGACGGCACGGGCCGCCTTGACACGATGACCGCGAACGCGGGCTTCACCAGTCCCGTGCCGCCCGCAGCAGATGGTCGCGTACGAGGTCCACGTGCGGGTTGGCCGAGGCGCCGGGGCGCTGCACCAGGAAACCGGTGTTGATCGGCGGGTCGTCCGGGTCGTGCAGCAGGACCAGCGCGCCGGAGGCGAGATCGGCGGCGCAGAGGTAGCGGGGGAGGACCGTGAAGCCCGTACCGCCGAGGACCGCCGCCCGGACCGCGTGCAGGTCGGGCACCGTGACCGCGGCCTGATGCACCAGCCGCCGGCCGAAGACATGGCGCCAGTAGCGGCGGACGATCGGCAGGTCCTCGGCGTACGCGATCAGCGGGACGCCGTGCAGGGCGGCGGGGCCGTCGGCGGCGACGCGGGCCGGGCCGCCGACGCGCTCCGCCCACGCGGGGGAGGCGACCAGGATGAACTCCTCGTCGGTGAGAGGGGTCGCCGCCAGGGCGCGGCCGCGCGGCCGGAAGGTCGCGATCAGCAAGTCGTAGCGGCCCGCGCGCAGCTCGTCGAGGAGGGGCTCGGTCAGGCCGGGCGTGACCCGCAGGCGTACCCCCCGGGCGACCAGGGGCGCGAGCCCCGGCAGGACGCAACGGGTGAGCAGTTCGTTCGGCCCGGCCAGGTGCACCGGCTCCGGCGGCCGGCCCTCGCCCGCGAGCCCGGGGCCGGTGACCGCGGCGAGGGAGTCCAGCGGCTCCACCACGCGGGAGGCGAGCTCGTCGGCGTAGGGGACGGGGGAGGCCCCGCGGGCCTGCCGCTCGAACAGCTCCCGGCCCAACTGCCTTTCCAGCGTGCGTACCTGTGTGGTGACGGTCGGCTGCGACAGGCCGAGCAGGCGGGCCGCGGCCGTGAAGGAACCGGTGCGGTAGACGGCCAGGAACGTGCGCAGCAGGTTCAGGTCCAGCGCCGCCGCGCCCACCTGCTCCGATCCCTGCCGACCATTGGTCTCCCTATGCCTCATATGTATGAGCCTATTGGAATCCAATGGGTGGGTGAGGTTACGGTCGGTGCATCGCCGTGCCGGCGATCCGCTCGCGCGAGGTCGGCACGGCCCCCCACCGGCGACCACCGAGAGAGACACCATGTCGAAGATCCTGTTCGTGATGACCGGCGCCGACCACTGGACGCTGGCCGACGGCACCCTGCACCCCACCGGCTTCTGGGCCGAGGAGGCCGTCGCCCCCTACGAGGCGTTCAAGGCCGCCGGCCACGAGATCGTCGTGGCCACCCCGGGCGGCGTGGTGCCGACCGTGGACAAGGGCAGCCTCGCGGCCGAGGTGAACGGCGGCCAGGAGAACGCCGACCGGATCGCCGGTGCGCTCGACGCAGCGGACGAGCTGCGGAACCCGATCCGGCTGGAGGACGTCGACCTCGACGACTACGCCGCCGTCTTCTACCCCGGCGGCCACGGCCCCATGGAGGACCTCGCCGTCAACGCCGACTCCGGCAGGCTGCTGACCTCGGCCCTGGAGTCCGGCAAGCCCCTCGGGGTCGTTTGCCACGCCCCGGCCGCCCTGCTCGCCGCCACCGGCGCGGACGGCGCCAACACCTTCGCCGGATACCGGGTGGCGGCGTTCACCAACGCAGAGGAGACCCAGGCCGGCTTCGCCGACAAGGCCAAGTGGCTGCTGCAGGACCGGCTGACCGAGGCGGGCGTGCAGGTGCAGGCGGGCGAGCCGTGGGCGCCGAACGTCGTCGTCGACCGCAACCTGGTCACCGGCCAGAACCCGGCGTCCTCCGCCCCGCTCGCCGCCGAACTGCTGAAGGCGCTCGGCTGAACCCCGGCCCCGCGGCTCCACTTGGTGAGGCGCAGGTCACATTCCGTCCTGTCACATCCCGTCGGGCTGCTCCGTCAATGAGGTGCAACCCACGACGACGACACAGGAGCGGACCATGGAAGCTCGCCTCAACCTCTTCGAGAACCCCGTTGCCGCCAAGATCTTCCGGTACGTCAACTCCGCGGGCCGGGCGCTCTCCGAGTCCACGCTGCCGGCGGCGACGCAGGAACTGGTGAAGCTCCGGGCCAGCCAGATCAACGGCTGCGGCTTCTGCACCGACATGCACACCAAGGACGCCCTGGCCGCCGGGGAGACGCAGCAGCGGCTCAACCTGGTGGCGGCCTGGCGCGAGGCCAAGGTGTTCACCGAGGCCGAGCGGGCCGCCCTGGAGCTGACGGAGCAGGGCACCCGGATCGCCGACGCGGCCGGCGGCGTCCCGGACGAGGTGTGGGCCAACGCCGCCAAGCACTATGACGAGGACCAGCTCGCGGCCCTGGTGGCCGCCATCGCCCTGATCAACATGTACAACCGGTTCAACGTCCTCGTGCAGCAGCCGGCCGGCGACTACCAGCCCGGCCAGTTCGGCTGACGACGGACCCCGACACCGGGCGTGCGAAGCGCACGCCCGGCGTCGGGTCTTCGACCGGGCCACCCCGGCCCGGCTCAGCGGGAGGTGAGCCTCCACAGGTGGTCGGCCGTGCCGTTGTCGGTCCACTGCAGGACCTGGGCGCCGGAGGCGGTGCTCATGTTGTTCACGCCGAGCAGCAGACCGCTGTTGTAGTTGGCGATCTTGTAGTAGCCGCTGCCGTCCGGGACCAGCTGCCACAGGTGGTCGGCCGTGCCGTTGTCACCCCAAATCACCGCGGTTCCGCCGTCACTGGTACTCATGTTGGTGATGCCCAGGAGCAGACCGCTCGCCTGCTGCTGGATCTTGTACAACCCGTTTCCGGCGGCCACCAGGGTCCAGTGCTGGTCGGTACCGGTGCCGGCGGTGGCCTGGACGACGGCGGTGCCCTGCGCGGTGCCCGCGCCGCTGGTGTCCAGTGCCAGCCCGCTGTTCTTGTTGGTGATCTGGTAGCGCCCGGCAAGCGAGGTCGCGGTACCGCTGGGGGTGATCACCAGGTGGTAGCCGTCGGAGGCGTTCATGGTGACGGGCACGGTGATGGACCCGCCGGTCACCGTGTAGTCGGCGTCCGAGACGGTGATCGGGCCGGAGACCGCCGTCGTACGGCCCTTGGACGGGGTGTACTCCAGCTTGACGTGCACGGTGGAGCCGAAGGCCGACAGCGAGGACAGGCCGTTGACGGTGACCGCGCACGAACCGGTGCAGCCGCCGGTGACGACGCTGATCTGGTTGCCCGAGCCGTTCAGGGAGGCGAAGCCGTCGATGCCCGTCTGCGCCGGAGGCGTGGTGACCAGCATGTTCCCCGACATGTCGCCGTACCACTTGTAGAGCCAGTACGAGCCGTTCGGGGAGGCGCCGGTGTCGGTCAGGGTGTCGCCGAGGGTGCCGTAGTGGTTCCAGAAGGCCAGCTCGGCGTCGTGAACGCCGGTCCGCTCGAACTTGGCGACATAGCCGACCAGCGGTCCGGGCACGCCGACCTCGCTCGGGGTGCCGTACTCCTCGATCGCGATCGGCCGCGGGCTGATGCCGAGACTCGACTCCAGCGCGCGGTAGGCGGAGACGTGTGCGGCGATGTTCTGCGAACCCTGCAACTCGTGCCAGGCGATGATGTCCGGCACCGTGCCGCTCGCCTTGGCGTCGGTGAGGAAGGTGCTCATCCAGGACTGGTTCCAGGCGGAGTAACTGGGGCCTTGGATGGGCGTCTTGGTGTCCTTGGCGCGGACCTCCTTGTACGTCCGTGCCCAGCCGGCGTCGAACGCGCCCGCGTTGGTGGTGTCCCAGGTCCAGTCGGGCTCGTTCCACAGCTCGTACGCGGCGATGTTCGTGGCGCCGGAGGACTGCACGGAGGCGATCTGCTTGTCCACCGCGGACAGCCAGTCGCTCCAGCTCACCCATTTGTAGGGGAAGTTCGGATACCAGTCCGGCATCCGCACGACCACCTTGGCGCCCGCCTTCGCCGCCTTTGCGGCCACCACCAGGGCGTCGCCCGCCGGTTTCGGTTCGCCGTTGGGCAGCTGGGAGCCGCCCGGGGCCATCTGGACGAAGGTGTTGGGCTTGAGCGGGGTGACCAGGCTGTCGGCCGGGGTGCTCGCGTCGGCGAGACCGTAGAGGCTGCCGGTGGCCACGTGGGTGACCGGGCGCAGGGTCTGGGCGGCGTTGACGACCAGGTTGGTGGAGGCGGTGGGGGCCGCCTGGGCGGGGAAGGCGGTGGCGAGCGCGGCCGCGGTGAGGGCGGCGGCGCCCAGTGCCGCGGTCAGGCGTACGGGGGGTCTTGTGCGGCTCATGGCAGGGGTTCTCCTCACGGAGTCGGTTGGGGGGGGCGCCCCTTCAGGGGTGCGGGGAACTGCGCGAGCAACCACGGCGAGGCCGCGGACGACCGGCGACGAACGGCCTAGTCCTTGACGGCGCCTGCCGTCACACCCGCGGCGACGTATCGCTGCGCGAGCACCAGCAGGACGGCCGCGGGCACGGACGCGACCACCGCGGTGGCCATGATCGCGTTCCACTCCTGGTTGTTGTTGCCGATGTACTTGTAGATGCCGAGGGTGATCGGCCGTAGATCGCCGCCGCCGTCGAGGGTGTTGGCGAAGACGAAGTCGGACCAGGCCCACAGGAAGCTGAACAGGGACACGGTGACCAGGGCGTTGCGGCTGACCGGCAGCACGACCGACCAGAAGGTGCGGAAGGTGCCGGCGCCGTCGATCCGGGAGGCGGCGATCAGCTCGCCGGGGATGCCCGACATGAACGCCGTGAAGATCATGACGCCGAACGGCACGGCGATGGTGGAGTCCGCGATGATCAGCCCCCACCAGGAGTTGAGCAGACCGAGGTCCAGGAAGATGCCGTAGAAGCCCATCGCCATGACGATCCCGGGGACCATCTGCGCGATCAGCAAAGCCAGTCCCAGGCCGCCGCCCCCGCGCGGGCGGAGTTTCGCCAGCGAGTAGCCGGCCGGGGCCGCGAGGACGAGGGTCAGGGCGACGGTGCCCAGGCCGATCAGCAGGCTGGTGCCGAGGTACGGCAACTGGTCGTCCAGGACGGCCCGGTAGCCCTCGAAGGTGGGGTGCAGCGGCAACAGGTCGGGCGGGTCCTTGCGCATGTCCTGCTGCGGGGTGAGCGAGACGTTCACCATCCAGTACACCGGGAACAGCATGAGCGCGGTGAGGACGACCCCGATGACGGTGTGACGGCGGCCGGTGGAGGGGGACTTCACGCTTCCTGCCTCCTCTGGACGCGGATGTACAGCAGCCCGAAGACGAGTGCGATGAGGATGAGGATGTTGCCGACCGCGGCCCCTGGGCCGAACTTGGGCAGCAGGGTGCCGAATCCGAGCTGGTACGACCACGTCGCCAGGGTCGAGGAGGCGTCGCCCGGACCGCCCTTGGTCATGATCCAGATCAGGTCGAACACCTTCAGCGTGTAGACCAGCCCGAGCAGCAGGGTGATCGCCGACACCGGGCGCAGCAGGGGGAAGGTGATCCGGCGGAACTGCTGCCAGGCGCTCGCCCCGTCCAGGGACGCCGCCTCGTACAGCTCGGCCGGGATGTTCTGCAGTCCGCTGTAGAGGATCACCAGGTTGAACGGGATGCCGATCCAGATGTTGGCGACGATCACCGACGTCAGCGCCCAGTCCGGCGAGGTCAGCCAGCCGACCGGCGCCACACCGAAGAAGTGCAGGAGGTAGTTCACCACACCCGACTCGCTGTTGAACATCCACGACCACGTCGACGCCGACACGATCAGCGGCAGCAGCCACGGGATCAGGAACAGCGCGCGCAGGGTGGGCGCGAGCCGGAAGTGGCGGTTGAAGAAGACCGCGAGGGCGAGCCCGATGGCGTACTGGAAGGCGATCGACACGAAGGTGAAGACCATCGTGTGCCGCATCGCCGGACCGAACGTCGGATCGTCCAGCACCGTGCGGAAGTTGTGCCAGCCGGAGAACGGCGCGTCGCCCGCCACGAACGACCGCACGGTGTAGTCGCGCAGGCTCAGGTCGAGGTTGCGGTAGAGCGGGTAGAGGTAGAAGGCGGCGAGGTAGGCGAGCAGGGGGGTGACGAAGGCGAGCGCGGTCAGGCGGCTCCTGCGCCGCTGACGGCGGCGCAGGGACGGTGCGTCGGCGCCGCTCGCCCCCGCCGCGGCGGCCGGTGCCCGCCGCGGACGGTCGACCCGGGCGATGGTCATGCCGGTCCTAGCCCTTCTGCGCGCTCTGCTGGGCGGTGGCCAGGGCGTCCTGCGGGCTCTTGCTGCCCGACAGCGCCGCCTGGACGGCGGTCCACATCGGCTGGGAGATCGTCGGGTACTTGGTGCCGAGGCCGCCACTGGTCCGGCCTCGGGCCGCGGCCACCGCGTCCACCCACGGCTTGAGCTTCGGGTTCTGCTTGACCTGCTGGGCCTGGACGGCGGCCGTGGGCGCGACGTACTGCAGTGTCGTGTCGGTCGGCAGCAGGTTGGCGTCGCTGGTCAGACACGCGACGATCTTCTTGCTGACGTCATAGCGCCCGGTGTCCTTCTGCACGGGCACGGTCACGAACTCCCCGCCGGTCGGCACCGGTGCCGAACCGCCGTTCTGCGCGGGGATGTTGATGATGCCGTAGTCGAAACCGGCCTTCTCCGCGTTGCCCAGCTGCCAGGTGCCGTTCTCGCCGAACGCGTAGTCGCCGGTGGCGAACTCCTGCCAGCTGGTGGTCTGCGTGTTCTGCAGGACGTCCTTGGGCGCGTACCCCGAGTCGACCCACTGCTTCCACAAGGACAGCGCGGCGACGCCCCTGGCGGAGTCGAGCTTCGTCAGATCGCCGCCCGCGCCCCAGAACCAGGGCAGGAACTGGAAGCTGCCCTCCTCGGTGTTGATCGCCGAGAACGTGATGCCCTTCTTGCCGGCCCCGTTGACCTTCTTCAGCGCGGCCGTGAGGGAGTTCCAGTCCTTGACGGACGCGGGGTCGACGCCGGCGGCGGAGAGGACCTTCTTGTTGTAGTAGAGGGCCAGGGTGTTCGCGCCGATCGGCACACCGTACGAGGCGCCGTCCAGGGTGCCCGCGCCGATGATGTTCTTCTGGATCGACGCCGTGTCGAGCCCCAGGTCGCTCGTCTTGTTGAGGATCCCCGCCTCCACCAGCGTGGAGACGACCGGGTTGTCGACGAGCATCACATCCGGCGCGTTGCCCTGCTGGGCCGCCAGCAGGGCCTTGTTGCCCAGGTCGGTGGTGTCGTAGGAGGTCCGCTTGAGCTTCACCCCGGCCTTGGTCCCGCACGAGGTCACGAGCTTGCCCCAGGCCGAGGAGGCGTTGAACTGGGGGTAGGGGTCCCAGAAGGCGTACGTGCCCTTGGACCCGCCCGACGAGGAGTCCGAGGAGCTGGAACCGCCTCCGCAGGCGGTGAGGGAGGCGAGGGTGCCGACGGCGGCGAGTGCTGCCATGAGGGTACGGC
The DNA here is from genome assembly GCF_006715395.1 of Streptomyces sp. SLBN-31. NCBI lineage: Bacteria > Bacillati > Actinomycetota > Actinomycetes > Kitasatosporales > Streptomycetaceae > Streptomyces > Streptomyces sp. SLBN-31. Next base: position 2,796,087 of record NZ_VFNC01000001.1, read on the forward strand.
GGGTGGGTATCACGGGGTGACCTCGTTGTCGTAGGGCGGGTGTCAGGAGGTGGGGAGCCAGACGCGCATGCTGCCGTCCTCGCGGTTGGCCCAGGCGTAGTAGGGGATCGCGGTCAACTCGACGGGCTCGCCGTCGGGTTCGGAGGCGGCCTCGGTGTCGGCGGAGGCGTACGGCCACCAGCCCCGGTCGGGGGTGCGGCGCCGCCGCCCGGCGGCCACCACGGTGGTGACGCCGCCGAGCAGGTCCGGCCGGTGTTTCACGGCGAGCGGGCGGGAGGTGTCCAGGACGATGTCGTCCAGCCCGCCGCCGGGATGGTCGACCTGCTCCAGGCAGTGGACGAGCGGCCCGCGTTCGATCGCCACACAGCCGCGTACGGCGTCCACCCGCGGGTCGGCCGCGGTCAGCCGGGGCTCCATCGAGAGCTCCAGCACGACCCGGTCGCCGGGCGCCCAGGTCCGCTCCAGCCGCAGCCAGCCGTCGTCCGCCGCGCGGTCGTACGTCTCCCGACCGCACCGCACCCGGACGTCGCGGCACCACTGCGGGACGCGCAGGGACAGCGTCCAGGGACGGTCGGTGGGCGTGCCCTCGACGGTGAGGGCGACCGTGCCGTCCCAGGGATAGTCGGTCTCGGCCCGCACGACGATCGGCCCGGTGGTGTAGCGGCCGGTGACGTACTGGTGGATCTGCAGGCCGTCGTCGTCGCCCGAGGCGAGATAGTGCTCCAGGCCGGCCAGCAGGCGCATCACGTTCGGCGGGCAGCAGGCGCAGCGGAACCAGCGGGTGCGGCGCGCTGACTGGTCGCCACCCGGGTCGGTGTGACCGTCGCGGACCTGGAGCGGGTTGACGTACAGCCAGCTCTCGCCGTCCAGCGAGACACCGGCCAGAAAGCCGTTGAAGAGGGTGCGTTCGACCAGGTCCGAGTAGCGGGCCTCACCGGTGAGCAGGGCCATGCGCCAGCTCCACTGGATCGAGGCGATCGCGGCGCAGGTCTCGCAGTAGGCGCGCTCGTTGGGCAGCTCGTAGGGGTCGCCGAAGTCCTCCCAGTCGTGGTGGGCGCCGAGGCCGCCGGTGACATGGGTCTTGGTGGTGGTCATGGCGTGCCACAACCGCTCGGCGGCGGACCGCAGTTCGGCCTCGCCGGTCTCCGTGGCCAGGTCCGCGACGGCGGCCAGCAGGTACAACTGCCGTACGGCATGGCCCTCGACGTTCGTCGCCTCGCGCACCGGCACCCGGTCCTGGCAGTAGGCCTCGCCGCCGAGCAGCCCGTGGCCGTGCCGGTCGACGAAGTAGCCGGCAAGGTCGAGGTAGCGGCGCTCGCCGGTCTCCCGGTACAGCTCGACCAGGGCGGTCTCCACCTCGGGGTGGCCGTCGATGCCGTCGATCTCCTTGCCGCTGCCGGGCGGCCCGAAGACCGAGTCGATGTGGTCGGCGAACTTCACGGCCACGTCGAGGAGTTCGGTGCGCCCGGTGGCCCGGTGGTGGGCGACGGCGGCCTGGACGAGATGGCCCGCGCAGTACAGTTCGTGGCCCCAGCGCAGGTCCTGGTAGCGCTCGCCGCCCTTGACCAGCTGGAACCAGGTGTTGAGGTAGCCGTCGGGCTGCTGGGCGGCCGCCACCAGGGAGACGATCCGGTCGACGTCCGCCTCCAGCTCCGGCGACCGGCCCTGGGCCAGCTGCCAGGACGCGGCCTCCAGCCACTTGTAGACGTCCGTGTCCACGAACGGGTACGCGCCCTGGAACTCGCCCTCGGACGTGCCCGCCGCGAGCCGCAGGTTGTGCAGGTTTCCGGCCGAATCCAGCAGGCCGGGGCCCTGCGGGATGGACGTGCCGGCATTGACCTCGCGACGCAACTGCCAGAAACCGTCCGCCACTTCGGCCGTGGCGGGGCGCAGCGCGGCACGGGCGTCGGGACCGAGCCGGATCGGGCCGGCGGGGTGCTGGGCCAAGGGGGTGCGGGGCATGGCTCTCCGGAGGTGGATGGCGTGGGAGCGACACTGCGACTGGACAACGATTTGAGCAACCGTTTTCCTCGTCGAAGAGTAGAGGGGAGGCAGAGGACCCCGGTCAAGCCTCCTGCGTAGGATTTCTCTTGTTTCCCAAGGACTGGCACTCGGTGCGGCCGCCTGCGACCATGGGCGGCGGTCGACCCGTCGGACACCGCCACTGAGAAAAGGATTGCCCGTGCCTGAAGCCGCTCCCCGTTCCCCTTCCGCAGGCCGGGCGAAGCTCGCCGACGTCGCCGCGCTCGCCGGTGTCAGCGTGGGCACGGCCTCCAAGGCGTTGAGCGGCAGTGGCCGGATGCGTCCGGAGACCCGGCAGCGGGTGCTGGACGCCGTGGAGCAGCTCGGCTTCCGGCCCAACCAGCACGCGCAGAGCCTGCACACCGGCCGCAGCTGGACGGTCGGGCTGATGACGACCGACGGCATCGGCCGCTTCAGTACGCCCGTCCTGCTGGGCGCGGAGGACGCGCTCGGCGCCGGGAAGATCTCCGTGCTGCTGTGCGACACCCGGGGCGACACCATCCGGGAACAGCACCACCTGCGCAACCTCATGGACCGGAGGGTCGACGGCATCATCGTCACCGGCCGCCGCACCGACGCCCGCCCGCCGCTGAACGGCGTCGACGGCATTCCGGTCGTCTACGCCCTGTCGCCCTCCACCGACCCGTCCGACACCTCGGTCGCTTCGGACGACCGGGGCGGCGCACAGCTCGCCGTCGAGCACCTGATCGCCACCGGGCGCACCCGGATCGCGCATGTCACCGGCCCCGAGCACCACGCCGCCGCCCGCGACCGCGCCCGCCATGCCGTCGACGTCCTCGACCGCTCCGACCTGCGACTCTCCGGCGGCCGCGTCCACTTCGGGGAGTGGAGCGAGGCGTGGGGGCGGCGGGCGGCGGACGCGGTGCTGCGCACGGCGCCCGACACGGACGCCTTCTTCTGCGGCAACGACCAGATAGCCCGGGGAGTCGCCGACGCGCTGCGCGAGCGCGGCCTGGAGGTCCCCGGCCGGATCGCCGTCGTCGGCTACGACAACTGGGACACCATGGCCCTGGCCTGCCGCCCGCCGCTCACCACGATCGACATGAACCTCACCGAGATCGGCCGCATCGCCGCACTGAAACTACTGGAGGCCATCGACTCCGCCCCGGCACCGGGAGTGCACACGGTGCCGTGCCGGCTGGTGGTGCGGGAGTCGACGTGAGCGGCCGGGCACGGCGGTCCCGGGGAGCGTCGGTGCGGTGGGTTCCGCCTACCCCTGGTCGATCAGGTTCTGAGTGCCGAGTACGGACAGTAGTTCCAGTTTCTGCGCGGCCTCCGTGCCAGGCTCGGCCGAGTAGACGAGGATGTGGAGGTCGTTCTCCTCGACCCGTAGCAGGTCGCAGTCGAGGGTCAGCAGGCCCACCTGCGGATGGTCGATCGTCTTGCGGGAGGCCTGGAGCCGGCCGACGACACCCGCCTCCCACAGCTCCGCGAAGCGCGGGCTGCGTGCCCTCAACTCCGCCACAAGGTGCAGGAGTTGGCGGTCGGCCGGATAGCGGGCGGCGGTCGACCGCAGCTCGGCGACCATCCCGGCCTCGAAGGAGCGCCGCTCCTCAGGAGTGTGCCGCACCCGGCTCGGCACCCCCATGAAGTTGCGCCACGCGCCGTTGCGTTCCGGGCCCCGCAGCCGGGACGGATCGCCCATCAGCGCCGCGTACATCGGATTGGCCAGCAGCAGGTTCATCGCCGCGTCGGTGACCCCGACGGGCGTGTCGACCAGCCGGTCCAGCAGCCGCTGGACGCTCGGCGTGATGTATCCGGGCACCACGTCCGGTCCCGGCGGAACCAGCTCCGCCAGCCCGAACAGATACGCCCGCTCGTCCCCCGACAGCCTCAGCGCCCGCGCCAGCGCCTCGACGACCTGCGCCGAGGGGTTGACCGCCCGGCCCTGTTCCAGGCGCGTGATGTAGTCGACCGAGATCCCGGCCAGCATCGCGAGCTCCTCGCGCCGCAGACCGGCCGCCCTGCGGTGGCCTCCCGAGGGCAGTCCGGCCGCGTCCGGGGAGACCCGGTCGCGCCAGCGCCGCAGTGCCTGTCCGAGTTCCGTGGCCATGCCGCCCAGTGAACACCGGCCACCGCGGATGTGCCTGGTACCGGCAGTCCCAGGAAGGGGAGGCGACTGGCTGCCCCCTTCGCGCCGCGGCACGGTGGACGGCATGACGACAACACTCATCACCGGAGCGAACAAGGGTCTCGGCCGCGAGACCGCCCGCCGGCTCGTCGCCGCGGGGCACACCGTCTACGTCGGCGCCCGGGACGCGGAGCGCGGCCGCCGGGCCGCGGAGGAACTCGGCGCCCGTTTCGTGCAGCTCGACGTCACCGACGACGCCTCCGTCGAGGCGGCGGTCAAGACCGTCGAGGCCGCCGGCGGCCTCGACGTGCTGATCAACAACGCCGGAATCGAGACCCGCACCGACGACAACAGCGTGCCGGTCGCCGAGACCGTGACCGCCGACCACATGCGCACCACCTTCGAGACCAACGTCTACGGCGTGGTGCGGGTTCTGCACGCCTTCCTTCCCCTGCTGCGGCGCTCGGCCGCCCCGGTCGTGGTCAACGTCAGCAGCGGCCTGGCCTCGCTGACCAACCTCTCCGACCCCGCTCACCCCGCCCACTTCTACCCGGGCGTCGCCTACCCGACGTCCAAGGCGGCGGTCAACATGCTCACCGTGCAGTTCGCGAAGGCGTTCCCGGACATACGGATCAACTCCGTGGAACCGGGGTTCACCAAGACGGACCTGAACGGCAACACCGGCACCCAGAGCGTCGAGCAGGGCGCCGAGGTCATCGTCCGCATGGCGCAGATCGGCCCGGACGGCCCGACCGGCGGCTACTTCGACGTCGACGGGCCGCTGCCCTGGTGAGTCACGGGTGAACCGGCCGGGGCACCGCTGCGTCGCAGCCGTACGCGATACGAGTAGTGCTCCGGCAGGAAGTGGCTGACGGAGAGCTCGACCTGCTGCCCGCCGACCGTCCGGTAGACGCGGTCGATGCGCAGCAGGGGGCGGCCGGGTGCGCAGCCGAGGTGCTCGGCGAGGTCCGCCGTGGCCTCGGCGACCGTGATGCTCTGCTCGGCCTCGGCGATCGGTTCCGGCAGCCGCTGGTCCAGCAGGCCGATGACGGTGAAGGCGTGCGGTCTGCCCGGAAGCGTCAACTCCTCGACCGTTTCCAGGAGTCGGCCGACGGCGGGCGGCAGCCAGACCGACGTGTGGCAGAACGCGACGTCCTCGTGGAGCCGCAGGAACGCCAGCTTGTGCACCCGGTCGGTGGGCAGGCCGAGGCGGCCCGCCACGTCGACGTCCACCCGGCGGTGCAGCGGTGTGACGACGTCCATGCGGGTGTCGATGGACAGCCCCATCAGGTCGTCGACCGAGCCGAACTGCCGTAGGTACTGCTCCTCCCGGGGGGTCGCGAACGTGCCGCGCCCCGGCACCCGGTACACCAGCCCCTCGGCCACGAGGTCCTGGAAGGCCCGCCGTACGGTCTGGCGGCTCACCCGGTACGTCTCGGCCAGCTCGGCCTCGGTGGGCAGCCGCACCCCCTCGGGATGCTCGTGGCGCAGGATCGACGTCCGCAGCCGGTGGGCGAGCCGGACGTACGCGCTCTCCCGCTGCGGCCGCTCAGCCATCGAGGCCGCCCCGCGCCACCAACTGGGCGGCGATGACGTTGCGTTGGATCTCGTTGGTGCCCTCGCCGACGATCATCAGCGGGGCGTCCCGGAAGTACCGCTCGACGTCGAACTCCGTCGAGTAGCCGTAACCGCCGTGGATCCGGACCGCGTTGAGCGCGATCTCCATCGCCGTCTCGGACGCGAACAGCTTGGCCATCCCCGCCTCCATGTCCACCCGCCGTCCGGCGTCCGCCTCCCGGGCCGCGAACAGGACCAGCTGGCGGGCCGCGGTGAGCTTGGTCGCCATGTCGGCGAGTAGGTTTCCCACGGACTGGTGGCGCCAGATCGGCTTTCCGAAGCTCTCCCGCTCCTGGGCGTGGCGCAGCGAGTCCTCCAGGGCGGCCCGCCCCACGCCCAGCGCCCGGGCGGCGACCTGGAGGCGGCCGGTCTCCAGCCCCTTCATCATCTGCGCGAATCCCTGTCCCTCCGCGCCGCCCAACAGGGCGTCCACCGGCACCCGGTGGTCCTCGAAGGACAGCTCGCAGCTCTCCACCCCCTTGTACCCGAGCTTGGGCAGGTCCCGGGAGACGACCAGGCCGGGACCGTGCTCGGCCAGCAGGACCGAGACGCCCGCGTGGCGCGGCCGGGCGGCAGGGTCGGTCTTGCACAGCAGCGCGATGAGGCCGGCGCGGCGGGCGTTGGTGATCCAGGTCTTCGCCCCGTCGACCACGTACTCGTCGCCCTCGCGGCGCGCGACGGTCGTCATGGCCTGCAGGTCCGAACCGCCGCCCGGTTCGGTGAGGGCCATCGTCGCGCGGATCTCCCCGGTGGCCATCCGGGGCAGGTACCGCCGCTTCTGGGCCTCGGTGCCGTACGACAGCAGCAGTTTCGCCACCACGGTGTGCCCGCCCATCGCCCCGGCCAGGCTCATCCAGCCGCGCGCCAGCTCCGCGGTGACCAGCACGAAGCAGGGCATGGAGACCGGGTTGCCGCCGTACTCCTCGGGGATCGCCAGCCCGTAGACGCCGAGTTCCTTCATGCGCTCGATGAGGGCCTCGGGATAGGTGTCGGTGTGCTCCAGCTCCCGCACGACGGGTCTGACGTCCTTGTCGACGAACTCGCGCACGGTCCGTACGACGAGCCGTTCGTCGGCGGAGAGGATGTCCAGGACGCTCATCGGCGGGTCTCCACATCATCCGGAACGGCGGCGGTGCTCGGGGTCGTCGAGGCGGTTCAGACGACGGCGTCGGCGCGCAGTGCCTCGATGTCGGCGCGGGTAAGGCCGAGTCCGGCGAGGATCGCGTCGGTGTGCTCGCCCACGTCCGGTACGGGGTCCATGCGGGCGGGCAGCCCCGCGAGGTCGGCCGGCGGAACCAGCGCCTGGACGGTGGCGCCGGGCACGGCCACCTCCTGCCAGCGTCCGCGCTCCGCCAGCACCGGGTGGTCGAGGAACGCGGCGACGTCGTTCACCCCGGCGCAGGCGATGCCGATGCCCTCCAGGTCCTTGAGGATCTCCTCGGCGTCGGAGCGGGCGAGGCGCTCGGCGACGATGGCGTTCAACTCGTCCCGGTGCGCCACGCGTTGGGATCCCGTGGCGAAGCGCGGGTCGTCCGTCAACTCCGGCCGCCCGAGGAACCGCCCGCACAGGGCCGCCCATTCGCGCTCGTTCTGGATGGAGAACAGCACCTGCTTGCCGTCGGCGGTCGGGAAGGCGCCGTAGGGGGCGATCGTGGGGTGCTGGGTGCCGAGGCGGGCGGGCTGACTGCCGCCGTAGCGGGTGTAGTTGGCCGGCTGGCCCATCCACTCGGCCAGCGCCTCGAACAGGGACACCTCCACGGGGTGGACCCGCCCGGTCGTGGCCCGCGTGTACAGGGCGGTCAGGACGCCGGTGTACGCGTACATCCCGGCGGCGATGTCGGCGACGGAGATCCCGACCCGGGCGCTCTCCTCGGGCGTCCCGGTCAGCGACACCAGGCCGGTCTGGCACTGCACCAGCAGGTCGTAGGACTTGCGGTCGGCCCACGGGCCACTGGTGCCGTAGCCGGAGATCGTGCATGGGATGAGCCGCGGATACCGATCGGCCAGCGCGTCCACGCCGAGGCCGAGCCGGCCCGCTGCGCCCGGCGCCAGGTTCTGCACCAGCACATCAGCGTCGGCGAGGAGTTGGTGCAGGATCTCCATCCCGCGCGGGTCCTTCAGATCCAGGGTGAGGGACTCCTTGGAGCGGTTGAGCCACACGAAGTAGCTGGAGTGGCCGTGCACGGTGGTGTCGTAGCGGCGGGCGAAGTCGCCCTCACCCGGACGCTCCACCTTGATCACGCGGGCGCCGAGGTCGGCGAGCTGACGGGTCGCGTAGGGCGCGGCCACGGCCTGTTCGAGGCTGACCACGGTGATGCCGGACAGGGGGAGTCGCACGGTCGGCCTCCGGGTTGGGTCCGGCAATTTGTACGGCCAAATCCGCGGACCTGTCAACGACGGACACCATCGTGGACCTGCGGAGGGCGCACAGCGCCGCATCCGCACGATGCGCGGGCTGTGTACGCGACAATGCGGCAATGGACGTCGAGGGCTACCCGGGGCTGGTGGTGCACGGCCCGCTGCTGATCCTGGTGATGCTCGAACTCCTCCGCCGACGGCAGCCGGAACGGCCCGCGCGCTCCGTCTCCTACCGGCTGCTCAAGCCCGTCTTCTGCGGGGAGCGCCTCCTGGTGTGCGGTGGCCCCGAGGGCGCGGGAGCGACGGCGGCAATGCGCGTCGCGAGCCACTGTGAGGACGCCCACGCCCGGGCGGAGGTGGGCTTCGACTGAGTCCCCGACCGGCGCGCCGGGGTCACCCCTGCGTCCCCGACCGGCGCCGGCGGAACCCCTGCCGTCAGGCCGCTTCCTCCGCGCGCAACCGCGCGGCGGCCGGCGAGGTGTCGATCCGTCGGGGGAGCAGCAGTGGTGTGACCAGTACCAGTACCCCGGCGATCGCGATCGCCGTGCGGGGTCCGGTCAGGCCGGCCAACAGGCCCCACAGGGCCGTCATCGCGGCGGTCGTCGCCTTGTTGGTGACCGACCACGCGGAGAGCGTGCGCGCCACCCGGTCCGCGTCCGTCTGCCGCAGCCGCGTGGTGGCGTACACCGGGTTGAAGACGGCACAGGACGTGATCACGCCGAGTTCCACGGCCATGACGAGTACCAGTCCGGCCGTGCCCGGCCCGACGAAGGCCAGGCCGATCGGCCAGCACGCGCGCAGCCACCCCGAGGTGAGCAGCACCCGCCGCTCCCCGAAGCGCGGCACGAGCCGGCGGGCCAGCCGTGAGCCGATCAACCCGCCGACGCTCGGTACGGAGAACGCCAGACCGTACTGCCAGGCCGAGAACCCGAGGTCACCGACCATCAGCACGGCGAGCAGCGGGGCCGACACCATGATCAGGGCGTTGTAGAGCGCCGTGTTGAGGAACAGCGGGCGCAGCACCGGATGGGCCAGGATGTACCGCCAGCCTTCCAGCAGCCCACCGGCCGGCGCCGGGCCCGTGCGTACGGGGGGAGTCTCGGTGCCGCCGATCGCGCGGATGCCGACGGCCGACAGCAGGAAGCTGACCGCGTTGGCCAGTACGGTCATGACCGGCCCGAACACGCCCATCGCGGCCCCGCCCAGTGGCGGCCCGAGGATGGTCGCCGTCCACTGCGTCGCCTCGAACCGCGCGTTCGCGGCCAGCAGGTCCTCCGGCGGCAGCAGCGACTTGACGAAGGCCCCGCTCGCCGCCGTGAAGCCGATGTCGGCCGCGCCGACGACGACCGCCACAACCAGCAGTTGTACGAAGGTGAGGGCGTCGAACGCGTAGGCGGCCGGAACGGTCAGCAGCGCCAGGCAGCGGACCAGGTCCATGGCCATCATCACGGGCCGCTTGCCACGGAACTCCATCCACGGCCCGAGCGGCGTCGCCACCACCGCGCCCACCGCCAGCCCGGCCGCGGACAGCACCGCGACCTCGGTCGCCCCCGCGTGCAGCACGATAACCGCGATCAGCGAGAACGCGTCGAAGGCGAGCCAGGTGCCGAGCGCGCTGACGGCGTACGCGGCCCACAGCCACTCGAACCGCCGCCCCAGCGATCGCCCGCCCCGCATGCCCGTCTCCCAGCCCCGCCCGAATCCGACCGGCGCCATCAAAGCCGCTCACAGCGCCCGGGAGCAAACAACCGACACACCGGGCTCGCGACAACCGGTGGTTGTGGACGGGCGCGGTCCGCGGCAACCTCTGGTGGTGGGCGGGCGCTCGGTGTCGCGCCGCCCGACGCTGTAGAAAAGGGCCGTGGATCTCGACGCAGTACGCACCTTCGTGGCCGTCGCGGACGCCGGGCAGTTCCGGGAGGCCGCCCTCACCTTGGAGATCACCCAGCAGGCCGTCTCCAAGCGGGTCGCCGCGCTGGAACGGGACCTCGGAGCGCGCCTGTTCACACGGACCGCCCGAGGCGCCCGGCTCACCGTGGACGGACAGGTCTTCCTGCCGCACGCCCTCGACCTCCTGCGGGCCGAGGAACGGGCCGCGGCCTCGGTGAGACCGGGGCGGCGCGCCCTGCGCGTCGACGTGATCGGCCGCCGCCTGGCACCTGCCGACCTGGTACGGGACTTCCACCAAGCGCACCCGGAGGCCGCGCTCGACGTCGTGACCCTCTTCGACGCCGACACGGCGATCTCCGCCGTGCGCTCCGGCACGATCGACACGTCCTTCCGGGCCCTCACGCTCCCCGCACGCCGGCTGCCCGACGGGCTCGCCGCGGCCCGTGTCCACGACGAGCCCCTGGAGCTCCTCACCGGCCCCGGGCACGCGCTCGCCGCGGCCGGCGCCGTCACCCCCGCCCAGCTGGCCGGGCACCGGATCTGGATGCCCGGCAACGTCGCCGGCACCGAATGGGCCGCCTTCTACGACGACCTGGGTGCGGCCTTCGGTTTCACCATCGAGGTCACCGGTCCCGACTTCGGCACCGAACCGCTCCTCGACACCATCGCCGACTCCCCGCACCTGGCGACGTTCGTCGGCGTGCAGACCCGCATGGTCTGGCCGGCCGGCCACGGCCTGCGCCGCATCCCGCTGCGCGATCCCACGCCCGTCTACCCGCACTCGCTGATCTGGCGCGCCGACAACCCGCACCCCACCCTGGCCGCCCTCCGCGCCCACCTCGGCACCACCCGGCAGAGCGAGGACACGTGGACTCCGAAGTGGGCCCGCTGAGCCCCCGGCCATGGCTTCCGGCGCGTCCCGCGCGGTGCCGACCCGGTTGTGGTTCCCCGCGCTGAGCCGGCGCGGCCATCGCCACCCGCGCATCCCCCGTGGCCCCGGCCCAGCCGCAGTTCCCACGCATCCGGCGCAGGGGCTCTGGGCACGGCTTCCCGCGTTTCTCGCACGGAGCCGGCTTGATCACGATTCCCTGCGAGCCGGCGTGGCCTTCGCGTCCGGCGTGGATCCCGGTCCGGTCGCGGTTTTCCTGCGGATTCGGTGTGGCTCTCGCGTCCGGCGTGGATCCCGGTCCGGTCGCGGTTTTCCTGCGGATTCGGCGCGGCCTTCGCGTCCGGCGCGGAGCCCGGCCCGGTCACGGTTCCCGCGCGGAGTCGGCCCCGTAAAGGCTTCCCGCGCATCCCGTGCCGAGGCTCCGTGGTCGCGGCTCCCCGCGTATCCCGCGCCGAGCCGGCCTGGCCACGGCTTCCCGCATCCCGGGCGGAGCCGGCCCGATCGCGGCCCAGCGCAGAGCCGGCCCGGTCATCGCTCCCTCCGCACCCCCGCACCCGCACCCGCGCCCGCGTCGGGCGTGGTCAGTGGCGTGCCGGGACGGCGGCGCTCTCGGCCGGGGTCGAAGCCGCCACGACGCGGCCGGTCGAGCGGGTGCGGCGGTCGAGGAAGGCGGCGAGGAAGGACAGGAGCAGGGCGCTGCCCGTGAGGAGCGCGCCGACCCAGTTGGGGGAGGTGTAGCCGAACCCGGCGGAGATGACGACGCCGCCCAGCCAGGCGGCCAGCGCGTTGCCGAGGTTGAAGGCGCCGATGTTCGCGGCGGACGCCAGCGTCGGCGCGGCAGAGGCCTGGTCGAGCACCCACTTCTGCAGCGGCGGCACGGTGGCGAAGCCCAGGGCGCCGACCAGGGTGAGGGTGATCGCCGCGAGCACCTTGTCGTGCGCGGTCGCCGTGAACACCAGCAGCGTCAGGGACAGCGCGCCGAGGGCGGTGAACAGCATCGGCATCAGGGCCCGGTCGGCGAACCGGCCGCCCACCAGGTTGCCAAGGAACATCCCGGCCCCGAACAGCACCAGCAGCCAGGTGACCGCGCCGGCCGAGTAGCCGGCGACCTCCGTCATCATCGGCGTGATGTACGTGACCGCGGCGAAGACTCCGCCGAAGCCGAGGACGGTCATCGCCATCGCGATCCAGACCTGCGCGTTGCGGAAGGCGGCGAACTCCGTACGGACCGTGGCGGACTCCGGGCGGCCCGCCTCCGGAACCAGCTTGGCCACCCCCAGCAGACCGGCGATGCCGAGTACCGCGACGGCGGCGAACGTGACCCGCCAGCCGGCGGCCTGACCGATGTACGTACCCAACGGCACTCCCACCACATTGGCCACGGTCAGTCCCGTGAACATCAGGGAGATCGCGGAGGCCTTCTTCTCGGGCGCGACCAGTCCGGCCGCGACCACGGACCCGATGCCGAAGAACGCGCCGTGCGCGAGGGAGGCGACCACTCGGCCGGCGAGCATGACGCCGAAACTCGGCGCGAGGGCGGACAGGGCGTTGCCCACCACGAACAGGCCCATGAGGAACATGAGCATCTTCTTGCGGGACACCCTGGTGCCCAGCACGGTCAGCAGGGGAGCGCCGAGGACGACGCCCAGGGCGTAGCCGGAGACGAGCAGGCCGGCCGTGGGGATGGAGACGCCGAAGTCCCCCGCGACCTCGGGCAGCACGCCCATGATCACGAACTCGGTGGTGCCGATCCCGAAGGCCCCTATGGCCAGGGCCAGGAGGGCGAGAGGCATGGAAAGAACCTTCCAGGCGATTGCGTGTGTCGCTTACAAGCGTCGACAATAGTTGCGTGCGCGGGCTAAATGCAAGCGCACGTAAAGCTGAGAGCGGGTAGTGGGTGTGTGCAAGTATGTGGGCACAGCAAAGCCCCCGACGCTCTGCCGCTCGCGGGGGCTGTGATCTCAGGCGGGAACGCGGAGCGTCTCGACCGCCTTGACCAGCGGTGCCAGCTCCGGGTTCCGGGCGGCTTCGTCCAGGGCCTCGCGCAGGGCGGCCTCGTTCGTGGGGCGGGCCTGCTCCAGCAGTTCGAGGCCGGAGTCGGTGACGTTGGTGTAGATGCCGCGCCGGTCCGTGGGGCAGAGGTAGCGGGTCAGCAGCCCGCGGTCCTCGAGCCGGGTGACCAGGCGGGTCGTGGCGCTCTGGCTGAGTACGACGGCGTCGGCGACCTGCTTCATCTGCAGATGGCCGCCCTCGCCGTCGTGCTGCCTGCTCAGCACGTCGAGCAGTGAGTACTCCCGCACGCTCAGACCGTGCGCGGCCTGCAGCGCACGCTCGATGTGGGCCTCGATCCTGCCGTGCAGCAGCGAGAGGGCGCACCAGCCCTGAGCGAGGGCGGTGAGCGCCGGATCTGTCGCGGTCATGGGGCCCTGGTCCTCCGTCCCGAAGTGCCTGCGGTCCAGGATAGGGCACCGATGAAATTGTCGGCTCAAGCACATATTCGGCGTCTGCAATCGATGTGTCGGGAAACCGAGTCGCGTCGACCGGGATCTTGCTGGTACACCCATGGCATGGCAGCCGACGATTCCGACCGCTTCGTACCGGGGCAGACGGCACTCGTCGTGCCCGTACCGGAGGCGGAGCCCGCCGTCCGGAAGTGGCGGGAGCGCTACGACCCCGCCGCCCGGGCCGGTGTCCCGGCACACGTCACCGTGCTCTTCCCGTTCCTGCACGCCTCCCTCGTCGGCCACGGGACCTGCGCCGTCCTCGACGAGATCTTCGGGCGTCACCGGTCCTTCGACGTACGGTTCGAGACCTGCGGACGCTTCCCCGGGGTGCTCTACCTCGCCCCCGACCCCGAACTCCCCTTCCGCCGGCTCACCGAGGCGGTCGTCGACCGCTGGCCCGAAGTCCCGCCGTACGGCGGCAAGTACGAGGCACACCCGCATCTGACGGTCGCCCAGGGGCAGGACGACGCGGTGCTCGACGAGATCGAGACGGGCCTGCGGGGCGCCCTGCCGTTCACCGCACGTGTGCCCACGGTTGATCTTGTGGTGTTCAGCGGCGCGGAGTGGCAGCATCGGGCGTCGTTCGCACTTCGGTAGACACGTCCAGGAGAGCACCATGGCCGGCCCGCGCCCCACGACCACCCTCTGGCGACCCACCGGCCCCAAGGAACTCGACCTGGTCCGCGAACTCAACTGGCGTGCCTGGCCGCCTCGGCTGCCCGAGCAGCCGATCTTCTATCCGGTGCTCAACGAGGACTACGCCGTCAGGATCGCCCGGGACTGGAACGTCAAGCACGACGGCGCCGGATTCGTCACCCGCTTCGAGATCGACTCGGAGTTCGTGAGCCGCTATCCCGTGCGGCAGGCGGGCGGCGAGACGATCCTCGAACTGTGGGTGCCCGCCGGGGAACTCGACGAGTTCAACGCCCACATCGTCGGCGAGATCCAGGTCGTGCACGAGTTCAGGTAGGACGACGACGGCCGCTGCTCGGTGACTTGCGTCAGGGCCGCGCCAAATGCCGCATGGTCAGGGCCAGTTGCAGTCTCAGTCGGCCCTGCGGGGTGCGTAGGGGCCAGCCGAGCAGGTGCTCGGCCTGGGTCAGCCGGTCCTGGAGCGTGGAGTGGTGCACATTGATCTCGGCGGCCGCCGCACGCTGGCTCGCCGTCGTCGCCACGGCGTGCAGGGTGGCGAGCAGTCCGGGCACCGCGGCGGCGGCCGCCTCCACGGCGCGGACGTCGGGCGGCGGCTCCGCGCCCCGCGCCACCAACTCGGCGAGCAGGGCGACGCCTCCGAGCTCATCGGCGTACACCACACGGGGACCGGGGTCCTGCCCGGTGCCCTCGGCGGTGAACCGCAGGGCGGTGCGGGCGGCGGCCCAGGAACGGGCCAGCTCCAGCACCGGGACGGCGGGGCCCACGCCGAGGCGTCCCGCGGGCAGCTCGGCTTCGGCGGCACCCGCCGCCAGGACACGGGGCCGGCCGTCGGACGCGGCGAGCGCACGCAACCGTACGGCGGGATCCGCCGGATCGACCCCCAGCCGGCGTGCCGCGTGCAACCGGGTCGGCTCGGGCGCCGTTGCGTCCAGCAGCATCTCCACCAGCGCCGGATCGTCGGCGGGGGAGGCCGGGGCGCGGCCCCGGGTCCGGTCCAGGACCAGCCGTATCGCACCGGCCGCCCGCTCCAGGATCACCGCGTCGACCACGCTCGGCGGGGACGCCGTCCGCTCCAGCCACAGCACGGGAGCACCGCCGGGCTCCAGCGGCGCGCAGGGCCAGTCCGGGTCCGGCGGGGTCCCGGTGTCAGTGTCGTCGCGCGTGCCGTCCGGCTCCACCCGTACCCGCACCCGCCGATCGGCCTCGACGAGCCGCGCCGCACACCCGGCCAGCACCGCCGCGCCGCGGACCAAGGCCTCCAGCCCGGCCCTGGTCTCGGCCAGCCGATCGAAGTAGGAGATGACCTGCACCGCGGCCCCGGCATCCGGGTCCAGCGCGGTCAGCCGCCCCGCCAGCTCTTTCATACGCACATGGTGCGCCACCCGACGACCACCGCGGGAGCCCCGCGGCCCTTCCGACGCAGGTGACCCGGCGCTTCCCGCCCGGCGCCGACGGCAGACCCCGGTCGGTGCCCCGCGCCAGGGACCGCACCCCCGCCGGCGGGCCGCGCAGGGCCCGCGGATGAGCACCCTCGGTGCACCCACCGTCGCGCCGTACCCGGAGCGCACCGCCCCTGCCGCACCGGCGGGCCGCGCAGGGCCCGCGGATGAGCACCCTCGGTGCACCCACCGTCGCGCCGCACCCGGAGCGCACCGCCCCTGCCGCACCGGCGCCCCCGGTCGGTGCCCCGCGCCAGGGACCGCACCCCCGCCGGCGGGCCGCGCAGGGCCCGCGGATGAGCACCCTCGGTGCACCCACCGTCGCGCCGCACCCGGAGCGCACCATCCCCGCCGCACCGGCGCCCCCGGTCGCGGCATCCTGCGAATCCGTCCCGCCCCCTCAGTCCTTGAGCAGCCTCCGCAACCAGTCCAGGTGGGCGGCGCGGGCCGACCGGGAGAGGGGTGCCTGGGGGGCGAAGCCGTCGAAGCCGTGGAAGCCGCCGGGCCAGACGTGCAGTTCCGCGATGCCGCCGGCCTGCCAGATCCGGGAGGCGTAGGCGACGACCTCGTCCCGGAAGGTCTCGGCGGAGCCGACGTCGAGGAAGGCCGGCGGCAGAGCGGTCAGGTCCTCGGCACGGGCGGGTGCCGCGTACGGGGAGACGTCCGGGCCGCCTCGCGAGGAGCCGAGCAGCGCCGTCCAGCCGGTCTCGTTGGCCGTGCGGTCCCAGACGCCGAGACCCGCCATCTGGTGCGTGGACGGGGTGTCGTTGCGGTCGTCGAGCATCGGGCACATCAGGACCTGGCCGATCAGCAGCGGCCCCTGGCGGTCCCGGGCGAGCAGCGCCAGCGCCGCGCTCAGCCCGCCACCCGCGCTGGCGCCCGCGACGACGATCCGGTCCGGGTCGGCGCCGAGCTCACCGGCGTGCTTTGCCGTCCACACCAGACCGGCGTACACGTCCTCGATCTGCGCCGGGTACGGATGCTCCGGCGCCAGCCGGTACTCCACCGACACCACGACCGCGTCCAGTTCCTTCGCCCAGGCCAGCGGCACGTCCACGCCGACGCGGTTGTTGCCCAGAATCATGCCGCCGCCGTGCACGTGGTAGATCACGGGCCGCGGACCCGCGTCGGCCGCACCCGAGGGGCGGCAGATCAGCAGCGAGATGTCGGGCGCGTCCTCGGGGCCGGGCACTACGCGGTCCTCGACCTCGAAGAAGCCGCCGAGGGTCAGGTCGAGATCGGCCAGCATCTCGATGCCCGGACCCTGGCGCGCCGTCTCGATCTCGTCGGGGGTGATCGACGGGCCCACCACCTCCTTGATGAGTTCCAGCGCGGCGGCCAGCTCGGGGTCGAACGGGGGCGGGACCAGGGTCATGATTCTTCTCCTCACGCACGGCGCGGCGGCTCTGGCTGCCATGATTCACGCACCCCCCACCGCCCCGTCCGCCGCCGCCCGGCGGAACCTGCCCGCCGAACGGCGGGTGCCCGGCCACCGCCCACGCCGACGGACAGGGCGCGCTTGACTTCGAGAGCGCTCGAAGACCTAGCGTCGGCCGCGATGGATGCAGGTCCGGCGAACGGGAGACCGACATGCGGGTGGGCGTACACATCAACCGGTTCGACCACAGCGGCGGCGGGGACGCGCTCGGCTCCGAGCTCGCCGCCGCGGGCGCCGCGGCCGAGGCGGCCGGGGTCAGCTGGCTGTCGGTCATGGACCACTACTTCCAGATGGAGTTCAACGGTGGTGCCGAGGACCCGATGCTGGAGGCCTACACGACCCTCGCCTACCTCGCCGGCCACACCTCCACGGTCCGGCTCGGCGCGCTCGTCACCGGAGTGACGTACCGTCATCCCGGCCTGCTCGCCAAGATCGCCACCACGCTCGACGTGCTGTCCGGCGGCCGGGCCACCCTCGGCATAGGCGCCGCCTGGTACGACCGTGAGCACGAGGGCCTCGGTGTGCCGTTCCCGCCGCTGGCCGAGCGCTTCGAGCGGCTGGAGGAGACCCTGCGGATCTGTCTGCAGATGTGGGACCCGGAAGCCGTCGGGCCCTTCGAGGGCCGGCACTACAGGCTCGCGGAGACCCTGTGCGTCCCGCCGCCGGTCAGCAGCCCGCACCCCGAGATCATGATCGGTGGCGGCGGCGAGAAGAAGACCCTGCGCCTGGTCGCCCAGTACGGCGACGCGTGCAACCTGTTCGCCACCTCACCCGAGGAGGTCCGGCACAAGCTCGACGTGCTGCGCGGGCACTGCGACGCCCTGGGGCGCGACTACGACCGCATCCGCAAGACCATGGCCTACATGGGCGACGCCGCCACGGACGGCGACCTCGACGCGTTCCTGCGGGACATCGGCGGCTACACCAAGCTCGGCCTCGACACGGTGATCCTGGCGCCCCGGCTCGGTGAGACCGCGGCCTGGATGGAGCGTTTCGTCGCCCCGGTCACCGCGCGCCTCGCCGAACTGGACTGAGAGCGCGGTCAGTTCGGACGGCTGCGGGAGACGACGCGCGTGCCGCATCCGTCGACCATCCGGACCTGCAGCGAGCCGCAGGCGCAACGGGTCCACAGCGTGCTGCCGGCGGCCGTGACGTGCCGGGACACCACCCGGAAGGGCTCGGCGCCGTCGGGCCAGCCGCAGTGCGGGCAGGCGGCGGCGCCGGTGGTGCTGGTCATGGCGGCAGACTCCTCGTACCTCGGGGGCGGTTGACCGTCGCGACACAGCCAGGGTGCGGCACGGAATTCGTACACGTCCAGGTTGACTTGTCGGAGCCGACCTTGAAGCCTGGCCTTCATGATTGACCTGCGCCGGCTCCACGTCCTGCGGGCGGTCGCCCACTACGGCACGGTCACCGCGGCCGCCCGCGCGCTGCACTTCACTCCCTCCGCCGCCTCCCAGCAGATCCGGCAACTCGCCCGAGAGCTGGGCGTCGACCTCCTCGAACCGCAGGGACGCGGGGTACGGCTCACCCCGGCCGCCCTGACCCTGCTCGCGCACGCCGACGCCATCCAGGCCCGCTGGGAACAGGCCGAGCTGGACCTGCGCGCCGATCACGCCGACCCTGCCGGACCCCTGCGCGTCAGCGGGTTCCCGGTGGCCGTGTCGGTGCTGCTCGCGCCGCTGGCGGCCCGGCTGCAGGAACGGCATCCGAGGCTGACCGTCCGGGTCCGGGAGGCGGCCCTGCCGGAGAGCTTCGACCTGCTCTTCGAGGGGGAGACCGACCTGGCGGTCGTCGAGGCCACACCGCTCAACCCGCCGCTGAGCGACGCCCGCTTCGACCAACAGGCGCTCCTGGACGACCCGTTCGACCTAGTCGTACCGCAAGAACATCCACTGGCCGGGCGCGAGCGCGTCGATCTCGCCGACGCCGCGCACGAGACGTGGATCGCGCCCGTGCCGGAGAGTCCGTGCCGCCTGCACGTGATGTCGGCGTGCGGCAGGGCCGGCTTCAGCCCCCATGTCGTCCATCACGCCCTGGACTGGAACGTCATCGCCCACCTCGTCGCCAACCGTCTCGGCGTGGCCCTCATCCCACGACTGGCCCACCTCACCCCTCACCTGCCGATCACCCGGGTGCGCTGCACTGGCAACCCCCACCGCAGTCTCCTCACGTGCACGCGCAGAGGCGCCCGTGAACGCCCGGCGGTCGCGGCAGCGCTCGAGGAACTGAACCGACTCGCGCCGACGGCGGTGGCGTGACGGAGGCCGGCGGCCCGCGCGCCGGACGCGCGGACCGGTCGTACGACGAAGGGCCGGGCCGCGTCGGATCCAACCCCGATTGGATCCGACGCGGCCCGGCCCCTGCCGGTCGTGCGGCCCGGTGTCAGGCGGCGACGGCCTCGCCCGCGTGGCCGTGCAGGCGGGCGACGACCTCGGTCAGCTGTGCGGCGACCTCGGCGTCGTCGGCCGGGTGGGTCTCGGCGAAGCGGGTCAGCGAGCCGGGGATGGACAGCTTGAGGTCCTCGATGACCTTGCCGCCGGCGATGCCCACGGCCTTGCGGGCCTCGTCCTGCGCCCACACGCCGCCGTACTGGCCGAACGCGGTGCCGACCACGGCCACCGGCTTGCCACCGAAGGCGCCGGCGCCGTAGGGGCGGGACAGCCAGTCGATGGCGTTCTTCAGGACGGCCGGAATGGTGCCGTTGTACTCGGGGGAGAAGAGCAGGAACGCGTCGGAGGCCTGGGCGGCGGCGCGCAGCTCGGCCGCGGCGGCCGGGACGCTGCCCTCGACGTCGAGGTCCTCGTTGTAGAACGGGATCTCGGACAGACCCTCGAAGATCACGACCTCCGCGCCCTCGGGCGCGAACTTGACGGCCGCCTCGGCGAGCTGGCGGTTGGTCGAACCGGCGCGGAGGCTGCCGACGAGCGCGAGGATACGAACAGACATGCGAACTCCAAAGAAAGCTGAAACGGTGCCGTCATAATCCGGACCGGGGTCCGTTTGATTTCTAGCACCTTAACCGGACTGCGGTCCAGTTTTGTTCCCGATGCTTTACGCTGTCTTCATGTCCGCCTCCGTGCCGCCCTTCCCGGCCTCCCAGGAGCCCGTCGGCGAGGCCGAGTTGTTGCAGCTCGGATCCGTCGGGGACGAGCCCTGCCTGCGTGCCGACGCCGCCCGCAACCGAGCCGCGCTGCTGGAGGCGGCCTCCCGGCTGATCGCCGAGCACGGCGCGGCCGGGGTCACGATGGAGGCGGTGGCCGCGGCGGCCAAGGTCGGCAAGGGGACCGTCTTCCGTCGCTTCGGCGACCGCACGGGTCTGCTGATGGCCCTGTTGGACCACTCCGCGAGGAAGTTGCAGGCCGACTTCCTCGGCGGCCCGCCGCCGCTGGGCCCCGGCGCGCCGCCCCTGGAGCGGTTGCGGGCGTTCGGTGTGGCGCTGCTGTACCGCTCGGCCGAGCAGCTCGATCTCCAGCTGGCCGCGCAGCCCGAGCCGGCCCGCCGGTTCGCTCACCCCTCGATCCGGGCGCTCACGACGCACGTGATGGTCCTGTTGCGGCAGATCGTGCCGGACGCCGACTGCGAACTGCTCGCCCAGGCGCTGCTGGGGTACCTCGACCCCGCGCTGATCCACCACCTGACCAGCCAGCGCGGGATTCCCCTGGAGCGGCTGGAGCGAGGCTGGGTGGACCTCGTCGCCCGCGTGACGGGAACAGAGCCGCCCTGCTGAGCCCGCTCGGTCGTGGGCGGCTGCCGAAGCTGTTGTGCTTAACCGGCTCAGCCTTGGGCGCCTGTCGAGCCGCCTGGCTGAGCGTGCTGCGTCGTCGGCGGCTGCCGCAGCTGCCGTGTTGAGCCGGCTCAGCTGCGGGCGCCTGTCGAGCCGCCTGGCTGAGCCCGCTCGGTCGTGGGCGGCTGCCGAAGCTGTCGTGTTGAGCCGGCTCAGCCTTGGGCGCCTGTCGAGCCGCCTGGCTGGATCCGCTCAGGCGTGAGCCGGGACTGAGCCGCCCCGCTGGGCCTGATCAGTCGTGGGCCGGTGCCGAGCCGCCCGGTGCGGTCCGCTCAGCCGTGGGCGGTGAACAGGTCGGCCAGCCGCTGCGGGGCGTCGGCCCGGAAGAGCGAGTCGCCTTGCCGCGCCGACTCGGCCGCGGACCGCTCGCTGCGTGGGAACAGCTTCTCCTCGTAGGCGGCCAGCGCGGCCTCGGTGTCGCCCGGGTGGGCGGCGAGGGCCAGTCCGAGTTCGGCGCCGTCGAGCAGCGCGAGGTTGGCACCCTCGCCGGCGAACGGGGACATCAGGTGCGCGGCGTCGCCCAGCAGGGTCACGCCCGGGACACGCTGCCAGCGGTGTCCGACCGGCAGCGCGTGGATGCGCCGCGGGACGAGGGCGCCGTCCGCGTCGGCGATCAGAGACCGCAGGCTCTTGTCCCAGTCGGCGAAGTGCTCAAGAACCCTGGCCTTGGCCGCCTCGGTGTCGGTGAAGTCGACACCGTCGAGCCACTCCTCGGCGCTCACCAGCGCGGCGTAGACGTGCAGGCTGCCGTCGGTCTCCCGGTGCGCGAGGAAGCCGCGGCCCTCCCCGAGGGCGAACAGCATGCCGTCGCCGACCACCTCGGCGCTGACCGGGTGACGCAGATCCGCGTCGTGCAGGTCCACCTCGACGAACGACACACCGGTGTAGGCGGGCCGGGCGTCGGAGACGAGCGGGCGCACGCGTGACCAGGCGCCGTCGGCGCCGACCAGCAGGTCCGTGGTGAAGACCGTGCCGTCGGCGAGCGCCACCTCGTGCCGGCCGTCGCCGAGGGGCCGCGCTCCGGTGACCTTGGCGCCCCAGCGGACGGTGCCCTCGGGCAGTGAGCCGAGCAGCAGGTCGCGCAGGTCGCCGCGGTCGATCTCGGGACGGCCCCCGGCGTCGTCGTCCGGCTGGTCCAGGACGACCGTCGCGTCCTTGTCGAGGACCCGTACGGCCTGCCCGCCCTGATGGACGAGGGCCAGGAACTCCTCGTACAGCCGCGCGGCGCGCAGCGCCCCCTGTCCCGAGTCGTCGTGGATGTCGAGCATGCCGCCCTGGACGCGCGCCGTGGGGGAGGCGTCCAGGTCGTAGAGGGCGGCCTCGATGCCGTGCACGTGCAGCACGCGGGCGAGGGCGAGGCCGCCGAGTCCGGCGCCGACGACGGCGATGGGGTGGTGTGTGGTCATGGCCTACTCCTTGGGACGGTTCGGTGCGGCAGGAAGGTCATTCGGGTACGGCGGTGCGCTCGATGCCGGCGATGAGCGTCCGCCGCCCCCAGGCCAGGCGTGTCTCGGGCGTCCCGGACAGGAGCGCGTCGCCCAGGGCGGAGATGCGCGGATGCGTACGTTCCGGGACGTCGCGCAGGGCCCCGCGCAGGGCGTCCCAGTCCTCCTCGGAGGCCGTCTCGGCGTGCTCGGCGGCGGACGCCGTCGCGTGCTGCAGCAGCAGGTCCACACCCCACGCGGCCTGCGCGGGCGGGACACCGCCCTCGTCCAGCAGGGCCAGCAGCGTCTCGATGAGGTTCAGGTAGTGCGGGCCGCTCGGGCGGGCGCTCAGCGCGGAACGGGCCAGGCTCGGGTGCGCGAAGAGCATCTCGGTGTACGAGTCCAGCACCCGCTCCAGACGCTCCCGCCAGTCACCCGCGGCCGGCGCCCGCCCGACGGTGCCGAGCAGTTCGTCCAGGACGGCCGCGTGCAGCTCGGCGGTGTTGCGGACGTAGACGTACAGCGAGGCGGGGCCGGTGTCGAGCTCCTGCGCCAGGCGCCGCATGGTCACCTTCTGCAACCCCTCGGCCCGCAGGATCGCGACGGCGGCGGCCACGATGCCCTCCCTGCTCAGAGCGGGCTTGGCCGGGCGCTCCCGGCGGCTGCGCGGGGTGTCGGATCGATCTGTCATGGCTCCAAGGTAACGAACATGTTCGTTGCGAACAAGTTCGTGACGAACATGTTCCCAAAGTGACCGGACAACGCGCTCCGACGACCTGGCCCGAACTCGCTCTCTACCGACTTGATTGCGAAGTTCCCGCACCCGGATCACGGGCGTCGGGTTCTGCGAAGATGCGGTACGTCATGGTGCAGATACCGAAAACGCCCGCGCCCTCGTCCCCGGCACCACGGCCCGTGCCGACGAGCGCCGATGTGGCCCGCCTGGCCGGAGTCTCGCGCGCGACCGTTTCCTACGTCCTCAACAACACCAGCTCCGTCCGCATCAGCGAGCCCACGCGCCGCCGCGTCCACGAGGCCGCCAAGGAACTCGGATACGTCCCCCACGCCGCCGCCCGCAGTCTGCGCGCCGGGCACAGCCGCATCGTTCTGATGCCCGCGCCCGACGTCCCGGTCGGCCCGCTCTACAGCCAGTTCATCAGCGAGCTGCAGTGGGCGCTCGGCCGCCTGGACTACACGGTCGTGCAGTTCGGTTCCGTCGGTCTGTACGGCGACGAGGCCGTCCGCGCCTGGGCCGAACTGCGGCCCGTGGCCGTGCTGGTGCCCGGCCGGGGTCTCGGTCCGCAGGGCGTGAAGGTACTCAAGGGCTCCGGCGCCCGGGCCGTGGTCACCCTCGGCCCCGAGCCCGTCGACGGCGCCCACGCCCTGCTGATGGACCACGAGGCCGTCGGACACTGCGCGGGCAGCCACCTCCATGACCGCGGCCGGCGCCGCATCGGGGTGATCGTGCCCCGGGAACACGGGCTGGAGTCCTTCTCCGTGCCCCGCCTCAAGGGCGTGCGCGACGCCCTGCACGGCACCACCGCGACCCTCACCGAGCTGCCCCTCGCCTACGAGGAGGACTCGGCCGCGCGCCTCGCCGCACGCTGGCGCGATCTCGACCTGGACGCCGTGTTCGCGTACAACGACGAGTACGCGATGCTGCTGATGCGCGCCCTGCAGGACGAGGGCGTGCGCATTCCGGAGGAGGTGGCCGTCATCGGTGCCGACGACCTCATGCTCGGCCGGCTGCTCAGGCCGCGGCTGAGCACGGTCCACATCGAGCTGCCGTCCGGCCGCGACCTCGCCGAACTGGTCGACCGCGCGGTCCGCGACCCGGCGGCCGCGCCCGAGACGCACAAGGTGCTGGGCGCCACGGTGGTCCGCCGCGACTCCAGCTGACACCACGGGAGGCGCGCATGCGCACGACGGTCGGCATCATCGGCGCGGGCCCAGCCGGACTGCTCCTCGCCCGGCTGCTGCACCGCACCGGCATCGACTGCGTCGTCCTGGAGGCCAGGACGCGGGAGTACGTCGAGCACCGCCAGCGCGCCGGAATGCTGGAGCAGGGCACGGTCGACGCCCTGCGCGAGGCGGGGGCGGCCGACCGCCTGAACGCCGAGGGGCTGGTCCACCAGGGCATCGAGCTGCGCTTCGACCGCGAACGCCACCACATCGACTTCCCCACGCTCACCGGCGGCCGCACCGTCACCATCTACGCCCAGACCGAGATCGTGAAGGACCTCGTCGCCCTCCAACTGGCCGAAGGGCCGCCGCTGCTGTTCGAGGCGGAGGCGCTCGCCATCGAGAAACCGGACAGCGACACGCCCGTCGTACGGTTCGTGCACGAGGGCCGGGAGCAGACGCTCACCTGCGACTGGGTGGCCGGCTGCGACGGCTTCCACGGCATCTCCCGCGCCGCGTTCCCGGCCGCCGCGGGCCGGGCGTACGCGCACGACTACCCGTACTCCTGGCTCGGGATCCTCGCCGACGTGGCCCCGTCCTGCGAGGAGCTCGTGTACGCGCGCGGGGAGAACGGCTTCGCCCTGCACAGCATGCGCTCGACGCAGGTCTCCCGGCTCTATCTCCAGGTCCCCAACGACACCGACCCCGGCGGCTGGCCGGACGACCGCATCTGGGACGAACTCGCCGCCCGCTTCGCCGTCGACGCCGACTGGACCCTGCGCCGCGGTCCCGTCACCGCCAAGTCGGTGACGCCGATGCGCAGCTACGTCCACGAGCCGATGCGCCACGGCCGCCTGCTGCTGGCCGGCGACGCCGCCCACATCGTCCCGCCCACCGGCGCCAAGGGCCTCAACCTGGCCGTCTCCGACGTCCGGGTCCTCGCCCGCGCCCTCGCCGAACTGCACCGCAGCGGCTCCGAGCAGCTCCTCGACCGCTATTCGCAGATGTGCCTGACCCGCGTGTGGCAGGCCACGCGATTCTCGTACGAGATGACTAAGATGTTGCATGCTCAACCAGATGGGGACGCGTTCGAGACCCGACTGCAGCTCGCACGGTTGCGCCGGATCACCGCTTCCCGCCACGCGGCGGCCGAACTGGCCGCGAACTACACGGGACTTCCGCTCATGATCTGAGCCCCCGGTGACGAAACGGAGAGCCGTCATGCCGCTGCTCGACCCGAAAACCTGGCAAGCCCGCCCGCTGTCGGGACCGGAGTACGCCGTCACGGAGCCCGCCACCGGGGACACGCTGGCCACGGTCACCCTCGCCGCCGCCGAGGACGTCGGCACCGCCGCCGAGGCCGCCCGCGTCGCCCAGGCCGAGTGGGCCCGCGTCCCGCACTTCGTCCGCGCGGGCGTCCTGCGCAAGGCCGGCGACCTGTTCGCGGCGCACGCCGACGAACTGCGCGAGTGGCTCGTCCGCGAGTCCGGCTCGATCGCCGGCAAGGCCGACTTCGAGCTGCACGTCGCCGCCCAGGAGTGCTACGAGGCCGCCGCACTCGCCTCCCGCCCGGCCGGACAGATCCTGCCCAGCGAGGCACCACGCCTGTCGTACACCCGCCGCGTCCCGGTGGGCGTCGTCGGCGTGATCTCCCCGTTCAACGCGCCGCTGATCCTGTCCATCCGCTCGGTCGCCCCCGCCCTGGCGCTCGGCAACGCGGTCCTGCTCAAGCCGGACCCGCGGACCGCCGTGTGCGGCGGGCTGTCCCTGGCCGCGGTCTTCGCCGAGGCGGGCCTGCCCGAGGGACTGCTGCACGTGCTGCCCGGCGGCCCCGACGTCGGCCAGGCACTCGTCGCCGACCCCCAAGTGCCGGTCATCTCGTTCACCGGCTCCACCGCCGCGGGCCGCGCCGTCGGTGAGGCCGCCGGACGCCACCTCAAGCGGGTCCACCTGGAACTGGGCGGCAACTCCGCCCTGGTCGTCCTGGAGGACGCCGACATCGACGCGGTGATCTCCACGGCCGCCTGGGGCTCGTTCTTCCACCAGGGCCAGATCTGCATGACGACCGGCCGGCACCTCGTGCACCGGTCGCTGTACGAGGACTACGTCGAGCGCCTCGCCGCCAAGGCCGACTCCCTCGCCGTCGGCGACCCCCATCGCGAACAGGTCCACCTCGGCCCGATCATCGACGACCACCAGCTCACGAAGATCCACGGCCTGGTCGAGGCCAGCACCTCGCACGGCGCCAAGCTGGCCGCGGGCGGCACCCACGAGCGGCTGTTCTACCGGCCGACGGTCCTCGCGGGCGTCGACGACCACACCCCCGCGTACGCCGAGGAGGTCTTCGGCCCGGTCGCGCCCGTACGGTCCTTCGCCACCGCCGACGAGGCGGCGGCGCTGGCCGCGGCGGGCGAGTACGGCCTGTCCCTGGGCATCGTCACCCGCGACACCGGCCGTGGCCTGGACCTCGCCGAGCGGATCCCGACCGGCATCGTCCACATCAACGACCAGACGGTCAACGACGAGGCCGTGGCACCCTTCGGCGGCGTCGCCGCCTCCGGAACCGGCGCCCGCTTCGGCGGCGAGGCCAACCTGGAGGCCTTCACCGACATCCGCTGGACGACGGTACGCGGAGACGTCGCGCCGTACCCGTTCTAGCCGTTCCCCGTCCGCAGGCGGTCGTTACCGGCCGTTCTGCTCGGCCTGCGCCTGCTGCTCGGCGACCGACTTGCGGACCTCGTCCATGTCCAGCTTGCGCGCCTGCCCGATCACGTCCGTCAGGGCGGCCTCGGGCAGCGCGCCCGGCTGCGCGAACACGGCCACCTGATCGCGGACGATCATCAGCGTCGGGATCGACTGGATGCCGAAGGCCGCGGCCAGCTCCGGCTGCGCCTCCGTGTCGATCTTTCCGAACACCAGGTCCGGGTTCTCCTCGGCCGCCTTCTCGTAGACCGGCGCGAACTGACGGCACGGCCCGCACCAGGACGCCCAGAAGTCGATCAGGACGAAGTCGTTGTCCGTGACCGTCTGGTCGAAGTTCTCCTTGGTGAGCTCCACGGTGCTGCTCATGACCTGAATCCCTCTTCCTGCTGTCGGGGCGAAGCCACCGGCACAAACGCGGCCGTGCGGTCACCTATTCCGCCAGCCCCTACCCGTGTGGTCTCAACGCACACCACCCACCAGACTGACCCCATGACGGAAACGGAAACCTTCGCGTACGACGTCGTGGTGCTCGGGGCCGGCCCGGTGGGGGAGAACGTCGCCGACCGCACCCGCGCGGCCGGCCTGTCCACCGCGGTCGTCGAGAGCGAGCTGGTCGGCGGCGAATGCTCGTACTGGGCCTGCATCCCCAGCAAGGCCCTGCTGCGCCCGGTGATCGCCCGCGCGGACGCGCGGCGCGTACCGGGCCTGCGCCAGTCGGTGCAGGGCCCCCTGGACGCCGCCGCGGTCCTCGCGCACCGCAACTACTACACCTCCGACTGGCACGACGACGGCGCGGCCCAGTGGCTGGAGGGCATCGGTGCCGACCTGCACCGGGGCCACGGCCGGCTGACCGGCCCGCGCACGGTGACCGTCACCGCCTCCGACGGCACCCGGAAGGTGCTCACCGCCCGGCACGCCGTCGCCGTCTGCACCGGCACCGACGCCGTCCTGCCCGACCTGCCGGGGCTCGCCGACGTCAAGCCGTGGACCAGCCGCGACGCCACCAGCGCGCAGGAGGTGCCCGGCCGTCTCGTGGTCGTCGGCGGGGGAGTGGTCGCCACCGAGATGGCCACCGCATGGCAGGCCCTCGGCTCGCAGGTCACCGTCCTCGTCCGGGGCAAGGGCCTGCTCAACCGCATGGAGCCTTTCGCCGGGGAACTCGTCGCCGAGGCCCTCACCGAGGCCGGCGCGGACGTGCGCACCGGCACGTCGGTGGAGTCGGTGACCCGCGAGAACGGCACGGTCGTGGTCGTGACCGACACCGGCGACCGCATCGAGGCCGACGAGATCCTCTTCGCCACCGGCCGCAGGCCGCGCACCGCCGACATCGGCCTGGACACCGTCGGCCTGGAGCCCGGCGGCTGGCTCCCGGTCGACGACAGCCTGCGCGTCACCGGCAGCGACTGGCTCTACGCCGTCGGCGACGTCAACCACCGCGCGCTCCTCACCCACCAGGGCAAGTACCAGGCGCGCATCGCCGGTGCCGCCATCGCCGCGCGCGCCTCCGGAGTCCCCATCCTGGAGTCGGACCCCTGGGGCGCCCACGCCGCCACCGCCGACCACGACGCCGTCCCCCAGGTCGTCTTCACCGACCCGGAGGCCGCGGCCGTCGGCCTCTCCCTGGCCGAGGCGGAACAGGCCGGCCACCGGGTGCGCGCCGTGGACGTCGAGATGTCGTCGGCCGCCGGCGCGGGCCTGTACGCCGACGGCTACAAGGGCCGCGCCCGCATGGTCGTCGACCTCGAGGAGGAGATCCTGCGCGGCGTGACCTTCGTCGGCCCCGGCGTCGGCGAACTCATCCACTCGGCGACGATCGCGGTCGCCGGCCAGGTGCCCATCGGCCGCCTGTGGCACGCGGTGCCGTCGTTCCCGACGATCAGCGAGGTGTGGCTGCGGCTGCTGGAGGCGTACCGGGACAACTGACGTCACCGGCAGGGCACTCGGCAGGTCACGGCAGCCGGAAGCCGAGTGCCCTCGCCGCCTCCTCCGGCGTCGGCTGCGTCCACAGCCGCGCCATCGCCTCGTTCGACGACAGCGAGCGCGGCTCCGCCCGGTCGAGGTAGAGCATCCCGTCGAGGTGATCTGTCTCGTGCTGAACGATCCGGGCCGGCCACCCGCTGAACACCTCGTCCACCGCGCGCCCGTGCTCGTCCTCGCCCGTCAGCCGCACCTGCGCGTGCCGCGCCACCACGGCCTGCCAACCCGGCACACTCAGGCAGCCCTCGAAGAAGGCGGCCCGGGCGGGCCCGACGGGCTCGTACGAGGGGTTCACCAGCACCCGGAACGGCTGCCGCTCCCGGCCCCTGGCCAGGCGGATCTCCTCCGGAACCGGTGCCGGGTCCTCGATCACCGCGATCCGCAGCCGCACTCCGACCTGCGGCGCGGCCAGGCCCACGCCCGGTGCCGCGCGCATGGTGACGCGCAACGCCTCGACGAAGCGGGCGAGCAGCGCGGGATCGAGCTGGCCGTCGAAGCGTGCGGTGCCGCGGCGCAGCACCGGATCACCGGCCGCGACGATCGGCAGCGGGCCGTCGGCGGCGAGGAGTTCCTCGACCTGCTCGGCAAGGGACGCGTGGTCACGGGGAGTTGCCATTCGGCAAGCATCGCATGACGTCCCCCGACCGGCCTTTCGCCGTGTGGCGCACGCCACTTGTCCCTCCGGGAACTCAGGGCCCCCTCCCTCCGACTACTGGACCACTACAGCCACACTCCCGTCCCCCGCCCCCGGAGAAGCCCGCCGATGTCCACCGCTCCCTCGCCCTCCCCTCATCTCGGCTCCGCCCGATCGGGGGGAGCCCCGTCGGACGAGGTCCCCCCGACCGGCCCGGCCCCGGCAGCGCGCCCCGGCCGGTGGGCGCCCCTGCGTCCCCTGGTGCTGCGCCTGCACTTCTACGCCGGTGTGTTCGTCGCCCCGTTCCTGCTCGTCGCAGCCGTCACCGGCTTCTTGTACGCGGGCGCCTTCCAGGCCGAAAAGCTCGTCTATGCCCATGAGTTGAGCGTCGCCGAGGTGGGCGACGCCAAGCTGCCCGTCTCCCGGCAGGTGGCCGCCGCCCGCAATGCCCACCCCGAGGGCACGGTGTCGGCGGTACGGCCCTCCCCGGAGGCCGACGCCACGACCAGGGTGCTGCTGTCCGGCGTCAAGGGTGTCGATCCCGGCCACACGCTCGCCGTCTTCGTCGACCCCTACACCGCCGAGGTGCGCGGCGCCCTCGAACAGTACGGCTCGACCGGGGCGCTGCCGCTGCGCACCTGGATCGACGAGTTCCACCGTGACCTGCACCTGGGCGAGAACGGCCGCCTCTACAGCGAGTTCGCCGCGAGCTGGCTGTGGGTGATCGCGGGCGGCGGCCTGGTGCTGTGGTTCTCCCGGCGCCGGGCCCTGCGCAAGGTGCGCGGCACCCGTGGCCGGCGCCGCACTCTGGGACTGCACGGCACGGTCGGCGCATGGGCCGCCGCCGGCTTCCTGTTCCTGTCGGCGACCGGCCTGACCTGGTCGACGTATGCCGGAGCGAACATCGAGGAGCTGCGCACCTCGCTCGGCCAGGCCACCCCGTCCGTCTCCGCCGTGGCCGGCGGCGAGCACTCCGGTCATGGCGCCTCCGCCACGACCGGTTCCGGCGAACGCGGTGTCGGCCTGGACAAGGTGCTCGCGGCGGCCCGGGCGCAGGGCCTGACGGACCCGGTGGAGATCGTGCCGCCCGCCGACGAGAACTCCGCGTACGTCGTGCGGCAGGTCCAGCGCAGCTGGCCGGAGAAGCAGGACTCGGTCGCCGTCGATCCGGCCACCGGCGAGGTCACCGACGTGCTGCGGTTCGAGGACTACCCGCTGCTGGCGAAGCTGACCCGATGGGGCATCGACCTGCACACCGGCATCCTGCTCGGCCTGGTCAACCAGATCGCCCTGATGCTGCTGGCGCTCGCCCTGGTGATGCTGATCGTCTGGGGCTACAGCATGTGGTGGCAGCGCGGCCGCGGCTCCGCCTTCGGCCGGCCCGTCCGGCGCGGAGCCTGGCAGCAGGCACCCCCGGCGATCCTCGTCCCGGGCGTCGCCGTCATCGCCGTACTCGGCTACTTCGTGCCGCTGCTCGGCATCCCCCTGGCCGCCTTCGTCGTGGTGGACGTCGTGCTGGGCGAGATCGCGCACCGGCGCGGCCGGCGCACAGGGGCCCTGAAGTAGCCGACGGGCCCGGTTCCTGTAGGGAACCGGGCCCGGCCGTACCTCCGTCGCACGGTCTCGCTCAGACCTGCTCGAAGTCGCCCGCCAGCGCCGAGGCGATGCGCAGGTGCGTCTCAGCCTCCTCTGGCCGCCCCTGGCGCTCCAGCGTGCGGCCGAGCATCAGCCGGGCGTAGTGCTCGACCGGGTCGCGCTCGACGAGGACGCGCAACTCGGCTTCGGCGCGCTTGAGTTGCGCCGAGTGGTAGTAGGAGCGGGCCAGCAGCAGCCGTGGGCCGGTCTGCTCCGGCACCTCCTCGACCAGGCCGCCCAGCACACGCGCCGCGGCGGCGAAGTCCTTGGCGTCGAAGAACATCAGCGCGCGCTCCCAGCGCTCCGCCGGTGTCCCGTGGTCGTAGTACGTCATGTCCACTGCTGCCTCCTTCGGTCTGCGCAACCGTGGAGGGCCTTCGCCTATTCCGTACGGCGTCGAGGCGGCCGTCAGGCCCCCATCGCCGCGAGTTCGGCGTTGGCCCGCTCGGTCACCAGGGCCAGGACGCGGCCGGCGGCGGCGAGGTCGTCCGCCGGTATCCCGGACCAGACCCGGGCCGAGAGCTCCCCGGTCTCGGCGCCGACCTCGGCGTAGAGGGCATGGCCGGCGTCGGTGGCCCGGACGCGGGCCGCCTCGGCCGTCAGCAGTCCCTTGCCGACCAGTTCCCCGACGACGTCCCGCACCTCGGCGGCGTCCACCTTGAGCGAGCCGGTGACCTGGTTGACGAGGGCGTCGCGTTCGACCGGTGCCTCGGCGACGACCACGGACCTGAGGATGATCTGCTGCTGGAACGTGAGTCCGTGCCGGCTCAGCACGCTCTCCAGGGCGGCGCGGGCGGCGTAGTGGGCCAGGCCCAGGGCCCGGGCGTCGGCGACGGGCGCGGTCGTGGTCATGACTGCTCCTTCTCGTTCGGGATGTTCTCGCTGAACGGATCAAGAGGTGCGTCGAGCAGGGTGGCCAGGTCGCGGGTGAACTGTCGGGCGCGGGGGGCGTCGCGGCCGCCGAGCGGCGCCAGCAACTGCTCCAGGAGCCCCTGCACGACCTGGACCGCACGCCGGGTGACGTCCTGGCCCTGCTCGGTGAGGGCCAGCTGGACGGCGCGTGGATCGCGGGGGTCCCGGGTGCGCTCCAGCAGACCGGCCGACTCCAGACCGCGCGCCAGCTTGGACACGTAGAGCGCCTCCAGGCCGGTGTGGTCGGCGAGACGGCGCTGGCTGGGACGCTCGCCGCCGCGCTGCATGCCGTACAACGAGGCCACCAGGGAGTACTGGGCGTGGGTGAGCCCGAGCGGGGCCACCGCCCGGTCGACCGCGACCCGCCACTTCATCGACAGACGCCAGACCAGGAACCCGGGCGTCGCCTTCTCGGAACCACTGCTCATGGCAAATACGGTACATGGCTATTATGTACATGGCTACTAAATTACCAAGCCCCCTGGTCGACAGCTGTTTTCCCGTGAGCCGGGGGGAGCGGTACCGCCCGGGCGACGGACTGACGGGACCGCCCCCGCGGGACTAGGTTGGGCTGCATGAGCAATCTTGATCGCGAGGCGGTTCCCGCCCTGTGCGGCGGCCGTGGCTTCGTGGTGGCGGAGCCCGTTCGCGAACTCCTCAGCCCGCGCCGCGTCAAACTCGGCGAGTCGACCGAAGTGCGCCGTCTCCTGCCCAACCTCGGCCGCCGCATGGTCGGCGCCTGGTGCTTCGTCGATCACTACGGCCCCGACGACATCGCCGACGAACCGGGCATGCAGGTCCCGCCGCACCCGCACATGGGCCTGCAGACGGTGAGCTGGCTGCACCAGGGCGAGGTGCTGCACCGCGACTCCACCGGCAGCCTGCAGACGATCCGCCCCCGTGAACTCGGGCTCATGACGTCGGGCCGGGCGATCAGCCACTCCGAGGAGAGCCCCCGTGGGCACGCCCGCTTCCTGCACGGCGCGCAACTGTGGGTGGCCCTCCCCGACGGCCACCGCCACACCGACCCGCACTTCGAGCACCACGCCGAACTGCCCGTCGTCACGGCCCCGGGCCTGAAGGGCACCCTGATCCTCGGCGGCCTCGACGGCGCGACCTCGCCCGGTACGACGTACACCCCCATCGTCGGCGCCGACCTGGCGCTCGCCGGCGGGGCGGACGTACGCCTACCGCTGGAGCCGGACTTCGAGTACGCCGTGCTGTCCATGTCCGGCGAGGCCCATGTCGATGGTGTGCCGGTACTGCCCGGCTCGATGCTCTACCTCGGCTGCGGCCGCACCGAACTCCCGCTGCGCGCCGAGTCGGACGCGGGCCTGATGCTCCTGGGCGGTGAGCCGTTCGAGGAGGAGCTGATCATGTTCTGGAACTGGATCGGGCGGTCCCAGGAAGAGATCGAGCAGGCGCGCCGGGACTGGACGGAGGGCACCCGCTTCGGCGAGGTCAAGGGCTACGACGGCGCGCCCCTGCCCGCTCCGGAGCTGCCGCCCCTGCCGCTGAAGCCACGGGGGAGAGTGCGCTGACCAGCTGAAACGCGTCAGCGTTGGTGGCCGCAAGGCGGAAGGCGGTCGGGTAAATCTCACTGTCTTCCACCTGCTTGCCGGAGGGCCTCTGAACCGCTGGCTGGCTCAGGCCGGTGCAGTTGGCGATTCCACGGTGTGGCTGTCTGCGGGCGGCTGTGGCTGGACTCTTGACCATCACGGTCACCGGCAAGCTGACCCGCGCCAACTGGGAGAACGGCACCTACACCGGATACCAGGACCGGCCCGTGCAGCTGCAGTTCCGCAAGAAGGGCAACGCCGCCTACACCACGCTGAAGACCGTCACCAGCGGGAGCAACGTAACGCTGACGACCACCACCAAGGCCAGGACCGACGGCTACTTCCGCTTCGTCTTCGCCGGCACGCCCACCACCGGCCCGGCCGCGGCAACCGGGGACTACGTCGACGTCACATGAGGGTGCCGGGCGGACAAGGCCGGGTCAGCCGAGCTTGAGAAGACCGGCTTCGAGGACGGCTCGTCCGAAGGAGCCGGCGAGTTCGGCGAGACGCTCGCAGTCGGCGTCACCCAGGGCGGCGTAGGCGGGAAGGGCCAGACGGTCAGTGCGGTCCTCGATGTGCCGGCGCAGGGTGACGCCCTCCGCGCTGAGGGAGTCGCCGTCGAGGAGGCCCCGCTCACGGAGGCTCTCCTGGGTGCCGGCCCACTCCTCCTCGGACCATGCGCGGCTCATCTTGAGGAAGCCGACGGGAATCTCACCCGTGGCGGCGTGCAGCACGAGGGCTTCCAGGCCCCCGACGCCCTCGCTCAGCAGGCACGCCACATGGCCGTCGCCACGGAACTCCCGGAGCAGCGTCTGGGCGTGCCACAGGCGCAGCACCGGTTCCTCCGGCCAGGGCAGAGCGGCGTGCGCAGCGAACAGCGGACGGCCCTGAGCGTGTTCGCAGGCCGCCTCGGCGGCCCGCCGGGCCAGCGCCAGGACCTCGTCCAGCTCGGGCAGTTCGTGGATTCCCGCCCGCCGCAGGGCTTCGCCAGCCGCGGCGTACCGGGCGTCCAGCACCTGCTGCGGCGTCGTCGCGTCCCAGGCGCCGTCGAGCGCCTGCCGTACGAGACCGGGGTTGAAGTTGTAGAAGGTCGAGATGACCAGCTCGGCGGAGGCCCGGCCGAACGCGGCGCTCCGCGAGGTGAAGTAGCCTGCGCGTCCGCTCAGTCCGAGGTCGGCGTACCGTCGCCTCGCCTCGGGGACGAAGTAGATCATGCCGTGCACGGGCTCGAGTCCGCGCCAGGCCGCACGCGCTGTCTTCACGGGTCACCTCTTCGGAGAGTCGGCCAACGGGGTGTTCGCTGTGGTTTCGTACTCGGGTACTAGCCGTGCGTTCTCAGGTGTTCGAGCAGCAGACGGTTCAGCGCGTCGGGTGCCTCCTCGGGGACCCAGTGGCTGACGCCCTGGAGGGTTTCGAAGCGGTACGGCCCCTCCACCCACCGCCCGGTCCCGTGTGCCGGCGCCGGGCCGAACGCCCTGTCGTTCGTGCTCCAGACGTACAGCGTGGGCACCTCGATCGTGCCGATCCTGCCGTCGGGGCGGCCTGCCCGGTACCAGTTCAGCGCGGCGGTGAGAGCGCCCGGCCGGGTCAGGTGCCGTATGTAGGCCTCGACACTGTCCTGCGGGACCGCCCCGGCGTAGAGGGCGCGAAGCAGTTGGGCGTCGTGGGCCAGCATGCGCTCCTCCGTCGCGGGGGTCTCGCCCCAGTCGATCATGTAGTGCGAGCGCTCACGCTGGTCATCGTCGGTGCGCAGGGCGGTGGCGAGGGCGCCGGGGTGCGGTGTCGAGACAACCGTGAGGGTGCGTACCCGGCCGGGGTGGGCGTCCGCGGTCCACCAGGCCACGGCGCCGCCCCAGTCGTGGCCGACCAGGTCGAACGTCGACCACCCCAGTTCCTCCGTGATAGCGACCACGTCGTCGACGAGAAGGCTCATGCGATAGTCCTCGGCCCGCTCGGGGCGGGCGCCGGGGGAGTAGCCGCGCTGATCGGGCGCCACCACCCGGTAGCCCTGCACGGCCAACGCCGCGATCTGCCGTTCCCAGGCCAGCCCCGTCTGAGGGAAGCCGTGCAGCAACAGCACCGGCCGGCCCTCCGGTGGGCCCGCCTCGATCGCGTCGAAGACGCCCGCACTGGTGGAGATGCTCAGCTCGGTCACGACCCGCCCTTCCATACCGACTGGTCGGTAGCCTTCAGGTGCAGAGGCGGACTGTCAAGGCCGCGGGCGCGTCTGCTTCCCGGCGGACGCAGTACCCCCTGCATTGAACTTGACGCCGGATTCAACTATAAGGTGGCGTCGGACCACCGGAGACAGTGAGGCGACATGAGGGAAGCAGTCATCGTTTCGACGGCACGGACGCCGATCGGAAAGGCGTACCGCGGCGCGTTCAACGCCACCCAGACGCAGGAACTCGCCTCCCATGCCCTGGCCCACGCCGTACGGCGTGCCGGGCTTGAGGGAGGCGAGGTCGAGGACGTGCTCTTCGGCTGCGCCGCGCAGCAGGGGGCATCCGGTTTCAACGTCGCGCGCCAGGCAGTTCTCCGCGCCGGGCTCCCGGACACCGTGTCGGGGATGACGATCGACCGGCAGTGCTCGTCGGGCCTGATGGCCATCGCGACGGCCGCCAAGCAGATCGTCGCCGACGGTATGCAGGTCACGGTGGGCGGTGGCGTCGAGTCGATCTCCCTCGTGCAGAACGAGCACATGAACACCCACCGCATGACGGATCCCTGGCTGGTCGAGCGCAAGCCGAGCATCTACCTGCCGATGCTGCAGACGGCGGAGATCGTCGCCGAACGCTACGGCGTGAGCCGGGAGCGTCAGGACGAGTTCGCGCTGCTGTCCCAGCAGCGCACCGCGGCGGCGCAGGAGGCCGGCCGGTTCGACCAGGAGATCGTCGCCCTCGACAGCGTCAAGAAGGTGCTCGACAAGCAGTCGGGGGAGGTGCGGCACGAGAAGGTCACCCTGACCCGGGACGAGGGCAACCGCGCGTCGACGACGCTCGAAGGCCTGGCCGGCCTGGCGCCGGTGCTGCCCGACGGCCAGGTGAGCGCGCAGTCCAGCGTGACGGCGGGCAACTCCTCGCAGCTCTCGGACGGGGCTTCGGCGTCGGTGCTGATGGAGTCCAGGGAGGCCGAGGGCCGCGGACTGGAACCGCTGGGCGTCTACCGGGGCATGGCCGTCGCCGGTTGCGGCCCGGACGAGATGGGCATCGGGCCGGTGTTCGCCATCCCGAAGCTGCTGAAGCAGCACAACCTCACCGTCGACGACATCGGCCTGTGGGAGCTCAACGAGGCGTTCGCCTCCCAGGCGTTGTACTGCCGCGACGAACTGCACATCGACCCCGAGCGGTTCAACGTCAATGGCGGCGCGATCTCGGTCGGTCATCCGTACGGAATGACCGGTGCCCGACTGGTGGGACACGCCCTCGTCGAGGGCAAGCGCCGCGGGGTCCGGTACGTGGTGATCTCGATGTGCGTCGGCGGCGGAATGGGTGCCGCCGGACTGTTCGAGGTCGCCTGATGGAGAAGACCAGAACCGCGGTCCTGGTCGACTTCGGCGGAGTCATCACCTCCAGCGTGCTGCAGGCGTTCACCGACTTCGGCGCCTCCCTCGGCGGCGATCCGCGCCTGCCGTTGGAGCTCCTCAGCCGGGACCAGCCGTCACGCACCCTGCTGTCCGACCACGAGTGCGGCCGTATCGACGCCGAAGCCTTCGAGCGGGGATTCGCCCAACGTCTCCGGGCTCACGGTGCCGACGTCCAGGCCGAGGGACTCACTGCCCGCATGCAAGCGGGCATGTCGATCGACCAGGACATGCTCGCCCTGCTCGGCGATCTCCGAGCCGCCGGGCATCCCGTCGCGCTGGTGTCCAATTCCTTCGGTACCGGTACCTACGACGGTGTCGATCTGGCCTCGCTCGCCGACGTGGTCGTCATCTCCGCCATGGTCGGGATCCGCAAACCCTCCCGGCGGATCTACGCGATCGCCTGTGAACGTCTCTGCGTCGACCCCGAGGAGGCGGTCATGATCGACGATCTGCAGCAGAACCTCGACGGGGCGGCACGGATCGGAATCGGCGGTGTACTGCACACCAGCGCCGCCGACACCCGCCGCCGGCTCGCCGAACACTTCGGGATCGACGCCTGATCGATCGGCCGATCGGGAATTGCTGGATGTGCCTCTTCTTCGACCTTCTTCGGACGTACGCGATTTGTGACTGTGGCGTCGGATTCAAGTAAAGTTCCCGCGATGGACACCACCGCGCCCGAGGAGATCGACGCCGAGCAGCCGCCCCCGATGGCGCCCCTGTCGCACCTTCGCGAGCCGCCCACGACGAAGCGCGGAGCGCGGACGCGGGCCGCTCTGGTGAAGGCCGCGCGGAAGGTGTTCGAACGGGACGGCTACCTCGACGCCCGCCTGACCGACATCACCAAAGAGGCGCAGTGCGCGGCGGGGTCGTTCTACACCTACTTCGCGGGCAAGGAAGAGGTGCTCGCCGCCGTCCTCCTTGAGGCGCAGGAGGACATGCTGCACCCCGGCATGGCCCGGGTGGAGGATGCCGACGACCCCTATGCGGTGCTCGAGGCGAGCAATCGCGCGTATCTCCAGGCGTACAAGCGCAACGCGAAGCTGATGGCGCTGCTCGAGCAAGTGGCGCAGGTCGAGCCGGAGTTCCGTACATTCCGGAGCCGGCGCGCCGACGCGTTCATCCGCCGCAATGCCCGCGGTATCGCCGACCTGCAGGCGCGGGGTGTCGCTGACCGGGACGTCGATCCGATGCTGGCCTCCCGTGCGCTGTCGGGCATGGTCAGCGTCATGGCCTACAACGCCTTCGTGCTCGGTGAGCGCGAGGAAGAAGGCACGCCGGTGGACTTCGAGAAGCTCGTGTCCACGGTCAGCCGGCTCTGGGCGAATGCCCTGCGGTTCCCTGACCACCGCTGACGCGGCAGCCTGAGCCGGGGCGAAGCCCACCACCCCCGGTGTGGGGTGACGTACGCCCAACTGTTGAACTTGACGTCGGATTCAACTGTACAGTTCGGGCGGACGGAGCACGGTCCCCCATCTCGGAGAGGTTCGCTGTGAACGTTGCACGAAGAGTCGCCATCGTCACCGGTGGTGCCGGCGGTATCGGCAGCGCGCTGGTCGCGCGGCTCGCTCGCGAGGGTGCCCGGGTCGTCGTCACGGACCTCGACGCGGACAGCGCGCGGGCGGTGTCGGACAGGGTCAACGCCGACCATCCAGGGAGCACTGTCAGCGCCGGCGCGGACGCGTCGGACACCCCCCAGATCCAAGAGCTGATCGACCTGGCGGAGAGCACGTTCGGCCCGGTCGACCTCCCCCCGCCGAGTCGGTCTACCACGAGCAGATGCGCGCCTCCGGTGACCCGCACTTCCAGCCGCCGATCCTCGAGGAACTCAAGGCGGAGGCACGGCGACGCGGACTGTGGAACCTCTTCCACCCGCACCCGCACCCGGCGTGGGGGCCGGGGCTGACGAACCTCGAGTACGCGCCGCTGGCGGAGATCATGGGGCGCAGTCACATCGCCTCCGAAGCGTGCAACTGCAACGCTCCCGACACCGGCAACATGGAGGTGCTCACGCTGTTCGGCAGCGACGAGCAGAAGGAGAAGTACCTCAAGCCCCTGCTCGACGGGACGATGGCCTCGGCCTTCGCGATGACCGAGCCGCAGGTCGCCAGCTCCGACGCCACCAACATCGAGCTGCGGATGGAACGCGACGGCGACGAGTACGTGCTGAACGGCCGCAAGTGGTTCGCGTCCAACGCCCTGCACCGCAACTGCAAAGTACTCATCGTCATGGGCAAGACCGACCCCACCGCCGCTGTGCACCGGCAGCAGTCGATGATGGTCGTCCCCATCGACGCCCCCGGGATCACGGTGATGCGCGGCCTGCCGGTCTTCGGCTACCAGGACCGCGAGGGACACGCCGAGATCGACTTCACCGACGTACGGGTCCCGGCCAAGGACCTGCTCAAGGGTGAGGGAGAGGGCTTCGCGATCAGCCAGGCCCGGCTCGGACCCGGTCGGATCCACCACTGCATGCGGGCCATCGGCGCGGCCGAGCGGGCGCTGGAGCTGATGTGCCGGCGCGCCCAGTCACGGGTGACCTTCGGCAGCCCGGTCGCCGAACGGTCCAACATCCAGGACTGGATCGCGGAAGCACGCATCGACATCGAGATGATCCGGCTGCTCACGCTCAAGGCCGCGTACCTGATGGACACGGTCGGTAACAAGGAAGCGCGCACCGAGATCGCGGCCATCAAGGTGGCCGCACCGAACATCGCGCTGAAGATCGTCGACCGCGCGATCCAGGTGTACGGCGCTGCGGGCGTGACCGAGGACTTCCCGCTGGCGATGATGTACGCCCACCTGCGGACGTTGAGGCTGGCTGACGGTCCCGACGAGGTCCACAAGCGGGCCATCGCCAAGCAGGAACTGCGCCAGTACCGCGACGCGGCAGTGGTGAGTTGACATGGCCGGACTGGATCTCACCGGCCGCACCGCCGCCGTCACGGGTGCCTCACGCGGTATCGGGCTGGCGATCGCCCAGGCCCTCGCCGCAGCCGGCGCGAACGTCGTCCTCACCTCCCGCTCCCAGGAGGCGGCGGACGCCGCGGCGGCCCGGGTCGGCGGCACAGCGGTCGGCGTCGGGGCCCACGTGCTCGACGAGGAGGCGGCCCGGCGCTGTGTCGAGCTGACGCTCGGACGGTTCGGCAGCCTGGACATCCTCGTCAACAACGCGGGGACCAATCCGGCCTTCGGGCCCGTCATCGACCAGGACCACGGCCGGTTCGCCCAAGACCTTCGACGTGAACCTGTGGGCTCCCGTCCTGTGGACGGGCCTGGCCACCCGGGCCTGGATGGGCGAGCACGGAGGCGCGGTCGTCGACACGGCATCGGTCGGCGGCATGGCCTTCGAGGCGAACATCGGCCTGTACAACGCGTCGAAGGCCGCACTGATCCATCTCACCAGGCAACTGGCCCTGGAACTCTCACCGAAGGTCCGAGTCAACGCGGTGGCACCCGGTGTGGTGCGTACCAAGCTGGCCGAGGCCCTGTGGAAGGAGCACGAGCAGGCCGTCACCGCCTCGACGGCACTGGGGCGTATCGGGGAGCCCGCCGACATCGCCTCGGCGGTCGCCTTTCTGGTCTCGGAAGCGGCGAGTTGGGTCACCGGCGAGACTATGGTGATCGACGGCGGCCAACTCCTGGGTGACGCGGTCCCGTTCAGGCAAGGAGCCGGTATCGGCATCTGAGGCGTGTTGCACAGAGGCGGTTCAGAGACCTGCGCGGCTGAACGTCACATGCGTGACCCCGCTGGGCGAGGAGGTGGCCTCGACCCGGTAGTCCTTCTCGACGCTCTCCAGTCCGTCCCAGAGGCGTACGCCCCGGCCGAGCAGGATCGGGACCACCACAACGTGCAGATGGTCGATGAGCCCGGCGGCGAGGAAGTCGCGGATCACGGTGGGTCCCCCGCCGATGCGTACGTCCTGGCCGCCCGCGGCCTCGCGGGCCGTCTCCAGCGCCTTGGCGGGCGAAGTGTCGAGGAAGTGGAACGTCGTGCCGCCCTCCATCCCGATCGACGGGCGCGTGTGGCGGGTGAGGACGAAGGTCGGGGTATGGAAGGGCGGGTTGGGCCCCCACCACCCCTTCCACTCCTCGTCGTCGTGCCATCCGGGGTAGCCGTACTTCCCGGCGCCCATGATCTCGGCGCCGATCCCGGGCGTGAACTGCCGCACGAAGGCGTCGTCGAGGCCGCTGGTCCCGCCCGGCTCGCCGGTCATCTCGTGCCACCACCGGGTGGCGAACATCCACTCGTGCAGCTTTTCACCGGCATGGCCGAACGGCGCTTCCTGGCCCAGACCCTCACCCGTGCCGAAGCCGTCGAGCGAGAGGGAGAAGTTGTGGACGCGGGCGAGTGACATGGCTGGCGACTCCTCTTCTTCTGCTGGTCACGGGCCGGGCGGTGCCGACAGATGGATCAGGATGCCGCACACCTCGTCCACTATCTCCCGGGCCTCCGTCTCATCCCGGCAATCGCCCAGCTCGCGCGCCGCCCCGCCGATGACGGTGGTCAGAACGCTCACCCGGACCCGGCCGGCGCGTCGTCGCTCGTCCACCTCCAGCAGCCGGGCGTTGCGCCGTACCCATGCGCGGTCCCACTGGCGGCGCAGCGCGTCGAAGCCGGCGGGGCCGTCGTCCTCCACGAGGAGCATGCCGAGCCTGCGATTGTCCCAGGCACCCTCCAGATACGCCCTGGTTCCCGCCACGAACAGAGCGATGGGGTCGTCCACACCACGGCCGCGCTCGGCGGCCAGCGTGGCCGCCGTCCTGCGCTCCTGTTCCTCCCGGAACTCCTCCCACAGGGCCAGGTAGAGCCCTCGCTTGCCGCCGTAGTGCTGGAAGAGGCTGCCCACCGGGATGCCGGAGCGCGCCGCGATCTCGGTGAGGCCGGCCTCGGTGTAACCGCGCTCGGTGAACACCTCCAGCGCGGCGTCCAGCAGCGCACGCCGGACCGTTCCGTTGTGCTCCGCGTGCCCCTCCGGCAAGGCCGACTCTCCCTGCTCGCCCGGCAGTTGATGTGCCGCCTCGGTTCCGGCGGACTCCACGATGCCGCTCACCGGCCCTCCTCACCTTCCCTGGCCCCGTCGCGGATGGCGAGGGCGACCAGTAGTTCCAGCAGGTCCGCGATCCGGCGCGGATTGCGGCCGGTGCGTTCCTCGATCCGGCGCAACCGGTAGTGCGCCGTGTTGTGATGCACCCGCAGCCGGTCGGCGGCCAGCCGCAGATTGAGGTCGGCCTCCGCGAAGGCCCGAATGGTGGCGGCCAGCGTGTCGCCCCGCCTGCGGTCCTCCTCCAGCAGCACCCGCACCCGGGGATCGACCAGCTGACGGGCCAGGTCGTCGGCCCGCAGCGCGAGGTAGTCGAACGGGGAAAGCCGCGGCAGCGCAGCCACCCCGCCCCCGCTCGGCACCAGGTCGAGGGCGGCCCGCGCCTCCTCGTACGCGCGCGGCAGTTCACACGCGCCCTGCGCGACCGTACTGATCCCCATGGAGAGCATGGTCCCGCCCCGCGCGAGCCGCTGCTGCACGGCCTCGAAGTGGGCGCATGTGTCGTCCGGGGTCATGCCGGCCCGGACCACGGGCACGGCCACCACCTCTTCGTGGCGCACGACGACCAGGGTCCGGCCCGCCCACGGCCCGGCCACGCTGATCGACGCGGTGGTGGCATAGCCGTGCTCGGCCGACGTGAGGTCCCCGGTGCGGGTGTCGCCCACACAC
The DNA here is from genome assembly GCF_006715395.1 of Streptomyces sp. SLBN-31. NCBI lineage: Bacteria > Bacillati > Actinomycetota > Actinomycetes > Kitasatosporales > Streptomycetaceae > Streptomyces > Streptomyces sp. SLBN-31. The sequence goes on from NZ_VFNC01000001.1 coordinate 2,838,823, forward strand.
ACCGCCACGACCGCCATCATCGGCGAGTGCGGCCCGATGCCGTACGCCTGCGCGGCGGCGGACAGCGGACCGCGCGTCGGTGCCACGCCGGCCAGGAGCTGGTCAAGAAGGTCCCGGCGCTCCCGGTCCGCGTCCGCCACCACGTGCTGCTGGTACTCGACGTAGGCCTGCGCGGCATGAGTGCTGGCGTAGTCGACGTACCGCATCAGCGGGGTGACCAGGGACAGAGCGGCCTGCTGGGCCTCGGCGGACGTGCCGGCGCAGTCCAGCAGCGCGTCCCACAGCACCTGCCGACCGACCCGGAAGGCACTGATCCAGTCCTCCAGGGCGAACCCGGCCCGTGCCCGCCGCATCGCCGCGGCGCGGCTGAAGACCAGGTCCTCGGGGGCGATGCCCCGATCCCCGGCCAGCGCCGCCAACTGCATCCGGTAGTGCTCGAGCACCTGCTCCCGTACGTCCGCGAAGAAGCGTTCGTCCTGCAGTGCGTACGACGGGATCTCCGCACGCATCACCCCCACGGCGGTGTCCGCCACCTCCTCGACCCGGTCATGGACGGCGTGCAGGATCCGCCACCGCTCCCGGCGGAGCGGTTCGGAAAGCAGGGGAGCGCCCAGAGCGGGCCCGTGAGGCATGGCGCCGATCGTCGCCGCCCGCCTCGTGCTCCGTCAACAGGCTCGGAGTGAGACATCAAGCGTTATCTGTGCGCGGCGCACAGTCCGACGGCCGGGAAGTTGGGTGCTCGCACCCAATGTGCGCCCCGAACGCCCCCACCTACTGTGACGCTCTCCCACCCCCAAAACGTCGGAAGGGGCGTCACTCATGCTCGCGGTCGACGGTATCACCGTGCGTTTCGGCGGGATCACGGCACTTGACGGTGTCGCGTTCACCGTCGAGCCGGGCACCGCCGTAGGGCTCATCGGACCGAACGGAGCCGGCAAGACCACCTTGTTCAACTGCCTCACCAGGCGCTGTACCCCCGACGGGGGATACGTGCGGTTCGAGGGCGAGGACCTGCTGGCCCTTCCTCCGCACGCCGTGGCTGGGCGCGGCATCGCCCGCACCTTCCAGAACCTGGGCCTGTTCCCGCGGCTCACGGTCCGGGAGAACGTCATGGTCGGCGCCCACAGCCGGGGGCACACCGGACACCTCGCCGCGGCACTCCGGCTGCCCCGCGTCCGGCGGGAGGAGAGGGAACTGTGTGATCAGGCGGACGACCTGCTACGGCGGCTCGGTCTGGCGGACGTCGCCGACCACCCCGCCGCCGGGCTGCCGTTCGGCACGCTCAAGCGCGTCGAACTCGCCCGGGCCCTCGCCGTACGGCCCCGGCTGCTGCTGCTCGACGAACCCGTCAACGGGCTCAGCCACGGCGAGGTCGGCCAATTCGCGGATCTGGTCCGGTCGGTGCGTGAGGAGTTCGACCTCACGCTCGTGGTGGTCGAACACCACATGGGCTTCGTGATGGGCCTGTGCGACAAGGTGGTCTGCCTCGACTTCGGCCGCAAGATCGCCGAGGGCACGCCGGAGGAGATCCAGCGCGATCCGGCGGTCGTCGAGGCGTACCTGGGAGTGGCCGCATGAGCGAGCCCACCACCACTGAGACCACGCAGCCGGAGGTCCCGACTGCGGAACCGGACTTCCTGAAGGTGTCCGGACTGCATGCCGGATACGGCCAGGCCCGCGTCCTTCAGGGCCTCGACTTCTCCGTCGCCCGCGGCGAGGTCTGCGCGATCCTCGGACCCAACGGCGCGGGCAAGACCACAACACTGCGGGCGCTGAGCGGCATGGTCCGCGGCCGCGGCTCGGTCACCGTGAACGGCACGGAACTGCTGTGCCGTTCGCCCGAACAGGCCGCCCGGCTCGGCGTGGCGCATGTGCCCGAGGGGCGGGGCACCTTCAATGAGCTGACCGTCGAGGAGAACCTCCGCGTCGGCGCCCACCTGCGCACCGGCTCCGGATGGCGGAGCCGCGCCGAGCGGGCGGCCGTGGCCGCCGACCTGGACCGGATCTACGGCCACTTTCCCAAACTGCGCCAACGCTCGCGGCAGGCCGCCGGCAGCCTCAGCGGCGGGGAGCAGCAGATGCTCGCCATCGGCAGGGCCCTGATGCTGCGGCCCTCGCTGCTGCTCCTCGACGAGCCGTCCCTGGGCCTCGCGCCACTGGTCACCCGCGAGCTGTTCGAAATCGTCCGTGCCGTCAACGAGGAGGAACGCACCACCGTGGTCGTCGTCGAGCAGAACGCCCAGCTCGCGCTGGACATCGCGCACCGGGCGCACGTCCTGGAGGCCGGCCGCCTGGTGCTGTCCGGGCCGGCCCAGCAGATCCGCGAGGACGGGCAGGTCGCCGAGGTCTACCTCGGTGTCTCCCTCGGCTCCCGCAAGGCCGGGTGAGCGCTGTGACCGACTTTCTCCAGCAGCTGGTGGAAGGACTGGGCTCCGGCGCGGTGTACGCCAGCCTGGCTCTGGCCCTCGTACTGATTCACCGGTTCACGGGCGTCGTCAACTTCGCGCAGGGCGAGCTGGCCATGCTCTCCACGTATGTCGCCTGGCAGTTGGTGGCATCCGGGATGCCGTTCTGGCTGGCGCTGCCGGTCACCCTCGCGGTGTCCTTCGCCGGCGGCATGCTGGTCGAGCGGATCGTCATCCGCCCCGTGCAGGGCGCGCCCGAGCTGACGGTGGTCATCGTCACCGTCGGCCTGTTCATCTTCGTCAACGCGCTGGCCGGCCTCATCTGGTCGTTCACCGTCAAGGACTTCCCGCAGCAGTTCCCCGACGGCGGGCTCGACCTGGCCGGGGTACGCGTGGACTGGTCGACGCTCGGGATCCTCGGCGTGGTGGGCGTCGTGATGGGCCTGCTGTATCTGCTGTTCCAGCACACCTCCATCGGCCTGGTGATGCGGGCCGTCGCCTGCAATCCGGCCTCCGCACGGCTGTCGGGCATCCGGGTGGGCCGGGTCCTGATGCTCGGCTGGGGGCTGGCCGCGACGGTCGGCGCCGTGTCGGGCGTGCTCGTCGCCCCACTGCTGTTCCTGGAGCCCAACATGATGGGCGGGGTGCTGATCTACGCCTTCGCCGCGGCCACCCTCGGAGGCTTCGACAGCCCCGTCGGCGCGGTCGTCGGCGGCCTGTTCGTGGGCGTCGCCGAGACGCTGACCGGGGCGTACGTCGATGTGGTCGGTGCCGATCTGAAGGTGGGCGTGCCCCTCGTGATCATTCTGGCGGTGCTGCTGGTGCGGCCCCAGGGTCTGTTCGGACGAGCGGCGGTGGAGCGCGCATGAGCACCCTCACCACGGCACTCGGCACCGACCGGGCCCGGCGGCTGCGAGCCGCGCTCACCGCGCTGCTCGCGGTGGCGGTCGCCTGCGGCGCACCGTTCTACTTCGCCCCTTTTCAGGTCTTCCAGCTGACCATGGTGCTGCTGTACGCCGTCGCGCTGGCCGGGCTGAACCTGCTGGTCGGCTTCGGCGGGCAGATCTCGCTCGGGCACGGCGCGTTCTTCGCGGCGGGGGCCTACTCGGCGGCGATCATGCTCGACCGGTACGACACCGGCCACCTGGCCACGCTTCCGGTCGCGGCCGCCGGATGCTTCCTGCTGGGCCTCGGGTTCGGAGTGCCCGCGCTGCGGCTGCGTGGGCTGTATCTGGCCCTGGTCACCCTGTCGTTCGCGGTGTTCCTGCCGTCCCTGCTCAAGCGGCTCGAACCGGTGACGGGCGGCTCCATGGGCCTGACCGTGGACAAGCTGCAGCCACCCGCGTGGAGCGGTCTCGCCGAGGACCAATGGATGTACTTCGTCGTCCTCACCGTCGCCGCGGTGGCCCTCTTGCTCGCTCGCAACCTGCTGCGCTCCCGGGTCGGCCGGGCCCTGCTCGCCGTACGGGACAACGAGAGTGCCGCCGAGGTCATGGGCGTACGCCTGTCGCTGCACAAGACGCTCGCCTTCGCGTGGAGCGCGATGTTCGCTGGTGTCGCCGGGTGCCTGTACACCTGGGTGATCGGCTTCGTCTCGCCCGACTCCTTCAGCTTCGTGCTGTCCATCACCCTGCTGGCCGGCCTGGTGGTCGGTGGGCTCGGCTCGCTGTACGGGCCCCTGCTGGGCGCGGCGTTCGTGATGTACGTGCCGAGTGTCTCCCAGGACCTCAGCGAGGCCGCGCCGGGAGTGGTGTTCGGCCTGCTGATCATCACGGTGATGTTCGTGGCCCCGACGGGACTTGCCGGTCTGCCGGGCCGTGTCCTGGGAGCCATAGCCCGCCGCCTGCCCCGCACCACTGCCACAGCCACGGCCACCGCCACCGTTCTCGACCGGACACCCGAGGCTGAATCCGCGCTCGACGCGGAGCCGGACTCCCCACCCGACGCGGAGCCGAACTCGCAGGCCGAAACCCGACCCTCCGCGACGCTCACCCCTGCGGACCCCGCAGTAGCCGACGCCGAACCCGTGGGCGCCCCGCCCCGCACGGAAAAGGACTGAATCACATGCGTAAGACCACCGCTCTGCGGGCTGCCGCAGCCGCCACCGCCGCCCTGCTCACCGCGACCGCCTGCAGCAGTCAGCGAGGGCAGGACACCCAGGACACCGCCGCCGACGGCGCGTGCAAGGGGCAGCAGACCACCGGCATCACGGACAAGACCATCAAGCTCGGCGGGATCTACCCGCTGTCGGGACCGGCCTCCGCGTACGGCACGATCAGCAAGGGTGTCGCCGCCTACTTCAAGTACGTCAACGACAAGGGCGGCATAGACGGCCGCAAGGTGCAGTTCGTCGTCCGTGACGACGGCTACCAGCCGCCCAAGGCGGTCGAGGAGGCCCGCAGACTCGTCGAGCAGGAGAAGGTCTTCGCGGTGTTCCAGACGCTGGGCACCCCGTCCACGGCGGCCGTGTGGGACTACCTGAACAAGCAGAAGGTGCCGCAGCCCTTCGTCGCCACGGGTGCCTCCGTCTGGGGCAGCGACGACAAGCACCCCTGGACCATCGGGTGGCAGCCCAACTACGTGGCCGAGGCACGGGTATACGCCAAGTACCTCAAGGAGGAGAAGCCGAACGCCAAGGTCGCGGTCCTCTACCAGAACGACGACTTCGGCAAAGACCTGCTGGGCGGGTTCAAGAAGGCCGTCGCCAGCAGCGGCATCAAGGTGGTCGCCGAGGAGAGCTACGAGGTCACCGACCCGTCCGTGTCCGCGCAGATGGCGAGCCTGGCCCGCTCCGAGGCGGACGTCCTGCTCGACATCACCACCCCGAAGTTCGGCAGCCAGGCCCTCGCCGCCGACGCCAAGAACACCAAGTGGAACCCGCTGCACATCGTCAACAACGTGTCCTCGTCCGCCGCCGTGCTCCAGCCTGTCGGGTTCAAGAATGTCCAGGGTGTGGTCTCGGCGACCTACTTCAAGGACCCCGCCGACCCGCAGTGGGCCGACGACCAGGAGATGAAGGCGTACCAGGACGCACTGCACAAGTACGCGCCCGGCTCCGACCCGGCCAACCAGTTCAACGCCTACGGCTGGGCCGTCGCCTCCAGCCTGCACAAGGCGCTGGACGCGATGAAGTGCCCGACCAGGGAGGGGCTGCGGGACGCGGTGCGTGACCTGAAGGGCGTGAAGGTGGGGATGCTGCTGCCCGGCGTCACGCTGTCCACGGGCCGCGACGACGCCTTCCCGATCGAGACGATGCAGCTGATGCGGTTCAAGGGCGAGCGGTGGCAGCTGTTCGGCAAGCCGGTGGACACCCGTAAGGAGTTCGGCCCGCTGGCGAAGTGAGCCGGCGGGGGCGGTCCCGGTCGATGCCCTGACCCCTCGGGACCGCCCCCGCCCCCGCCCCGTCAGCTGAGGTGGAGCGGACCGGCGGCATCCATGCCGGCGGCCCTCGTGCTCAGACGGGGCGCCCGAGGCATCGCCGTGACCAGGTGGCCGCGGGCAGGCGTGCGTCCCGGTGCAGTTCGTCGGCGGCGAGCAGCAGATGGGCGTCGGCAGGCGCCCACCCCTGGGCGTCCGGGCCTGCGCCGATCCGCCGGATCTCCTCGTCGGTGACCCCGGCGGCCCGGGCCAGCGGTACATGCCGTCAACATTCGTAGGCTGCCCGGGTGTTGTACGCGGTGCGCAGGATCAGCAGTTCCCTGGTCCGGGAGGGAAGACGGCCGTCGCGCAGCAGATGGCTGCCGAACGGCAGGAAGTGCCGGAACAGGTCGGGGTGCCGTACCAAGGTGGTGAAGACGTTGGTGAGGCGGCCGTCGGCGTCGCGGGGAATCAGGGCGAGCAACTCCCGGGTGGCCGGTCCCAGTCGTCCTCGGCCGGCGGCGTGAGCCGTGGGCCGGTGTCGGCGCCGGCGTGGTGGGGGTGGTCATGGTGCTCGTCGGTCATGGCGGTCTCCGCGCCGTACCGGGCCGTCAGAGCCGTACCGAACGGCGGCCTCGGTCCTGACGTGCTCGTACGCTCCCTGGAGTCCCACGCCCGCAGGACCGGCCGAGGCGCGCTGCTCACCGTGCTGGACGACGCCGTCGCCGGAGTCGTCGAGGCGAAGCCGGAGACGGGCGACCTGGAGGTGACGGCGGGGCTCGGCCCGCCGACGGACCTCACCGCGGCGCACCGCTCCTTCCGTACCGCCGGCCGGCTGTTGGATGCCGCCCGTGCGTACGGTCTGCGCGGCGTGTACGACCTGAGCGACCTGTCCTGGCGCGTGGCCGTCGTCTCCGAACCGGAACTCGCCGAGTTGCTGATCGACCGCTATCTGCGCCCACTGGAGGCGGAGGGTGAGTTCGGAGCGCTCATCGAGGAGTCGGTGCGGGGATACCTGCAGAAGGGGCGGCACATCCGTGAGGTCGCCCGCAGCGCACACGTCCATGTCAACACCGTCCGCTACCGGCTGCGCCGGTTCGAGGAGCTGACCGGTGTCGGCCTGGGCAGTGCGGATACAGCTGTGGAGCTCAGCTGGGCCCTGGCGGCACGCGACCTGAGGACACCCCCGCGCGGCCCGGCGGGCCCTGTTCATGGCGCGGTCCCGTGGCGGCGGGCTACGGACGTTGTCAGAGTGGGACTGTGCCGGTACAGCGGTGGAGAAGCGGATGACGGAGTTCAGCGAAAGCCACGACGATCCGTTCGCCCTGCACCTCGTCGCCCTGGCGGTGCTCGACGACCGGGGAGTCGTGATCGGATGGAACCGGCGGGCGCAGGAGCTGCTCGGCCATTCCGACACGGCCGTGCTCGGCCGTCCGGCCTTCGAGGTCCTTGTCGGCCCGAGCGAAATGCCGGCCGCCAGGGAGGCCGCGGCAAAGTGCAGGAAGGCCGGCGGCTGGTTCGGGGTGCTGAAGGTGCGCCACCGCGACGGGCGGCTCGTGGAGATGGGGCTCAGGGCCCATGCGCTCTCCCGCGACGGCCAGGCCTCTGAGTGGCTACTGGCCGGGGCACTCGCGGCCGACGTCCTGGAGTGGCAGCGGGACCGTGCGGTCCTCGACGGTCTGTACCGCCAGTGCCCGATCGGACTGGTCGTGCACGGCACCGACCTGAGGCTTCTCAGGGTCAACCGGGCCATCGAACGCTTCAGCGGCGTCCCCGCGGCGGGCTTCGAGGGGCTGCCCAGCGGGCAGATGCTCATCCCCGACGACGCACGCAAGGCCCTGGACCGGGTGCGCCAGGTGATGGAGACCGGCAGACCGCTCGTCTACTCCGAGCAGTTCGTCCGCCTGGAGCAGGATCCGGGACGGGAACGGGTCGCCCTGGTCTCGTCCTTCCGCATGGAGGATCCCGCGGGCCGCGTCCTGGGCGTGGCCGAGATGATTGAGGACATCACCGACCGTCATCGGGCCCAGCGCCGGCTCGCGCTCCTCGACCAGGCCGGCAGCCGTATCGGAACCACCCTCGACGTGGCGGAGACCGCCAGGGAACTCGCCGAGGTGATGGTGCCCCACCTCGCCGACCACGCGTCGGTGGACCTGCTCCAGCCGGTGACGCGCGGCGAGGAACTGGCACCGGCCCTGGCGGGGCCCGTCGTACGGCTCGGCGCCAGCAGCGTGGGGGCCCAGCAACCCGGCCCACCGCACCCCCACGGCGAGCCGGTGGACTTCGCGTCCGACTCACCCCAGGCCAGGTGCCTGTCCGAAGGGCGGCCCGTCCTGGAACCTGTGCTGCCGCCCGAATCGCTCTCGACGGAAGGCCACCAGGGAGCCCACGCTCCGGACCTGAGCGTCCACTCGCTGATCGTCGTACCCCTCGCCGCGCGCGGCATGGTGCTGGGCGTGATGACCCTGTGGCGTTCGCGCCGCCCCGACCCCTTCGAGGCGGACGATCTCACCCTCGCCCAGGAACTCGCCTCGCGCGCCGCCGTCGCCATCGACAACGCCCGGCGCTTCACCCAGCAACAGCAGACCGCGTTCACCCTGCAGAGCAGCCTGCTGCCCCGGGCGGTCCCGGACCAGCCGGCCGTCGAGGTGGCCCTGCGGTATCTGCCGGCCAGCGCGGCTCCGGGCCTGGGCGGCGACTGGTTCGACGTGATCCCCCTGTCCGGGGCCCGGGTCGCCCTCGTCGTCGGCGACGTGGTGGGACGCGGCATCCACGCGGCCGCCACCATGGGCCGGCTGCGCACTGCCGTACACACCCTCGCGAGCCTCGACCTGGAACCGGACGAGGTCCTCTCCCGGCTGGACGACATGGTCAACCTGCTGGCCGTCGAACAGGAGGCGGCGGGCGAACGGCCCGTCGGCGAGCAGGTCGTCGGCGCCACCTGCCTGTACGCCGTGTACGACCCGGTCTCGCGGCGGTGTTCCGTGGCCCGCGCCGGCCACCCGCCGCCCGTGGTGACCACTCCGGACGGACACGTCGCACCGCTCGACCTGCCCGCCGGCCCGCCGCTCGGCCTGGGCGGCCTGCCCTTCGAGGCCCGGGAGGTCGAACTGGCCGAGGGAAGCCTGCTGTGCCTGTACACCAACGGCGTCATCGGCGAACGCCACCTCGACCCCGACGCGGGCCTGTCCAAACTGTGCGCGGCGCTCACCCGCCCGGCGGACGCCCTGGAGCGAACATGCCAGGCTGTGGTCGACTCGCTCGTACCGTCGCGCCCCAGCGACGACGTCGCCCTGCTGATCGCCCGTACGCGCATGCTGCCGCAGGACGACGTCGCCTCGTGGCAGCTGCCGCCGGAGCCGGCCAGCGCCGCCCGCGCACGGGCGCTGACCTCGGCCAAGCTGACCGAATGGGGTCTGGAGCATCTGGCGTTCACCACCGAGCTCATCGCCAGCGAACTGGTCACCAACGTGTACCGGTACGCCAGCGGCCCCGCGACTCTGCGGCTGATCCGTGAACGGACCCTGGTGTGCGAGGTCAGCGACACCAGCCACACCTCCCCCCACCTGCGCCGCGCCCGTACGACCGACGAGGGCGGGCGCGGCCTGTTCCTGGTGGCGCAGATGGCCGAACGCTGGGGCACCCGCTACACCCGCGAGGGCAAGACCGTGTGGACCGAGCAGTCACTGACCGGCATGCTCACCTGACCCTCTCAGGCCGCGGTCATTCCGCTGCGGCGAGCAGCCGTGCCTCGCTCTCGTCGTACAGTCGCCGGTTCACCCGGCTGTCGGCGGCGCGGCGCCGGTGGTCCAGGCGGCTGCCCAGCCACCCGGCCAGGTAGCCGAACGGGATGGAGATCAGCCCGGTCGACTGCATCGGGAACAGGTCGAAGTCGGCGTTCGGGAAGACGGCGGACGGTGTGCCCGAGACGGCCTTGGAGAAGATCATGAGCAGCAACGCGCAGGCCGCACCGCCGTAGAGGGTGGCGAGCAGGCCGGTGCGTGTGAATCCGCGCCAGAACAGGGAGTAGGTGAGCGCGGGTGCCACCGCCGACGCGCCCACGCAGATGGCCAGAGTGGTCAGCACACCGACGTTCCAGTTCTGGACGACCGTGGCGAGCCCGATGGCCACGGTTCCCACGCCCACGCTCGTCCACGCCGCCACCGTCATCTCCGTACGCGGCTCGGCCTGTCCCCGCCGGGCCGCGTGGGCGAACAGGTCGTGGGCGAGCGAGGAGGCCGCGGCCAGAGTCATCCCCGCGACCGACGACAGCAGGGTGATGAACACCATGCCCGCCACGGCCGAGTAGAGAATCGTCGTGCCCGCGGAGGAGGAGGCTCCGCCGAGCACCTGCGACAGCATGAGCACCGACGTCCGGCCCTGCGGGTCGGCCGCGGTGATGTCCCGCGATCCCACCAGCGCCGCCGCGCCCGTACCCATGACGATCACGAGCAGACAGAACGTGGTGACCGTGCCGACCGCCCACGACATGGAGCGACGCACGGCCGGCACGTCCTGCGCGGAGTACAGACGCATCGTGATGTGGGGGAGACAGGCCACGCCGAGGACCACGGTGATCTGGAGACCGACGAAGTCCAGCCGGTCGACGGCCGAGGTGCCCAGCTGAAGGCCCTGCTGGAGGAAGGCCGGGCCCGCGCCGCTGCCCTGCTGCGCCGCCCTGAGGACGTCGCCGGGATTCCAGTCGAAGCGGTTCAGCACCAGAGCGGCGATGACGAAACTGGTGCCGATCAGTATCACGATCTTGATCATCTGGATGAGCGCAGTGCCCCGCATACCGCCGAGCGCCGCGTAAATGATCATCAGGCTGCCGACGATGACGATGCAGGCCGTCCTGGCGCCCGCCACGTGCGGGATGTCCAGGATGAAGGTGAGCAGTGACCCGGCCCCGGAGAGCTGGACGACGAGGAAGGGCACGGTCGCCGAGAGCGTCACGACGCAGGCGGCGACCCGCACCGCCCGCCCGGGCATGTTGCGGGCCAGGACGTCACCCATGGTGAATTGGCCGGCGTTGCGCAGGGGTTCGGCCAGCAGGAACATCAGCAGGACCAGGGACAGGGCCGTGCTGACCGCGAGGACATAGCCGTCGTAACCGGCGAGCGCGATGATGCCCGTCGTGCTCAGGACCGTGGCCGCGGAGATGTAGTCGCCCGCGATCGCCAGGCCGTTCTTGAGCGGGGTGAGCGAGCGGTAGCCGGTGTAGAAGTTCGTCAGGTCGTCGCGTTCCGGTCCCGCCATCACGCACATCATCAGCGTGAGGGTGACCAGTGTGGTGAACAGGACCAGGACGACAGCCTGCGTCCCGGGGCTGAAGTCGTTCATCTCGCCGTCCCCGCGTTCAGGCCGGCGGGGACCGCCCGCTCCCTGACGGCCAGGGCCAACGGATCCACCGAGCGCTGTGCGCTGCGTCCGTACCAGGAGACCGCCGCGAAGGTGACGACGAGCTGGAAGACCCCCAGGGCCATTCCCAGGCTCAGCTCCCCGGCGACACTGGCCCCCATCAGACCGGGCGCGTAGCAGGACAGCACGACATACACCACGAAGGAGCCGAGCGCGGTGAGGGTGGAGATCCGGCGGAGCGTGCGGTAGGCCGAGCGCAGGGCGGCGAGGTCGGCGTTGGGCCGCTGGGTCTCGTGCGCGTACGGCTCGTCCCAGGAAGCCTGTCCGTACGGCTCGGCCCACGAAGCCTGCCCGTACGATTCGGTCCAGGGGGCTTGCCCGTACGGCTCGTACCGCGGGGCGTGGTGTCCGTACCGCTGGTGCTCGGTGTGGGGCGGCGGCCACCCCGTGTCCGAGGGTGGATGCCGGTTCTCGTCGGCGAATGTCATCGCAGGGCCTTCCGCTACGGCGATGGCTGTGAGCGGGGCACGATACCGACTGGTTGGAATGCTCAAAAGTTCATCGCGGGTCACGTTTCGGGGTCGGTACGGCTCTCTGGATACAAGTCGCCGCGCGACGTGCCCCGTGTGTGGCGAACGTCATGCACCAGGCATACCTACTGGTCGGTACCCTGCGGCGGAGCCGTGAACGACAGGAGGCGCGATGTCTGCGACCAACCGCCAGATCCGTCTGGCAGCCCGCCCCGTGGGCGAGGTCAAGCCCGAGGACTGGGAATACTTCTCAGGGCCCGTCGATGAGCCGGGCCCGGGCCGATTCGCGGGCCGGACGCGCGTCATCTCCCTGGACCCGGCGATGCGGGGCTGGCTGGACGACCGTCCCTCGTATCTGCCGCCGGTGGGCATCGGCGAGGTGATGCGCGCCGGGTCGGTCATCGAGGTCACCGCGTCGAATCACCCCGACTTCCAGCCGGGCGATCACGTGGTCGGCACGTTCGGCGTCCAGGAGTATGTGGTCTCCGACGGCAAGGGTGCCCTGAAGGTCGACACCTCCCTCGCCCCGCCCTCGACTTATCTCGGCGCGCTGGGCATGCCCGGCATGACCGCCTACTTCGGTCTGCTGGACGTCGGGGCGCTGGAGGACGGTGAGACCGTCGTGGTGTCGGGGGCGGCCGGGGCGGTCGGCACGATCGCCGGCCAGATCGCCAAGGCCAAGGGCTGCCGGGTCGTGGGCATCGCCGGAGGCCCGGACAAGTGCGCCATGCTCGTCGACGAGCTGGGATTCGACGCGGCCATCGACTACCGCGCCGAAAACGTCAGGAAGGCGCTGAAGCAGCACGCTCCCGACGGCATCGACGTCTACTTCGACAACGTCGGAGGGGACGTCCTCGACGCGGCCCTGACGAGGCTGGCGATGCACGCGCGGGTCGTGGTCTGCGGTGCGATCAGCCAGTACAACAACGCCACGCCGGTCAAGGGCCCGTCCAACTACCTCTCGCTGCTGGTGCGCCGCGCCCGCATGGAGGGCTTCGTCGTCTTCGACTACGCCAAGCGCTACGCGCAGGCGGCGCAGGAGATCTCCGCCTGGATCGGGGCCGGCCGCATCAAGGTCAAGGAGCATGTGGTGAAGGGGAGCGTGGACGACTTCCCCGAGACGCTGGGGATGCTCTTCCGCGGGGAGAACGTAGGCAAGCTTGTCCTGGAGCTGGCATGACGGCCGTCGAGAGCGCCGTCGCCACCCGGCCGGGACAGGCGGACGGCGCCGCGCTCCACGGCAAGGTGGCGATCGTCACCGGCGGTGCCAGTGGACTGGGCCGGGCCGCGGCACTGGCGCTGGCGGAGGCGGGGGCGCGCGTGGTCGTCGCGGACCTCGACGCGCGGGGCGGCCGCGAGGTGGCCGACATGGTCGGCGGCCGTTTCCGCGCCTGCGACGTCTCCGATCCCGACGCCAACCGCGCGCTGGTGGACTTCGCCCAGGAGCAGTATGGCGGCGTCGACTTCGCCTTGCTCAACGCCGGAGTGGCGACCGGATGCGGCGTCGGTGAGGACTTCGACCTGGCACGCTATCGCCGCGCGATGGGAGCCAACCTCGACGGCGTGGTCTTCGGCACCCATGCGGTGCTGCCGGCGCTGCGGGCCCGCGGGGGAGGGGCCATCGTGGCGACCGCATCCCTGGCGGGCCTGGCCGCCGTACCGCTCGATCCCCTGTACGCGGCCAACAAGCACGCGGTCGTAGGGCTTGCCCGCTCCCTGGGGCCGGCTCTCGCGGCGGACAACGTGCGCTTCAACGCCGTCTGCCCCGGCTTCGCGGAGTCGCGGATCATCGATCCGCTGCGCGACATGCTCTCCAAGCAGGGGCTGTCGGTCATTCCGGCCGAGGTCGTGGCGGACACCGTGCTGCGGATCCTCACCGGAGACGGCACGGGGGAGTGCTGGTTCATCCAGCCCGGCCGCGATCCGGAGCCGTTCCGGTTCCGTACGGTCCCTGGTCCCGGCGAGCCTGTCGGCGTCTGAGAAGACCGTCAGGCGATGGTGGGCTGAGAGGCGAACGCGCGCTCGAGCAGTGCGTACAGAGTGTCCTGCTCCTGCTCGCGAGTCTGCTCAGCCCGGCCAGCGTCTTGTTCGTCTTCCCGCGGATCACGTCGATGACCTGCTCGCCCTCCTCGGTGAGCAGGACGTTCTTGACGCGCCGATCGGAGGGGCTCGGCTCGCGGCGCACCAGGCCGCGCTTCTCCAGCCGGTCGACGAAATCGTGTGGGCACTTCGATCACCGCGACCGCGGATGCTCACACCCTTGAAAACGAACCCATCCCACGAACCAGGACAGCGGAAACGGCTACGACGGCGCGCCCCTGCCCGCTCCGGAGCTGCCACCCCTGCCGCTGAAGCCCCGGGGGCGGGTGCGCTGCGTCAGATGTTCAGGATGCGAGCAGGTCGACGCTGCCAGGGGCGATCACACGCATGAAGACGATTCACGCAAACCGCTTACCGACTACAGCCTTGTAGACACCGTCTGAACTGTAGACGATCGAGGAGGGGCGTCCGTTCCCGTCCATGACCCGAACGGCGGACAGCTGAATCCCTGTCAGGTCCCGTGGCCGACGGACCCCCGGTCCTGCGGAACCTCGTGCCGCGGCTCGTCTCCCGCACGGCGCACTCGGCGGATCTCCGGTGGCCGTACGTACGCGGCCGGCGCCCAATGGGGGCGAGACAGGAGGTGGTCCATGGCTGACACCGACCGCGCCGGAACGAGCGTCGGGATCCGGCGCCGTACCGCCACGGATCCGGTGGCGCCGCCCGCACCCCCGACCCGGACACGTGGAGTTCCGCAGGCCGCGCCCCGGCAACTGCACCGGGGCATGACCCTCGTCGCCACGATCAGCTTGTTCATCGGCACCCGAGCGGCCTGGACCGACGCGATGCTCTCGCGCCCGCTCGTCGCCGGGGTCATCTCGGTCTGCTACGCCTCGATCCTCCTCTGCGCCGTTCTCGGGCTGGTCGTGCGCACCCGCCACGGGCTCGTCCGGGTCGACGCGGCCGTCCTGGTCACCGCCGTCGTCCTGGTGACGTGCGGCTACCTGCTGGATCACATGGGCAGCGACGAGGGCGTACTGACCGCTCAGGCGGCGAACGAGCTCTTGCACGGCCACCCGGTGTACGGACAGCCGTGGCCCTGGCTGTTCGGAACCCCGCGCGTCGGGATCACCAAGACCATGTCGGGCGGCGCGGACTACACGTACGGCTATCCGCCGCTGACGGCGCTGCTCGCGGCACCGGTGCACGCCGTCGTCCACGCGACGGCGGCCGCCACCCTGGTCACGACCTCCGCCCTCCTCCTCTCCTCCGTCCTGCTGTGGCTGCTGCTGCCGGCGCCGTGGCGCTCCGCCGCCACGGCCGTCTGCCTCGGCTTCGGGTTCCTGCCCCACTACGCCTATCTCGGCTACCCGGCCGTCACGGCCCTCGCGCTGCTCGTGCCGGTGGTGGTCCGCTGGCCCGACACGGGCCGGGACGGGCACCTGGGACCGGGAGGCGTGCTGCGCGCGGCCTGTCTGGGCGCGGCCGGCGCCGCCCAGCAACTCGCCTGGTTCCTGGCTCCGTTCCTGCTGATCGGTCTCTACGCCGTCCGGAGGGGCGAACTGGGCCCGCGGCGCGCCCTGGCGGTCACCGCCCGCTACGCCGCCACCGCCGCCCTCACCTGGTCCGCCCTCAACGCCTACTTCGCCGCCCAGGACTTCTCGGCCTGGCTGGACGGCATCCTCCTGCCGCTGCGGCAGAAGGCGATCCTGCACGGGCAGGGCGTGATGGGCGTCTCCTACTACTTCACCGACGGCAGCAGCCGCCTCGACTACTACTCCCACGGCAGCCAGCTGCTGCTGTTCGGCCTGCTCGCGGTCACTCTGCTGTTCGTCCGGCGACTGGGCCCGGCCATCACCGCCCTGCCCTGGCTGGCGTTCTACCTGGCCACGCGCTCCCAGGACGGCTACTTCCTGATGATGACCCCGCTGTGGCTGGCGGCCGTGGCCACGGTCCCCGCGGCCGCCTTCGCCACCGCCTGGCAGCCGCGTGTGCCGCGCCTCACCGGCCGGCGGGCGAAGGCCGCCCTGGCGGCCGGGCTGCTCACCCCGGCCTTCGTCTGCGTGCTGGTCGCCGCCGCGAGCCCTCCGCCCCTGCACATGAGCCTCACGCCCCGCTATGCCACGCACGGCTCACGCGTCGGCGTCACGGCCATCCGGCTGCGGGCCGTGAACACGACGGGCACGACACTCTCCCCGCACTTCGCCAGCCGCAGGGGTCAGGGCGCCTCCGACTGGTGGACCGTCGCGTCCGGCCCCGCCACTCTGGCGCCGCACGCCTCCGCCGACTACGTCGTCGAGCCCCCTGGCGGCTTTGACCCCGTGCCGGGCGGGCGTTCGCGGACCTATCTGATCGCCGTCACCGGAACCCCGATGACGATCACCACCGCCGACATCCCGGCAGCCTCTCCCGCGACACGGTGAGGGCCGGACTCCCGAGGACCGTGGGTGTCCGTCAGCGGGCGGCCACGTCGGGCGCGGTCTTCTTCCGCGCGCGGTAGGCGGCGGCCTTGATCTTGTTGCCGCACGACTCCATGCCGCACCACTGGCGCCGCATGCCCCGGGAACGGTCGATGTAGACCCTGGTGCACTCGGGGTTGCCGCACTCCTTCATCAGCGGCACGTCAGGGCCGCTGAGGAGCTCCACGGCCTGCCGGGCGACGGTGGCCAGCGCTTGTTCGGGCGTGGCTTCCGTGTGCCTGCCGGTCAGGGTGAGCTGAGGGGTGACGGGGGTCTTGCGTGCGGCGGCGTTGAGCACGGCGAGTGCCTGCCGGTCGAACTCCTCGCCGAGCCGGCGGTCGGTCACCAGTCGGTAGACGGCCTCGCGCACGGTGATCGCCGCCTGGACGTCGTCCTCCCCGCCGGGCGTGATCGTGTCCACGAGCCCGGACTCCAGGTACCAGGCGTTCAGCCGGTCCGGTGTCACGAACATCTCGAAGCGGGTGGAGCGCCGGGCCCGCAGTGTGGCCGCGAGGTCGAGAGCCGGGTGCCCGCACACGAAGACATGATCAAGATTCACGTCACCATTTTGACAGGTGACCAAAGGGTGGTGCAAACCGGCAGGCCGGACCAGAGCACCGTCAGGCACCCTGGTGAATGCGAGCGAGGCACTTTCACCGATACTTCAGCGGTGCGGCAGCCGACCGACCTCTCTCCTGCCCACGACAGAACCTGCCCCCAGGAAGGCTGAACCACGGTGACGACCGCCGCATACCAGGGTGAACCCGGATCCAACTCGGCGACCGCCGCGCGCGCCCTCTACCCCGACGCCGGGCACATGCCCTGCACGAGCTTCGAACAGGCCCTGGACGCCGTGACCCTGGGTGCCGCCGACGTCGCCGTCATCCCCGTCGACAACTCCGCGGCCGGCCGCGTCGCCGACGTACATCACCTGCTGCCGGAGTCCGGCCTGTTCATCGTCGCCGAGCACTTCCTGGCCATCCGCTTCGATCTGATGGGCGCGCCCGGCGCCACCCTCGACCAGGTGGAGTGCGTACGCAGTCACGTGCACGCGCTCGGGCAGTGCCGCAAGGTGCTGCGGGAGGGCGGCTGGCGCACCCTCGTCAGCGACGACACGGCCGGTGCGGCACGCGAGGTGGCCGAACTCGGCGACCCGCGGCACGCGGCGCTCGCCCCGCCGGCCGCGGCCGAGCTCTACGGTCTCGAGGTGCTGCGCGCCGAGGTCGAGGACGACCCGGACAACACCACGCGGTTCGTCGTCCTCTCCAGGGAAGCCGCCCTGGCCCCGCACACCGGGCAGCCGACGATGACGAGCCTGTTCTTCAGCGTCCGCAACATCCCCAGCGCCCTGTACAAGGCGCTCGGCGGGTTCGCCACCAGCGGCGTGAACCTCACCAAGATCGAGAGCTACCAAATGGGCGCGGGGCTCAACGCCAGCCGCTTCTACGCCGAGATCGAGGGGCACCCCGACGACGAGCGCATCGCCCTCGCCCTGCACGAACTGCGCTTCTTCTCCACCGAGGTGCGCATCCTCGGCGTGTACCCGGCGCACCCGCACCGGCTGGCCGACTGAGCGCCCGGCCAATGGGTCGGTGCGGCCGAATCGGTGCGTAACGGAATGTGGCGGGGCCGCCGTTGGTTTCCCGGAGCACTCACCGACGGAAGACGCCTTGACCCACTCCGACCCCACCGACCAGCCGCCCCGACTCCGTCGCGTCCGTCTGCCCGGAACCGTGTCGCCGCCCCGTCAGGCTGCTGCCCGGCGCCCGGCGGGCGAGCAGGACACGCAGCAGACGTCCGGTGCGGAGGCGGCTCGGCAGAACATGGAATGAACCTCACCCGACGGCCCTCGGGGGCACCTGAGTTCAGGTGTTCCCGAGGGCCGTCGGCGTGTCAGGACGTCCCGAGGCCGTTGAGGAGGGTGTCGACGACGACGTCCGCCGCCTGTCCCGGGCTCAGTTCGGGCAACTGCCGGGAGACCAGATGCATCAGCTGGGGCAGCATCGCGCTCGCCCAGCCCTGCGGGAGTCCTGGGCGCAGGAGGCCCTCGTCGGTGGCGCGTCGCAGGAAGGCGTCCATCTCCTCGATGGCCGCGTCACGGCGGGCGTGGACGCTTTCGTCGGCCAGCATCCGGTTGAGGTCGACGGGCCAGGTGCGGTTCACGGCGATGATGTTCTCGACGTAGCGGTGCAGGGCGACGGCCACGGGTGCCTCACGCAACCGGGCGTCCTCGATGGCGAGTTCGATCGCCGTCAGGCGGGCTTCGTAGATGGCCGTGAGGAGGTCCTCGCGGGAGGCGAAGCGGCGGTAGACGGTGCGCCGGTCGACCCCCGCCTCGGCGGCGATGCTCGCGATGCTCGCGCCGGGGTCGGCGGCCAGCATGCGTGCGCCGGTGGTCAGGACCGCTTCCAGATTGCGCGCTGCGTCGGCTCTCACCGCACCGAGTCTAGTGGCGGGATGTGATGCCTGAGACATCTAGTGTCTCAAAAGAGATGAGGTATGGGTGGAAAATGCTACACGTATGTAACAGATCGCTGAAGGGTCTCCTCCTCACCCTCTCCTCGGAGCGAGACGTGAGCCTCTCAGGAATTTTCCTCGCCGCTCGCAGTGTTCTGTCTCTGCCGGCTTCATCACCACTTCGACGGGTGACGAATCTGACGGCTTGATTATCACCTGTCGATATGGTGACGAGCGGGGAGCCGTTCGGGCCGCCGACGTGCGAGCCTGGAGCCCTGCGCGAACGACGTGAATGGAAAGGTGAGGTGCCATGAGCGACGCCGAGGAGAGGGCGCTGCTGGCGGGTGGCTGCTTCTGGGGCATGCAGGAGCTGATCAGGGCGCTGCCCGGTGTGACCCGTACGCGGGTGGGCTACAGCGGCGACAACGACAAGCCCAACGCCACCTATCGCGACCACGGAAAGCACGCGGAGTCGATCGAGATCACCTTCGATCCCACGGTCACCGACTACCGCACGATCCTGGAGTACTTCTTCCAGATCCACGACCCGAGCACGCGGAACCGGCAGGGCAACGACATCGGTCTCAGCTACCGCTCCGCGATCTTCTACTTCGACGAGGAGCAGCGCCGCGTCGCCGAGGACACCATCGCCGACGTCGACGCGTCCGGCCTGTGGCCGGGGCCGGTGGTGACGGAGGTGGTGCCGGCCGGTCCGTTCTGGGAGGCGGAGCCGGAACACCAGGACTACCTCCAGCGCTACCCGGACGGCTACACCTGCCACTTCCCGCGCCCGGGCTGGCGCCTGCCCAGGCGCGCCGAGGTCTGACCACCCAATCGCTGAACCGACCCCTGGGCTCCCTTCGCCCAGGGGTCGACTTGTCTCCGCTCTCATCCACCTCCCGGGGCGCGCCCGAGGGGAGCTAAAGAGAAGAAGTGCTACTCTGATGTGACAGTTAATGCTGTCAGTCGCATGCATCGCATCGATGCACCGAAAGAGAGAAAGCACATGCTCATCTACGACAGGCTTTTCATCGGAGGTTCCTGGGCCGAGCCGACCAACCGGGAGCTGCTCGACATCGCCTCTCCGCACGACCGGTCGGTCATCGGTCGCGCCGCACAGGCGCAGCCGGCGGACATCGACCGGGCGCTCCAAGCGGCCCGCACGGCATTCGAGAAGGGCGAGTGGCGTCTGGCCCCACCGGAGCAACGCATCGCGGTCCTGAGGCGGTTCAGCGCACTGCGCGAGGAGAACGCGGAGAAGATCGCCCACCTGATCTCGCTGGAGAACGGATCGGCCGGCTGGTTCACGCGTGCCGGGCAGCCGGGTCTGACCCGGCAGGCGAACGCCTACCTGAAGGCGGCCGAGGAATTCGGCTGGGAGGAGACGCTCGTGCCCTCCGACCCCTCGTCCCCCGTACGCAGCGTGGTGCGCCGCGAGGCGGTCGGCGTCGTCGCCGCGGTGATCCCCTGGAACTCACCCTTCTCCTCGGCCACCGCGAAGATCGTCCCCGCGCTGCTCGCGGGAAACTCCGTCGTGCTCAAGGTGTCCCCGGAGAACTCGCTGAGCATGGGCTTCCTCGCCGAACTGCTGGAGCGACTGGACCTGCCGGAGGGGGTGATCAGCGTGCTGCCCGCGGACCGGGAGACCAGTGAGTACCTGATCTCGCGCCGGGAGGTCGACAAGATCGCGTTCACCGGCTCGACACGGGCCGGCCGCCGCATCGCCTCGATCGCGGGCGAGCAGCTCAAGCGGGTCAGCCTGGAACTGGGCGGCAAGTCCGCCGCGATCATCCTTCCCGACGCGGACATCGAGAAGGCCGTCGCGGGCCTGAAGTTCGGCTCCCTGCTCAACAACGGCGAGTCGTGCATCGCGCAGACCCGCGTCCTCGCCCCGCGCAGCCGGTACGAGGAGGTCGTGGCCGCGCTGAAGGGGCTCGTGGAGTCGCTGAAGGTGGGGGCCCCGGACGACCCCGACACCTTCATCGGCCCGATGATCCGCCCCGACCAGCAGGAGCGAGTGCGCGGTTACATCCAGCTCGGCATCGACGAGGGTGCCCGACTGGTCACCGGCGGTCCGCAGATCCCCGAGGGTCTGGAGAAGGGCAACTACGTCACACCCACCGTCTTCGCCGACGTCGACAACTCCATGCGGATCGCGCAGGAGGAGATCTTCGGCCCGGTCCTGGTCGTCATCGCCTACGACGACGAGGACGACGCCGTCCGCATCGCCAACGACTCCGAATACGGCCTCTCCGGTGGCGTCTGGTCGGCCGACGAGGAGCGCGCCCTGGCGGTCGCCCGTCGCGTCCGCACCGGCACCGTCACCATCAACGGCGCCTCCATCGCCTTCGACGGCCCGTTCGGCGGCTACAAGGCGAGTGGTGTCGGCCGCGAGTACGGCGCCGTCGGGCTCGGCGCCTACACCGAGTACAAGACCATCACCGTCTGACCCTCCGCGTAACCCGTTCGAGCGGTGTTCTGTGACGCGTGAACGGTTCGACTCGAAGCGGTGGGACGGTAATGGATCTATCCGTCACCGGCTTGACAGGTGACGGATGGTTGGGCATGCTGATGAACGTCCGAGGCGACAAAGCCGGACGCCATCCACGAGCGACGAAGTGGAGCACGGTCATGAGCAAGGGGCTCACCAAGGAAGCCGCCGAGGCGGCGGTACGGCACGCGCGATTCGGCAGGCTTCCCGAGCGCATCCGCTTCGAGGACATGACCGAAGCGGTCGAGGCGGCTCCGTCCGGCGCGGCGAACGGGTCGTACGACCCGGAGGCTTCGTGGAAGTACTACTCGTGCCTCGCCCTGGACCTGGGTCTGTAAAACACCCCGCAGACCCGGGTCTGCACCCCCACCCACGCCGCCCGCTGTCGAGGGTCCTGAGTCCGCCGGCGTACGGGAAACGAATCATCGAAAGCGAGATCACGGCCATGGACATGAAGCTCGAAGTCGTCATCCTTCCGGTCGGCGACGTGGACCGGGCCAAGGGCTTCTACGTGGAGCGGCTCGGCTGGCGCCTCGACGCCGACTTCCCGATCGACGACGGTTACCGGATCGTGCAGGTGACCCCGCCGGGCTCCGAGTGCTCGATCATCTTCGGTGAGGGCCTCACCCAGCAGGAGGCGGGCACACTCCACGGTCTCCAGCTGACCGTGACGGACATCCTCAAGGCCCAGGAGGAGCTGGCCTCCCGCGGTGTGGAGGTGTCCGGTCCGTTCCGTGACGAGACCGGGGCCTTCCATCACGCCGGCGACACCCGCCGGGTGCCCGGCGTGCACCCCGAGCGGGCCAGCTACGGCACCTTCGCCGCCTTCAAGGACCTCGACGGCAACGAGTGGTTCCTGCAGGAGGTCACCGAGCGCGCCCCGGGCCGCTGACACCCGTCGCGCCCCAGCCGACCGCGCCGGCCGTGCCGACCGCGCCGGCCGTGGCCCCGCCGTCCAGGGCGAACCTGAAGGCGGCCTCGTCCGGGCCGCCGGGTGCCGCGGACAGAATCACGATCTTCAGCTCGGAGTCGCCGTCGGTCAGGACGTCGCAGTCCACCTCCACGGCACCGGCCACGGGATGCTCGACCCGCTTGCGGTCCTCGCGGTGGGCGGCCACCGTGCCGTTCGCCCACAACCGGGCGAACGTCTCGTTGCCGTCGATGAGCAGGCGGATCAGCTCGGCCAGCCGGGCGTCGTGCGGGAAGCGGCCGGCCGCGCGGCGCAGGTCGGACACGACCGCCAGGTCGGAGGTGTGGCCGTCGCGTACGAGCACCGGCCACAGCGCGATCCGGACGGGGTCGGGGCCGACCGGGAACCGCTCCAGCGCGAAGTTGCGCAGCCCGGGCGGCGCGAGTGACGGGTCGCCGAGCAGCGCCGCCCATCCGGCGTTCCACCGCAGCATCTGCCAGTCGGCCGCGAACACGGCCACCGCGACATCTCCGAGCCGGTCCAGCACGCGCCGGACCCCGGGCGGGATCGTGTCGGGGACGACGCCGGCGTCCGGAGGAGCCAGTCCCGCCAGACGGTGCAGGTGGTCGCGCTCGGCGGACGTCAGCTGCAACGCGTTCGCCAGGGACGCGACCACCTGTGCGGAGGGCGTGGTCGCCCTCCCCTGCTCCAGCCGCACCACGTAGTCGACCGATACACCGGCGCGTTCGGCGAGTTCCTCGCGGCGCAGTCCCGCCGCACGGCGTCCGGGCCCGGAGGGCAGCCCCACCGAGGACGGCGACAGCCGCTCCCGCCAGGCGCGGATCGTCGTACCCAGTCCGACACCGTCTCTCGCCGTCATGCGATCCATCCTGCCCCGACGCCCTCCACGCGGTCCTGGTACTGCCTTTCCTACGGTCGAAGTCTCCCTGGCGCGGCGTGCGTCGACCACTGAACGATCGGGGCATGACCACCACCTTCATCACCGGCGCCAACAAGGGGCTCGGCCACGAGACCGCACGCCGTCTCGTCGCACTCGGCCACACCGTGATCCTGGGCGCCCGCGATCCGGGGCGCGGGGCCGCTGCCGCCGACGCGCTGGGCGCGCGGTTCGTCCGCATCGACGTCACCGACGACGCCTCCGTCGCGGCCGCCGCCGCCGATGTCGCGGCACGCGAGGGCGTGGTCGACGTTTTGATCAACAACGCCGGCGTGCACGGCCCGTACGGCGACCCGGGTGAACTGACCGGCGCCGACGCGTGGAGCGTCTTCGACGTCAACGTCTTCGGCGTGATCCGGACGACCACCGCATTCCTTCCGCTGCTGCGCCGGTCCTCCGATCCGGTCGTCGTGAACGTCAGCAGCGGAATGGGTTCGCTCGCCATCACGCACGACCCGTCGAGAATCGAGTCCTCGGTGATCGCGCCCCTCTACACGGCCTCCAAAGCGGCCCAGACGATGCTGACCACTCAATACGCAAAGGCGTTCAAGGACATTCGCGTCAACGCCGCCGACCCCGGTTACACGGCGACCGACCTCAATGGCCACTCCGGTCCCCAGACCGTCACCGAGGGCACCGACGCGATCGTCCGCCTCGCCACCGAAAAACCCGGTGCCGGCACCGGACGTTTCATCGACCGCGACGGCCCTGTCGGCCGGTCCTGAAATCCGTGGGCGAAAGGCCTCCGGCCGCGACCGGAGTTGGCGCCGGGGCCGATTGTCAGTGCCGCGTCCTACTCTCGCAATATGACCTACAGCGTCTGGCACAGGGGCCTCGGCATCACACTCGACCTGACCGAGGCCGATCTCGGGCATCCGGAATACCCTCGGCTGCTCGACGAGATCTACGGCAATTACCAACCGGATCTTCTCTACTGCCTGGGAGCCCACGAGGACGAGGGGTTCATCTGCCCGGGCTTCATGACCATCCGCAAGGTCGACGGCCGTCCGCACGCCATGCATGTGGCAAAAGGAGAACGCCCCGAGACGAAGGCCGAAAGCGATCTCCACAAGGCGCTGGGGGAATACACGGCGAAGGTCGCCGCGGGGGAGGGATTCCGCGTGACACGGCCGGAGGGGGACGGGCCCGAAAAGGGACGCGCGGATGTCACGGTCGAGGGCGCGGACAGCCATCGCCTCGCCTACGAAATCCAGCTCGCCGCGATAGCGGGCGGTTCCGTCGACGACCGAACCCGGAACGCGCGCCGGGCGGGGCTGACTCCGCTGTGGCTCGTCAACAACGAGAACGCGATACCGATCGACCGCGCCCCCTGGGCCCGGCTGAACGTGCAGAGCTGGCGTGACGTCACCGACCGGGCCGCCCTCCCGGTCCGCGGCGGCGTCAAGCACCTGCACATGTCCCGCTGCGACTGGGGCAACCCGGTGCCCTGCCCGCAGCAGGGCGCCGGCCGCTGCGGCGGCAGGCACGCGCTGTGGGAGCCGGTCCGGGGGCTGTACTACGACGACGTCATCCGGCGCACGGCGACGGGCGAACTGGTCTCGCTGTATCTGCCGCACCCGGCCGGCCGCCGCGGCTGGCACATGTGGGTCACCCCCACCGACAAGGATGAGTTCCTCGAAGGCCGGCCCGAGCCCGACCCGGGCGCGCCGGCGGCACGCCTGGCGGACGCGGCAGGCCGGACGGGGCGTTCCCGTGCCGGTGGAACGGAGGACGGTGTCCGGACCGAGCTGACCCGCGCGCGGGACGACGAACTGCCCATCGACGCCTCGCTGTGGCACACCGAACCCGGGCCGTCCGAGTTCTCCCGGCCCTTCGTCGTCGGCGAGTTCGTCATACCCGGGGACCTGGTGGCCGCCCGCCGCACCTTCACCCGGGCCCTGGAACACGCCGCGGACATCGCCGCGCATCTGCCCAGCGGCGCGGACATCGCGGCCGGCCGCGCCGAGATCACCGGCGGGCAGCGGGAGCGTCTGGCGGACGCGCGGGAGCGGTGCCGGCGCCTCGCCGAGGAGATGCACACCCACCCGTGGTGGGAGACGGTCGGCGACCGCCACGCCGCACGGGAGGCCCTGACGCACGCCGCGACCCACGACAGCCTCTCGTCCTGGACTTTCCGTCCAGGCTTTGGACCGTTAGTCTAGGCGGGTGACCGATGAAGAGACCCTTGATGCGGAGAGGGACGCGATCCTCGCCGCGCTGCGTCCTGTCGCCGACGGGATCGCGGCGACGTTCGGGCCGGTCTGTGAGGCGGTCCTGCACGACTACCGGCACCCGGAGAACTCGGTCGTCGCCGTCGCCGGCTCGGTGACAGGCCGGGCCGTGGGCGGCGCGATGAGCGAGATCGGCATGCGGGTCCTGGCCCGCGGCGACCAGGCCGAGGACGAGCTGAACTACGTCACCCGCACCCGGTCCGGCAAGCTGGTCAAGGCGTCCACCATGGTGCTGCGGGACTCCACGGGAGCGGTCTTCGGCGCCCTCTGCGTCAACGTCGACGTCACCGCGGTCGGGGAGGCCCACGCCTTGCTCGGCGCCCTCGCCGGACTCACCGACGCCGGCGAAACCCCTGTCACCACCTTCGGCAACGACCTCGACTCCGTCGTGGACACCATCCTCGACGCCCACCGGATCGGGCCGGACCGGCCCTGGGGCGGACTCGACCGCGCCCAGCGCCTCGACCTGTTCCGCGGCCTCGACGAACACGGCGTCTTCGCCGTGCGGCGTGCCGTCGAGCAGGTCGCCGCCCGGCTCGGCATCTCCCGTGCCTCCGCCTACAGCTACCTCTCCCAGGCCCGCGCGGCCACCGACCCGACCCCCGCTGGAGGACAGGCGTGACGACCACCACCCCGCCCGTGACCCTGGACGACGTCCGCGACGCCGCCGACCGGCTCAAGGGTGTCGCGCACCGCACCCCGGTGCTGCGTTCGCACACTCTGGACTCCCTCGTCGGCGCCGAGGTCTTCCTCAAGTGCGAGAACTTCCAGCGGGTGGGCGCCTTCAAGTTCCGCGGCGCCTACAACGCCGCCTCCCGGCTCACCCCCGAGCAACTGGCGAAGGGCATCGCCGCCTACTCCTCCGGCAACCACGCCCAGGCCGTCGCGCTGGCCGCCCGCGAACTGGGCAGCACTGCCGTCATCGTCATGCCCGAGGACGCCCCGACCTCCAAGCGGGAGGCCACCGAGGGCTACGGCGCCGAGATCGTCACGTACGACCGCTACACCGAGGATCGCGAGGCCGTCGCCCGAGCTCTCGCCGACGAGCGAGGACTCGCCCTCATCCCGCCCTACGAGCACCCGCACGTCATGGCCGGCCAGGGCACCGCCGCGCTCGAACTCCTCGAAGAAGTCGGCGAGTTGGACGAACTGCTCGTGCCCGTCGGCGGTGGCGGGCTGATCGCCGGGTCCGCCACGGCGGCCAAGGGACTGCACCCCGGGATCCGAGTCCTCGGCGTGGAGCCGGAGGCCGGGGACGACACCAAGCGGTCCCTGGAGGCGGGCGAGCGCGTCAGCGTCCCGGTGCCGCGCACCATCGCCGACGGACAGGCCCTGACCACGCCCGGCGAGCTGACCTTCTCCGTGAACCGCAGGCTGGTCGACAAAATCGCTCTGGTCTCGGACGACGAGATCCGCGCCGCGATGCGCTTCGCGTTCGAGCGGCTGAAGATCGTCGTCGAGCCGAGCGGGGCTACCCCGCTGGCCGCGCTGCTCGCCGGGCGCGCGGGTTCCCTGCCACGCCGGGTCGGTGTCATTGTCTCCGGCGGCAATGTGGACGCGGACCGTTTCGCCCGGCTGTGCGGCCGGGCGACGCAGTCATGACCAGAACTCGTCGACCCTGTCGAGGTTCTCGACGCACTCGTCGAGATCGGTCGCCTTGTCCCCGACGATCCGGAAGACGAGGCAGCCGTCCTCGTCCATGCGCTTGTCCCCGCGCTGTGCGCTGACGTGCTGCATCGCGACGGCATGGCCGCGTCCGTCCACCAGGACACCGCGCAGCTCGACCTCGAAGGTTCCGGCCGTCTCCTCGAAGAGCCGGCGGTAGTAGTCGAGGATCGCGTCGATCCCCTTGCAGTCGCCGGACAGCGGATGACTGCCGGGCACGTGGTGCGTGGCGTCGCTCGTCATCATCGAGCGCAGGGTGTCCATGTCGCCGCGTGAGAAGGCTTCGTAGCCCTTGCGGACGAGTTGTGCGTGGGGATGCTCAGCCACGGTGATCGCCACCTTTCCGGTCGTTCGGCGATTGCGGCCTCACGCGTCATTCTGCGCTCACCCGAATGGCGGTGTCGACCGGACGGGCGGACGATGGTGACGTGGACGGGGCTCGCAATGGAGGGAGCCGTCATGATCGAGATCAAGGCCGTCGAGAAGCCGGACGAACGGCGTGACTTCCCGCGTGGACACCTGGAAGCGGTCCATCTGACCGGGCTCGACTTCGCCGTGGGGACGTTCGAGCCGGGCTGGCGCTGGACGGAGTCCGTGGGGCCCATCGCCGGGACGAAGAGCTGCGAGGTCCATCACAACGGCTACTGCGTCCAGGGACGCATGCGGGTGCGCATGGACGACGGCGCCGAGCAGGAGGTCGGGCCGGGCGACGTGTTCGTGCTTCCGCCGGGACACGACGCCTGGGTGGTCGGCGAGGAACCGTGCGTGGTCTACGACTTCGCCGGCCAGATGGCGACGGACTACGCGAAGGCCAAGGAGTAGCGGTCACACCGGCAGCAGCCGGGCGATCAACGCGCCGAGCTGGCGGGCGTTGCGGCACTCGTGCATCTCCACCAGCTCGGCGTACTCCGGTGCCGCGGAGTCGCCGGTGCCCCACTGCGGGCGCGGCTCGGGGTTCAACCAGTAGACCCGGCGGGCCCGTTCGGCGACCTGCCGGACCGCGGCCAGGTTCGGGTCGCTCATGTTCGTCCGGGCGTCACCGAGCACGAACAGCGTCGTACGAGGGCCGACCGCGTCACCGTAGCGCTCGGCGAACTCGCCCAGGGCGACGCCGTAGTCGCTGCTGCCGTGCCAGCCCGTAAGGGTGGCCTCCGCGCGGATCCGGGCGCCGAGCCCCTCCGGATCGGCCGTGCCGTGTTCCAGCAGACCGGTGACCTCGTCGATGCGATTGACGAAGGCGAACACCCGCACCTTGCTGAACTGGTCGTGCAGGGCCTGCACCAGCAGCATCGTGAAGTCCGAGAACCCGGACACCGAGCCCGACACATCACACAGCAGCACCAGTTCCGGGCGGAAGGGACGGCGCCGGCGCAGCACCGGCTTCATCGGCACCCCCCCCGTCGACAGCGAGCCGCGCAGGGTCCGCCGCAGGTCGATGCTGCCGCGGGCGGCACGGCGCCGGCGCGCCGCGAGCCGGGTGGCGAGCTTGCGGGCGAGCGGCTGAACCGTCCTGCGCAACTCGGCCAGTTGGAGCTTGCCCGCGTAGAGGAAGTCGACGCGGTCGGGCGTCGTGGCGACCGCGCGCCGGGCCAGCTCGTCCCGGTCGCGCCGCTCGGCCACCCGGCGCCGCGCCTCCACGGCCACCATTGAACGGAACACCTCGATACGCCGCCGGAGCTCGTCCTCCAGCAGCCGGTCCGTGAACCCCGACGCGCCGTCCCGGGCCCGTACGCTCTCGCGGACGCGGGCCAGCAGCGTCTGCGGCCGCAGCCGCTCCAGCGCCTGGTACGACGACCACCCCTGCGCCTCGGGCGAGTTGCCGTAACCGCCGAAGCCGTCGACCGCCTCCGCCGCCAACTGCCCCAGCAGCGCCCGGTCGTCGGCGGCGAGGGCCGCCGCGAGCCGGTCGCGCAGGTCCTCCCGGCCGGCCGGCTCGGCCTCGGGCGCACCGATGCCGCGCGGGAAGTACAGGTCGAAGACCGGGTCGAACACCGGCCGTTGGGCCGGGCCGTGCAGCAGCGTCGCGGCGAGCCCCTCGCGCAGCAGTTCGCGGTCCGTGAGCCCCAGCGCCGCCATCGCCTGCGCCGCGTCCACGGTCTCACCGGTGCCGATCCGCATGCCGTGCGCGCGCAGCGCGCCGACCAGCGAGGTCAGCCGCTCGGCGACGCCGGGCGCGGTCACACCGCGTCCAGGTCGAGCTTGGCCGTCGCCTTCAGGACGTCGTCGTGGTGCTTGAGGAGCACGCCCAGGCTGTCGCGTACGACGGTCTCGTCCAGGGTGTCCGCGCCGAGCGCGAGAAGGGTGCGCGCCCAGTCGATCGTCTCGGCGACCGAAGGGACCTTGCGCAGATCCATCGCCCGCAGCGCACCGACCACCCGGACCACGGATGTGGCCAGCGCCTCGTCCAGGTCCGGCACCTTCAGCCGTACGATCCGGCGCTCCAGCTCCTCGTCCGGGAAGCCGATGTGGAGGAAGAGGCAGCGGCGGCGCAGGGCCTCGGACAGCTCGCGGCTGGCGTTGGAGGTGAGGACGACGAAAGGGCGCCGGGTCGCGGCGATCGTGCCGAGCTCGGGGACGGTCACCTGGAAGTCGCTGAGCACCTCCAGCAACAAACCCTCCACCTCGACGTCCGCCTTGTCGGTCTCGTCGATCAGCAGCACCTTGGGGTCGTCGCCGCGGATGGCCGTCAGCAGCGGACGCGTCAGCAGGAACTCCTCGCTGAAGATGTCCGTGCGCGCCTCGTCCCACGTCTCGTCGCGGCCGGCGCTGATGCGCAGCAGCTGCTTGGCGTGGTTCCACTCGTACAGCGCGCGCGACTCGTCGACGCCCTCGTAGCACTGCAGCCGGACCAGCCGGGCGCCCGCCACTTCGGCTACGGCCTTGGCGAGCTCGGTCTTGCCGACGCCGGCGGGGCCCTCCACCAGCAGGGGCTTGCCCAGCCGGTCGGCGAGGAAGACGGTCGTGGCGACCGCGGGCGAGGCGAGGTAGCCGGTGGCGGCGAGACGTGCGGAGACGTCGTCGACGGACGTGAACAACGGGGCCTCCTGGTGGGTGGCGATGCCAGGCCTACTATCTAAGCGCTTGTTCAGCGCTTCTGTCACGGGGTATCCGCTGCTCCGCCAGGTAGACCGATCGGTTTCCTGGGGGGCGGTGGCGGAGGTAACCTCGCGGTATGGCCACTACAGAGAAGGCGTCCGCCACGGAAAAGGCGTCCACCAAGGACCGGCTGCTCGACGCGGCCGCCGAGCTGTTCTACCGCGACGGCGTCTCCATCGGCGTGGAGGCGCTGTGCAGGACGGCCGGTGTCTCGAAGCGGTCGATGTACCAGCTGTTCGAGAGCAAGGACGAGGTCCTCGCAGCGAGCCTGGAGCGCCGCGCCCCCGGATACTCCGCGCAGCTCATGCCCGGCCCCGAGGACGCCGGCACCCCGCGCGAACGCATCCTGTACGTCTTCGAGCAGGTGGAGAAGGCCTCGGTCCGCCCCGAGTACCAGGGCTGCCCCTTCCTGGCCGCGCTCGTCGAGCTGAAGGACCCCGAGCACCCGGCGAGCCGCGTGGCCCGCGCCGCCAAGCAGTGGCTGCAGGACGCCTTCCGCATCCAGGCGGAGCTCGGCGGCGCGCACGACCCGGAATTCCTCGCCCGCCAGCTGATGCTGGTCTTCGACGGGGCCAGTGCCCGCGCCGGCGCCCGCATCGAGACGCTGGACGGCCTGGCCACCGCGACCGTGAGGACGCTGCTGGACGCGGCGGGCGTCCTGGAGTGAGCCGGGCCGATTGTCAGTGGCGGCCGGTACGTTGCGGGCATGGGGATCTACCTGGTGAGTGTCGACGCGGGGGAATGGTTCGCCGACGACGAGGAGGGCGGCAAGGGGGCGGTCGCGGCCGGGCTCGGCGCGGAGTTGAAGCGGCGCGGCCTGCCGCCGTACGAGCCCGCTCCCGGGAGGGGTGCGGCCTCGTGGTTCGAGGAGAAGCTCAGCCCGCCCATGACCGGGTTCGCCGAGGTGTGCCGAGCGCACCTGACGCCCCAGGAGCAACGCGTGCTCGGCGACTGGTCGGTGCTGGTTCCGGTGTCGCTCGACGAGGCGACAGAGCTGCCGATCGGCTCCGCCTACACGGACACGACGCTGATAGCCGGGGCCCCGCAGGTGCTGGCCCTCGCGGAACGTCTGGCCGCGGTGATCGGCCTGCCGGCCGAGGTGCCGGACGCGTCCGAGAACCTCGCCCTGACGTTCTGGTTCCTCGAAGGGGAGGCCGAGGAACTGGCCGCCACCCGTCCCGGGCTGTGGAGCGAGGACCTGGACACGGCCTTCTACGTCGCCCTGTACCTGCGGGCCGCCCAGTTCTCACTGCGGTACGGCTGTCCCATGACCTACTGCTGACGGAACACGCGCCGAGGGAAGAGGACGTCACGGCTCCGTGACGACGGTGACCGTACTGGTGCGGCGCGCCGGGTTTCCCTCACGCCCGCGCACCGGTACACCCGGTACATGGGGGACAGGCATGGGGGGCTCCGCCGCTGGCGGCGCCGGTACAGGGAAGTACTGGACGGGGCCGAGGCCGAGGCCAGGCCCAAAGGGCTGAGGGAACTGGTGCAGCCCGTCGACGAGGTGGCCTACAAGCTGTTCCGCGAGACCTACCCGGAACAACACCTGCATCTTCAGGTGGCCCTGGGCGCCGCGCAGCGTACCTTCGACCGCCGGACCCGTGTCTGCGTGCAGAACGCCCTGAGGTGCGTCGTACGGACGGTGCTGGAGGACCCTCGGCTCGCCGACAGGCCCGATCCGTACCTTGCCGCCTATCTCGACCAGGAGGTCGCCGAGATGCGCGGCTGGCTGCGGCAGGACAGCGTGACGGCCGTCAGCCGGGGACTGAACATCGGCCTGGCGATGGGTGCCGCCGCGGGCATGGCGCTGCTCGTCGCCCCGGTCCTGTGGGGCGTGCCGGTCCTGCGCGTCCTGGGCGTCACCCTCGACTGCGCCAACCGCTGGAGCCTGCTGGGCGCCTTCGTCGCCGGCGGCCTGGGCGCGCTCGGCGCCGTGCTCAGCGTCCTGGTCCGGCTGCGGCTCAGCGTCGAGCAACTGGCGTCCCGGCAGACCATCGGCAAGGAGCGCACCATCCCGCCGGGGCGGCAACTCGCCCGCAGTCTGCGGCACGAGGGCGTCTACCGGGTCTACGTCGGCTGGATCCTCGCCCTGGCGGTCTACTTCCTGCTCAGCGGGGGACTCGTCCCGGTCTTTGAACTGCCCGCCACGACCGCCCAGATCTGCCGGGCGGCACACCATGCGGGATCCGCCGCCAAGGGCACCGACTTCTGGGTCTTCTGGTGCGCGGTCGGATTCGTGTCCGGGTTCAACGAGCGCTGGGCCTTCGGCATCCTGGGCCGCGACGCCACGCACAGGAACACCAAGGCCGGTGCCTCTCAGGCGTCCGCGAGGGAGTCCGAGGACACCTGACCGTGCCCACTCAGGGCTTCGCCGTGGCGCCGCCCGCCCACTCCAGCCCGTCCGGTGTTCGAGGACGAGGCCCGTTCAGGGCCGAAGCGGGGGTCTGGGAGCCGCAGGCCCCCAGGACACGACGCCTGCGTGCGCTCAGCCGCGTGCCTCCGGCGGGCCGCTCACCAGAACCACCTCCAGGGTCCGCGGACCATGCACCCCCTCGACCCGGTCCAGCTCGATGTCACTGGTCGCCGACGGGCCGGAGATCCACGTCAACGGGCGGGTCGGATCGAGGCGTTCGAGGGCCTGCGGCACGGACGGGACGACCTGCTCCGGGACGCGTACGACGCAGATGTGGTGATCGGGGACGAGGGTGATGCGGCGACGGCCCTGGTCGGGGGAGCCGTCGAGCACGATCGTGCCTGTCTCGGCGATGGCGACCGCGCAACCGGTGACGACGCTGTCCAGCGCGTCCAGCTCGCCCGGACTGCTCTCGGCCCGGTCCGCAACCCGCTCGGCGTCCGTGCCGCCGAGCCACCCCGCGTCCAGGCCCGACGGGACCAGCACGCTGTTCGAGCCGCGTTCGCTCAGCAACCGGCCGATCACATCGGCCAGTTCGTCCATGGTGGTGCGGTGCACGACCGCCCGGTAGTCCGCCAGGTTATCCGCCAGCAGGTCCACCGTCTCCTCGATGCTCCGCCCGCCGTGCTCGCGCAGATAGTCCCGCTGGACGGCCTGCTCGTACGGCACGTCGTCCGACGGCACGTCCGCCAGTGCGCGCCGCACCCGGCCCAGAATCCTGTCCCTGCTGCTCACTTGGCACCGCCCTTTCCGCCGCCGGTGCGCTGCCACCAGTCCCGGAACGGTTCCGCCGGCACCGTCGGCAGGTCCCGGCTGCCGCTCCACGCCCTGCCGGGCCCCGGCAGCGTGCGTGGATGGAGCCGGCGGGTGCGCGAGACCACCCGCTGGCCGGTGCGCAGGACCCCGGGATGGCTGAAGGCCCAGCGCGCCGCCCGCATGGCGGCCCGCTCGGCGGCATGCCCCTTCGCCGGCTTCAGCACCACCTTGTTGCCCTCCCGCGTTGCCGGTCCGCCCTCCACGACCCGCTCCCGCAGATGCACCAGCACCTCGGGAATGTCGATGGCGACCGGACACACCTCGTAGCAGGCGCCGCACAGCGACGACGCGTACGGCAGGGAAGCGTCGATCTCGCTTTCCGTGCCCCGGAGTTGGGGACTGAGGATGGCGCCGATGGGGCCCGGGTAGACCGAGCCGTAGGCGTGGCCGCCGGCCCGTTCGTACACCGGGCAGACGTTGAGGCAGGCCGAGCAGCGGATGCAGCGCAGCGCCTGGCGGCCGACCTCGTCGGCGAGGGTGTCGGTGCGGCCGTTGTCGAGCAGGACCAGGTGGAACGTCTGCGGACCGTCCCCGTCCGTCGTGCCCGTCCACATGCTCGTGTACGGGTTCATGCGCTCGGCCGTCGACGAGCGGGGGAGGGTCTGCAGGAACACCTCCAGGTCCTGCCAGGTCGGCAGGATCTTCTCGATCCCCACGACCGAGATCAGCGTTTCGGGCAGGGTCAGGCACATCCGCCCGTTGCCCTCGGACTCCACGACGACGAGCGTGCCGGTCTCGGCGATCAAGAAGTTGGCGCCGGAGATGCCCACCTTGGCCCGCAGGAACTTCTCCCGCAGGTGCAGCCGGGCCGCCTCGGCGAGTTCGGCGGGCGTGTCGGTGAGGCCCTCGGGGGCCGGGCGGCCCCACTCGCTCATCTCCCGGCGGAAGATGTCCCGGATCTCGCCGCGGTTGCGGTGGATGGCGGGGACGAGGATGTGCGAGGGGCGGTCCTTGCCCAACTGCACGATCAGCTCGGCGAGATCGGTTTCGTAGGCACGGATGCCCTCGGCCTCGAGGGCCTCGTTGAGCCCGATCTCCTGCGTGGCCATGGACTTGACCTTGACGACCTCCGACTCGCCGGTCGCCTTGACCAGTTCGGCCACGATCCGGTTGGCCTCCTCGGCGTCGGCGGCCCAGTGCACCGTGCCGCCGGCAGCCGTGACCGACGCCTCCAACTGCTCCAGGTAGCGGTCGAGATGACGGAGCGTATGGTCCTTGATCCGCTTGCCCGCCTCTCGCAGGAGCGCCCAGTCCGACACCTCGGCGACGGCCGCGGCCCGCTTGGCGCGGATCGTGTGAGTGGCGTGCCGGAGGTTGCCGCGCAGGGTCTCGTCCCGCACGGCCTCGTGCGCCGCCTTCGGAAAGGCCGGCATTCCCAGATACGTCCCGCTCATGCCGCCGGCTCCTCCTCCGTGCTCGCCAGGATCTCCGCGATGTGCACCGGCCGCATGTCGCTGCTCAGCCGCGTCATCGTGCCGCCGATGTGCATCAGACAGGAGTTGTCGGCCGCGCACAGCACCTCCGCGCCCGTCGAGGCGGCGTTGCGCACCTTGTCGGCGCCCATGGCCGCCGAGACGTCCGCGTTCTTCAGCGCGAACGTCCCACCGAAACCGCAGCACTCCTCGGCACCCGGCAACTCGACCAGCTCCAGGCCCCGCACGGCCTGCAACAGCCGGCGCGGCCGGTCACCGAGCCCCAGCCCGCGCAGTCCGTGACAGGTCGGGTGATACGTCACCTTGTGCGGGTAGTACGCCCCGACGTCCGTCACCCCCAGCATGTCCACCAGGAACTCGGTCAGCTCGTACGTCTTCGGCACGACCGGCGCCAAAGTGGCCGCGAGAGCGTCCCCGCGGCCCTCGGCCCGCGCCCGCTCACCCATCCGCGGATACAGCTCCCGCACCATCGCCCCGCACGATCCGGACGGCGTGACGATCGCCTCGTACTCCCCGAAGACATCGGAGAAATGCCGGGCCAGCGGCTCCGCCTCATGGCGGTAGCCGGTGTTGTAGTGCGCCTGTCCGCAGCAGGTCTGGGCCATCGGGAAGTCGACCTCGACGCCCAGCCTGGTCAGCAGTTTCACCACGGCGCGCCCGGTGTCCGGATAGAGCGTGTCGTTGACGCAGGTCAGGAACAGGGCGACACGCATCGCGGCTCCTTGTGTTCGATCATCGGATGAGTGCAGCGTAGTCCGGGGTGCGGGGTCTGCGGGAGACCCGGCTCACGCTCCGGCGAGCCGGGCCTGGGCCTCGCGCCAGCGCGCGGTGTCGCCCCGCGGCTCGTAGCGGGTGAGCGGATGGGTACGGGTGAGCAGCCGCCGCCCGCTCGCCAGGTCGCCCACCAGCCCGTGGGCCCGGGCCTGGACCAGGACGTTGCCGAGCGCGGCCGCCTCGGTCGGGCCGGCCACCACGGGCAGCCCGCACGCGTCGGCGGTCAGCTGGCACAGCAGGGCGTTGCGGGTGCCGCCACCCACCACGTGCACGACGTCCACGGGGTGACCGGCCAGCCGCTGGGCGTCCTCGACGGCCTTGCGGTGCGCGAGGGCGAGCGAGTCGAGGATGCAGCGCGTGATCTCGGCGGGTGTTTCGGGCACCGGCTGCCCAGAGGCCCGGCACGCGTCGGCGATCCGCTCCGGCATACGGCCCGGCGCCAGGAACGCCGCGTCGCCCGCGTCCACCACCGACCGCAGCGCCGGCACCTTCGCCGCCGCCGGCAGCAGCGTGCCCAACTCCGGTTCGCCCCAGGCCCGTACGCACTCCTGGAGCAGCCACAGCCCCATGATGTTGCGCAGGTAGCGGACCGTGCCGTCCAGGCCGAGCTCGTTGGTGAAGTTGGCGGTTCGGCTCTCCTCACTCAGCACCGGCGCGTCCAGCTCCAGACCCGCCAGCGACCAGGTGCCGGTGCAGATATAGGCGAACCGCTCCCCGTCGGCCGGCACGGCGGCCACGGCGGACGCCGTGTCGTGCGACCCGACCGCCGTCACGGGCACCGGCCCGCGCAGCCCGGTCTCCTCCAGCACCTCCGGCCGCAGCACGCCCGCCGGATCGCCCGGCCGCCGCAGCGGCGCGAACAGCGCGAGGTCGATGCCCAGCCGGGAGGCGGTGTCGTACGACCACTCGCGGGTGCGCGGGTCGATCAGCTGGGTCGTCGAGGCGTTGGTCAGCTCAGTGCCCTGCTCGCCCGTCAGCCAGTACGAGAGCAGGTCGGGAATGAGCAACAGCCGCTTCGCGGCACCCAGTTGGGCCGAGTCCCGGGCGGCGACCAGCTGGTACAGGGTGTTGAAGGGCGCGTACTGCAACCCGGTCGCCGCGTACAACCGGTCGGCGGGCATGGTCGCCCACACCTTCTCCGCGACGCCCTCGGTGCGGGAGTCCCGGTAGTGCACGGGGTTGCCGAGCAGCGCCCCGTCGGCATCCAGCAGCCCGTAGTCCACCGCCCAGCTGTCGAGGCCGACCGAGTCGACCTGCCCCGCCGTCCGCAGTCCGTCCAGCACACCCCCGTACAGGGCGAGCACGTCCCAGCGCAGGCCCTCCGGAACGCGCACCGGCCGGTTCGCGAACCGGTGCGCCTCGGTGAGTTCCAGGCTGCCGGGGCCGACGCGGCCGACCATGACGCGTCCGCTGGACGCGCCGAGGTCGACCGCGGCGTACGACTTCACGAGCGCGCTCACCGCAGGAAGGCGGCCGCGACGCCGGCGTCGACCGGGACGTGCAGCCCGGTGGTGTGGGTCAACTCCCCACCGGTCAGCGCGAACACGGCGTTGGCCACGTGCTCGGGCAGCACCTCGCGCTTGAGGATGGTCCGCTGCGCGTAGAACTCGCCCAGCTTCTCCTCCGGCACCCCGTACACGGCCGCGCGCTGTGCGCCCCAGCCGCCCGCGAAGATCCCCGAACCGCGCACCACACCGTCCGGGTTGACCCCGTTGACGCGGATGCCGTGCTCGCCCAACTCGGCTGCCAGCAGCCGTACTTGATGCGCCTGGTCGGCCTTGGTGGCGGAGTAGGCGATGTTGTTGGGCCCGGCGAACACGGCGTTCTTGGAAGCGATGTAGACGATGTCGCCGCCCAGCTCCTGCGCGGTCATCACCCGGGCCGCCTCCCGCGAGACCAGGAAGGAACCGCGGGCCATGATGTCGTGCTGCAGGTCCCAGTCCTTCGCCGACGTCTCCAGCAGCGGCTTGGAGATGGAGATACCGGCGTTGTTGACGACCAGGTCGACCCCGCCGAAGGCGAGGACTGCCGCCTTGAACGCCTCGGCGATCTGCTCCTCGGACGTGACGTCGACGCTCACGGCGACGGACTTGTCCGGCCCGCCCAGCTCCTCCGCCACCTGGGCGGCGTTGTCCACGTTCAGGTCCGCGACCACCACGCAGGCACCCTCGGCGACCAGCCGCTGCGCGATCGCCTTCCCGATGCCGCTGCCCGCGCCCGTCACCAGCGCCACCCGCGTCGCCAGCGGCTTCGGCGCGGGCATCCGCTGGAGCTTGGCCTCTTCCAACGCCCAGTACTCGATGCGGAACTTCTCCGACTCCTCGATGGGCGCGTACGTCGACACGGCCTCGGCCCCGCGCATCACGTTGATGGCGTTGACGTAGAACTCACCGGCCACCCGGGCCGTCTGCTTGTCCTTGCCGAAGGAGAACATGCCGACCCCCGGCACCAGCACGATCGCCGGGTCCGCGCCGCGCATGGCGGGGGAGTCGGGCAGGGCGTGCCGCCGGTAATAGGCGGCGTACTCCTCGCGGTACTCGGCGTGCAGCTCCTTCAGCCGGGCGACGGCCTCCTCCAGCGGGGCGGCCGGCGGCAGGTCGAGGACGAGCGGACGCACCTTGGTCCGCAGGAAGTGGTCCGGGCAGGAGGTGCCCAGCGCGGCCAGCCGCGGGTGCTCGGCGCGCGCCAGGAACTCCAGCACGGTCTCGGAGTCGTCGAAGTGCCCGACCTGCGGCTTGTCCTGGGAGGCGATGGCCCGGACGTACGGCGCGAGAGCCGCGGCCCGCTCACGACGCTCCGCGGGCTCCAACGCCGCGTATCCCTCGATCACCGGCCCGAAGGGCTCGGGCCTGCCCCTCTCCGCCAAGAACGCCTCGGCGGTGCGGATGATGTGCAGCGAGTTGCGCTCGCACGCCTCCGAGGTGTCGCCCCACGCCGTGATCCCATGCCCGCCCAGCACACAGCCGATGGCCTGCGGGTTCGCCTCCTTGACCGCTGCGATGTCCAGCCCCAGCTGGAAACCGGGCCGCCGCCACGGCACCCACACCACCGTGTCGCCGAAGCACTCGGCGGTCAGCTTCTCCCCGTCGGCGGCGCAGGCGAGCGCGATCCCGGAGTCGGGGTGCAGATGGTCGACGTGCGCGGCCTCCACGAGCCCGTGCATGGCCGTGTCGATGGACGGGGCGGCCCCGCCCTTGCCGTGCAGGCAGTAGTCGAACGCGGCGACCATCTCGTCCTCGCGCTCCACGCCCGGGTAGACGCCCTTCAGCGCCCGCAGCCGGTCCAGCCGCAGGACAGCCAGTCCGGCCCCGGTGAGCGTGCCGAGGTCGCCACCGGACCCCTTGACCCACATCAGCTCGACGTCACCGCCGGTCACGGGGTCGGTGTCGGTGCCCTTGGCGGAGGCGTTGCCGCCGGCGTAGTTGGTGTTGCGGGGATCGGAGCCGAGCCGATGGGAGCGGGCCAGGAGGGCGGCGGCTTCGGGGTGCGGTGCCATGAGCGGGTCTCTTCCTTGCGTCGTCGGGACGGTGCGGGTGTACGCGAGGCGGGGTCAGGCGCCCCAGCCGGCTTGGGTGCCGCCGACGCGCTCGGCGATGATCCGCTGCTGCCATCCGGAGCGGTGGTAGGCGGCGATGGGGTCGGGGTCGAGGCCCATTTCCTGGCGGGTGTCGGCGAGGAGGGGGCGGACGTCGGTGTTGTAGGCGTCCATGAGGACGGCGTTGGCGGCCAGGACGTCACCGTCGCGCTGGGCGGCGGCGAGGGCGTCGCGGTCGACGAGGAGTGCCTTGGCGGTGGCTTCCTGGACGTTCATCACGGAGCGGATGATGGCGGGGATCTTGGCTTCGATGTTGTGGCACTGGTCGAGCATGAAGGCCACGTCGGAGGTGTAGCCGCCGCCGCGGATGACCTCGTACATGATGCGGAAGAGCTGGAAGGGGTCGGCGGCGCCGACCATGAGGTCGTCGTCGGCGTAGAAGCGGGAGTTGAAGTCGAACCCGCCGAGCTTGTTCTCCCGCAGCAGGGTGGCGACGATGAACTCGATGTTGGTGCCCGGTGCGTGGTGTCCGGTGTCGACGACGACCTGGGCCTTCTCGCCGAGCTTGAGGCAGTGGGCGTAGGCGGTGCCCCAGTCGGGGACGTCGGTGGTGTAAAAGGCCGGCTCGAAGAACTTGTACTCCAGCAGCATCCGCTGGTTCTCGCCGAGCCGCTGGTAGACCTCGGCCAAGCCTTCGGCGAGGCGGTCCTGGCGGGCGCGGATGTCGTCCTGGCCGGGATAGTTGGTGCCGTCGGCGAACCACAGTTTCAGGTCGTGTGAGCCGGTGGCGTCCATGATGTCGACGCATTCGAGCAGGTGATCCAGCGCCTTGCGGCGCACGGCGGCGTCGGGGTGGCAGATGCTGCCCAGTTTGTAGGCGTCGTCCTGGAAGGTGTTGGAGTTGATCGCCCCCAGTTTCACCCCGTGGTCCTGGGCGAACTTCGCCAGCGCGGCGTAGTCCTCGACCCTGTCCCACGGGATGTGCAACGCCACCGTCGGCGCCACACCCGTGACGGCATGCACCTGGGCCGCGTCGGCCAGCTTCTCCTGCGGCGTGCGGGGAACTCCCTGCTGGGCGAACACCTTGAAACGGGTCCCCGAGTTCCCGTACGCCCACGACGGCGTCTCGACTGCCTGGGTCTTCAGCGCGGTCTTCACCGCGGCGAGCTCGGTCACTTCAGGGCTCCTGTGACGTCGGGCCGGAATGTCGTCCGTAAGGCTTCCGGATGAATCGATTCAGGAAGCGAAGCTTAGAACGCCCCGTAGGGGTGTCAAGCGTTCTGGCGCACTCTGTTGCCCGTAGCCTGACCGTGACCTTTGGATCTCGAAGGGTTCTCGAAATTTTTTCGGGGCCCACCCATTGACGTGACATGGCCCACGCGCCTAACGTCCCGGCAACCAAGTTGAAACCTTTCACGACGCCGCGAGGTGCTTCCCGGGCGTCGTCGAGGAGCCCCTCATGACCCACCCGTCCGACACGGGTCCGGCCCCGGTGCTGGCGCTCGAGGACATTTCGAAGTCCTTCGGGGCCGTGCGTGCCCTGCGGGACGTGTCCCTGGAGCTGTTCCCCGGAGAGGTGCACGCCCTCGCCGGAGAGAACGGCGCGGGCAAGTCGACCCTGATCAAGACGCTCGCCGGCGTCCACCGACCGGACGCCGGCCGGGTGCTGCTCGACGGTGAGCCCGTCGTCTTCCACGGACCCGGTGACGCACGCGACGCGGGCATCGCCGTCATCTACCAGGAGCCCACGCTCTTTCCCGACCTTTCGATCGCCGAGAACATCTTCATGGGCCGCCAGCCCCGGCGCGCCCTGGGCCGGATCGACCACAAGGCCACGCACACCGCGACGCTGCGGCTGATGAAGCGGCTCGGCGTCGAACTCGACCCCGACCGCCCAGCGCGCGGCCTGTCCATCGCCGACCAGCAGATCGTGGAGATCGCCAAGGCGCTCTCCTTCGACGCCCGCGTCCTGATCATGGACGAGCCGACGGCCGCCCTGACCGGCAGCGAGGTGGCCCGGCTCTTCGGCGTCGTGCGCACCCTGCGCGAACAGGGCGCCGCCGTGCTGTTCATCTCGCACCGGCTGGAGGAGATCTTCGAGATCTGCCAGCGGGTCACCACCCTGCGCGACGGCGCCTGGATCGCCAGCGAGCCGATCGAGGGGATGACGGAGGACGACCTCGTCCGGCGCATGGTCGGTCGCGACCTCGAGGAGCTGTACCCCAAGCAGGACGTCAAGCCCGGTCAAGTCGCGCTGAGCGTACGGCGGTTGACTCGGGAGGGTGTCTTCACCGACGTCTCCTTCGACGTCCGGCACGGCGAGATCGTCGGCCTCGCCGGACTCGTCGGCGCCGGCCGCACCGAGGTGGCCCGGGCCGTCTTCGGCATCGACCGCTGGGATGCCGGCGAGGTCGAGGTCCAGGGCCGCAGGCTCACCAACGGCGCCCCGTCCACCGCGATGGCCGCCGGGCTCGCCCTCGTCCCTGAGGACCGGCGCGCCCAGGGCCTGGTGATGGGCATGTCCATCGAGCGCAACATCGGCCTCACCGGACTCCGTACGACCGTCCGGGCCGGCCTGATGGACCGTGGCGCCGAACGCGACCGGTCCCTGGACTGGGCGGTCAAGCTCCAGGTGAAGTACGCCCGGATCGCCGACGCCGTCTCGACCCTGTCCGGCGGCAACCAGCAGAAGGTCGTCCTGGCCAAGTGGCTCGCCACCGGCCCCAAGGTACTGATCGTCGACGAGCCCACGCGGGGCATCGACGTCGGCACCAAGGCCGAGGTGCACCGGCTGCTCAGCCGGCTGGCCGCCGACGGCGTCGCCGTTCTGATGATCTCCTCCGACCTGCCCGAGATCCTCGGCATGGCCGACCGCGTGCTCGTGATGCACGAGGGCCGGCTGACCGCCGAGATCCCACGCGCCGAAGCCACCGAGGAAACCGTGATGGCCGCAGCCACCGGGAGGGCCGCCGCATGACGGTGACCACTCCCAACGAGACCCCCGTCGCCGAGGTGCCCAAGTCCAGCGGCACCCGGCTCGTCGACCGCGTCTTCAAGATGCGCGAGCTCGCCATCCTCGTCGTCTTCCTGGTGATGATCGGCATCACCCAGGCCGGCAACAGCGAGTTCCTGTCCGAGCAGGGCATCAAGGACCTGCTGCTGAACGCCACCATCCTGGTGCTGGTCGCCACCGGCCAGTCCCTGGTGGTGATCACGCGGAACGTCGACCTGTCCGTCGGCTCGACCCTCGGCATCTGCGCCTTCGCGGCCGGCGACTACCTGCACGGCGGCGGCAGTTCGGTGATCGCGATCGGGCTGGCGGTCCTGATGGGCATCGGGTTCGGCCTGCTCAACGGCCTGCTCGTCAGCCTCGGCCAAGTGCCCGCGCTCGTCGTCACCCTCGGCACGCTGTACATCATCCGCGGCATCGACTCCATCT
Organism: Streptomyces sp. SLBN-31; assembly: GCF_006715395.1. Lineage (NCBI taxonomy): Bacteria > Bacillati > Actinomycetota > Actinomycetes > Kitasatosporales > Streptomycetaceae > Streptomyces > Streptomyces sp. SLBN-31. The sequence goes on from NZ_VFNC01000001.1 coordinate 2,881,196, forward strand.
GGGTCGGCTCCCGCCAGATCACGGCGGCCGACCTGCCCGGCGGCTTCGTCGACTTCGGCTCCGGCGGCATCTCCGCGGTGCCGTACCTCGCGCTGATCGCGCTGGCCGTGCTGGTGGCGACGGCGTACTACCTCAAGCACTTCGGCAGCGGACGCGAGCTGTACGCGCTCGGCTCCAACCCGGAGGCGGCCCGGCTCGCCGGCATCCCCGTCCGCAAGCGGATCCTGGCCGCGTACACCTTCTGCGGCGGACTCGCGGGCCTGGCCGGCGCCATGTACCTGGCCCGGTTCGGCAACGTCGACTCCGGGACCGGCACCGGCTACGAACTCACCGTCGTCAGCGCGGTCGTGGTCGGCGGCGTGGTCTTCACCGGAGGCTCCGGCAGCGTGTACGGGGCCGCGCTCGGCGCCCTGCTGCTGACCTCCATCAACAGCGTGCTGCCCGCCCTCGGCGTCAGCTCGGTCTGGGTGCTCGCGATCAACGGCATCCTGCTCATCCTCGCCATCGCGGTCGACCGGATCGTCGCGCTGCGCGTGGCCTCCGCCCTGAAGAAGAGGAACGCCCGCAATGCCTGAGTCCCTGACGCGCGCGGTCCGCTGGGACACGGTCGTCGGCGCGCTGCTCATCCTGCTGCTGCTGCTGTCGTTCGGCATCGTCGACGGGTTCGGCAACGCCCTCAACCTGTCGTTCCTGATCGGCAACACCCTGCCCATCGCGCTGATCGCCCTGCCGATGACCCTGCTGGTCGTCGCCGGCGAGATCGACCTGTCCGTCGCCTCCACCGCCGGCCTGTCCGGCGCGGTGATGGGCAAGCTGTGGAACGACGGCATGGCGATCGAGACGATCATCCCGCTGTGCCTGCTGCTCGGTGTCGTGTGCGGGCTGATCAACGGCCTCCTTGTGACCCGGCTCGGACTGCCCTCCCTCGCCGTCACCATCGGCACCCTCGCCGCCTACCGGGGCATCGCGCAGATCGTGCTCGGCTCCGACGCGGTGACCGACTTCCCCACGCAGTACCTGGACTTCGCGTCCGGACGGCTCGGGAACACCTTCCTCCCGCAGGCCTTCCTGCCCTTCCTCGTCCTGCTCGCCATCGCCGTCGTGGTGCTCCACGCCACGCCGTTCGGACGGTCGCTGTTCGCGATCGGCGCGAGCGAGGAGGCGGCGCGGTTCGCCGGCATCCGGGTCAAGCGGCACAAGCTGATCCTGTTCACGGTGACCGGCCTGATGGCCTCGCTCACCGGGATCTTCTGGGCGCTGCACTACGCCAGCGCCCGTTACGACAACGCCACCGGACTCGAACTGTCCGTCGTCGCCGCGGTGCTGCTCGGCGGCATCGATTTCGACGGCGGCCGGGGCACGCTCGGCGGCGCGATCGCGGGGGTCTTCCTCCTCGGAGCGCTGCAGAACGTGATGAGCCTGCTGAACATCTCCGCCCAGTCGCAGATCGTCGTCACCGGCGTCCTGCTCGTCATCTCCGTGCTCGGCCCCCGGGTCGCACGGCAAATCTCCGTCGCGAGGGCGGGACGCAGAGCCGCCGCCTCGACTCCGACGTCGTAACTCCTCACCCTCGTAAAGGAAACCCCATCATGCGCAAGTCATCCGTCCGTCGTACCTGCGCGGCCCTCGCCGCCGGCACCTCGCTCGCCCTCGCGCTGACCGCCTGCGGCGGCACCACCAAGAACAACTCCGGCAGCGACAACGCCTCCGCGTCCTCGACCGCGAAGGCCGACCCGAACGCCGCGCTGAAGAAGGGCCTGACCGTCGGCTTCCTGCCCAAGCAGGTCAACAACCCGTACTTCACCTCCGCCGACAAGGGCGGCGAGAAGGCGCTGACCGAACTCGGCAGCAAGTACAAGGAGGTCGGCCCCTCCAGCGCCACCGACACCGCCGGGCAGGTCTCCTACGTCAACACGCTCACCCAGCAGCAGGTGAACGCGATGGCCGTCTCCGCTCAGGACCCGGGCGCCCTGTGCACCGCGCTGAAGCAGGCCATGAAGAACAACATCAAGGTCGTCACCTACGACTCCGACACCAAGCCCGACTGCCGCAACGCCTTCGTCTCGCAGGCCTCCGCCGAGGACCTCGGCCGCACCGAGGTGCAGCTGCTCGCCCAGCAGATCGGCTACAAGGGCGAGATCGCGATCCTGTCCGCCGCCCAGACCGCCACGAACCAGAACACCTGGATCGGGTACATGAAGGACGAGCTGAAGGACCCGAAGTACAAGAACGTCAAGCTGGTGAAGATCGCCTACGGCAACGACGACGCCCAGGCCTCCTTCCAGCAGACCCAGGGCCTGCTCCAGCAGTACCCGAACCTGAAGGGGATCATCTCCCCGACCACCGTCGGCATCAAGGCCGCCGCCCAGTACCTCTCCGGCTCCAAGTACAAGGGCAAGGTCAAGCTGACCGGCCTGGGCACCCCCAACGACATGCGCAAGTACGTCAAGAACGGCACCGTCGAGGGCTTCGAGCTGTGGGACCCGGCCAAGCTCGGCGACCTGGCCGCCCGCACCGCCGTCGCGCTGTCCTCCGGCCAGATCACCGGCAAGGAGGGCGAGACCTTCAAGGCCGGCTCGACCACGTACACCATCGGCAAGGACGGCGTGATCACCCTCGGCAAGCCGACCGTGTTCACCGCCAAGAACATCGACCAGTTCAACTTCTGAGTCCTGTCCACCCCCGCGGGAGCTGGTACTTCAATGCAGCGCGTCTGTTTCCTCCTCAAGGTCCGTGAGGACCGGCTCGCCGAGTACCGCGAACGCCACGCCGCCGTGTGGCCGGAGATGCGCGAGGCGCTCTCCGCCACCGGCTGGCACAACTACTCCCTCTTCCTGCGCGACGACGGCCTGCTCGTCGGCTACCTGGAGACCGAGGACTTCGACGCCGCGCTCGCCGGCATGGAGGCCACCGAGGTCAACGCCCGCTGGCAGGCGGAGATGGGGCCGTTCTTCGAGTCGCTGGACGGCGCCCGGCCCGACGAGGCCATGAAACCGCTCACCGAAGTGTTCCACCTCGCCTGACCCCTCCCCGCTGATCCTCCCCGCCCCGCTGGAGCCGTTCATGAGAAGACGCACCGTGCTCGCGACCGCCATACTCGCGGCCGTGGCAACACCGGGCATCGCGCGGGCCGCCGACCCCGGCCCCGCCGTGAGCAAGAAGGGCACCACCCGACTCGACTCCCAGGCGATCTTCTTCGTCTCCTACGACGGTCTGGTGAACAACAACTCGTTCCAGAAGAACGGCCTGTTGACGTACAAGGGCTACCAGTACGCCGTCTGGTACACCGCGACCGGCAACGCCGTGGTCGGCCGGCGGGCACTGAGCGCGAGCAGCTGGTCGACGGTCACGCTGTCCCACGTCCTCAAGAGCAGCGACTCGCACAACGTCATCTCCATGGGCGTCTCCAAGGTCGACGGCCGGCTGCACCTCAACATGGACTCGCACAGCGACGGCTACTTCTACGTGAAGTCCGTCGCCGGGCTGGTGGACAACCCCGCCACCACCGCCTGGACCTCGTCCGTGTTCGGCGCCGTCCAGACGTCCATGGACGGCCTCGCCCTCACCTCGCAGTTCACCTACCCGCAGTTCGTCTCCACCCCCGAGGGCAGGCTCCAGCTCAGCTACCGGGTCGGCATCTCCGGCAACGGCCGCAACGCCATCGCCGAGTACGACGGTTCGAGTTGGAAAGCCCTGGGGGAGTGGTCGAGCTCCACGGGCACGTACACCAGCTCGCACGGCTCCTCCACCGCCCGCAACATGTACCTGCACGGCATCGACTACGACGCGGGCGGCCGGCTGCACTCCTTCTTCACCTGGCGCGAGCAGAACGCGGCGGTGATGTGCAACAGCGGCGGCATCACCAACCACGACACCGGTTACGTCTACTCGACCGACCGCGGCCGCACCTGGCGCAACGACGCGGGCGCACTGGTCGCCACCACCGGCACCTCGGACACCGTCGCCGTCACCGACGCCGGCCTGGTCGTCGACTCCCTCAACCCCGACCACTCCCTGATGAACCAGGAGAGCCAGTGGACGGACTCCACCGGCCTCCCGCACGCGATCATCAGCTACGTCCCCGGCCGCTTCGGCCAGTGCACCACCAACTACGTCGCCGACCGCACCGCCAACGGCCGCGCCTTCCACGTCCGCAAGAACGCGTCGGGCACCTGGACCAAGACCGAGATCCCGGTCCCCCTGAACTCCAGCCAGCGCACCAAGCTGGTCCTGGACAAGTACGACAACGCCTACGCGGTCTTCCCCTTCGGCCGGATCGCCGCCGCGTCGAAGGCCTCCGGGTACACCGACTGGACCCTGCTCTACGACGGCAGCGACCTGAACGCCTTCGGCGAGGTCGTCATCGACGAGACGCGGGTGAAGTACGACAACGTCCTGTCGTTCATGTACCAGGAGAAGTCGAGCGGTACGACCCCCTCGGCACTCCATGTCGCCGACTTCGCACTGCCCGCGTGACCGGCGCCGATGTGCGGGGCGATGACGGTAATGTGAAGGTCTTCTTCCCGCCGCTCCGCGTTCCTCTGGAGGTCCCTGCCTGATGGCCCAGTCGGTGGGTATCAAGGACGTCGCCCGTGCCGCCGGAGTCTCCGTCGGCACGGTGTCGAACGTGATCAACCGTCCGGACACGGTCGCCACGGAGACCCGGGCACGGGTGCAGTCCGCCATAGACCGGCTCGGCTACGTCCGCAGCGAGTCCGCGCGTCAGCTGCGCGCGGGCCGCAGCCGGATCATGGGGCTGCTCGTCCTCGACATGGGCAACCCGTTCTTCGTCGACGTCGCCCGCGGTGCCGAGCGCGCCGCGCGCGACGCCGGGCTCGGCGTGATGGTCTGCAACAGCGCGCAGAGCGCCGGCGAGGAGGCCGAGTACCTGTCGCTCTTCGCCGAGCAGCGGGTGCGGGGCGTGCTGCTGACCCCCGCCGACGCGACCGGCCGGAACATCGAGACCTTCCGGCGGCACAACATCCCCTTCGTCCTCGTCGACCGGGTCGCCGAGGGCACCACCGAGTGCTCGGTCTCCGTCGACGACGTGGCGGGCGGCGCCTTGGCCGTGCGCCACCTCGTCGACGCCGGGCACCGCTCCATCGCGTACGTCAGCGGCCCGCCCGGTCTCAACCAGGTCCGCGACCGCCGCACGGGCGCCCTGAACGCCCTCGCCGAGGCCGGTCTCGGCCCGGACAGTCTGCGCGAGCTGCCCACCGAGCGGCTCGACGTGGCCGCCGGCCGCGACGCGGGCGCCCGCCTGCTCGGCCTCGCCGACCGCCCCACCGCCGTCTTCTGCGCCAACGACCTGCTCGCCCTCGGCGTCCTGCAGGCCATGTACGCGGCCGGCATAACCGTCCCCGACGACCTCGCCATCGTCGGCTACGACGACATCGAGTTCGCGGCCGCGGCGGCCGTCCCCCTCACCTCCGTACGGCAGCCCGCCGTCACCATGGGCGCCATGGCCGCGGAGCTGCTGCTGGAGGAGACGGAGGCCGAGACCGGCACGACCCGGCACGAACACCGACGGGTCGTGCTCCAGCCGGAGCTCGTGGTACGGCGCTCCAGCCTCTCGGCCCGCTGATCGTCCGTTCAGTAAATTTCATGATCCCGGAGGTCGGCACGGGCCCGGTCATGTGGTGAAGTGGGACGCGGCCAGAAGACCGTCCGTCCCGGGAGACCCGTTGACCGCCACGTACCGCCAGCCCGGCGTCGTCCTCACCGACCGCCGCTTCACCGTGCCCCTCGACCACGACGACCCGGCCGGGGAGACGATCGAGCTCTACGCCCGTGAGGTCGTCGCGAGCGAGAAGGCGGACCGGAACCTGCCGTGGCTGGTCTACCTCCAGGGCGGCCCGGGCTTCGGCGCCAACCGGTTCGTCGGCAGGCCCTCCTGGCTCGGCCGCGCCCTGAAGGAGTACCGCGTCCTCCTCCTCGACCAGCGCGGCACCGGACACTCCACCCCCGCCAACCGGCAGACCCTGCCGCTGCGCGGCGGCCCCGCGGAACAGGCCGCCTACCTCACCCACTTCCGCGCCGACTCGATCGTCCGCGACTGCGAGGCCATCCGCCCGGCGGTCACCGGCGGCGCCACCTGGACCGTGCTCGGCCAGAGCTTCGGCGGCTTCTGCGCCGTCAACTACCTCTCCCGCGCCCCCGAAGGTCTCACCGCGGCCCTGATCACCGGCGGCCTGCCCTCCCTCGACGCGCACGCCGACGACGTCTACCGCGCCGCCTACCCCCGCGTCGAGCGCAAGGTCGCCGCGCACTACGCGCGCTATCCGCAGGACGTGGAGCGCGCCCGGCGCATCGCCGACCACCTCCTCACCCACGACGTGACCCTGCCCAACGGCTACCGGCTCACCGCCGAGGCCTTCCAGTCCCTCGGCATCCTCCTCGGCGGCGGCGAGGGCAGCCACCGCCTCCACCACCTCCTGGAGCACGCCTTCGTGCGCACCTCGCACGGCGCGGAACTCTCCGACGCCTTCCAGGAGGACGTACAGGCCCTGCTGTCGTACGCCGGTCACCCCCTCTACGCCCTCGTCCACGAGGCGTGCTACGCCCAGGACGAGCGCCCCACCGACTGGTCGGCCGAGCGCGTGCGCGGCGAGTTCCCGCAGTTCGACGCGGCCAAGGCGCTCGCCGGCGACGGCCCGCTGCTGTTCACCGGTGAGTCGATCCACCCCTGGATGTTCGACTGCGACCCGGCGCTGCGGCCCCTTCGGGAGACGGCCGACCTGCTCGCACGGCGCACGGACTGGCGCCCCCTGTACGACCCCGCCCGGCTCGCCGCCAACGAGGTGCCGGTCGCGGCCGCCGTCTACCACGACGACATGTACGTCGACACGGCCCACGCGCTTCGGACGGCCCGCACGATCCGGGGCCTGCGCACCTGGGTGACCGACGAGTTCGAGCACGACGGCGTTCGCGCGGGCGGACAGCGCGTGCTGGACAGGCTCCTCGCCCTCGTCCGCGACGAGGCGTGACCCGGCTAGTCTGCGCGCATGACCGAGCCGATGATCACCCAGCTCCAGCCCCTGCCCGGCGACTGGCGGCGCGCGCTCGCCGTCGTGGCACACCCCGACGACCTCGAGTACGGCTGCTCCGCGGCGATCGCCGCCTGGACCGACGAGGGCCGTGAGGTCGCCTATGTGCTGGCGACCCGCGGCGAGGCGGGCATCGACACGCTGGCGCCCGCCGAGTGCGGGCCGCTGCGGGAACGCGAGCAGCGGGCGAGCGCCGCCCTCGTGGGGGTGTCGGAGGTGGAGTTCCTCGACCACCGGGACGGCGTGGTCGAGTACGGCGTCGCACTTCGCCGGGACATCGCCGCCGCGATCCGTCGGCACCGGCCCGAGCTGGTGATCACGCTCAACCACCGGGACACCTGGGGTGGCGTCGCCTGGAACACCCCGGACCACGTGGCGGTCGGGCGGGCCACCCTGGACGCGGCCGCGGACGCCGGCAACCGGTGGATCTTCCCCGAGCTCACCGAGCGGGGACTGGAGCCCTGGGACGGCGTCCGCTGGGTCGCCGTCGCCGGTTCCGCCTCGCCCACGCACGCGGTCGACGCCACGGCCGGTCTGGAGCGGGCGGTGCGCTCACTGCTCGAACACCGCACCTACATCGAGGCGTTGACCGACGAGGACCCGGAGACGTACGCCCGCGCCTTCCTGACGGAGAACGCCGAGCGGATGGCCGAGCGCTTCGGTGGCAGGCCGGCGGTGGCGTTCGAGGTGTTCGCCCGCTAGCCCGCCCCGGCCGTGGGTCAGGCCGCCACGGCCAGCGGGTCGAGGACGCGGTGCGGGTCGACGACCCGCCCGTCCGGCAGCAGCTCACCGGTGTCGTCGAACACGATCGTGCCGTTGCACAGCAGGCTCCACCCCTGTTCCGGGTGGGACGACACGATCACGGCGCCGTGATGGAGCGGGCTGTCCGCGGTGGGGCACGGTGGCTGGTGGCTGCACATGATCCGACTCCTCGATCCGTCCGGCTCCCGCCCGAAGGGGGCTCGTATCCGTGGTACAGGAGCTTGTTTTCGGTTGTATGAGAGGACCCCCACAACGCCGGAAACTCATCGGTGAGGTTCGGTCGCGCGGCAGGAGGGGCGGGGATCAAATGAGGTGATCCGTACGGGGCGTTCGGCCACACTGTCGGGATGCCGCACGCAGAGGAACAGCAGTTGACCGGCGGGAACGTCAGTGCCGGTGTGGTCCGTGTCGGCGACACCGTGCGCCGGCCCGCGGGACCCTGGACGCCGTCCGTGCACGCCCTGCTCACGCACCTGCACGAGGTCGGCTACCGGGCCGCGCCACGCCCGCTGGGGATCGACGAGCGTGGCCGCGAGGTGCTGAGCTTCGTACCGGGCGAGCTGGTCTGGCCGGACCGGTTCGCCCTGGTGGAGCCGGCGGTGGGGCTGGTCCGGGTGGCGCGCATGATCCGCGACTTCCACGACGCCGTACAGGACTTCACGCCGCCCGAGGACGCTCGCTGGCAGGTGCTCATGGCCGCCGAGGGCGACGACATCATCGCCCACCAGGACCTGGCGCCCTGGAACCTCGTCGCCGGCGAGGGCGGCTGGGCGTTCATCGACTGGGACACGGCGGCTCCCGGTTCCCGCCTGTGGGACGTCGCCTACGCCGTCCGCGGCTTCGTCCCGCTGTCCGCGCACCCCGACTGGCAGACCCCCGACGCCGCCGCCCGGCTGCGCCTGTTCGCCGACGCCTACGGGCTCGACGAGGCCGAACGGCGAGCCCTGGTACCGCTGTTGGGCCGCCGTACCCGCGCGATGCACGACTTCCTGCGGGACCAGAACGAGCTGGGCAACCAGCCCTGGTCCCGGCTCTGGGCCGAAGGGCACGGCGACGCCTGGCGCGAGGACGCCGAGTACGTCGAGGCCCGCGAGGAGCGGTGGCTGAGCGCCCTGCTGACCGGCTGAACCACGGACCGTCGGCCGACGGGAAGGACCGAACCGCTTTCGCTTTCGATAGAGTGTGCGATATGCAAGAGGGGACCGTCGGCCGCGCCGACCTGCGCGGCGACTGCGCGAACTGCTTCGGACTGTGCTGTGTGGCCCTGCCCTTCGCGGCGTCCGCCGACTTCGCCCTCGACAAGCCGGCCGGCACCCCCTGCCCGAACCTCCGCGACGACCACCGCTGCGGCATCCACGCCCGCCTGCGCCAGGAGGGCTTCACCGGCTGCACGGTCTACGACTGCTTCGGCGCCGGCCAGCAGGTCTCGCAGGTCACGTTCGGCGGCCGGGACTGGCGCACGGGCCCGCGGGAGCGTGCCCGGCGGATGTTCGACGTGTTCCCCGTCGTCCGGCAGCTGCACGAACTGCTCTGGTACCTCACCGAGGCCCTCGACCTGCCCGCCGCCCGCCCGGTCCACGCCGACCTGCGCCGGGCCCTGGAGCAGACGCGGGAGCTCACCCGCCTGACCCCCGAGGAGCTCGCCGGTCTTGACGTCGGCGCCCACCGGCAGCAGGTCAACGTGCTTCTGCTCAAGACCAGCGAACTCGTCCGTGCGGGCGTCCGGGGCCGCAAGAAGGACCGCCGCGGGGCCGACCTCATGGGTGCCCGCCTCAAGGGCGCCGACCTGCGCGGTGCGAACCTGCGCGGCGCCTACCTCATCGCCGCCGACCTGACCGGCGCCGACCTGAGGTACGCGGACCTCATCGGCGCCGACCTGCGGGACGCCGACCTGTCCGACGCCGATCTGACCGGGGCGTTCTTCCTCACCCAGCCCCAGCTCACGGCGGCCCGGGGCAGCGAGGGCACCCGTCTGCCCGGCTCAGTCACGCGCCCCGTGCACTGGGCAACGCGGCTCTGACGGGGTCTCCTCGACGGCGGCCGTCGCACCGGCCGTGACCTGGGGCAGCTCCAGGTGCAGCCGCAGCCCGTCCGGCATCAGCGTCAGCCGCTCGGTCACCCGCAGCCGGTAGCCGGGGTCGGGGACGAACGCGTACCGGCGCAGCAGCAGCCCGAGCACCAGCGTCGCCTCGTGCAGCGCGAACTGGCGCCCGATGCACGCCCGCGCCCCCGTGCCGAACGGCTTGAAGGTGTGCGCGGGGCGGGAGCGGACCGCCTTGGGATCGAAGCGGTCCGGGTCGAACCGCTCGGCGTCGGCGCCCCACGCGGCGGGATCGCGGTGCAGCATCGGCGTGAGCACCAGCGTCCAGGCGCCCCGGAGCATCGGGTGCCGCCCGGCCAGCACGGTGTCCTCCAGCGCCTCCCGGGCGTACGCCGGCGCGGTCGGCCACAGGCGCAGCGACTCGTCCAGGATCCGCCGCACATAGCGGAGCTTGGCCACCTGCTCGTAACCGGGCGCCGCGGTGTCACCCCAGACGCGGTCGACCTCGGCGCGGGCGCGGGCCGCGATCTCGGGGTGGCGGGCGAGGTAGTACAGGGCGAAGGAGAGCGCGCCCGAGGTGGTCTCGTGGCCCGCCACCAGGAAGGTGATGACCTGCCGGCGCACGTTCTCGGGCGACAGCCGCTCGCCCGTCTCGGGATGGGCCGTCTCCAGCATCCGGTCCAGCAGGTCGCCGTCCCCGCTCGCCGCGCGCCGGGCGCGGACCAGGTCGTCGACGGTGCGGTTGAGATAGGCGATGTCGGCCTCGTTGCGCTGCGCGGCCCGCCGCAACAGGGCGGGAAAGGGAACGGAGTTGAGCCGCTGGGCGTAGCTGAGCGTGCCCACCATCGCGCTGACGAAGGGGTGCGGCCGGTCGCGTTCGAAGGAGCCGAAGTCATGGCCGAAGCCGGTCCGCGCGATGGTCTCCAGCGTCAGCTTGGTCATGTCGCCGGGCACGTCCACCGCCCGCCCCGCCGACCGCTCGCGGTCCCAGTGGTCGGTCAGCCGTCCGGCAACCTCCAGCATCATCGGGTGGTAGGCCGCCATGGCCTCCCGGCTGAACCCCGGGGCCAGCACATCGTGCGCGAGCTGCCAGTTCGGCTCGTGGTTGTACGCCGTGAACAGCCCGTCGCCGGCCACCGGCCGCAGGTTTGCCACCCCGAGACCCACGTGCTTGGCGAACCGCGACTCGTCCGCGAGGTCGGCCACCAGATCGGCGCCCCAGACGAACACGAACTCCCGGTTGAACGCCTTGCGCCGGTATATCGGCCCCAACTGGCGCGCGAAGCGCAGGGAGTCCTGGAGCGGAGTGGCCCGGTTGACGCCGAGCACGTCCCCGAGCAGCGGGATCCGGCGCGGCGGGTGCGGGATGCGGTGCAGCTCCGGCCAGCCCTCTTCGGCACTGCGGAAGCCGCCCGGCAGCGTCGGCCTCGTCGTGGTCTCCGCCATCACACGATCTCCCTCGATCCAGCGGCAGTCGAGCCAGTTGTACGTGGGTTCAATAGCGCGCCCCAGTCTGGTCCCGCTGTTGAATCGACGTCAAGTAAAGTGCGGGGATGGCCGCGAACCCGGGCGGGCGCACACGCCGCCGACTGAGCACCGAGGAGCGCCGCGAACAGCTGCTCTCGGTGGGGGCGCGGCTGTTCTCCGAGAGCCCGTACGACGACGTCTGGATCGAACAGGTCGCCGAGATCGCCGGGGTCTCCCGCGGACTGCTCTACCACTACTTCCCGACCAAGCGGGACTTCTTCCTCGCGGTCGTCGAGCGGGAGAGTGAGCGGATGCTGCAGATGACGGAGGCGGTGCCGGGGGTGCCGGCCCGCGAGCAGCTCACCGCGAACCTCGACATCTTCCTGGAGTACGTCCACACCCACGCGCACGGCTTCCGCGCCTTCCACCGCGCGGACGCGGCGGGGGACCAGGCCGTGCGACGGGTCTACCGGCGGGCGCTCGGGGCGCAGGAGCGGCAGATCCTGGCGGCACTGGCCCACGACCCGGAACTCGGCCCGATCGCCCAGGCGCGCCCGGACCTCCGGCTCGCCGTCCGTGGCTGGCTGGCCTTCACCACGGCGGTCTGCCTGGAGTGGCTGCGCGGCTCGGAACTGACGCGCGAGCAGGTACGCGACCTGTGCGCCCGGGCGCTGCTGGGCGTCATCGCGGCCTGAGGGGATCCCTTCCGGACGCGGAGGCGGTGTTGGCGTGCACCCCGATCTTCGATAGGTTAGGCAAGGCTTACCTAAGGAGGTCTGGGATGGGTGACAGCCAGAGCTGGACGGCGGCGCCTGCCGCGGCGGAACGGGTCCGCTCGGTGATGGCCGCGGCGTGGTCCTGCGCGATCACCGCGGAGGGCGGCCGCGAGGAGTTCGTCGGCGCGCACACCGTGGCCGAGGACGGCCAGGTGCTGGTGAGCGTGCCCGAGGACAGCGCGCTGCTCGCGAGCGCGATCTTCGCACCCCGTGGGCAGCCGTCCGCCGTGCTGGAGTTCGCCGACGTCGCACCCGTCCCCGTACGCGACCGCATCCGGGCCAGGCTGTGGATGGCGGGGTCCTTCACCCCCGAGGGCGACCGCCTGGCGTTCCGGCCGACCCGGATCGTGCTGCGGCAGTCCTCCGGCGCGGTGGTCGTCGGCCTCGACGAGTTCGCCGTCGCCGCACCCGATCCCCTGGCCCTGGCCGAGGCCCACCTGCTGACCCACCTCGCGGACTGCCACCCCGACGCCGTCGAGCGCCTGACGCGCCTCGTCGACCCCGGCAGCCTGCACGGCGCCGTCCGCGTCCAGCCGCTCGCCGTCGACCGGCACGGACTGACGCTGCGCATCGAACGCGCCCGCGCCCACGGCGACGTACGCCTGCCGTTCCACACGCCCGCCGACGACGTCGCGCAGTTCACCGAGCGCATGCACGTCCTGCTCGGACAGGCGAGTGCGGCCGCCTGCCCCCGAGCCCTACAGCGGCAGCGCACAGACCGCGACCGGTGAGGCGAACGGCTTGCCCGCCAGCCGCAGTTCACCGCTGTCGTCGTCCACGTGGAAGACGCTGACGGTGCCCGACCGCTGGTTCGCCGCGAACAGCAGCGTGCCGTCCGGGGAGAAGGCGATCTGGCGGGGGAAGTCACCGGCCACCGGAACCGTGCCGAGCAGCCGCAGCCGGGCACCGTCCCGCTCGATCGCGTACCGCGCCAGGGTGTTGGCGCCGCGGTTGGCGAGGAACGCGTACGAACCGTTCGCGGTGACCAGGACCTGTGCCGGGTAGTTGGTGCCCGAACCGGAGCCCGTCGACTGCGGCTCGCCGATCGTCAGACGGCCGGTGGACGGCTCGTAGGCGCACACCGTGACCGTGTCGTCGACCTCGTTGGCCAGGTAGGCGTGGCGGCCGCCCGGGTGGAAGGTGAGGTGCCGCGGACCGGCACCCGGCTTCGCCGCGGCCCGCGCGACCTCGGTGAGCGTGCCGGTGCGTTCGTCGAGACGGTAGCTGTACACCGTGTCCGTGCCCAGGTCCACGGCGAGGACGTGGCCGCCGTCGGGGCTGGTGATGAACTGGTGGGCGTGCGGCCCCTGTTGACCGGGGCCGGGGCCCGGGCTGGAGTGCGTGACCAGGTCGGTGCGCTCGCCGAGTCCGCCCGAACCGTTGATGGGGTGCACGGCCACGCTGCCCGAGCCGTAGTTGGCGCTCAGCAGCCAGCGGCCGCTCGGATGCACCGACAGATGGCACGGACCCGCCCCGCCGGTGCTCCGGCTGCCCAGGACCTCGCGGTCGGCCAGGCGCACGGCGGTCACCGCGCCGGCGTCCTGCTCGTCGACCGCGTAGAGCGTGTGCGCGTCCGGGTGCACGGCGAGGTAGGACGGATTGGCGATCCCGCTCACCGTGCCGGTGCCGGTGACGCGGCCGGTCTGCGGGTCGTAGGTGGCGAGGCCGATGCCCTTGCCGCCGCCCTCGACGCTCGTGTAGGTGCCCAGGAAGAGGGGGCGGGGGCCCGACGGCTTCGTCTTCGGGCTCGGGGTCGCCGCCGGCGCGCGGTGCGAGGACGCCGAGGACGCCGCGTGCCGTGACGCCGGGCTGCTCCCGGCATTCCCTGGCGGCGCGCAGGCCGGCAGCGCCGTCACCGCGCCGAGCCCGGCGAGCGCGCCGACGAAGCGGCGCCTGCTCCAGCCGCCGCTCGCCGCTCGTGTCCCACTGCCCATGCCCGCACCTCGCGTGGTCGCCCGCCTCTGCCTGACAAGCCACCTTGACGCGCAGGCCCCACCCTGCGCAAACAACGGGCCCACGTGTTGCACGCCGTGCAATGCCCGCGCACGGCTGCCGGCCACCTGCGCCGCGGACGGTCTGCGTGTCCACGAAGGACGTGCCGGGCGCGGCGAGTCCTGCCCGGTCCCGTGATCACGGCCGCCGACCACCGCCCGCCACCAGCGGTGGCCCTTCCCGCCCGGGAGCTGGTGCCGGGTACAGGCCGTGATGGCCCGTCCCGCCCGGACGTGCGCCGCCGCCGGCCGCAGGCTCGTCGTCGACAAGGCACCGGGGGACTCCCTGCCAGCCGACATCCGGCTCGCGCCCCCCGCATCACCGTCCGGCTCGCGCCCTCCCGCATCCCGTCCGGGTCGCGCCCCCCGCATCCCGTCCGGGCCGGGACCTGCGCGTCATCGTCCGGGCCGGGTCCCGCGCGTCATCGTCCGGGCCGGGCCCCACGCGTCATCGTCTGGGCCGGGCCCCACGAGTTGCCGTCCCGGCCGGGCCCCACGAGTCGCCGTCCCGGCCGGGCCCCACGAGTCACCGCCCGGGCCCGGCCCTGCCACTCACCGCCCCGCGCGGCCCTACCAGTCCCCGTCCTCCACCGGCTTGCCCGGTGCGTCCTTCAGGGGTTTGACCTGGGGCGGGGTGGGGGGCTGCCAGGGGTCGTGGTCGGCGCCGAGCCAGTCGCCGACCGGCTTCACGGCCTCCAGGGTGTCGGTGGGGGAGAGGTCCTGGGCGTCCTGGTCGTAGTAGTCGTACCAGGGCAGTCCCGCGCGGGTGTAGGCGGCGCGGTCGACCGGTGACGGCGGGGGTGCCTCGCCGGTGATGCGGCGCCACTCGGGCGGCGTCACGAGGTGCACGAAGACCCGGCCGGCGGGCTGCTCGGACCAGTCGTCGAGCGGCCGGTCGTCCCGGTAGACCTCCTGCCGCATGGAGCCGCCGACGCCGAGCCCCATGGCCGCCGGGGCCCGCGCGGCGGCGGGAGCGGGAGCCGCACCCGGAGCCGGTGCCGCCATGGGCATCGCGGCCATTCCGAAGCCGCCGCCCGGCGCGGCCGCCCGCGTCCGGGCGAGTTCCGCGCGGCGCCGCTCCGCCTCCCGCCACTCCGCCAGCTTCCGCTCACGCAGCGGGAAGGACTGCAGCTGTACGCCGCCCCAGACCTCCTCGCCGGTGACCTGGCCCTCGACGGTCGCCCCCAGACCCAGCGGCACCGCCACGAACTGGCGGACGGTGCCCTTGCCCGAGTTGATGCCATCCAGCCAGGGCTGACGCGGCAGTACGACGTAGTTCTGCGGCTTGCGCGAGAGCCGGTCGCTCCACGGCCTGCCCGAGACCGCGCAGACCTTGCCCACCCCGACCTGGAGGGCGGCGGGCTCGACCGTGCCCGCGAAACTCAGCCACATCGCCTCGCGCAGGTACACCGGCAGCATCACGCCGCCGCGCGCACGCCACGCCTCGGGCGCCGTGTCCGGATAGTCCGCCACCCGCCGGACCGGGAACTCGCCCAGCCCCGGCGGCAGCGGATGCGTCCCCGTCTCCGGCAGCCGCAGCGTGCGCACGAAGCGCACCGCCACCCCGCCCGGAAGCCGCAGAGTGTTCCCGTCGATCCGCACGCCGCTGTCGGCCATCGGCCCGCCCCCTTCGTTCCACGCTGCCGGGGAGACGTACGCCTCCCCGGTGACCACATCACCTGGAACGACGCCGGGCACCCGCGCGGTTCCGGCGCAGCACCTCCGGAACGCGCAGCCGGCCGGAGTCGCGCAGGCTCTCCCGCAGCCGGGTCAGCCGCGGCATGCGCTCGCGCTGCTCGGCGGAGGCCCGGTCCAGCTCCTCCAGCAGCCGGCGCGAGCGGTGCTCGGTGTCCATCTCATCCAGGATGCGGTTGACCTCGGTCAGCACCGCGCCGTGCAGCTGCCAGCTGCGCGCGTCGCGCTGGACCTCCTCCAGCAGCAGCTGGGCCAGCTTGTCCCGGGTCGTCCCGGCCTGGCGCAGCTCCGCGGCCAGCCGTGCCTCGGCCGACTCGGCGCTGACGCTGACGCTGGTGGTGACGAGGACCGCGAAACTGACCACCGCGTCCGCGATCTCCGACAGCAGCCGCTCCACCGCGGCCCCCGTCTCGCGCGCGAACAGCGGCTCCGGATCGCGCTCCTTGGCGAGGTCGGTGAAGGTACGGGCGAGCACCCGCAGCACCACCGTGCAGATCTCCAGCGTGTCCAGCCCGGTGCGCAGCACGACCCGGTGCAGCAGTCCCTCCCGCACGCGCGGATTGAGCCGCAGACTGTCCTCGGCCTGCCGCAGCGCCGCGTCCACCTCGACGATGTCGTGGTCGAGGCGGCGCGCCTCGTGCAGCCGCTCGGTCGCGTGCTCGACGGGCGTGCGCCCGGAGGCCTCCTCGCCCATGCGCAGCATCAGCTGCCGCACCCGCCGGGCGAGCCCCTCGATCGACTCACCCGCCTCGTCCACCCACACGGGCGGCGCGAGCAGCAGATTGCAGGCCATGCCGACGACCGCGCCGATCAGCGTCTCCACGATGCGGGCCCACGCGGTGTCGCCGACCGTCGTGACGCCGAGGACCAGCATGGCGCTGATCGCCACCTCGGGGACGTACTCCTCGACCCGTACCAGCCGCCCCACCGCCAGCGCGGCCACGATCAGCAGCGCGAGGCTCCACCAGGTCAGACCGACCAGCTGGCTGAAGGCGATGGCGACCAGGACGCCGGCCACCACCGAGTTGACCCGGCGGATGCCGTTCGTGAGCGTGGCGTACAGGGTGACCTGGACGACCAGCAGCGCGGTGAGCGGCGCGGTCAGCGGGGCCGCCTCGGGACTCAGGCGCAGTGCGACGACGTAGGCCACCGTCGCCGCGACGGCCGACCGAAGCGTCTGCACCACCGCCGGGTCGCGTCGGCGCTTCACGTCCCGGACGAGGGACGCCCTCCACTCACGTACATCTGGCACTACGGGCTGTTCCCTTTCCACTGCCTCGAACACGTACGACGTTTCTGTTGAGGACCGTAACTGTCCGCAAGCACACCTAGATTGCTGACGACGGCCGGTGGACGGCAAGAGGGGAGAACGGTGATGGCGGACACCCGGGACTTCGAGGTTCTCACACGTGCGCACTCCCATCTCGGCGACGTGGTCGCCGCGGTGCCCGAGTCGGCGTGGGGAGCGCCGACTCCGTGCACCGAGTGGACCGCGCGTCAGGTCCTCAACCACGCCCGGATCGACCAGCAGGGCTACGGCCTCGCGCTCACCGGCGGCCGGCCGGACTCCGACCCCTTCCACCCGGCCGACGTGCTGGACGGGGACCCGGCGGCCGAGCTCGGCAAGGTGCTGAGCCGGGTCGCGGAGGCCTACGCCGCGCTGCCCGCGGACGCCGAGCAGGTGCCGACGCCGCTCGGCCCGCTGTCCCCGCGGCTCGCCGCGGCGGCGGCCGCCATGGACGCGGCCGTGCACGCCTGGGACATCGCGGTGGCCACCGGCCAGGACCGCCCGCTGGACGTGGAGCTGGCCGAGGGCATCTGGCCGGCGGCGGATCGGCTCGTGGACCACCTCCGGGACTCCTACCAGGTCTTCGCGCCCGCCAGGCGGCTCCCGTACGGCCATGACCGGGCCGAGGCCCTGCTGGCCTTCCTCGGCCGGGACCCGCACTGGACCCCGTGACCGACGGGGACACGGCCCTCCGGTAAATGAGTTGCGGTCGCCCTCGCCGATGAGTGATCTCTTGCGGTGGACGTCCGCACTCACCAGGGGGAGCCGATGGAGCCGACACAGCCCGGTACGGCCCGGGCGCTGCGGGCGCTGCGGCACGTGGCCGCCCGCTCCTCCGGGCCTGCCGTCGGCCCCGGGCCGCGGATCACGCTGAACTTCCACCCCGACCGGGCGGCCGGCGGGCTGCCCATCCTGCGGGCCCTGGCCCAGGACGGCGCCTACCACTCGCAGTTCGTCACCGGCACCAGCAACGGCGGCCTCACCGCGCACCCCGGCGGCGACCGGTGGCGCTGGGAGAGCCGCATCTTCGGGGGCGCCTACGACGACGCCGACCCGCACGAGCGGCCCGTGTACGGCGCGCTGAACTTCCGGCGTCAAGTCGTCGGCGCCGCCCCGCGGTTCGGCTCCTCGCACTTCCGGCTCACCGCCGACACCGTGGACCGGACCACCTTCTGCTATCCCGACAGCGCCGCCGAGCCGGCCGATTTCGGGGTCGCCGCAGGCATGTCGCTGATCGAGCTCGCCGAGGCCGACGAGCAGGACGCCCTCAACGACTACATCGAGGCGCAGGTCCACGGCGGGGTCCTGCTCGCCCGGCACGTCGAGGCGCTCGTCCTGGACGCGAGCTACCGCGGCACCGCCGTCGAGGCCGAGGCCCGCCGGCTGCCCTGCCCTCTCGAATGGCACCCCGGTTACCGCCTGACGGTGGAAGAACTGCGCGAGCACGCGGACTACCGGGGGCCCGAGTACGCCGCCCTCGGCGCCCGGATCGCCGAGGACGGGCGGATCGACCCGCGGATCATCGGGGACGCCGCTCGCACCGGCCGGTACGAGCCGCAGGACCTGAAGATGGTGTGGCACACCCTCGCCCGCTTCGGCGCCCCGGAGGGCGCGGGCACCGCCTACGCGTCCGGCGGCCACACGCCAGGGGTGAGCACGCCGAGCGCGTAGGCGCGCGCCACCGGCTCGGCGCGGTTCGAGGTGACGCCGTCCGCGGTCAGACCGGTCCCCCTGGCGGCCCGCGCGGTGGTCGCGCCCCCGGGCGAGCAGCGCCAGGAAGCGGGCCTCGACGGGCACCACGGGGACCGCTTCCCGGTGGAAGAGCGTCAGGGCGCGATTGCGCCACACCACGGCCTCACTACGGCCCTCTTCCACCCGTCGCTCCCGTCACCCGGCGCGCCCGACGGCCGGATGGTCCCGCGGCGTCGTGCGAGGGCGGGGCGATCCTGCCCGCGGCATCGCGTGACGGCGGCGGGCCCGTCCCCCCCGGCGGCCTGCAACGCCAGGCGAACCAGCATGCCGCGCCGCGCTACACCGCCAGCCAGGCCGCGTGGTCGGGGGCCAGCACACCGTCCTCCACGGGGCCGCTCGCCAGCAGCAGCGACGTGTGCGCGGGCAGTCGGTAGGCCTCGGAGGAGAGGTTGACCGCGCACACGAACCCGGGCTCGCGAGCGAACACGAGCACGCCGGCCGGGGCGTCGAGCCACGTCAGGTCGCCGTCGCCGAGCGCGGGATGCTCGCGGCGCAGCCGCAGGGCGGCCCGGTACAGCTCCAGCATCGAGTGCTCGTCGCCGCGCTGCTCGTCGGCCCCGCGGCCGGCCCAGGCAGCGGGCTGCGGCAGCCAGGGCTCGGCCTGCGCGCCGTCCGGGCTGAAGCCGTACGGCGGGTTCGACCCCGACCACGGGATCGGCACCCGGCAGCCGTCCCGCCCGCGGTCGGTGTGCCCGGAGCGCTCCCAGACCGGGTCCTGCAGCACGGACTCCGGCAGGTCCTCGACCTCCGGCAGGCCCAGCTCCTCGCCCTGGTAGACGTAGGCGCCGCCGGGCAGGGCGAGCATCAGCAGGGCGGCCGCGCGGGCCCGGAGCGTGCCCAGCTCCAGGTCCAGGGGGCCCTCGGGCCGGTAGGGCTCGTTCACCGTCCACCGCCTGGCGGCCTTGCGGCCGTAGCGGCTGGGATGGCGTACGACGTCGTGGTTGGACAGCACCCAGGTGGCCGGCGCGCCCACCGCGCCGAGCATGGCGAGGGAGTCGTCGATGACGGCCCGCAGGTCCTTGGCGTCCCAACTGGACATCAGGAAGTCGAAGTTGAACGCCGTGTGCAGGCCGTCGGCGCGGACGTAGGCGGCGAGCCGTTCGGGGGTGTCCGCCCAGGCCTCCGCGACGAACGACCGGTCGCCCGGGAACTCGTCGGCCACCCGGCGCCAGGACCGGTAGATGTCGTGCACCTCGTCACGGTCCCAGTGCGGGTGGTCCAGATGCCGCCGCGGCCCCCGCTCCTCGACGGGCGGCGGCAGGTCGGGCAGTTCGGGGTGCTTGATGAGCCCGTGCGCGACGTCGATCCGGAAGCCGTCCACGCCCCGGCCGAACCAGAAGCGGAGGATCGACTCGAACTCGGCGCGGACCTCCGGGTGCTGCCAGTTGAGGTCGGGCTGCTCGGGGGCGAACAGATGCAGGTACCACTCGCCGTCGGGCAGCCGGGTCCAGGCCGGGCCGCCGAAGCAGGAGGCCCAGTCGTTGGGCGGTTCAGCGCCGTCGGGCCCACGGCCCGGCCGGAAGACGTAGCGCTCCCGCTCCGGGCTGCCCGGTCCGGCCGCCAGCGCGGCCCGGAACCACGCGTGCCGGTCGGAGGTGTGGTTGGGCACGATGTCGGGGATGACGCGGATGCCGTGCCGGTGTGCTTCCTCGATGAGCAGCTCGGCTTCCTCCAGCGTGCCGAACAGCGGGTCGATCTCCCGGTAGTCGGCGACGTCGTAGCCGTGGTCGGCCATCGGGGACCGGTACCACGGGTTGATCCAGACGGCGTCGACGCCGAGCCACTTCAGATACGGCAGCCGGGAGCGGAGGCCGGCGATGTCGCCGACACCGTCGCCGTTCCCGTCGGCGAAGCTGCGGATGTAGACCTGGTAGATGACGGCATCGCGCCACCAAGGTACGGCGGAGGTGGACATTCGGTGCGTGCTCCTCGGTCGTGACAACGCTTGCAAGCCTGAACCGTCCCGGCGGGGACCGTCAATGCGTTACGGGTCAGTAATGCCCTGGCAGCGCTGTCATGAACCGCGCACACCTGTGCTAGCGTCCGCCCATGCCGCCCGCCCGACGGCACCCCACGATGGCCGACGTCGCCGAACGCGCCGGGGTCTCCGTCTCCACCGTCTCGCGCACCCTGCGCGGGCTGTCGAACGTCTCGCCCGACGTCCGCGCCCGCGTCGAGAAGGCCGCCCACGCGCTGAACTTCGCCGTCTCCCGGCACGCCTCCAGCCTGGTGACCGGCCGGACGGGGGTCGTGGCGGCCCTCGTGCCCACTCTGGACTCGTGGTTCATGGGCTCGGCCCTGTCCGCGCTCGGCCCCCTGCTGCGGGCCGCGGACCTGGAACTGACCGTCTATGTCACGCCAGACCTGGCCGAACGCGCCGCGTTCTTCGAGCGGTTGCCTGCCCGGCGCAATGCCGACGCCCTGCTGGTGTTCTGCTTCGACCTCACCGACGAGGAGAGCGCGCGCCTGGACGACCTCGGCATGCCCGTCGTCTACGTCAGCCAGCACGCCGACGGGCGGCCGAGCGTGTACGTCGACGACGGCGCCGCGGCCCGGGCCGGCACCCGGCACCTGCTCAACCTCGGGCACCGCCGTATCGCCTTCATGCAGAGCGCGGGCCCCACCGGCTTCTCCTTCAGCTCGCACGAACGGCTCCTCGGCCACCGGCGGGCACTCACCGAGGCGGGCGTCCCCGTGGACGACTCCCTCGTGGTGGCCGCACCGGCCGCGGACCGGCGCGCCGTCGCCGAGGCCCTGGGGGACCTGCTCGGCCTGCGCGAGCCGCCCACCGCCGTCTTCGCCGAGCAGGACGAGCTCGCCGTCTCACTGATCTGGACCCTGCGCCGGTCAAGGATCGAGGTGCCCGAGCGGATGTCCGTCCTCGGCTTCGACGACCAGCCGGTCGCCGAGCTGTTCGACCTGACGACGGTGGCACAGTCGCCCTCCGACATGGGCCGACAGGCCGGTGAACTGGTCCTGAGCCTGATCGCCGACCCCGACGCCGATCCCGCCCGGCACGTCCTGCTGCCCACCCGCCTCATCCCCCGCGGCAGCACCGCCCCGGTACCCGGCGCCGACCCCGACTGACGTCCCGCGCAAGGCCTCTGGCGAGGTCTTGAACGGACCTCATGGCCTCCCTGCTCGAAGGTCCCGCACACCCCGGCAACGGTCTCCACCGCGGCACCGGCCACCTCGCCTCCGTGCGGCCCGGAGACCGCGTACGCCCGCGTCCGGCCCTGCCGGGAGGCCTTCCGGATCGATCAGCATCGCGGGCACCGTCGTGCAGCACCGCGTCGCCGTCGAGGCCGGCGAGGTCTGGGAGCTGCTCGGCAGCCGGCGCCCGGGTGTACGTCTGCGGAGACGGTTCGAAAATGGCGCCCGGGGTGCGGAGGCGTTCCGTACGCTGTACCGGCACAACGTGCCGGGTGCGGCCGTGGAGTGGCTCGACGCGCTGATGGTGGACGGCCGTCACGCCGATGACGTGTACGCGGCCGGCCGACCGAGGGGAGAGGTGGGCGCACGGTGGTGGACTCCTGGGAACGCGCCCGGCGCATCCTGCGGGACGCGGGCATCCCTCCCGGGCGGCTGGCCCGCCTGCGCCCCCTGAGCGGCGGCACTTACAACACCGTCGAAGAACTCACCCTCACCGACGGTGGCCGCCACGTGCTCAAGGCCGCGCCGGACGCCCCGGGACTCAGCCACGAGAAACGGCTCCTGGTCGCCGAGGCGGAGTTCTACCGCGGCGCCGGGAAGGCCGGGGTGCCATCGCCCCGCCTGCTCGCGCTGGACGAGGCCGGCGGCGTACTGCTGATGACGGCATCGCCCGGCGGCCCCTGGGACGCCTCGCTCACCGAAGCCGAAAAGGCCACCCTGCGAAGGGAGTTGGGGCGGCACGTGGCCGCCCTGCACCGGGTCACGGGCCCCGCCTTCGGGTATCCCTCCGGCGCGCTCGGCCCCCTGGCCGCGGACTGGCGGACCGCCTTCACGGGGATGCTCGACGCCGTCCTCGACGACGCCCGCCGCTTCGGCGCCCGGTTGCCCAGGCCCGTCGACGAGGTGGCCCGCACACTGGAGTCCGCCCACGGCGCGCTCGACGAGGTCACCGTCCCCGCCCTCGTCCACTTCGACCTGTGGGACGGCAACATCATGGTGGACGGCTCGGCCGGCTCGGTGCGCGTCGGCGGTCTCATCGACGGGGAGCGCATGTTCTGGGGCGACCCCCTGGCAGAGTTCGTCTCCCTGGCG
This sequence comes from Streptomyces sp. SLBN-31, assembly GCF_006715395.1. Lineage (NCBI taxonomy): Bacteria > Bacillati > Actinomycetota > Actinomycetes > Kitasatosporales > Streptomycetaceae > Streptomyces > Streptomyces sp. SLBN-31. Next base: position 2,904,259 of record NZ_VFNC01000001.1, read on the forward strand.
CTGCTCGGCGACATCAGGAAGGACGAGGCGTTCCTCGCGGGCTACCGGGAGGCCGGCGGACGCGCCGAGTTCGACACCCGCGCGCTGCTCCGCCTCGCCCTCTACCGTGCCTATCTCTACCTGATCATGCTGGTGGAGACCGTGCCGCGGGCGATGGGGGAGGAGCAGGTCCGGTGGCGGGAGGAGACGGTCGCGCCGGAGCTCGTCGCGGCCCTGGAGGAGGTTCAGGAACACGCCTCTTAGCTCACATCGTGAACTAAGGGTTGGAGGAATGTCGCGCCGAACCCGCCCGCAGAGGTATGTTGCAGGTCGGCAGGGTTCGGAAGGAGCCATATGGCGGGGCGGAACGGGCGCACCGTGCGCGACCTCAGGCGGGCGAACCGCACGGCGGTGCTGCAACGGCTCTACTTCGACGGACCCCTCAGCCGCTTCGAGCTCGGCCCGGCGACGGGGCTGAGCTCCGGCTCGGTCAGCAATGTCGTCGCCGACCTCGTCGCCGACGGACTGGTCGAGGAGGCCGGCAGCGTCGACTCCGACGGCGGCCGCCCCCGCACCCTGCTGCGGGTGGCCCCCGGCGCGGGCCACATGATCGGCGTCGACGTCGGCGAGACCCGCGTCCGCGTCGAGCTGTTCGACCTCACCCTCACCGAACTCGCCCGCGCCGAACGGCCCCTGGAGCAGCAGCGGTACGAGGTCGAGGTCATCGTCGGCCACATCCGCGACGGGATCGCCGAAGTCCTGGACGAGGCCGGCATCCCGCCCGAACAGCTCCTCGGCGTCGGCATCGGCGTCCCCGGCATCGTCGAACGCACCCCGGACCGCGGCGCCGTCGTGCACGGCCAGACCATCGGCTGGGACGCGGTCCCGCTGGAGTCCCTGCTGCGGACCACCTCCCGGCTGCCGGACTCCGTCCGCTACTTCATCGACAACGGCGCCAAGACCCTCGGCCAGGCCGAGATGTGGTTCGGCGCCGGGCGCGGGGCTCGCAACGCGATCGTGGTGCTCTTCGGCTCCGGCGTCGGCGCCTGCCTGGTCACCCCCGAGGTGGAACACGGGCGCGCGGTCGAGTGGGGGCATCTGACCGTGCGGGTCAGGGGGCGCCGCTGCCGGTGCGGTGCGCTCGGCTGCCTGGAGGCGTACGCGGGTGCGGAGTCCCTGCTGGAGCGCTGGCGCGAAGAGGGCGGACGGCCGCCGGAGGGCGCCGACGAGGAGACGGCGCTGTCCGCGATGCTGGCCGCCGCGTATCCCTCCGGGGGCGGGACGGCCGACCCCGTCGCGCTCGGCGTGCTGGAGGAGACCGCCGAGTACCTGGGCGCCGGGCTCTCCGATCTGATCAACCTCTTCCAGCCCGAGCGGATCCTGATCGGCGGCTGGGGCGGGCTTCAACTCGGTGCCCGGTTCCTGCCCGCCGTGCGGCGGTACGCGACCTCGTACGCCCTGCGCCACCCGGCCGAGAAGGTCGCGATCGAGCTGGGGCGGCTGGGGCCGGACGCGGTGACCGTGGGCGCGGCGATCCTGCCACTGGCCGACTTCTTCGGCCGGGGCGGGCGCCGGCTGGAACCGGCCGCCGAAGGGCCTGTGCCGGCGTGGCAGACGGCTCTGGAGGAGCGGGCCCCGCGGTAAGGGGAGGGCTGGGGGTCGTTCAGCCGCTGCGGCCGTGTTGTGCCTGGCCGCGCCGTTCCCCGCGCCCCTTGCGGGGCGCCCCACGGCCCCATGTTTCGCCGGTCACCGCCGGAGGTACTCGCGTCTCGCTCGACGACGCGAAAGGAGTGCGCCGTGGCGGATCGACACCGTACGGGACAGGACGGCGAACCCGTGCCCAGGGACCTGCCGGACCAGCAGGTCACCGAGGGCGAGGACCCACTGGACGTGCCCATGCCCGCCGCGGACGGCGATCAGTCCGGCTCCGGTCTGCCCGACACCGACGAGGCCGGCACCGGCCGTCAGGGCGAACACCGGTCCGACACCGTGCATCCCGAGCACCCCGAACCGGACGAGTCCTCCGCCTGACAGGGAGCCACCATGGGTATCGGCGACCGGGTCCGCTCCTGGCCCGTCTACCGTCAGCTCGGCGGAACCGACCGTACGGCCCGCGGGAGCGCCGCGAAATCGCCGTACACCGACAAGCTGCGCCCGCGCACCGACAGCGCGGACCGCGTCGTGCAGTCCGTCTGCCCGTACTGCGCGGTCGGCTGCGGGCAGCAGGTCTACGTCAAGGACGAGAAGGTCGTCCAGATCGAGGGCGACCCCGCCTCCCCGGTGAGCCGCGGCCGACTGTGCCCGAAGGGCTCGGCGAGCCTCCAGCTGACCACCGGGCCGGCCCGCGAACACCAGGTCCTCTACCGGCGCCCGTACAGCTCCGCCTGGGAGCCGCTCGACCTGGAGACCGCCATGGACATGGTGGCCGAACGGGTGATCCGCACCCGGCGGGAGACCTGGGAGTGGGAGTACGAGGGCATGCGCACCGCCCGCACCATGGGCATCGCCAGCCTCGGCGGCGCGACCCTCGACAACGAGGAGAACTACCTCATCAAGAAACTGCTGACCGGCCTCGGCGTGGTCCAGGTGGAGAACCAGGCCCGCGTCTGCCACAGCGCCACCGTGGCCGGCCTCGGCACCTCCTTCGGGCGCGGCGGCGCCACCACCTTCATGCAGGACCTGCAGCACTCCGACTGCATCGTCATCGAGGGCTCCAACTTCGCCGAGTGCCACCCGGTCGGCTTCCAGTGGGTGATGGAGGCCAAGAAGCGCGGCGCGCTCATCATCGACGTCGACCCCCGCTTCAACCGCACCAGCGCGCTCTCCGACCTGTACGTGCCGATCCGCGCGGGCACCGACATCGCCTTCCTCGGCGGGATCATCAACCACGTCCTCACCGAGGAGAAGGACTTCCGCGAGTACGTCCTGCGCTACACCAACGCCTCCACTCTGGTCGGCGAGGACTTCCGCGACACCGAGGACCTCGACGGCGTCTTCTCCGGACTCGACGAGGAGAAGACTCACTACGACCCCACCACCTGGCAGTACGAGGGCGTGGAGATCCAGCAGCCCGCGGGCGAGGCCGACGAGCTGTACGAGGAGCGCACCCGCAAGACGGCCGGCGCCGAGGCGCACGGTTCCGGCGGCGCCCGCACCGGACACCGCGCCCCCACCGACGAGACGCTCCAGCACCCGCGCTGCGTGTACCAGGTCCTCAAGCGCCACTACGCCCGCTACACCGCCGAGATGGTCGAGGAGGTCTGCGGCATCCCCCGCGAGACCTTCCGGCGGGTGTGCGACGCTCTGACCGCCAACTCCGGCCCCGACCGCACCAGCGCCTTCTGCTACGCCGTCGGCTGGACCCAGCACACCACCGGCTCGCAGTTCATCCGCGCCGCGAGCGTCCTGCAGTTGCTGCTCGGCAACATCGGCCGCACCGGCGGCGGCATTCAGGCGCTGCGCGGCCACGCCTCCATCCAGGGCTCCAGCGACATCCCCACGCTGTACAACCTGCTGCCCGGCTACATCCCGATGCCACACGCGCACGAGAACATGAACCTCGACAACCACGTCGAGACGACCCGCACGGTCAAGGGCTTCTGGTCGAACATGCGGGCCTACATCGTCAGCCTGCTGAAGGCCTACTACGGCGACGCCGCCACCGCCGACAACGACTTCTGCTTCGACCACCTGCCGCGCCTGACCGGCTCCCACTCCACCTACGACACCGTCATGGCCCAGCTCGACGGCGACTGCAAGGGCTACTTCCTGCTGGGCGAGAACCCGGCCGTCGGCTCGGCCAACACGCGCCTGCAGCGCCTCGGCATGGCCAACCTGGAGTGGCTGGTGGTGCGGGACTTCTCCCTCATCGAGTCGGCGACCTGGTGGAAGGACGGCCCCGAGATCGAGACCGGCGAGCTGCGCACCGAGGACATCGGCACCGAGGTGTTCTTCTTCCCCGCCGCCGCCCACACGGAGAAGTCCGGCTCCTTCACGAACACCAACCGCTGGGTGCAGTGGCATTACGCGGCCGTGGAACCCGAGGGCGACGCGCGCAGCGACCTGTGGTTCATGTACCACCTGGGCCGCCGGATCAAGGAGCGGCTGGCCGCCTCCACCGACCCCATGGACCGCCCCATCCAGGACCTGACCTGGGACTACCCGGTCACCGGCGAGCTGGACGAGCCCGTCGCCGACGCCGTCCTCGCCGAGATCAGCGGCCATGGCCCCGACGACTCCCCGCTCAGCGCCTACACCGAGCTCAAGGACGACGGCTCGACCCGCTGCGGCTGCTGGATCTACTGCGGCGTCTACGCCGACGGCGTCAACCAGGCCGCCCGCAAGAAGCCCCAGTGGGAACAGGACTGGGTGGCCGCCGAATGGGCCTGGGCCTGGCCCGCCAACCGCCGCATCCTCTACAACCGCGCCTCGGCCGCCCCCGACGGCACCCCCTGGAGCGAACGCAAGAAATACGTCTGGTGGGACCCGGAGCAGGGCAAGTGGACCGGGCACGACGTCCCGGACTTCGTACCCGACCGAGCCCCCGACTACGTACCCGACGAGGACGCCGTCGGGCCCGACGCGCTGCGCGGCGACGACCCGTTCATCATGCAGGCCGACGGCAAGGGCTGGCTGTTCACGCCGGCCGGCCTGGAGGACGGGCCCATGCCCACCCACTACGAGCCCCAGGACTCCCCGTTCCCCAACGCCCTGTACCCCTCCACCCCGCGCAGTCCCGTGCGCCAGCTCCTGCCGCGCGAGGGCAACCGTTACCACCCGAGCGGTGACGAGAAGGGCGCCGAGGTCTTCCCGTACATCGTCACCACCCACCGCCTCACCGAGCACTTCACGGCGGGCGGCATGAGCCGCTGGTCGGAGTATCTGTCCGAGCTGCAGCCGGAGTTCTTCTGCGAGGTCTCGCCCGAACTGGCCCGGGAACGGGGCCTGGAGAACGGCGGCTGGGCGACCGTCGTCACCGCCCGCAACGCCGTCGAGGCGCGGGTGCTGGTGACCGAGCGCATGCGGCCGCTGCGGGTGCAGGGCCGGGTCGTCCACCAGATCGGCCTGCCCTTCCACTGGGGGCCCAACGGCGTCGTGACCGGCGACGCGGCCAACGAGCTGACGGCCATCGCCCTCGACCCCAACGCCCACATCCAGGAGGACAAGGCGCTGACCGCCGACATCCGCCCGGGCCGCCGGCCGCGCGGACCGGAACTGTCGAGGCTGGTCGCCGACTACCGCAGGCGGGCCGGCATCACCTCGGACACCGGAACGGAGACACGCAAGTGAGCGAGGAACGCGTCGGGTTCTTCACCGACACCTCCGTGTGCATCGGCTGCAAGGCCTGCGAGGTTGCCTGCAAGGAGTGGAACGCCATCCCCGAGGACGGCCTGTCCCTGACCGCCATGTCCTACGACAACACGCAGGCCCTCGGCGCCTCCACCTGGCGGCACGTCGCCTTCATCGAGCAGCCCCGGCCGGACGGCCGTACGCAACTCCCCGTCGTGGAAGGCGGATCGACCGCCCAGGAGACGGCCGTCGGCGGTGACGGCGAGCTGCGCTGGCTGATGTCCTCCGACGTGTGCAAGCACTGCACGCACGCCGCCTGCCTCGACGTCTGTCCCACCGGTTCGCTCTTCCGCACCGAGTTCGGCACAGTCGTCGTCCAGGAGGACATCTGCAACGGCTGCGGCTACTGCGTGCCCGCCTGCCCCTACGGCGTCATCGAGCAACGGCCGCACGACGGACGCGCGTTCAAATGCACGATGTGCTACGACCGCCTTGGCGCAGGACAGGAACCGGCCTGCGCCAAGGCCTGCCCCACGGAGTCCATCCAATTCGGGCCGCTCGACGAACTGCGCGAGCGGGCCGCCCTCCGGGTCGACCAGCTGCACGAGGCGGGCGTCCCCGAGGCCCGGCTGTACGGCCACGACCCGGACGACGGCGTGGGCGGCGACGGCGCGTTCTTCCTGCTGCTGGACGAGCCCGAGGTGTACGGGCTGCCGCCGGACCCCGTGGTCACCACCCGGGACCTGCCGGCCATGTGGAAGCACGCGGGCGCCGCCGCCCTGTCACTGCTGGGCGGCGTCGCGGCCTGCTTCGTGGCGACGACGGGAAGGGGCCGACGATGAGCGTGATCCAGAACGCGCGGCGCGGCCGGCGTCGGCGCGGCGAGCAACCGGTCGTCCCGCGGGCCGAGTTCCGTTCCTACTACGGCCGTCCAGTCATCAAGAAGCCCTCCTGGGAAGCCACCGACATCGCCGGGTACTTCTTCCTCGGCGGGCTCGCGGGCGCGGGTTCCGTGCTCGCGGCGGGGGCGCACCTGACGGGACGTACCAGCACCGCGACGGCACTGAAGGTGTCCTCGCTCACCGCCGTCTCCCTCTCGGCCGCCGCCCTCATCCACGACCTGGGCAAACCCAGCCGCTTCGCGAACATGCTGCGTGTGTTCAAGCCGACCTCGCCGATGAGCATGGGCTCCTGGCTGCTCGGCGCCTACGGCCCCGCCGCGGGGGCGGCTGCCGCGAGCGCGGTGACCGGCCGGTTGCCGCGTCTGGGGGGCGTGGCAACCGGCGCCGCCGCGCTGCTCGGCCCCGCCGTCGCCACCTACACCGGGGTACTGGCCGCGGACACCGCCGTACCGGCCTGGCACGGCGCCCATCGCGAACTGCCCTACCTGTTCGCGGCGTCCGCGACGGCCGCCGCCTCCGGCATGGCGCTGATGGCCGGACCGGCCGGCGAGAACCTGCCCGCCCGCTGCGCCGCCGGGCTGGCCGCCGTGGCCGACACGGCGATGGAGAAGGCCGCGGAACGGCGGCTGGGCATGGTCGCCGAGACCTGGAAGGAAGGCCGGGCGGGCACGCTGCTGCGCTCGGCCCGCGCGCTCACCATCGGCGGCGCGGTCGCGGGAGCCCTCTTCGGCGACCGCCGTCCGGCCGCGGTCGCCTCCGGCCTCGCCCTGCTCGCCGGCTCCGCCTGCACCCGCTTCGGCATCTTCGCAGCGGGCGTCGCCTCCGCCGAGGACCCGAAGTACACGGTGATGCCACAGCGGGAGCGGCTGGACGCGGCGACGCCCGAGGGGTCTTCGGGGTCTTCGTAGCGGGGCTCAGCCGACCCTGCGTCTCCTCGGGGCGCCGCGTCTTCCTCTGCGTCCCCTCGGCGTCTTCCTCTGAGTCCCCTCGGGGCGCCGCCTCTTCGCTCTGGTGCGGGGCGGCGCCCGAGGGTGCCGTAGCCGGGGCTCAGCCGACCTTGCGTCCCCGCAGCGGTTCCGTGGGGGCGCCCTCGCCCTGCTGGAGGCCGTGCAGGAACTCCCGGAGGACCTCGGTGGCCGAGTGCCGCGGCGCCCAGCCCAGTTCCGTACGCGCGCGCGTGCAGTCCATCAGGGGCAGGCGCAGCACCGCGTCGAACAGGTGCGGCGAGGCGGGCAGCAGGTGCAGGTTCCAGGCCGCGGCGATCGCCGAGCGGGCCGCGGCGCGGGGGAGGCGGACCGGGCGGGTGTCCAGCATCTCGGCCAGCAGCTCCGCGTCGACCCACGGCTCGGCGGCCAGGTTGAAGGCACCGCGGGCCTCCGTGCCCAGCGCCGCGACGTACGCCCTGGCCGCGTCGTCGGTGTGCAGCGCCTGCACCCGCAGGCCGGGGACGTCGGGCAGGAACGGCAGCAGCTCGGGGCGGGCCAGCGAGCCCGGCAGGAAGCGGCCGCCGAAGATCCGGCGCTGCTCGCTGGCCGACTCCCGCTTGAACAGGAACGCCGGCCGCATCCGCACCACCCGCACCTCGGGATGTTCGCGCTCGAACGTGTCCAGCGCACGCTCCAGATACGCCTTCTCCCGGCAGTACGCGGCGTCCGGCCAGCCGTGCGTCGGCCACGACTCGTCCACCGGGCGGTCCTTCGGCCCCGGAGAGTAGGCGCCCACCGACGAGGCGTGCACCAGCGTCGGCACCCCGGCCGCCGCCACCGCCTCGAACACCCGGATGGAGCCGAGGACGTTCGTGCGCCAGGTGGTCGCCGGGTCGTGCGTCGGCTGGAACGCCCACGCCAGATGGATCACCGCGTCGGCGTCCGCGAACTCCTTGACCAGGTCCGCTCCTTCGGACGCCAGGTCGACCGCGGACCAGTCCGTCCGGGGCGGCGACCAGTCGGGGATGCGCCGGGCCAGCCCCAGGACGGAACCGACGTCCGAGTCCTCCGAGAGCGCGCGCACCACGCTGGTGCCGACATTGCCGGTGGCGCCCGTGACCACGATCCTGCTGCCCGCTGTGCTGCTCACCTTCGGCTCCTTCGCTCGCTCGCTCGACGAGCCGACCGAGTACCCGTGCGGCGCGGATTCACCTGCCGCCCGGCATGACCCCGGAGGTAATCGACCCCGGCGGCGGCTGCCGGAACCATGGGGGGCGTACCCACCGCACCGGACCGCAGGAGGTCGTCCCATGCCGTACTTCACCAGCCCCGCCGACGGTACGCGGCTGCACTACGTCGACTACGGACCGGCCGACGGACCGGTGGCCGCCTTCATCAACAGCGCCTACCTGGGCTCCGAGATGTGGGAGTTCCAGATGCCGGCGCTGGCCGCGGCGGGCCACCGCTGCGTGAGCCTGGACCGCCGGGGGCACGGCCGCTCCGACGACGTCTGGAACGGCTTCGACCTCGACACCCTCGCCGACGACCTGTACGGGCTCCTCGACCACCTCGACCTGCGCGAGGTCACGCTGATCGGTCACTCGATGGGCTCGGTCGAGATCACCCGCTGTCTCACCCGGCACGGTGCCGACCGGGTGGCCCGGGTCGCCTTCGTCGCCGGCATCGCGCCGGGCGTGGTGCGCACCGCCGACAACCCGGACGGTCTGGACCCCGACGTCGTGCGCGCCGCCAACGAGGTGTGCCGCCGGGACCGGCCGGCGTTCTTCCAGGACGGCATCGCCGGCTTCTTCGCCGTGGACCGCCCGGGCAACGAGGTGTCCGAGGCGTTCATGCAGTACCTCGTCCAGCGCGCCCAGCTCTCCTCGCCGCACTCCACGGCCGCGGTCCAGGAACTCGTCGCCACCGTGGACGTCGCACCCGAACTCCCCAAGATCGACCTGCCGGTCCTCGTCTTCCACGGCACCCACGACACCTCGGCCCCCCTGGAGACGACCGCCCACCGCGCCACCCGCCTCCTCCCCGACGCCACCCTCAGGACCTACGCCGACGCCGGCCACGGCCTGTTCGTCACCCACGCCGACCAACTGACGTCGGACCTGCGGGAGTTCATGGCGGACTGAGCCCGGCGGTGCGAGGGGCCGGGGGATGATCGGGGCATGAGCGAGATCATCCTGATGGCCGACGCCCGGGTCGCCGCCGTCCCCGTCGAGGACAACGGCGAACCCCTCGTCGACGTACGCGAGGCACTGCTGGTCGACGACCGCAAACACGAGGACTCCCGCGGTGCCGAGGTCCATCTGCGCCGCGGCGTCCTCGAACGCCTCCTCACGGCGCAGGCCCTGCTGCCCGACGGTCTGCGACTGCTCTTCGTGGAGGGGTACCGGCCGCCGCCCCTCCAGCGCCTCTACTTCGAGCGTTACGCCGACGAACTGCGAGCCACCCACCCGGACTGGCCGGCCGACCGGGTGCACAGCGCCGCGAGCCGCTACGTGTCCCCACCCGATCTCGCGCCGCACAGCGCCGGAGCGGCGGTCGACCTGACCCTCGCCGACGCGGACGGCCGTGAACTGGACCTGGGGACACCGATGAACGCCGGCCCCGAGCAGAGCGACGGCGCCTGCTACACCGGAGCCGGGAACATCACCGCCGAGGCCCGGGCCCACCGTGCCGTACTGGGCGAGGCGATGGGCGCCGCCGGGCTGGTCAACTACCCGACCGAGTGGTGGCACTGGTCGTACGGCGACCGCTACTGGGCCCTGGCGACGGGAGCACCCGCCGCCCTGTACGGACCCCGGGATTCGGTCCGCGGCTAGCCCGCGAAGGCGTTCACGCCCGTCAGTTGTGCTGACAGGTCCCACAGGCGGGACGCCTGCGCGGGGTCGGTCGCCCAGGGCTTGACGCCGGAGGTGGCGTCGCCCGTGGCGGGTTCGGCGATGTCGCAGTCCTCCAGGTAGACGCCGCCGAGACCGTCCAGCTGGGGTGAGGTCGCCGCCCAGACCTGGGTGGCCGCGCCCTGCTGGGGGGTCTTGAAGCCCTCGGGGTTGAGGATGTTGCCGTCCGCGTCGATCCACCCGCGCTCCATCATCTCCTCCCGCGGGATGTGCCGCTGCAGCGGCGTGAGGATGCCGCCGGGGTGGAGCGAGAAGGCGCGGACGCCCGAGTCGCGGCCGAGCCGGTCGAGGTGGACGGCGAACAAGACGTTGGCGGTCTTGGCCTGGCCGTAGGCCTGCCACTTGTCGTAGCCCTGCTGCCAGTTGACGTCGTCCCAGCGGATGCCGGAGAAGTGGTGGGCGCGGGAGGAGACGGAGACGACCCGGGCGCCGCCCGGCGCGATCGCCGGCCAGAGGCGGTTGACCAGGGCGAAGTGGCCGAGGTGGTTGGTCGCGAACTGCGCCTCCCAGCCGGGCCCCACGCGCGTCTCGGGGCAGGCCATGATCCCGGCGTTGTCGATGACGATGTCGAGGACGCGGCTGGTGGCGAGGAACCGCTCGGCGAAGGACCGCACACTGTCCAGGTCGCCGAGGTCCAGTTCGTCCACCTCGACGCCGTCGAGACCGGCGAGCGCCTCCTCGGCCGTCGCCCGGCGCCGGGCCGGGACGACCACCTGGGCGCCCGCCTCGGTGAGGGCGCGGGTCGTCTCCAGGCCGAGTCCGGAGTAGCCGCCGGTGACGAGGGCCAGCTTCCCGGTGAGGTCCAGGCCCCGCAGGACGTCGTCCGCGGTGCTGGTCGCGCCGAAGCCGGATCCGATCTTGTGCTGTGGAGTGCTCATGCCGGGAACGCTACGGATTGGAGTGCTCTCGAAGTCAAGTGCGGCCGAGCCGCAGGAAGAGAGAAGCCCCGACCGGACGGGGGGATGCCGGTCGGGGCAGTCGAGGTGTGGGTGCGCACGGTGGTCGCCTCTCGGCGAAAGGCTCCACAGGGCTTCAGCCGAACGATCGTCCCTGTGGGCGGAAGGTGAGGCCCGGGGACACTGTCCCGTCCACACCCACGCCGTGTTCAACGGTCAACCACCCTCAGGTGTTCCGCTGTTCGGCCTCTTCGACGGTGATCTGGGTCACCTGCGCGGCGGCGGGAACGGAGTCCACCCACAGGTTCTCCGCCTGCAGCACCAGCGAGCCGAGCACGGTCGTCCGGTCCGCCCTGCCGGACGCCTGCTCCCGCAGTTCCTCCTGCAGCCGCCGGTGCAGGGCCTGCCGGGCCTCCTCACCCCGGCCGTCCGCCCCCTCGACCCCGCGAGCGTCGAGCAGCCGTACCCCCTCCGCGGCGCACGCCTCGGCGATCAGCTCCAGCAGCCGCGCGTACGTCCGCAGCACCCGCGCCTCCGGCAGGGCCGGCGTGCGCCCGTCCTCGGCCGCGACCACGAGGGTCCGCACCAGACTCCCCACATGCCCGGTGACCCTGCTGAAGCGCTCGTCCTCCGACTCCTCGGGCACCGCCGCGGGGACCCGGTGCAGGGCGCGCAACGGCCGGCTCGTCAGCCGCAGGCTCTCCCGGCTCCAGCGGCGCGCCGAGCGCAGCGCCTCCAGCCGGTGCTCCAGCCGCGCCGTGGCGTGCGACCAGCCGGCCGTGGTCCGCGCGTCCCAGCGCTCGTGCCGCAGGTCGTCCGCGACCGTCCGCAGCACGTCCCCGGCCTCCCGGGCGAGGGCCGCGAGGTTCTCCCGCACGTCCCGCAGGTGGATGGGCGGCAGGATGAGCGCGTTGACGGCCACCCCGATCACCGCGCCCAGCGCCGCCTGCCCCACCCGGTGCCCGACCGCGGTCGCGGTCACGGTGCCCGACGCCAGGGTGAACACCGCCGTGGTCGCCGCGTAGACCCCCTGGTCGCCGAAGCGCGACCAGTTCGACAACAGCATCAGCACCGGCAGGCACAGCGCGAGCGCGCCCAGCGTCGCCCCCGTCAGAGCCTGCGCCGCCGACGCGAACAGGGTGCCGACGCAGATCGCCGCCAGCTGCTGCGCCGCCTGCCGCAACGAGCTGTACACGGTGGCCTGCACCAGGAGCAGCGCCACCCAGGGCGCCATCAGTGCCATCGGGTCGTTCATCCCGTCGCTCGCCACGATCCAGGCGAGCAGCGCCGCCCCGGCCGCCTTGAGCGACTGCACGACCAGGTCCCGTTCCCGCCCCGGTGAACGCCAGGCCGCCCGCGCCGAGCGACCGGCCCTGACGGCCCCCCGCCGCCAGGCGTGTGCCGAGTGCGTGAACACCGCTTTCGTCCTGCTCATGCGCCTACGGGTGTCCAAGATCGCGGCCCCGGAGCGGGGGGAAAGCTGTGACATGCCGCACTCAGGCGAAGGGCCCTTCCTTCAACGAGGCCAGCAGATGCGCCGGATCGTCGTAGACCGTCTCGGCGCCCGCCTCCTCCAGGTCGCGGCGGGGGACGCCGCCGCACAGCACGCCCACGCAGCGCACCCCGGCCCGGCTGCCCGCGCGCATGTCCCACACGGTGTCGCCGACGAACACCGCCCGCTCGGGCGGGACTCCGGCCAGCTCCAGGGCGTGCTCGACCGGCTCGGGTGCCGGCTTGCCCTCGTCGACGTCGTCGGCGCTCGCGGTGGCGGTGATCACGTCGTCGGCCGAGATGGCACGGCGCAGCGCGGACAGCTCGGGGCCGCTCGCGGAGGTGGCCAGCACCACCTGCCAGCCGTCCCGGTCGAGGCGGCGCAGCAGCCGCCCGGCGTCCCGGAACGCGGGCAGCCGGTCGAAGTACTGGCCGTACAACGCCTTGTGCGCGGCGCTCAGTTCGGCGTCCTGGTCCTTGTCCCGCCGCTCGCCGAGCAGCCGGGCGACGAGGTCCTCCGAGCCCAGCCCGATGGAGCGGTGGATGGCGTGCATGGGGATGTCGTGCCCCGCCTGCCGGAAGGCTTCCCACCAGGTCACCACGTGCAGGTGGTTGGTGTCGGCGAGGGTTCCGTCGACGTCGAACACGGCCGCCCGTTCCATGCGCGCTCCTTCTCCCCGGCCGCCCGGACCGGCAGTTTCATCACAGCCGCTCGGGTACCACGTCAGGTGCCCGGCACTCCTGTCGGCAGACTGCGTCGCCCCGCCCAGGCGAGCAGGTCCTCCCGCGACCACGTGTTCACCACGCGCTCGGCCGGCACCCCGCACTCCTCGGCCCGGGCGCAGCCGAGGATCTGCCAGTCCAGCTGGCCGGGGGCGTGCGCGTCGGTGTCGATGGAGAACAGCACGCCCGCCTCCACCGCCCGGCGCAGCAGCCGCCGCGGGGGGTCCAGCCGCTCGGGCCTGCTGTTGATCTCCAGAGCGGTGCCCGTCTCGGCCAGCGCGGCGAACACCTCGTCGGGCTCGAACTCCGACTCCGGCCGGCCCCGCCCGGTCACCAGCCGCCCGGTGCAGTGTCCCAGCACGTCGGAGTGCGGATCGCGGACGGCAGCCACCATGCGGCGGGTCATCGCGCGGGCGTCCATGCGCAGCTTGGAGTGCACCGACACCACGACCACGTCGAGCCGTTCGAGCAGCTCGGGCTCCTGGTCGAGCGAGCCGTCGTCGAGGATGTCGCACTCGATGCCGGTGAGCAGCCGGAACGGCGCCCAGCCGGCGTTCAGCTCCGCCACCACGTCCAGCTGCCGCCGCAGCCGCTCGGGGGACAGGCCGCGGGCCACGGTCAGCCTGGGGGAGTGGTCGGTCAGCACCGCCCACTCGTGGCCCAGCGCCGCCGCGGCCCGCCCCATCTCCTCGATGGGGCTGCCGCCGTCCGACCAGTCGGAGTGCAGATGGCAGTCGCCGCGCAGCAGCGCCCGCAGCCCCTCGCCGCGCCGCTCGCCACGGGGCGCCGCGGCCTCGCTCTCCAGTTTGCCCAGGTAGCCGGGGACCTGCCCGGCCAGCGCCTCCCGCACCACCTGCGCCGTCTTGGGGCCGACCCCCTTGAGCGACTCCAGCGTCCCGGCGTCGGCCCGCTCACGTATCTCGCCCGCGGGCAGCGTCGCCAGGACCCGGGCCGCCGTACGAAAGGCGCGCACGCGGTACGTCGGCGCCAGGGACCGCTCCAGCAGGAAGGCGATCCGCTCCAGAGCCTCGACGGGATCCATGGTCACCTCCACGTCCAGGGTTCCCCAGCCGCGCCCGGGCCGCACTGTTTGCCGGGCCCGCCCACGGGTACTGCGAAGCCTCGCCCTTCAACATCACGAGGAGGTCGACGATGTCCCCATCAGCTCCCGCCGGAGTGGCCGTGGTCACCGGTTCCGACTCCGGCATCGGCCGGGCCACCGCCGTCCGCCTCGCGCAGGCCGGCCTGGACGTCGGCATCACCTTCCACACCGACCACGAGGGCGCGGAGGAGACCGCCGCGGAGGTCCGTGCCCTCGGGCGGCGGGCCGAGGTCGCCCGACTGGACCTCACCGGTCTCCCCGAGGCCGCGGACACCGTGGACGAGCTCGCCGAGCGCCTCGGCCGCCTCGACGTCCTCGTCAACAATGCCGGTACGGGCACCATGACGCCGTTCCTCGACCTGGAGCTCGACACCGTGCGCGAGGTCCTGGACGTCGATCTGATCGGCCCGTTCCTGTGCGGGCAGCGGGCGGCCCGGCACATGATCCGGCAGGGCGACGGCGGCCGGATCGTCAACGTGACGTCCGTGCACGAGCACCAGCCCAGGGTGGGTGCGGCGCCGTACTGCGCGGCCAAGGGCGGCCTCGGGCTGCTCACCCAGGTCATGGCGCTGGAGCTCGCCGAGCACGGCATCACCGTCAACGCGGTCGCGCCGGGCGAGATCGCCACTCCGATGACCGGCCAGGAGGACACCGACGTGCGCGCCGAGTCCCGTCCCGGCGTCCCGCTCGGCCGTCCGGGCGACGCCCGGGAGGTGGCCGCCGTGATCGCGTTCCTCGCCGGACCCGACGCCTCCTATGTCACCGGCGCGTCCTGGAGCGTGGACGGCGGGATGCTCCGCATGGGCCCGCAGGCCGGCTCGCATCTGAAGAGCGACGACTGGCGGCGGCCCTGAACCGACGGCCATGAGACTGCGCACCAGCTCCTGCGAACGCCCCGGGTTCAGCCGCGTCCGCTGGGGCCGCGGCTTCCGCTACCGGGACCAGGACGGCCGGCCCCTCACGGACCCCCGGCACCTCGACCGCATCCGCGCCCTGGTCATCCCGCCCGCCTGGCGGGACGTGTGGATCTGCCCCTGGCCCAACGGGCACCTCCAGGCCGTCGGCACCGACGACGCCGGCCGCCGCCAGTACCTGTACCACGAGCTCTTCCGCGCCCAGCAGGAGCAGGCCAAGCACGAACACGTCCGGGAGGTGGCGCGTGCCCTGCCCGAGCTGCGGGCCAAGGTCGCCGCCCACCTCGCCGGACGCGGACTGTCCCGGCCGCGCGTCACTGCCTGCGCCGTGCGCTTGCTGGACCTCGGCTTCTTCCGCATCGGCAGCGACCGGCACACCCGCCAGAGCGAGACCTACGGTCTGACGACGATGCTGCGCGAGCACGTGACCTGCCGCCGCGACGAGATCGCGTTCAGCTTCCCGGCGAAGGGCGGCACGGAGATCGTCCGGGCGCTCGTCGACGAGGAGGCCCACACCGCCGTACGCGCCCTGCTGCGCCGTCGGCGCGGCGGGGACCGGCTGCTGGTGTACTGGGAGCGCGGAGCCTGGCACGACCTGCACGGCGCCGACCTCAACGAGACCATGCGCAGGCTGTCCGGGACGGAGATCACCGCCAAGGACTTCCGGACCTGGCACGCAACGGTCCTCGCCGCCGTCGCTCTCGCCGTCGGGACGGGGGAGGCCCGCGCCACCCCCACGGCCCGGCGCCGGCAGGTCGCCCGCGCCGTCCGCGAGGTGAGCCACTACTTGGGCAACACGCCGGCGGTGTGCCGGGCCTCCTACATCGACGCGCGGGTCCTCGAACTGTTCGAGGAGGGGCGGACCGTCGCCCCCGCGCTCACCCGGCTGGGCGAGCACGGGCACTTCGGGCCTCCCGCCACCCAGGGCGCCGTCGAGGCGGCCGTGCTGGAACTCCTTTAGGAGTGACGCGACCGAGCCAGGTGGGCCGGTTGCGTCCTACGCTGAATTGCATGACCGAACAAGCAGCTCCCTACATCGCGCACCCGCGGATCATGGTGCTCGGAGTACAGCCGGGCACGCCCCCGTTCCGGATCGTGGAGATCGACGGCGAAGTGGTCGGCGAGGCCAAGGGCATCATCGACGTCCTGGAGGCCGCGGCGGCGTTCGGCATCACGGTCCACGACATGGACGATCCGGACGTGGTGCGCTGGGTCGGCGGCGACAAGTTCACCTGGAGACCGCACTAGGTCCTGCCGAGCTGGTCAGCCGACCGTCCACTTCTGGTTGGCGCCGCCCGTGCAGGACCAGATCTGCAGGCGCGTGCCGTTGGCCGAGTTGTTGCCGGTGACGTCGAGACACTTGTTCGCCTGCGGATTGACGATGTCGTGGGCCCCGGTGACCGTCCACTTCTGGTTCGGGCCGCCGGTGCAGTCCCACAGCTGGACGGTCGAGCCGTCCGCCGTGCCGTTGCCGGTGACGTCCAGGCACTTGCCCAGGGCGCGCAGTGTGCCGTCGGAGCCCACGGTCCACTGCTGGGCGGCGGTGCCGTTGCAGTCGTAGAGCTGGACGGGGGTGCCGTTGGCGGGGTTCGCGCCGGCGACGTCCACGCACTTCCCGGCCAGTCCCCTGATCGCCGCGCCGGTGGCCGTGTCACCCGTGGTGACCGACACCGAGTCCACCACCAGCTGCTGCGGGAAGGCCGTGGAGCCGTCGGGGTCGCCCGGCCAGTAGCCGCCCACCGCGAGGTTGAGGATCAGGAAGAACGGCTTGTTGAACACCCAGGTCTTCCCGCCGAGGTCGGCGGGAGTGCGGCGCTGGTAGACGTTGCCGTCCACGGACCAGGTGATCGAGTCGGGCGCCCAGTCGACGGCGAAGGTGTGGAAGGCGTCGGCGAAGGCTTGGCCGCCCGGCAGGGTGTAGGCGGCGCCGATGCCGCCGGAACCGGAGTAGCCGGGGCCGTGGATGGTGCCGTGCACGGTGGAGGGCTCGAAGCCGACGTTCTCCATGACGTCGATCTCGCCCGAGTCCGGCCAGTTGACCGGCGTGCCCAGCATCCAGAACGCGGGCCACATGCCCTGCCCGCGCGGGATCTTCATCCGGGCCTCGACGTGCCCGTACTGGGCGGTGAACTTCCCCGAGGTGTTCAGCCGGGCCGAGGTGTACTGGCAGGTGCCGTACCAGCACTGGTAGTTGGCGGGGTTCTCGCGCCGGGCGGTGATCACCAGATGGCCCTGGCCGTCCAGTGCCGCGTTCTTGCTGCCCGAGGTGTAGTACTGCCGCTCGTGGTTGTTGACGTTGTCGCCGGTCTCGGTCTGCCACTTCGAGGAGTCGACGGCGGCCCCGGCGGGCCCGTCGAAGGTGTCCGAGAACGTCACCGCGGCGGCGGTGGCCCTGGACGTCTCCGCCTGCGCCGCACCGGTCGCCGCGGTTGCGACCAGGACGGCGGAGAGGGCGGCGAACAGACATCTGCGCAGCAGTCGTGGGGAGGCCACGGCACTTCCTTCCGTACGGCGGCCGGGCGCACACGTGCGCCCGGCCGGGGTGGGGGGTGAAGGCGTCGCCTCTTGATTTAAGAAGTGAGATAAGCCCGCCGTCAATACATTGGTACGGACCGGAGTTCGGGGTTCCCGGTTACGCGCTCTTTGTCCGCTTGGCCGGCCGGGCGGGCACCCGCTCCCGGGCGTGCACCTTGCCCATCCGCCGCCCCAGCAGCAGCCAGCCGATCAGGGCGCCCGTGGTGTTGAGGATGACGTCGTCGATGTCGAAGGCGCGACCGTTGACCAGTGCTCCCTGGGCGAACTCCACGAGCAGCATCACCACGGCGGTCAGCAACAGGACGCGCAGCAGCCCGCGTGCCCGTGGCGCGACGACCGGCACGAGCACGCCGAACGGGACGCCCAGCAGAATGTTGCCGCCGATCTGCTTCACGGTGTCCCGCAGCGCCGGCTGCTCCATGTAGGCCCGGATCGAGCGGCCCGGATGCAGGTTGGTGTGCACCAGCGAGGTCGAGGCGGGGGAAGGCTCCAGCGTCAGCTTGGCCAGCACGACCGCGAACGCCACCATGGCCGCGAACGCGCCCAGCATCGCCAGCACCCGGATCGGCCAGGGGAGCACGTGCCGCTCGCGCGGCTCCGGGCGGGGCGCGGGACGCGCCTTCGCCTTCTTGACGGACTGCGCACTCGTCTCCGGCTTCGCGGCCTTGGCGGTGCGCAGGCGTAAAGCGGACAGCGGGCGCACTGCTGCACGGGCCATCAGGTCCTCCAGTCTTCAACTTGCCTGCGTTTCAAGGCGTTTACCCCCTCGCCGCCCGACGATGCCGCCGCATCCGCGGTCCGGGCCGGGCGCCCGCCCGGTTTCCCCTCCCGCTGTGGGGGCACTCCGGGCGATGAGCCGAGCGCGCCGCCACCAGCGGCACCCGTCGTGATGCTTGGATGCCGCGCAGGGACAGACCGGACATCTCGCCGGCACGGTGAGCGAGCGGAGCCCGAGGAGGTGGCGCATGACCCCGCGGACGGCACTCCTCGCCCTGGCCGAACTGCTCGCCTGGTGGGTCGCGCTCGCCCTCCTGTGGCTGGTCCTCATCAGCACGGTGGACACCCTGGAACTCGCCGTCGGCGCCGGCTGTGCCGGCGTGGGCGCCCTCGCCGCGCGGGCCGCCCGGCGGGCGGTGACCGGATCGTGAACGGCTGGACGCTGGCCGCGACCGTCGGGCTCGGCGCCGGCCTGGGGGCGGCCCTGTGGGGTGTGAGCACCGGGCCGCTGCGGCGCCGGGTCGTGGCCCAGAACCTGTCAACTGCCCTCGCCTGCCCCGGCCTGCTCCTCCTGTCCCAGGCCTACGGCCGCCCCTCCTACGCGGACCTCGGCCTCGTCCTCGCCCTGCTCGGCCCCGTCGGCACCCTCGTCTTCGCCCGGTTGCTCGCCGACGAACTCGCCGAGGACCCCCCGCGCGCCTGGGGAGCGACATGGGTGGTCGCCGGACTGGGCGCGGCCGCGGTCATCGCGCTGTGCGTGGCCACCGGGCCCGGCCGGGCCATGGTCAAACTGCTGGTGATCGGGGCGCTGTTGATCAGCGGGAACATCCTCGCCTCGCGTGCGCTGTCCGGAGGGTTCCGGGGGGTGCGCCGTGGCTGACGCGGTGATCGTCGTGGCGCTGCTGCTGGTCGCGGCGGCCTCGACGGCGGCGGTGGCGACTCGTGATCCCGTGCGCCAGGCCCTCGTCCTGGCCGTCCTCGGGGTCGTGCTCGCCGTGCTGTTCACCGTCCTGCAGGCACCCGACGTCGGCCTGTCGCAGCTGGCCGTCGGCTCCGCCCTGACCCCGCTGCTGCTGATGCTCACCGTCCGCAAGGTCAGGCGGCGCGGCCGGGACAAGGACGACCGCCGGTGACCCGGCGCGGCCGACTGTGGGTGCTGCTGGCCGGCGGCGCGGGCCTCGCCGCCCTGCTCGTCGCGGCCTGCCTGAGACTCCCCGACTTCGGCGGGGACCGGCACCCCTACGGCGACCGGGCCGTGCGCGCCTCGCTCGCCCGGCACACCGCCAACACCATCTCATCGGTCAACTTCGACCAGCGCGCCTTCGACACCCTCGGCGAGATGACCATCCTCTTCTCCGCCGTCCTCGGCTGTGTCGTGCTGCTGCGACAGACCCGCGACGAACACCGCGCCCGCCCCCAACCCGCCGAAGTGGCCCGGCCGGTACGCCACTACGCCCTCGTCGTCCTGCCCGTCGCCCTGCTCAGCGGGCTGTACGTGGTCGCCCACGGCCAGCTCAGCCCGGGGGGCGGCTTCCAGGGCGGCGTCGTCGCCGCGACGGCCCTGCACCTGCTCTACCTGGGCGCCGACTACCGGGCCCTGGAACGGGTCCGCCCGATCGGCGTCTACGAGGTCGGCGACGCGCTGGCCGCCTCCGCCTACCTCGTCACCGGTCTCGCCGGACTTGTCGGAGGCACCGCCTTCCTGGCCAACACGCTGCTGCCGTACGGCACCTTCAACACCCTGTCCTCCGGCGGCACCGTCCCCCTGCTCAACGCGGCCATCGGCATGGAGGTCGCCTGCGCCGTCGTGATCCTGCTCGCCCGCTTCCTGGACCAGGCCGTCGAGATCGAGGAGGACGACGGGACGTGAACGCCGTGATGGACGTACTGCCCTACCTGGTGGCCGCATATGTCTTCCTGGTCGGCTGCTACGGCCTGGCCACCAGCCGCAACCTCATCCACGCCGTCGGCTGCCTGTCCGTCTGCCAGGCCGCGACCTACGTCCTGCTGCTGGCGGTCGGTTACCGGGACGAGGCCACCGCACCCGTCTTCTCCGACATCGATCCCGGCTCCCGGCCGGTCGTCGACCCCGTCGTCCAGGCGCTCACCCTCACCGACGTCGTGGTCGGCGCCACCGTCACCGCCCTGCTGCTGGCGCTCGTCGTGCAGGTCGCCAAGCGCCACGACACCGTCGACCCCGACGAGCTCTCCGAGCTGCGCGGCTGATGAACGACCTGCTCCCGCTCCTCGTCGCCGTCCCCCTCCTCGGTGCCGCCGTCCTGGTCGCCGTGGGGCGCCGGCTGCCCCGGGTCGTCGCCGAGTCCGTGGCCTGCGCCGTGTGCGCGGCAACCGCCGGGCTCGCGCTGGTGCTGCTCCTCGACTCCTCGCCGCCCATGACCGAATGGGTCGGCGGCTGGCAGCCGGTGAACGGCGAGAGCGTCGGCATCGTCCTCGTCGGGGACGGCCCGGGCCTCGGCATGGCCGCGCTGGCGTCGCTGCTGACCCTGGCGGCGATGGTGTACTCCTGGCACTACTTCGACGAACCGCCCCGCCGCCACGCGGGCTCCTTCCCCGCCCTGCTGCTGCTCTTCCAGGGCGGCATGTGCGGCTTCGCGATCGCCGGCGACCTGTTCAACATGTTCGTCTGGTTCGAGCTGATGAGCGTCGTCGCCTACGCCCTCACCGGCACCCGTGTCGAAGAGGCCAAGGCCGTGCAGGGCGCCCTCACCTTCGGCGTCGTCACCTCGCTCGGCGCGTACGCCATGCTGATGGGCATCGGGCTGCTGTACGCCCGCACCGGCGAACTGGCCCTCACCCAGATCGGGCGCGGCCTGGACAGCGCCGCCGTGCACGGGGGACCCGACGCGCTCACCCTCGCCGGTTTCGTCCTCGTCCTGACCGGCCTGCTGGTCAAGGCCGCCGCCGCGCCCTTCCACTTCTGGCTGCCCGACGCGCACGCCGTCGCGCCGACGCCCGTGTGCATGCTGCTGTCCGGCGTCATGGTCGAGCTCGGCACATACGGCGTCTGGCGCGTGTACGGCACCGTCTTCTCCGGCCCGGGCGGCGTCCCGGCGGCCGACGCGGAGCGGGTACTGCTGGTGCTCGGGACCCTGACGGCGCTGGTCGGTGCCGTGATGTGCTGGTTCCAGCGGCACATCAAACGGCAGCTGGCCTTCTCGACGGTCGCCCACACCGGGCTGTTCCTGATCGGCCTCGGCGTGCTGACGCCGGAGGGCGATGACGGGGTCGCGCTGTACATCCTCGGCCACGCCGGGGTGAAGGCCGCCCTGTTCGCCTGCACCGGCGTCCTCCTCGACCGCTTCGGCAGCGTCGACGAGTACGCCCTGCACGGCCGCGCCCGGCGGCTGCGCGGTGTCGCCGTGCTCTACGGCGTGGGCGGCCTCGCGCTCGCCGGGCTGCCGCCGTTCGGAACGGGCCTCGGCAAGACCGTCACCGAGGAGGCCGTGGGCGGCCCGCTCACCGTGCTGTACGTGCTGGTGAGCGCGGTGACCGGCGCGGTGGTGCTGCGAGTCACCGCGCGGGTCTTCCTCGGCCTCGGGCCCCGGCCCGAGGAGGACACCGAGTACGAGACGACCGGCTCCGGCGAGCAGCCCGAGACCGGGAGCCGGCTCGGCCGCGTCCCCGACACGATGAGGTCGGTCCCCGCGGTGCTGCTCGCCGCCTCTCTCGCCGTCGGCGTGGCCCCCGGCTTCGCCGGGCTGGTCGCGCACGGCGTCAACGAGGCCGGCGCCGGCGGAGCCGTGGTCTCGGCTCCGCACTGGACGCCGGCCGGGGTGTTCCTCGCCCTCGCCTCGACCGCGCTGGCCGGGGGCCTCGCGGCCCTCGCCGTGGCCCGGCCGAAGCTGCTCGCCGGCGCCTACCGCGCCTCGCGGCTGCGGCGCCTGCAGTCCGGGCACCTCGGTGACTACGTGGCCTGGATGCTGGTCGGCGCCGCCCTGCTCGGCGCGCTGGCCCTGCCCGGGGTGCTGGGCGGCTGATCAGCTCCGGTAGGAGACGTGCACCTCCTTGAAGCCGAGCGAGTGCAGCAGCCCTTCGAGCATGTCGGTGGTGTTGCTCTCGGCGCGCTTGGTCAGTCCGCTGTCCTTCGCGGCGTCGCCGATGTGCTTGACCGCGGCCTTCTGCACGGCCTGCTCGCTGTTGGGGTTGTCCGAGAAGAGGTCGCCCAGCCGGTCCAGCAGACCGCGCTGCTTGGAGACCGCGTAGGAGCGGTCCGGGTCGAGGGCCGGCTTGCCCAGGGCCGCGTGCGGCAGCCGCAGAGTGGCGGACGTGCGGTCGCCGTTGACCGTCACGTCGTCCTTGCCGACCCTGCCCAGGTCCACATAGGCGTCGACGGTGCCCGCGCCCACGTAGAGGACACGGGTGCCGCGGATGGCGTCGGGCAGGTACTTGGTGTCCTTCTCCAGGTCGACCACGACCTGGAAGTTGCCGGAGGCGGCGTCGTAACGGCTCATGTCCTGGATGGACTGGAGCAGTGTGGGGCCCGTGCGGTCGTGGGTCTCGGTGCCGAACAGGTCCTTGAGGCCCGGCAGCACGGCCAGCCGGATACCGGCGAAGAACACCACGAGCACCAGCACGACGGCGCTCACCGCCTTCGCCCAGCCGGGCATGCGCCTGGACACGCGCCTGATGGGAGTCGTCATGGCGACGGCCCTCCTTTCCACTGACACGCATGCCCGCCAAATGCCCGGCCAGACCGTCTCGTTGGCCGATTGACACCCTTGGTCGAGGCAGTCGGGGCGCATTAGCGTGAGGGGACCGTCCGAACCGGCATGCCGGGAGCCCCGGATGACCACAGACAGCACTTCCCGCCCCTTGTGTCCCATGCACCGCGTCGACCTCCCCGAGGCCGGGCCGCCGCGGCCCGCCGCCCTCGGCACCGGAACCCCGGTGTGGCTCGTCACCCGGTACGCCGACGTACGTCAGGTGCTGATGGACCCGCGTTTCGACAGAAGATCGCTGTACGCCGACGACGCGCCGCCGCTGCTCGTCGTACCGAACCTGCTGGACGACCCGAACGGTCTGCTCAACATGGACGGGGAGGCGCACCGCAGGCTGCGCGGCACCGTGCAGCGGGCGTTCACACCCCGGGCGATCGCCCGCTGGCGGCCCTGGGTGGCCTCGACCGTCGACGCGCTCCTCGACGACTTCGCCGCGCGCCGGCCGCCGGCCGACATCATCGAGGGCTTCACGCGGCCGCTGCCCGTGTCGGTGATCTGCCGGCTGATGGGCCTCGACCACCTGGACCGCGAACGCATCCGCCACTGGGCCGACCACGCCCTGACCGGCGGCGCCCACACCCGTGAGGAGGTCTCCGCCGCGCTGGCCGAGTTCACGGCCTTCGGCGCCGACCTGATCGCCGAACGGCGCGAGTCTCCCGGCGACGACCTGGTGAGCGGTCTCGTCGCGGCGGGCGACAGCCTCGACATCGACGAGCGGCAGCTGGTGCGCCTCGTGTGCGGGCTGGTGGTGGCCGGTCACGAGACGACCATGACGGCGCTCGGCAACATCGTCGTCTACCTGCTCACCGACGCCCGGGACGTCTGGGCCGGACTCGCCGCCGACGAGGAGACGGCGGCGGGCGCGGCGGAACAGCTGCTGCGTGCCGTCCCGCTCAGCGAGGGCCGCGTGCTGCCGGGACTGATCCGCCGCGCCGTCGAGGACGTCGAGGTCGGCGGCGTGGCCATCCCGGCGGGCGCGGTGGTCGCCGTGCAGACCAACTCCGCCGTCCGCGACCCCGACGTGTTCCCGCCCGGCCCGCCGGACCCCTTCACCCCCCTGACCTCACCGACCCTGATCTTCGGCGCCGGACCCCACCACTGCCTCGGCGCCTGGCTCGCCCGGCTGGAACTCGGCCTCGCCCTGCACCGGCTGGCCTCCCGACTCCCCGGCCTGCGCGCCGAGTTCACGCCCCAGTCGATCGAATGGCGGGAGGGCCAGTTGACGCGCAGCCCGCGCAGACTGCCGGTGTCGTGGTGAACGCCCCGCGCTGCGGTCGCAGTTCACGGTCGCCCGACGGCCGCGACCACCACACCCCCTCGCCGTGGGTGAGTCCCGGCAGCCGCAGCTCGACCTCGCGCACCCGGCGGGCCGGCACCTCACCGGTGATCACCCAGGAGGTGCTCCCGCCCGACACTTCCGGCGGTACGACCTGTCCCGCACCACCGTCGTCTCACCGGATCTCGGCAACGCCAAGGAGGCGGCCGCGTTCGCCCGGATGATCGGCGCCCAGGTGGCCGCCGGCGCCAAGCAGCGGTACGCCGACGACCGGGTCTCCATCAGCTCGGTCATCGGCGAGGTCGCCGGCCGGGACGTCATCGTGCTGGACGACGAGATCGCCAAGGGCAGCACGGTCCTCGAACGCCTCCACCGGCTACGGGAGTTGAAGCCCCGCTCGATCCGGGTGGTCTGTACGCACGGGCTGTTCGCCGCCGGGGCGCTCAAACGCATCGGCGAGCAGCCCGACATGCTGGAGATCGTGTGCACCAACACCGTGCCGGTCCCGGAGGAGGAGCGCACCGAGAAGCTGCGGATCCTCACCGTCGCCCCGGCGCTCGCTGAGGCCGTGCGCCGCATTCACAACGGCGAGTCCGTCAGCGCCCTGTTCGACGCGCCCGGGGGCGAATAGACGCGCGGGACCATCGGTCACATCGACCACGGGAAGACCGGCGGCGCTCACAACGACCCGGACGTGGCCTCGGGCTGCCCCAGGGCCGCGTCCAGGGTCGCATGCGGGGGCAGCAGTTTCGCCAGCCCCGTGACCCGCAGGATGCGCAGCGTCAGGGGGTGTGTGCACACCAGCCGCAGCTCGCCGTCCCGGTCGAGGGTCCGGGTGCGGGCCCGGTACAGCAGGCGCAGTCCGGAGCAGTCGAAGAAGTCGACGGGCCGCAGATCGATGATCAGCCGGACGTCCGGGCGCGCCGTAACCCGGTCCAGGTACGGACCGATCTCCGCGGCCGCCGCGATGTCGATCTCGCCGCGGAACTCCAGCACCGTGTGTCCGCGATCCTGTCGGACCCGCAGATGCCGCGTCAGCGGCGCCGGTTGCTGCTCCACGACGACATCGCCTCCACCTGCTCCGACGTTGCGGGTTTGCAGGTCACCGGGGGCCGGGGTGACAACGTTCCGTGAGCCTATGAGCGTCGGCCCGTCCCCTGGGTCCCGAGTGAGCGCAAAAGCGTTCCCCGCCCTGCAAGTTACCCTCGATG
This sequence comes from Streptomyces sp. SLBN-31, assembly GCF_006715395.1. Classification (NCBI taxonomy): domain Bacteria; kingdom Bacillati; phylum Actinomycetota; class Actinomycetes; order Kitasatosporales; family Streptomycetaceae; genus Streptomyces; species Streptomyces sp. SLBN-31. The sequence goes on from NZ_VFNC01000001.1 coordinate 2,929,871, forward strand.
GAGTGAATTTGAGCATGTTCGATTGACATATGTCTTCGAATTGCGGTGAACGCCTACGACAGCGCGTGCCAGGCCTTGGACAGGGACTGGCGGAACTGCTCGGTCTGGTGGGCCGTGAGATCGCGGACCATGCGCTCTTCCAGCTCCCGCACCGGCTCCGCGTGCTGTGCGAGCAGCTGCCGGCCGGCGTCGGTGAGCAGGATCAGCAGCTCCCTGCGGTTGCGCGGATTGCGCTCCCGGCGCACCAGTCCGCGGTTCTCCAGGGACCGTACGAGGTCGGCGATGGACTGCGCGGTGACGAACGAGTCGCGGGCGAGCTGGGCGGCCGACAGTCCGTCGTGGCGCTCCAGGACGGTGAGCGCGGTGTACTGCAGCGCCGTGATGCCCGCCGGCCTGACCAGCTCGTCCAGGTGCGAGCGCACCACGAGCTCCACCTGCTTGACCATGTAGAGCAGGGACGGCGATGTCTTCGTAGCCTGGGAGTCGAGCATGGGTTCAGCCTAGAGCATTGACAGGAAACCTGTCCGTAATGAAACTGCGAACCAACAGGATTCCTGTTTGTTGAAATCTTGGCGAAGAGGCTGAGGAGTGGCGATGACCACCTTCGAGATCGAACCCGGACGGCTGTTCGTCGGGGGCCAGTGGCGCGATGCCGCCGACGGAGCGCGCACCGAGGTGGTCGACCCGTCCCGGGGTGCGGTCCTCACCACCGTCGCGGAGGCGGGCGCCGCCGACGTGGACGCGGCGGTCCGGGCCGCCCGGGAGGCCTTCGACGGCGGAGCCTGGTCCGGACTGAGCGGGCGCGAGCGCGGCCGCGTCCTGCTCCGGGTGGCCGAGCTGATCCGCGAGAACGCCGACGACATCGCCCGCCTGGAGAGCCTGGACGTCGGCAAGCCCATCTCGCTCTGCCACGCCGTGGACGTCACCAACGCCGCCAACGACTACGAGCACTTCGCCGCCCTCGCCCACTCCCTCGACGGCGCGGTCCGCGACACCCCCATGAACGCCCTCGCGTACACCAGGCGCGAACCGCTCGGCGTGGTCGCCGCGATCACACCATTCAACTTCCCGCTGATCCTTGCCGGTTCGAAGATCGGCCCCGCGCTGGCGGCCGGCAACACGGTGGTGCACAAGCCCGCCGACGAGACCCCGCTCAGCGCCCTGTACATGGCCCGCCTCTTCCAGAAGGCCGGCGTCCCCGACGGCGTGGTCAACGTCGTCACCGGCACCGGAGCGGTGGCGGGCGAGGCCCTGCTGCGCCACCGCGGCATCGACAAGGTCGCCTTCACCGGCTCCACCGCGGTCGGCCGCCATGTGGCGGGCGTGGCCGGCGAGGCCCTCAAGCCCGTCACCATGGAACTCGGCGGCAACGCCGCCCACATCGTCTTCGAGGACGCCGACCTGGAGAAGGCGGTCGGGGCGATCATCAAGGCGTTCGTCTTCAACACCGGCCAGTTCTGCATGGGCGGCCCGCGCCTGCTGGTGGCCCGCCCGGTCTACTCCACCCTGCTCGGCATCCTCGCCGAGGCCGTCCCCGGCGTGCCCGTCGGCGACCCGCGCGACCCCGGGACCGTCGTGGGCCCCATGGCGGGGGAGAAGCACCTGAGGAAGGTCGAGGAGTACGTCGACCTTGCCCGCAAGGAGGGCGGCCGCATCGTGGCCGGCGGTGAGCGGCTCGACCTGGACGGCGGCTACTACTACAAGCCCACCGTCATCGCGGACCTGTCGAACGACTCCCGGGTCGTGCAGGAGGAGATCTTCGGACCCGTCCTGACCGTGCAGCCCTTCGACACCGAGGACGAGGCGGTCGCGCTCGCCAACTCCACGCCCTATGGCCTGGCTTCGGGTGTCCAGACCGCCCACCTCGCCCGCGCCCACCGCATCGCCGAGCGGCTCCAGGCGGGCATCGTGTGGATCAACGACTGGGCCATGCTCGACCCCGCGGTGCCCTTCGGCGGCGTCAAGGACTCCGGTTTCGGCCGCGAGTACGGACCCGAGGCCCTCGCCGCCTACACCAAGGTCAAGTCCGTCGTCGTCTCGCTCGACTGATCCCGGCTGAACACGCCCGAACCACAAGGGAGTTCGTACGATGTCCATCACCACCCGCGCCGCGGTCGTCGAGTCCGGCGGTACGCCCTTCACACTCGCCGACGTCGAGCTCGACGAGCCCGGACCGCACGAGGCCGTGGTCCGCATGGTGGCCACCGGCCTGTGCCACACCGACCTCGGGGTGGCGAGCGGCGGCCTGCCCTTCCCGCTGCCCGGCGTGCTGGGACACGAGGGAGCGGGTGTCGTCGAGGCCGTCGGCCCGGCGGTCACCGGCGTGGCGCCCGGCGACCATGTCGTGCTGTCGTTCACCTCGTGCGGCGAGTGCCGCAACTGCAACGGCGGCCATCCCGCCTACTGCGCCACCTGGCTGCCGCTGAACCTGATCGGGGGCCGCCGCGCCGACGGCAGCAGCACGATCAGCCGCGACGGAGAGCCCCTCGGCGGCCACTTCTTCGGACAGTCCTCCTTCGCCGAACGCGCGCTGGTGGACGAGCGCAGCCTCGTCAAGGTCGACCCGGACGTGCCGCTGGAGGCGATCGCCCCGCTGGGCTGCGGTGTGCAGACCGGTGTCGGCGCCGTCTGGAACGTACTGAAGCCGGCCACCGGCGGCACGGTCGTCGTCCTCGGCGCCGGCGCCGTCGGGCTGTCCGCGGTCATGGCGGCCGCCCTGACGCCCGCCACCACGATCGTCGCCGTCGACCGGGTCACGGAACGCCTGCTGCTGGCAAGGGAGTTGGGAGCCACCCACACCGTGAACGCCGCGCAGGAGGAACTCGGCGAAGCGCTCGCCGGCATCACCGGGGGCCAGGGCGCGGACGGGGTCGTGGAGACCACGGGCAACGTCGGCGTCCTGCGCCAGGGCGTCGACGCGCTCGCCGCCCGCGGCACCCTGGTCGTCGTCGGCGCCCCGCCCTTCGGTACCGAGGTCGCCCTGGACGTCAACGGCCTCCTCGGCGGCAAGCGGGTCGTCGGCCTCACCCTCGGCGACGCCGAGACCCAGTCCTTCATCCCGTCCCTGGTCCGGCTCGTGAAGGACGGCCGGCTGCCGCTGCACCGCCTGATCAGCACCTATCCGTTCGCGGACATCGACCAGGCGGTGCGGGACATGCGCGCGGGCAAGGCAGTCAAGCCCGTGCTGACGTTCTGACTCAGCCGACCGTCAGGACCAGCTTCCCCGTGGTCCGGCCGGTGTCGCCGAGCCGATGGGCCTCGGCGGCGTCGGCCAGCGGGAAGGTGCCGGCGATCGTGGGGCGCAGCTTCCCCGCCTCCACCAGCTCCGCGATCGCCGTCATGCCGCTGTGCGAGGCGTCCACGAGCATCCGCAGCGACCGCACACCGAGCCGCTCGGCCTCCTCGTGGAAGTCGTCGGAGCCGACCGGCAGGATCGACACGAGGATGCCGCCCGGACGCAGCACCCGCAACGAACGCGTCGAGGTGTCGCCGCCGATCGTGTCCAGGACGACGTCCACGTCCTTGACCGCCTCGGTGAAGTCCGTCTCCCGGTAGTCGACCGTCTCGTCGGCCCCGATCCCGCGCAGGAACTCGTGCTTGCCCGCGCTCGCCGTGCCGATCACGTACGCGCCGCGCGCCTTGGCGATCTGCACGGCCACGTGCCCGACCCCGCCGGCCGCCGCGTGCACCAGCACCCGCTGCCCCGGCCGCACGTCCGCGTACTCCACCAGCGCCTGCCACGCGGTCAGTGACACCAGCGGCAGCGCGCCCGCCTGCGTGTGGTCGATCGAGGCCGGCTTGTGCGCGAACCACCGCGCCGGGCCGGTGACGTACTCGGCGTGCGAGCCGTGGCCGAACGGGTAGGACAGCATGCCGAGGACCTCGTCGCCGGGCCTGAAGCGGGCGACGCCGATCCCGACGGCCTCGATCACGCCGGAGACGTCCCAGCCCAGCACGAAGGGCGGCTCGCCGAGGAAGCCGCCGGTGGCGCGGTGCTTCCAGTCGGTCGGGTTGACGCCGGCGGCGCGTACGCGCACCAGCACCTCGTTCGTGCGCGGCTCGGGGCGCGGCAGCTCCACTTCCCTCAGTACCTCGGGACCGCCGAGGACGTCCTGGCTGATGGCTCGCATCGTCTTCACAGTGCTCATGGTGAACCAGCCTGCCGGGATCCGCCGCCCCGGGAAATGGCACGATTGCCAACCTTCGATAAGATCGTGCCATGCGTGGTGAACAGCGGGTGGAACGGGTCGTCGTCCTGGCCCTGGACGGTGTGTATCCCTTCGAGCTCGGCATCCCCAGCCGGATCTTCGGCACCGCCGACGGCCGGTACGAGGTGCTGACCTGCAGCGTCGACGGTCAACCGGTGCGCTCCTGCGCCGACTTCACCATCGGCGTCGAGCACGGCCCGGAGATCCTGGCCACGGCCGACACGGTGGTGGTCGCCTCGATGACGACCTCGCGCATCCCCGCCGAGCTGCCCCCGGAGGTCTCCGACGCGCTCGCCCGCATCCGTCCCGACGCCCGCATCGTCTCCATCTGCACCGCCGCCTTCGTGCTCGCCGCGGCCGGTCTCCTCGACGGCCGCAAAGCCACCACGCACTGGCAGGTCACCGACGCGTTCCGGCGCCGCTACCCGCACGTCGACCTGGACCCGGACGTCCTGTTCGTCGCCGACGGCCGCATCCTCACCTCGGCCGGCGCCGCCTCCGGCGTCGACGTCTGCCTGCACATCGTCCGCACCGACCACGGCAGCGAACTGGCCAACGCCGTGGCCCGCCGCTGCGTGGTCCCGCCCTTCAGGGACGGCGGCCAGGCCCAGTACATCGAGCAGCCCGTCCCGGAGAACGGCGCCGCAGGTACGGCGGCCACGCGCGCGTGGGCACTGGAACGCCTCGACGAGCCCCTCACCCTGACCGACCTCGCCGGCCACGCCCGGATGAGCCTGCGCACCTTCGCGCGCCGCTTCAACGACGAGGTCGGCATGAGCCCCGGCCGCTGGATCGTCCAGCAGCGCGTCGCCCGGGCCCGGCACCTGCTGGAGTCCAGCGACCTGTCCGTCGACCAGATCGCCGGCCACGTCGGCTTCGCCACCGGCGCCTCCCTGCGACAGCACCTGCACGCCGCGATCGGCGTCTCGCCGCAGACGTACCGCCGTACGTTCCGCACGGCGGCCAGATAGGCCCGAACGTTCCGTGCCGCGCCGGCGTCGGAGGAGCGGAAGGCGGCGACGGGGACAGGGGTGGAGCGATGCGCGCGGGACTGGTGGCGACGACGGTGCTGGTGGCGACGGCGGTGGTGGCATGCGGTGCCGACGAGGGACCGGACCTGGTCGTCACCGGCACCCCGCCCGCCGCACCCTACGGCGGGCCGCTGCACGTGCCCGTGAAGCACGTCGACGAAGACGGCGTCCGGGCCGCACGCGCCGGGTCGGGAGCCGCCGGCCGGGCGCTGGAGTGCGACGGCGAGATGTACTCGGGCGGAAGCAGCGGCCCCTGGAGCAAGGGCGACGGAGGCGCGACGCCGCAGGAGGGCCTCGAGGTCTACTTCGACATCGAGCAGCCCGACGTCCCGCAGTACGGCTACCGCGTCGAGCGCGGGGAGGCGGACCGCGTCCTGTACTCCTTCGACGTCGGCGGCAGGACCAAGGTGGCGGTCGTGGTCGCCAAGGACCAGAAGGGCAGGCCCGGTTGGGGTCCGGAGACGAGCGCCTCCTGCGACCCGGCGGAACTCCCGGCGAGCTTCACCGACACACGGGCGTACGAGATCTGGACCGACCGCAGCGGCGAGCGCGTGCCGGTCAGCAAGGTGACCGGCGGCACCGGCCCGGCCCACTGCGACTGGCAGAAGGCGCACTTCCTGTCGCTGGGCGAGGGCAGGAACGGCAGGACGTACGCGCGTGACCCGGACGGAGTGCTGCCCGACGGCATGCTCGGCGTCCCGTACGACGGTGACGCGCGGATGCCCGCCGACGCGCACGACACCGGATACCGCTACCACGAACGGCGGTTGTGGCTCACCGACGACCCGTCGAGGGTCTACGTCCGCACGCCCCACGGCGTGGAGGCCTGGCCGCGGGTGAAGGACGGGTACGGCTGCAAGTGAGCGGATGTCAGCGGCTGGCGTGCAGGGCGACCAGCAACTGCCAGACCTCGTCGGCGATTTGGGCGCCGTCACCGTCCAGCAGGCCGTGCAGCCAGTCGGCCAGCACCCCGGCGAAGGTGGCTGCCACCGCCGAGGCCACCAGCGGGGCGTCCGCCGCGCCCGCGCGCTCGCGTTCACGCAGGCTGTAAGCGCGCAGATCCCGGTGCAGCACCCGGCCGAGCGGACCGCCGCCCCCCGGGGTCAACAACTCGCGGTACAGGCCGGCGTGCGGGGCCAGCGAGGCGAAGAACTCCGCCAGCGCGGGCGGCGCGTGCACCGGATCGGGCCTGCCCGTCCAGGAATGCAGCGCCTCGACGGCCTCCCGTACGACGTCCGCGCACGCGTCGACCGCCAGTGCCTCCAGGCCGTCGTAGTGGACGTAGAACGTGGCCCGCCCGATCCCGGCCCGCCGCACCAGCGCCGCGACGCCGACCTCCGTCAGCGGCCGCTCGGCGCACTCCGCGAGCAGCGCCTCGCGCAGCCGCGCCCTGGTGCGCGCGGCCCTGGGGTCCTCGGGGGCGGGGCGGGTCACTGTGCGATCAGGACGGCGGCCAGGGCGAGGGCGCCGGGCAGGGCCTGGGCGAAGAGGATGCGGCGGTTGGCGGTGACGGCGCCGTAGACACCGGCGACCACGACACAGGAGAGGAAGAACACCTGGGCACGGTAGCCGGTCGGGTCCGCCGCGATCAGGCCCCAGACCAGGCCGGCCGCGAGAAACCCGTTGTACAGGCCCTGGTTGGCGGCCATCGGCGCGGTCGCCCGGGCCATCTCCGGGTCGAAACCGTGCAGCGACTTCCCCGGCCTCTTCTGCCACAGGAACATCTCCAGCACCAGGATGTAGGCGTGCAGGGCGGCCACCAGCGCGACCAGGACATCAGCGAGCGTCGCCATGGCGACCTTCCTTTCATGGACAGGTGTCCACTATAGCTGGACACCTGTCCATGAAGTAAGGGGGTGGTGCAGCCGGGCGACGGGAGCGCGGTTCCTGGCGGAGAGTGATGGAGCCCTCACCTCCGCGGGGTGTTCGAGGTTGATCCTTTCGGGTTCAAACCCGATAAGCTCCGGTTCGGCGCTGCGAGTTGACGGATCGCGTCCGTTCACTTCGTGGTGCGCACCCATGAGTGCGGAACCCCGTTGTACACCCCCCTTGTTCGTTCGTGTTGCTACGAAGGATGCAGATGGAACTCGCCACTCCGCCGCCGGCGGCGCGGGCCCCTGTCGCCTGGTACAGCTGGTGGTTGATGCCACTGGCCTTAGGAGGCGGGACGGTAGCCGCCACGTTCATGAGCTCCGAGCGAATAGCCGCCGGCGTCGCGGGCGCGGCGGCGACCGCCGCGAGCGCCGTCTGTGTACGGCTGCTGGTCCGCACCCGGGCCCAGCTCAACCGCTCCGAGAACTCCTTCCGCACCACGCAGGCGGAGCACTCGCAGCAGTGGCAGCAGCATGTGTCGGCGCTGGAGCGGAAGTTCACCGCCGAGCGCGCCTCCCTGGAGGCCCAGCTCAACGAGCAGTCCAGCGGCTACGAGGCCCAACTCGCCGAGCAGAGCTCGACATACGAGGCCCGGCTCGCCGAACAGACCCGCGCCTTCGAGGCGCGGCTCGCCGAGCAGATCGAGTCGTACGAGGCCCGGCTCGCGGAGCAGAACGAGGCCTGGCAGGAGCAGCTGGCCCACCAGCACGCCGCCGTCGCGCGGCTCGCCGACGAGCAGTTGCCCGAGGCGCTGAAGCAACTGCGCGCCGGTGAGGCGATCGACGACCTGCTGCCCGTCGGCAACCAGTGCGCCAAGGTCAGCTCCGACCTGCAGGCCGAACTGCGCAAGGTGCTGCGCACCGCGCTGATCGGTGTGGAGGAGGAGTTCAACCGCTCGACCTCCGCCGAGCAGGCCGTGATCAGCATCGGCAACCGCATCCACGTGCTCACCAGCAAGCTCCGTGGCCGGCTGCACGAGATGCAGGGCGAACACGGCCGGCTGCCCGCGGTGGCCCGCGGTCTGATGGAGCTCGACCAGCAGCTCGGCCCCGCCGACTCGCTCGCCGCCAGCATCGGCGTACTCGGCGGATCGGACCGGCCCGGACGCCAGTGGCAGGAGCCGCAGCGCCTGCTGAGCGTGGTGCGCGGCGGCATCGGCCGGATCAAGGACTTCCACCGCGTCGAGGTACGGCACCTGCCCGAACTCGGCGTGGACGGCGGCCTGGTGGACCACCTCACGCTGGTCTTCGCCCACCTGCTGGACAACGCGGCCCGCTACTCGCCGCCCACCGAGCCGGTCATCGTCTCCGGCAAGGAGGTCCCCAACGGCGTCGGGATCGAGATCCAGGACTCCGGCAAGGGCCTGAGCGAGGAGAAGAAGCGGGAGGCCGAGGAGGCACTGGCCGGCACCGCCGCCGGACCCGGCATCGGCGGCATCTCCGAGGACGCCAACATCGGTCTGCGCGTCGTCGGGGCCCTCGCCCGTCGCTACGGCATCCGCGTCACCTTCGCGGACTCGCCCTGGCTCGGCACCTCGGTGGTCGTGGTGGTCCCGCACAAGTACTTCAGCCCGCTGCCCGCCGCGACCCCGGTGACCGCCCAGGCACCGGCGGCCCCGCAGGCGCAGGCGCAGGCGACCGAGGCGGCCCCCACCGCCCCGTCCTCGCCCGCCCTCACGGCGACCGTCGCGGCCGCCGCCGAGACCGTGACCGAGGCCGGTGACGGCGTGGACACCACGCCCGGCGGACTGCCCCGACGCCGCAGCAAACGGCACGAGACGGCACGGCACGAGCCGGCCGGCCGTGCCGGGCGGACCGGGGAGAACGCGGTCCACGCCGTCCCGCCGGACGCCTCGTTCGCGGGCCTGGCCGCCTTCGCGACCGCCGGCCGCACGTCCGCCGAGGAGCCCACCGGGGAGTCAGCCGAGGGGGACACCGCGCCTGACGGCCGTGAGTCCACCGAGCACCGCACTGAAGAGAGCGACTAGTCCACATGACGCAACAGGGAACCGACGTGAGCTGGGCGCTCCGCGATCTCGTGGAGTCCATCCCGGAGATCCGCTTCGCCCTCGTGGCCTCCAGTGACGGCAAGGCCATCACCTCCTTCGGCGCCGAGGACCCGGACGACGTGGACCGGTTCGCCGCCGTGGTGGCCGGACTGCAGGCGCTGGCCCAGCCGGTGGCCGAGCAGTTCCCCAAGTACGCGGGGCAGCTGCGGCTGGCGATGATCGAGGTCGACGGCGGCCATCTCTTCGTCGTACGCGCGGGTGTGGAGACGTACCTCGGTGTCCTTGCCCGGGAAGGCCTCGACCAGGGGCTGCTCGGACACCAGATGAGGGATCTGGCCCGCAGGATGGGTGAACTCCTCGGCACCACTCCGCGCCTGGAGGAGCACTCTGGATGAGTGCTCCCCGCCGGCCCACGAATCCGTCCGGTCTCGAGCGCTACTACGTCCTCACCCGGGGGCGCAGCGGACCGGGCGGTTCGGCGTCGAGTCTCGACGTGGCGACCCTCATCGTCTCGGTGACCGCCCCCGTACCGGGCATGCAGCACGAGCACGAGGACATCCTCCGGCGCTGCCGCGATCCGCTGTCGGTGGCCGAACTCGGCGCCCACCTCGGATTGCCCTTCAACATTCTCGCGGTGCTGTTGGCGGATCTGCTCGAGGCAGGCCGCGTCGAAGCCCGTGACCCCATCCCGGCGCACGACGCCGGCCGCGGGCCCGACCTCGCGCTCCTTGAGGAGGTACTCAGTGGACTTGAACGGCTTTGACCACCCCGGGCGCCCGGCCGCCGGGGGCACCACCCGCTCGGTGAAGGTGATGATCGCCGGCGGCTTCGGCACCGGGAAGACCACCATGGTCCGCTCGGTCAGCGACATCAAGCCGCTGACCACCGAGGAGACGCTCACCCAGGCCAGTGCCGACGTCGACCACCTCATCGGCGTCGCCGACAAGACGGAGACCACCGTCAGCCTGGACTTCGGCAAGATCAGCCTCAACGACAGCCTGATGCTGTACCTGTTCGGCACCCCCGGACAGGAGCGGTTCTGGTTCCTGTGGAACGGCCTGTTCAAGGGCGCGCTCGGCGCGGTCGTCCTGGTCGACACCCGGCGCCTGGCCTCCAGCTTCCGGGCCATAGAGGAGATGGAGCGGCAGAACGTGCCCTTCGTCGTCGCCCTGAACGTCTTCCCCGACTCCAAGGAGTACCCGGTCGAGGAGATCCGGGACGCGCTCGACATCCCCGCACACATCCCGGTCGTGGCCTGCGACGCCCGCGACCGGGCCTCCAGCCGTGACGTGCTCGTCGCGCTGATCCACCACCTGAAGGACCGCTCCGCCGTCGCACTGGAGTCCCGATGAACGCGCAGCCCTTAAACGATCCCGACACGCCGAGCGGGTGCCCGGTCGCGCACGGGACCGACCTCACCCGGCTGTTCGGGCCGGAGGCGTCGACCGATCCGTACGGCATCTACGAGCGGCTGCGCAAGGAGCACGGGCCCGTGGCGCCGGTGCTCCTCGAGGGCGACGTGCCCGCCTGGCTGGTGCTCGGCTACCGCGACAACCGGCGGGTGCTGGACAACCCGCGCCAGTTCAGCCGGGACGCGCGGATCTGGCGGGACTGGCGCGAGGGGCGGATCCCGGAGACGCACCCCCTGATCCCGATGGTCGGCTGGCGGCCCGACTGCGTCTCCCAGGACGGCGAACCGCACCGCCGGTTGCGCGGCGCGGTGACCGACGGGCTGCTCGCGGCGTCCAGCCGGGGTGTGCGGCGACACGCCACGTACTTCGCGAACAAGCAGATCGACGCGTTCGCGGACGCCGGGCGCGCCGACCTGGTGGCCGACTACGCCGATCTTCTGCCGATGCTCGTGCTCACCCGGATCCTGGGCCTTCCCTCGGCGGACGGACTGCGCCTGATCGAGTCCTGCGCCCAGGTCTTCAAGGGCGGCGAGGACGCCCTGGAGCACAACGGCCGGATCATCCAGATCCTGTCGGAACTCGCCGAGCGCAAGCGGGCGGAGCCGGGCTCCGACTTCGCCACCGCCCTGCTGGAGCACCCGGCCGGCCTCGACCACGACGAGGTCGTCAGCCATCTGCGCCTGGTGCTCATCGCCGCCCACACCACCACCAGCAACCTGCTGGCCCAGGTCCTGCAGCGGGTCCTCACCGACGCGGGCCGGCTGTCCGACCTGGTCAGCGGGCAGCTGAACATCTCCTCCGTGGTGGAGGAGATCATGTGGGACACCCCACCGCTGGCCGTGCTGCCCGGCCGGTTCGCGGCGGCCGACCTGGAGCTCGGAGGCCATCACATCCAGGAGGGGGAACTGCTCGTCCTGGGCCTGGCCGCCGGCAACCTCGACCCGGAGGTACGGCCCGACGCGGCCGTCGCCGTGCAGGGGAACCAGTCCCATCTGGCGTTCAGCGCCGGGCCGCACGAGTGCCCGGGGCAGAACATCGGGCAGTCCATCATCGAGATCGGCGTGGACGTCCTGCTGCACCGGCTTCCGGACCTGCGGCTGGCCGTGCCGTCGGAGGAGCTCTCCTCGACCGCCTCCACCTGGGAGTCCCGGCTCGACAGCCTGCCGGTCGAGTTCTCCGTCTGACCCCGGCACCACCGCTGCCCGGCCGGTCCCCCCGGCCGGGCAGCGCCGTCTTTCGGGACGGTTCGCGCATGCGCGGTGTCAGCCGTCGAGCCAGTCGCCCGCGACGTCCGACGGACGGTGTCCCGTGGCGTTCCAGAGGAAGTGGGGGTGTGCGCAGCCGAACATGTAGGCGAGCAGGGTGGTGTCCTCCCGCCCGGTCCGAGGCTCGTGCAGGGTGTGGAACATCTCGGACCCGACGACGCCGGCGTCCTCCTGGACCTGACGGGCGCGGTCCGTGGAGCCCGCCGCGGCGGACGCCTCCACGGCCGCGATGTAGGTGCGCCGCAGGATCTCCCAGGTGCTGTCTATGTCGCCGTACCACGGACCGTGCAGCGCCTCGAAGGCATGCAGCTCGGCGTCGAACAGGGGCCAGGTGTCGGGGTGTTGGGCCCGGCAGCGGGCGGACAGCTCGGCGGTGCGGGCGCTCAGCGCCGGTACGGTGGCCCGCGGCGCGATGGTCAGGTCGGTGCCGTGGGTGAGGATGCCGCTGCACGGGTTGGGCTGCAGGTCGCACAGCGCGCAGGAGTCGGCCGGGGGGAGGCCCTGGGTGATGCCGTCGAACCACAGCGCGTGGCGTCCCGTGAGCCCCATCCAGACGATGGTGGTGGTCATCAGCCAGGTGTTCCACATCGGGGGATGCGCCTCGGGCGTGCAGCCGTACTTGACGAGGGCCATGGCGCAGGCGGCGTAGAGGGCCTTGGTGTGGGTGGGCATGTCGGCGAGCCAGAAGTTGCTTATCTCGCCGGTGAGGGCGTCGGCTCGTACGTCGGCCATGTCGTCGATGACGCGGCACAGCAGCAGGGAGGCGAGGTGTTCTTCCTGCCAGAGCTCGGTGTCGGGGGAGACGTGCCAGAACAGGCAGTCCAGCATCTGCAGGGCCGAGTAGGTGCTCTGGCTGAGCGGGTTGGTCTGCGGGAGGGTGACGTCGCCCGCCGCGTGCTGCTGCAGCCAGTACTCGTCGACGGATCGCTTGTGGGCCGCGAAGAGCCCGGAGACCAGGGCCCGTGCGCTGTTGGTGCTGAAGTTCTCGGCCAGGCGGTCTTCGACGTGCCGGGTGAGGCGCGCGGTGTCGATGGTGTCGATCACGCGTTTGTACTCGTGGAAGACGAGGATGTCGTCCTCGAAGCGGTGGCGGTGGCCGAGGTCCCGTTCGAGGTCGTTCATCTGCCGGGTCCAGGACCATCCGCCGGTCAGGACGCTGTCGAGCTCGGTGCGGTTCGGCCAGGTCTTGACGGTGAGGGGACGCCCGGCGCTCTGCCGCCAGCGGTAGTCGTCCAGCGTGCGTGCGGGCGGCGTGGGCAGCCGACGGCACAGCGGGCAGCCGCAGGCGGTCGACCGCTCCTCCGCGCGCGGCGGGGTCAGCGCCCGGCTTCTCCAGGCCCCTTCGAGCATCGCGCAGGTCAGCCGGCAGATCTCGATGTCGGTGCCGACCTGGGGGAAGGCCGCCTCGATCAGCCGCAGGCCGGTGTCGAGACGCCTCAGCCTGCCCATGCCCTCCTCGTCGGGCGGGAGGAACGCGGGCCGCGCCAGATGGAGGGCCCCTTCCACGCGCAGTGTCGTACTGGGGTGGGGGGAACCGAGCGCGTCCAGCCGCTGCCGAACGGCGTCCTGATACCCGCGGTACTCCTCCGTACTGCCGTTGATGCGTGACAGGAAGAGGCGGGTCAGGGCTTCCCCGGCCTCCGTGGGCTGGAGCGGGGCGTCCGGCCGCGCCGGGAGCGAGGTGTCGGCGGACGCCTCCGGAACGGCACCTACGAGTCGAGAATTCACACAGGTCTCCCATCAACTGTGGTCGTGGAAAAGGAACCGATCGACCGTGGTCGTCGGCCGGTCGGATCCGCGAACTTCTACGCCCTCCGCGCAGGCCTCGCCGGAGCCGGACACACGCGTTCGGCTCCGCTCCTGGTGCGTACGCCCGTGAGGGGGCACGGCTGCTGCGCTTGCGCGGCGAGGAAGTGGGGGCGGACAGCCCTGCTGTCCTTTGCGGACGAACCGCTCGCAACCCGCTCGGTTCAGACGAGGAGCGCGGAGAGGGGCGGACGGTTCTGGGCGTACCCCAGATGTCCGTTGACGGGAGTGTCGAACGGGAGGCCGAACCTGGCGTCCTTAGGCATGCGTTTCCTTCCGGGAGCCGGAACAGGCAGAGCCCCCCCGGCCCTGCGAACGGGCGGCCTGCTGGCCGCCCGTGCACTCGAACTCAGCTTCTATGGCCGAAAGTTGAACCGAGAAGCGCTACGAGACTGCCCAGAGCCTAAATGATCTACGCGTGACCTCACCGTGATATCCGTTACTGCTTACGCCTCTTGAGCTGCGTACACTGCCTCCCCTCCCACGAAGGTCATCGCGACCCGCGTCCGCCCGATCTCCTGCGGCGGTGCGGCGAAGGGATCGCGGTCCAGCACCACGAGGTCCGCCAGTTGGCCGACCCGCACCCGTCCGGTGTCGTCGAGATGGTTCACGTACGCCGATCCGGCCGTGTAGGCCGTCAACGCCTCGGTGAGACCGATGCGTTCGGCGGGCAGGAACACGGGGGCGCCGTCGCTGTCGGGCGCGAGGCGGTTGACCGCGACGTGCACTCCCTGGAGCGGATCGGGGCTGCTCACCGGCCAGTCGCTGCCCGCGGCGAGCCGCGCCCCGGAACGCAGCAGCGAGCCGAACGGGTACTGCCACGCCGCCCGTTCGGCCCCCAGGAAGGGGATCGTCAGCTCGTCCATCTGCGGTTCGTGCGCGGCCCACAGGGGCTGGAGATTGGCCGTGGCGTCCAGCTCGGCGAAGCGCGGCACATCCTCCGGGTGCACGACCTGAAGGTGTGCCAGGTGCGGCCGGGTGTCGCTCGGTCCGTTCGCCGCCCGGGCGGCCCCGATCGCGTCCAGGGCGTCGCGCACGGCCCGGTCGCCCAGCGCGTGGAAGTGGCACTGGAAACCGAGCCGGTCCAACTCCTCCACGTACTTGGGAAGTTGATCGGAGTCGATAAAACTCTTGCCGTGGTTGGCGGTGGCGCAGCCGCACCGGTCCAGGTACGGATCCAGCAGCGCGGCCGTGCCGTTCTCGGCGACCCCGTCCAGCATCAGCTTCACGGTCCCCGCACGGAACCGCCCGTGACTCAACGCCTTCCGTTTCTCCACGAGTTCGGGGATCTGCTCGGCCCCGCGCTCCCGGTCCCACCACAGGGCGCCGACGACCCGTGCGGTGAGCGAGCCGTCCCGCGCGGCCGCCAGATACGCCCCGGACGGGTCGTCCATGCCGAGGAAGTCCCCGACGAGCGCGTCCTGCCAGGCCGTGATGCCGAGCGCGTGCAGATGGCGCTGGGCGTGCAGCAGGGCCGCCAGCCGGTCGGCCGCGGTGGCCGGGGGAGTGAGCCGGCCGACGAGCTGCATCGCCCCCTCCTGCAGGGTGCCGCTGGGTTCGCCGGCCGCGTCCCGTTCGATGCGTCCGTCGGCCGGGTCCGGGGTGTCCCGGGTGACCCCGGCGAGCTCCAGGGCGCGGCCGTTGACCCAGGCGCCGTGGTGGTCGCGGTTGGGCAGGTACACCGGCCGGTCGGGCACGGCCGCGTCCAGCAGTTCCCGGGTCGGCGTACCGCCCTCGAAGGCCTCCATGGACCAGCCGCCGCCGAGGATCCACTCCCGCTCGGGGTGTGCGTCGGCGTAGGCGCGGACCGCGGCGACCGTCTCCTCGGCCGTCCTGGCCCCGGTCAGGTCGCACTGCGACAGCTCCAGACCCGCCGGGATCGGATGGACGTGCGCGTCCTGGAAGCCGGGCAGCAGCAACCGGCCCGCCAGGTCGACGCACCGGGTCCGCGGTCCCCTGAGTGCCAGCACCTCGTCGTGCCCCACGGCCGTGACGCGGCCGCCGGTGACGGCCACGGCGGTGGCGGTGCGGCCCTCGGGGGTCAGGACGGGGCCGCCGGTGAAGAGGAGGTCTGCGTGCATGGATCCGTTTCCTAGGAGATGGTGGTCAGCAGGGCGGGCGCGTCCGCGTCCGTGCCCTCGCCCGTGCGGAAGTACGGGGACCTGCGCGCCCACTTGGCCCATGCGGCGGCGACGAAGCCGGACCCGATCATGAGCAGGGGAGTGAGGAGCAGGAACCACCCGTTGTCCGCGCGGAGTTCGAGATGGTCGGTGGAGGAGTAGAAGCTCCAGCCGAGATAGCCGCCGAGCCCGAGCAGTGCCGTCGCGCTCAGCGTGGGAAGCACCACGGCCCGCAGACCCTGACGCCAGTCCTCGCGCAGCAGCGAGCGGAAGCGTACGGCCGCCGCCAGCGCCGTCAGGGCGTACGACAGGGCCACCACGATGCCGACGGCGTTCACGGTCGCCATGATCATGTCCGCGAGCCGCGGGATCACCAGGGCGAGCGCGGCGACCGCCGCCGCAAGCGCGCCGATCAGCAGCGTTCCGGCGGCCGGGGTGCCGTAGCGGGCGCTGACCTTGGACCACACCGGCCCGAGCGTACGGTCCCGGCTCATCGCGAACATGCCGCGGGCCGTCGGGATCACCCCGGCCTGCAGCGAGGCCACCGCCGAGAACATCAGCGCCACAAGGGGCAGCGCGGCCAGCGGCTGCGCGGCCAGCCGGTCACCGAAGTACGCCAGCCCCTGGGCGCCGTGACCCGCCAACTCCGGCTCCGAAAGGACCCGTTGGAAGGCGATCGAGCCGAGCAGGAACAGGGTCAGCATGGTCAGGAGCGTGATGAAGCCGGCCCGGGAGGCGTCCCGCGGCTCGCGCACCTCCTCGTTGACGCTGAAGGCGGCCTCGAAACCCCAGTAGCAGAACACCGACAGGATCAGGCCCTGGGCCAGCGCCGACGCCGAGGGGATCGCGAACGGGTCGAACCAGCTCCAGCTGAAGGCGTGCGGGCCGGTGACGATGCCGTAGCCGCAGAACCCGAGCAGGACGACGTACTCGAAGACCAGCAGCCCCGTCTGCAGACGCGCCGCCGTGCGGACCCCGGTGACGGCGGTGACGGTCACCGCCACCAGGACGAAGATGCCGAGGGCGGTGGTCTGCGCCGTCGAGCCCGCGTCCAGCGCGAGTCCGCCGATCCGGTGCACTCCGGCCTCCCCGGCCAGCTGGATCAGCGCCGAGCCGGTGACCGCGGTCGTGTACGCCAGGAACGCCACCGTCGCCACGATGTTCACCCAGCCGACCAGGAAACCGAGCCAGGGACTGAGCGAACGGCCCACCCACACATAGCCGTTGCCGGCGTTCGGCTCGACGCGGTTGAGCCGGGAGTAGGCGCCGGCGATGCCCAGCACGGGCAGGAACGCCAGCAGCATGATCGCCGGCAGGTGCAGACCGACCACCCCGGCCGTCACACCGAGGCCGATGCCGATGCTGGTGGTCGCGGCCGTGCTGGACGCGGCGATGGCGACGCCGTCGAGGACGCCGAGGGACTTGCGCAGCGCGGGCCGCGCGGGCGGCGCTGCGCCGAGGGACTGGTCGGACATGGGCGGGTCTCCGCTCGCACCGGGGGGCCTGGCTGGCCCCGGTGACCGCACATGAAACTGCCCGGGCACTTAACAGGTCAACGCTGTTGTCATAAGGTGCGGGCACCGGTCCCAGGAGGCAGTCCATGAGCGAGCGTGTCGTTCCGCCCGACGCCCGGCGGCGCAGGCGCCCCACCAAGCAGGGCGTCGTGCTGTCCGAGGAGCTGATCGTGGCGACCGCCCTGCGTCTGATCGAGGAGCACGGCGCCGACGCCCTGTCGGTACGCCGCCTGGGCCGCGCCCTGGGGGCCGACCCCAGCTCCCTGTACCGCTACTTCCGGCACACCGACGACCTGATGCTCGCCGTCGCCGACGAGCTGATCGGCCGCACCCTGCGCACCTGGCGGCCCACCGGCGACTGGCGCGCCGACCTGCGCGACCTCGGCCTGCGCATGCACGCCAGCGCCCTGGCGCATCCACGGGCGGCCGTCCTGAGCTCCTACCGCGTCACCGGGCGCGCCCACGAGATCCAGGCCGTCGAGACCGTCCTCGGCGTGCTGCGCGACGCCGGCTTCCCCGACGCCGAGGCCGTGCGCGTCTACCACGCCTTCATCGACCAGGCACTCGCCTTCGGCGCCCTCGACTCGGCGAGCACGGCCCTGCCGAAGGCCGCCCGGGAGGCGGAGGCGGCCGTGTGGAGGGCGACGTACGCCAGGTTGCCCGCCGCCACCCACCCGCACATCGCCGCCGCGGCCCGTCACCTCGTGCACGACATGCCGCGCAGCTCCTACCCGGCCGCCCTGGATCTGCTGCTGAGCGCGGCGGCCGCCCGGCTGGCGGAAGCACGGACGCCGGAACGGCCCGCCCGAGGGTGACCGGCAGGACGCGGCCCGGCATCGGCGTGCGACTGAACCGGCCGGGCCGGGATATCCGGAGGAGGAGGGCGGCGGGACACGACCTGCCCCGCGCCCGGGACCCTTCGGAGGAGACATGCCGCTGGTTGACGCGGGCTACGTGGTGCTCGACTGTGCCGAGCCCGAGAAGCTCGCCGTGTTCTACAAGGAACTTCTGGACGCCGAGGAGACCGACGCGACCGCCAACCGGGTGGAGATCAGGGGTGCCGACGGCATCCGTCTGGCCTTTCGCCGCGACGTCAACGCGACGCCGCCGAGCTGGCCGCGCCCCGAGAACTCCCTGCAGGCCCACTTGGACTTCCACGTGAGCGACCTGGACGCGGTGGAGCGCAAGGTGGTCGAACTCGGCGGCCGCCCGCTCGACACGAAGGACGCGGCCGGACTTCACGAGGAACGCGGCTACGCCGACCCGGCCGGGCACTCTTTCACCCTCCGCCGCGCCACACCGACGGCCCCGAAGCAGGGGTGAGGAGTGCGGCGGACAAGGAAGAGGGGCCGGCATCCCGTGGATGCCGGCCCCTCTCGTCAGTCCCGGCCGCCCTGTTCGCTGGTCGGCCAGACGCCCGTCGAGCGTTCGATGGCCTTGGCGCCGCCGCGGTCCACCGCGCTGCGCACCACGGCGAAGATCGCGCCCTGGACCGCGGCGGCCAGCAGGATCTCTCCCCAGCCGCGGTCCCGGTCCAGGGCGTCCGGCGCGTCCTCCTCGTGCCGGATCGCCATCCACGTCTTGCGGAACGCCATCCCCGACAGGGCGCCGCTCACCCAGCCCAGCGCGAAGCCCAACGGCTTGTAGGCGAGGGGCAGTTTCATCTTCTTCTTGTTCTTGGCCACGTGTGCCTCCTTGCTCGATCCTGCTCGATCAGGGTCGCCCCTGCGCCGGGATTCCCTCTCCCGCCGGCACCGGCCCCGGAGGCGTTCCGTCGCCGAACGGCCGGCCGCCCAGTTCCTGCCGGAAGTGGGGCGCGAGCCAGCCGGACAGCTCCGGTCCGAGGGGCACGATGCGGGTCGGGTTGATACCGCTGTGGACCTGGTAGTAGTGCCGTTTGATGTGGTCGAAGTCGACCGTGTCCCCGAAGCCGGGGGTCTGGTAGAGGTCGCGGGCGTACGCCCACAGAATCGGGTTCTCCGTCAGCTTCCAGCGGTTGCACTTGAAGTGGCCGTGATAGACCGCGTCGAAACGGACCAGTGTGGTGAACAACCTGATGTCCGCTTCCGTGATCGTGTCGCCGACCAGGTAACGCTGCTCCTCGAGCCGCGCGCTCAGCATGTCCAGCCGCCTGAAGACCCCGGCGCACGCGCCCTCGTACTCCTCTTGGTCGGTGGCGAAACCGGCCCGGTACACACCGTTGTTGACGTCCTCGTAGACCTCTGCCATCACCGCGTCGATCTCGTCGCGCAGGGCGTGCGGATACAGGTCCGGCGCTCCGTCGCGGTGCAGGGCGCTCCACTCGGTGGCGAGGTCGAGGGTGAGCTGCTGGTAGTCGTTGGTGACCAGTTGTCCGCTGGGTAGGTCGACGATCGCGGGCACGCTGACCCCGCCGGGGTAGCCGGTCTCCCGCTTGTCGTAGGCCTCGCTGAGATATCGGATGCCGAGCACCGGGTCGCGACCGCCGGGATCGAGCGTGAAACGCCAGCTGCGGTCGTCCTGGATCGGGTCGGCGATCGCCATCGGCAGCGCGTCCTCAAGGCCCAGCAGCCGCCGGGAGATCACGGCGCGACTCGCCCACGGACAGGCACGGCTGACCACCAGCCGGTAACGGCCCGCCGCCACCGGCCAGCCGTCCCGCCCGTCCGCGGTGATCCGGTCCGCGAAGTGGCTCTTGGACCGCTTGAACGCCTTCTTGCCGTAAGAGTCGTTGCCCCCGCCGCCCATGGTTCCTCCCTGCGATCGTGTGCGCCCTGCTCACCGCGTTCCCCGAATTCCCTGCCCCGCACGGTATGAGTCGACCCCGTACGGGCAGTCGGCGTACGTGAGCAGGACAACTTCGGACAATAAAGCTGACAGGCGGACCCGCGTCACCGTGCTGGTGGCGCTCGCGGCGAATCTGGTGATCGCCGCGGCGAAGGCGGTGGGCGGCCTGGCCGCCGGATCACCGGCCCTGATGTCGGAGGCGGCGCACTCGGTGGCGGACAGCATGAACGAGGTGTTCCTGCTTGCCGCCCTGCGCCGCAGCCGCCGTCCGGCCGACAAACGCCACCCCTTCGGTTACGGCAAGGAGCGTTTTTTCTGGTCGCTGCTCGCGGCCGTGGGCATCTTCGTCATGGGCGGCTGCTTCTCCTTCTTCCAGGGCCTGGAGGCCCTGCGCAACGGCGCCGAGGAGAAGACCAGCGGCTATGTGGCCGGTCTGATCGTGCTCGGCGTGTCCTTCCTCGCCGAGGGCGTGTCGCTGCTGCGGGCCGTGCACCAGGTGCGCCGGCAGGGCGGGACCGGCGGCGGAATGCGCGACCCGGCGCTGCGCACGGTGGTCGCCGAGGACGGCACGGCGGTGCTGGGCGTGACGCTCGCCGCCATCGGCATGGCGCTGCACATGGTCACCGGTGAGGTGGTGTGGGAGGCGTCCGCCTCCTTCGGGATCGGTGCCCTGCTGGTCTTCGTCGCCTTCCACCTGGGCCGCGAGGCACGTGACCAGCTGATCGGCGAGGCCGCGGACCCCGAGGCGGCCGACCGCATCCGGGACCTGCTGCAGGAGCAGCCGGAGATCGACAGCGTGGAGGCGCTGTTCACCATGAAGACCGGCCTGGACCAGGCCCTGGTGGCCGCTCGGGTCGACCTCGTGCCGGGCCTGGACAGCGAACAGGTCGAGGAGGTCGCCGTCCGGATCAAGCGGACGGTCGCGGACTCGGTCCCGGAGGCCGACCAGATCTTCCTGGACATCACCGACCGGCCCGCGGAAGAGGCACGGGAAAGCCCCGCCGCGACGGGGGAGCGCGGGGGGGCCTGACGGACGCGTGCCCGGGGGAGACCCGTTCATGCGCCGGGAAACAGAGATTTTTTCGGAAGGGCGCATCGCGGCTGATCCGGCCAGTCCGGGTCAGCCGGCCCGGATCAGCCGGACCCGATCAGGCAGCCCCGTTCAGTGGTCGCCGTCGGCCGGTTCGAGTACGAAGACGGGGATCTGCCGGTCGGTCCTCTTCTGGTAGTCGGCGTACGGCGGAAACGCCTCGACCGCCCGCTGCCACCACTCGGCCTTCTCCGCACCGGTGACCTCACGGGCCGTCATGTCCCGCTTGTCCGGGCCGTCCTGCAGCTCCACGCGCGGATCGGCCTTGAGATTGTGGTACCAGACCGGGTGCTTGGGCGCCCCGCCCTGCGAGGCCACGACCGCGTACCGCCCCTCGTGCTCGACACGCATCAGCGGTGACTTGCGGATCTTCCCGCTCTTCGCGCCGCGGGTGGTGAGCACGACGACGGGCAGGCCGGTGTCCCGCAGCGTCGTTCCCTTCGTACCGCCGGAGCTCTCGTACAGCTCCACCTGATCGCGCACCCACTTCTCCGGGCTGGGTTCGTACTCGCCCTCAAGAGGCATGACATCCGTCCCATCGTCGAGTCCTACGACTTGCCGGCACGCCGCTTCAACACCGCCCCGTGCCGGAATCATCCCTACCGCACACCTCGCCGTCCGCAATCGGAGGGGTTGGTTCCGTCCGTGGGTTTTCGAATCATGTGCGACCAACTCCGGCCAGAATGCCCCCGCCACCGATGTGGCCGAACTTCCCGTCGCCCTATAGATGCCCCGGGCATCTAATGAAGATCTGCGCGACGCACTCTTCGTCTGCGAGGTCTTCCATGACGCAAGCGGAACCCGTGGCCTTCCCCCAGGACCGCACCTGCCCCTACCACCCGCCGACCGCCTACGAGCCCGTGCGCGGCACCCGCCCACTGGCCCGGATCACCCTCTACGACGGACGTCCCGCCTGGTTGGTGACCGGTCACGCCCTCGCCCGGGAACTGCTCGCAGACCAGCGCCTGTCCACCGACCGCAACCACCCCGACTTCCCGGCGCCCACCGAACGCTTCGCCTCGGTGCGCAACCGGAGGCTCGCGCTGCTCGGCGTCGACGACCCCGAGCACCGTGTCCAGCGCCGCATGATGGTCCCCAGCTTCACCCTCCGCAGGGCCGTCGACCTCCGCCCGCAGATCCAGCGGATCGTGGACGGGCTGCTCGACGACATGATCGCCCAGGGGCCGCCCGCCGAGCTGGTGAGCGCCTTCGCGCTGCCCGTGCCCTCGATGGTGATCTGCGCGCTGCTCGGCGTGCCCTACGCCGACCACGAATTCTTCGAGGGACAGTCCCGCCGGCTGCTGCGCGGCCCGAAGGTGACGGATGTGCAGGACGCGCGCGATCAACTGGACGCCTACTTCGAGGACTTGATCGACCGCAAGCTGAAGCAGTCCGAGCCCGGCGACGGCGTGCTCGACGAACTCGTCCACCGGCAGCTGCGGGAGGGCGTGCTGGACCGGCAGGACGTCATCGCGTTCGCCACCATTCTGCTGGTCGCCGGCCACGAGACCACGGCCAACATGATCTCGCTCGGCACCTTCACCCTCCTCCAGCACCCGGAGAAACTGGCCGAGTTGCGGGCAGACCCGGAGCTGATGCCCCAGGCGGTCGAGGAGCTCATGCGCATGCTGTCGATCGCGGACGGTCTGCTGCGCAGGGCGACGGAGGACATCCAGGTGGGCGACACGGTCATCCGCTCCGGCGACGGGGTGCTCTTCTCGACCTCCGTCATCAACCGGGACGAGGACGTCTACGCCGACCCCGACACCCTCGACTGGCACCGCCCGGCCCGCCACCACGTGGCCTTCGGCTTCGGCATCCACCAGTGCCTCGGCCAGAACCTGGCCCGCGCCGAACTCGACATCGCCCTGCGCACCCTCTTCGACCGGCTGCCGGCCATGCGCCTGGCCGCCCCGGCCGACGAGATCCCCTTCAAGCCCGGCGACACGATCCAGGGGATGCTGGAACTCCCCGTGACCTGGTAGAGGCTCACGTCCATGCGCATCGACATCGACCAGGACGTCTGCATCGGCGCCGGCCAGTGCGCCCTGTCCGCCCCGGGCGTCTTCACCCAGGACGACGACGGATTCAGCACCCTGCTGCCCGGCCGCGAGGACGGCGGCGGGGACCCGATGGTCCGGGAGGCGGCCCGCGCCTGCCCGGTGGGCGCGATCACCGTGACCGACGGCTGAGGCGTACGCCCCGAAGCCGACACACCCGCCGCGGCGTGGCGGCCACGCAGCCGCTTGCTCGCCCGATGCGACGGCCCGGCAGCCCGGTCGCTCATTCGGGGCGACGGGCCAGCAGCCGGTTGTCCACCCGGCGTGGCGGCCCCGCGGCCGGTTGCTCACCCCGCGCGGCAGCACCGCAGCAGTAGTTCCGCCGCCGTGCGGGCCTGGCGGGCGGGCTCGGTGCTTCGGGTGATGCCGGCGGTCACCATGGCGCCCTCCGCCAGCAGGAACAGCTGCCCGGACAGCGGGCCGGGCAGCCCGGCGGCGGACACCAGCCCCTCGACGTACTTCCGGAACTCCCCCTTGTGCAGGCGCACTTGGGCCACGACGCGCTCCGACGTGGCCCCGAGCTCGCCGTAGGAGTTGATCCACGCGCACCCGCGGAAGCCGTCCTCGGCGAACCAGCCCTCCAGCCAGTCGAAGACCGCCAGGAGCCGCTCCTCGGGATCCTCCCGGCGCGCCACGAACTCGGCGAGCCGGCCCCGCCAGCGCGCGTCGCGCCGCTCCAGATACGCCTCCACCAACTGCTCCTTGGCCGGGAACAGTCGGTAGAGCCGCTTGAGCGAGACACCCGACGCCCCCCGGATGTCGTCCATGCCGACGGACTGGATGCCCCGCCCGTAGAACAACTCCTCGGCCGCGTCCAGCACCTGCTCACGGGCGGCGGAACTGTCCATGACGACCATGCCGGGTGCGACCTTCCTTGACGTGAGAACGAGCGTTCTCCTAGGGTAGCAGCAGACCGGAGAACGCCCGTTCTCCACTGCCGTCCGCCCGCCGAGGAGGCACCATGGCCGACCGTCCGCCCCTTCCCCCCTTCACCCGCGAGACCGCCGCGCAGAAGGTGCAGGCGGCCGAGGACGCCTGGAACACCCGCGACCCGCACAAGGTGGCGCTCGCCTACTCCGAGGACTCGGTCTGGCGCAACCGCGACACCTTCGTCACCGGCCGCGAGGAGATCGTCGCGTTCCTGACCCGCAAGTGGCAGCGCGAGCTGGACTACGCCCTGCGCAAGGACCTGTGGGCCTTCGACGGCAACCGCATCGCCGTCCGCTTCCAGTACGAGTGCCACGACGCCGACGGCCGGTGGTGGCGCTCCTACGGCAACGAGCTGTGGGAGTTCGACGAGCACGGCCTGATGACCCGCCGCGAGGCCAGCATCAACGACGTGCCGATCGAGGAGGGCGAACGCCGCATCCACGGACCCCGGCCGGAAGCCGAGCGCGGGCGGTCCTTCCCCCTTCAGTAGGGTTCCCGGATGACCGAACAGGCCGGGAAACCCTTCCTCTACGTCGTCGTCTGCGCCGCCGGCATCGCGGCGGACGTGGGCAGGCTGATCACCGCCGCGCAGCAGCGGGACTGGGAGGTCGGCGTGATCGCGACGCCCGTCGCGACGAACGGCTTCTTCGACACCGAGGCCGTCGGGGCGCAGACCGGCCGCCCCATACGCTCCGCCTGGCGCACCCCGGGCGATCCGCGCCCCTTCCCGCCGCCCGACGCGGTCGTGGCGGCTCCCGCCACCTTCAACACGGTCAACAAGTGGGCGGCGGGCCTCGCCGACACCCTCGCCGTGGCGACCCTGTGCGAGGCCTGCGGCCTGGGCGTCCCGGTCGCCGTCCTGCCCTGCGTGGCCGACGCCCTGGCCACCCACCCCGCCTACCGGGACAGCCTCGTACGGCTGCGCGACATGGGCGTCCGGTTCGGCGAGCGGTACACCGGGGAGCCGGGGCGGGACGGTGTGCGGCCGGAGTTCGGCTGGGAGCGGGCACTGGACCTGCTGGACGGCGGCTGACGTCCCGCGTCGGACATGGGGCGCGCGCGAAGTCGTACGCTCCCCTCGTACCCCACCCGAAGGCAGGAGCAGTAACGATGCAGTACGTGAAGCTCGGTTCGACGGGCCTGGACGTGTCGCGGATCTGTCTGGGCTGCATGACCTACGGCCTGCCCGACCGAGGCGTGCACGAATGGACCCTCGGCGAGGAGGATTCGCGGCCGCTGATCCGGCAGGCGCTGGAGGCCGGCATCAACTTCTTCGACACGGCGAACGTGTACTCCGACGGCACCAGCGAGGAGATCGTCGGCAAAGCGCTGCGCGAGTACGCCAACCGCGACGAGATCGTGCTCGCGACCAAGGCACACGGCCGCACGCGGCCCGGCCCCAACGGCGCCGGCCTGTCCCGCAAGGCCATCATGACCGAGATCGACCACAGTCTCGGGCGCCTGGGCACGGACTACGTGGACCTCTACCAGATCCACCGTTTCGACCCGCACACCCCGGTCGAGGAGACCATGGAGGCCCTGCACGACCTGGTGAAGGCGGGCAAGGTCCGCTACATCGGGGCGAGTTCGATGTACGCCTGGCAGTTCTCCAAGATGCAGTACACCGCCGAGCGGCACGGCTGGACCAAGTTCGTGTCCATGCAGAACCACTACAACCTCCTCTACCGCGAGGAGGAACGGGAGATGCTGCCGCTCTGCGCCGACCAGGGCGTCGGTGTCCTGCCCTGGAGCCCGCTGGCCCGCGGCCGGCTCACCCGTGACTGGGGCACGGTGACCGACCGCAGCGCCAACGATGACTTCGGCAGCCGCCTCTACCCGGAGGGCGACCGCACCATCGTCGAGGCGGTCACCCGGATCGCGAACGACCGGGGCGTCCCTCGCGCCCAGGTGGCCCTCGCCTGGCTGCTGCACCAGGAGACGGTGGTGGCCCCGATCATCGGCGCGGCCAAGCCGCACCACATCGAGGACGCCGTGGCCGCGGTCGAACTCCGGCTCAGCGAGAAGGAGATCGAGGAACTGGAGCGGCCGTACACCCCGCACCCGATCGTGGGCCACGGCTGACTAATGGGGCCCCTGCGGCGCGAACTCCGTGCCGCACGGGCCCGCCCCCTCGCTCTCCGGCAGCACGACCCGCTCGCCGCTCATCGCCATCGTGCGGTAGTACGCGCCGATCCGCTCGGCCGACCGGCCCACGTAGTGCCCGATGAACGACCGCCGGAACCGGTCGGCGGTGCGGTTGGGCTGCGAGCCGTGCACCACGCTGCCGTTGAAGAACAGGACGTCGCCCGGCGCCATGTCGACCGGCACGGCGGTCAGCCCCTCGGGCGGCGCGACGTACTCCCGCGCGAACGACACGTCCGCGTCCGCCTCCTCCGGGCAGAACAGGTCCATCAGGTGCGTGCCCGGCACCACCTCAAGACCGCCGTTGTCGCGGTCGATCACATCGCAGGCCACCCAGGCCGCGACACAGGTGCCCGGCTCCACGCGCAGATAGAAGTTGTCCTGGTGCAGCGCCTGCCCCCGGGCGCCGGGCGGCTTGAAGTAGAACATGCTCTGCGCGGCCAGCACCTCCTCGCCGAGCAGCACCTCCAGCACCGTGCGCAGCCGGGCGTCCAGCAGGACGCGGCGCGCCCGCTCGTTGATCTCGTGCGGCTGCATCACCCTCGGGTAGGCGGCCAGGGGGTCGGTGCCCGCCCGCGGCTGGAAGTGCCCCGGCACCGGGCCCCCCGCGTGCAGCGCCGTGAACTCCGCGCGCAACAGGTCGATCTCGTCGTGCCCGAACAGCCCGCGCAGGACGGTGAACCCGTCCTCCTGGAACTGCCGCAGCCCGTCCGCGGTCAGCGGTGAACCCTCGACGGCGCCGATATCCGTGGCTGTCATCCTGCTCCTCCTTCTCGGGACTTTCAGAGGTGTCATCCGCCTTCTAAGCTAGGCGGCTGCCACGCACCGGAGGATGCCCGTGAACGCTGACCGATTGCCCGAGGCTGCTGCGCCGCCGCCGGGCCTGGTCGTGATCGGCCGCTACGACGAGCTCCCGGGGTACGGGATCAGCCGCCCGGGCGGAGCCGAGAGCTGGCTCTTCCTGTGGACGACCGGTGGCCGCGGCCGGGTGCGCCAGGGGCGGGCGGAAGTCACGGCCGGCACCGGTGACCTGGTCGTGCTGGCACCCGGGGCACCGCACCGGTACGCCGTCGAACCGGGCGCCGAGGGCTGGCGGTTCTGGTGGGTCCACTGCCAGGGCCGGCCGGCCTGGACACCGTGGCTGCGCCCGTACGACGCCGGCGACGGCCTGTACGCCGTCACACCGGCCCCCGCCGCCGTGCACGGCCGGGTGGAGACCGCCTTCGGGCGGATGCTCGCCGACGCGCGCTGGACCGGGACCGAGGCTCCGCCCGCGACCGCACCCCGCCACGACCGCGTGGCCGTGGCGCACGGGACCGCCGCCCGCGAACTCGCCCTGTCCTCCCTGGAGGAGATCGTCCTGCTCACGGCGGCCACGGCCCGGCCGCCCGCGACGGGGCCCGGCATCGACGAGCGGGTGCGCCGGGCCGAGGCGCTCATCGCCGCCGACCCGGCCGGCCCGCACACCGTCCGCTCGCTCGCCGCACGGGTCTCCCTGTCGCCCTCCCGCTTCGCCCACCTGTTCACCGAGCAGTTGGGCCGGTCGCCGATGCGGGCGCTGCGCGAGGCGCGGCTGCGGCACGCGGCCCTGCTGCTGGAGGGCAGCGACCTGTCCGTGGAGCGGGTGGCGGCGGCTTCGGGGTTCGCCAGCCCGTTCCACTTCAACCGGGTCTTCCACGACCGGTACGGGGTGCCGCCCGGCGTGTACCGGGCGTGCGGGTCAATGGTTGGCGAGTGAGCGGGCGTACGCCGGAGCGCCAGAGGGCGCATGTGGTGAGGCGGGTCGGTCAATGGTTTTCGCGCGGTGTCCCGGTCGTGTGACGCGAATAACGTTCCGCGGCATTGACGTTTCGTCAATATCGCACGCCGGGCACGGAATGCACAAAACCGCGAGATCCCTTGTTCCGCTTCGCTGACCTGTGCAAAGGTGTGCGTCGGCGGCGCACAGAAAACGCATGTTTTCACTGTGCGCGCGAGGCCTCTCCCGTTCGTCCCGGGCTCCAAAAGAGCCGTTTCCGGCAGACGTTCGAGATGCCGAACCCTGTACGAGTGGATGTCGTCGCCTTGTCGACGTATCCCCATACCAATTGGTATGGACTTTATGTGCGTGCCCCGAGAGGAATGCAGCCGTGAACGACGCCGGCCTGTCGAATTCCCCCACATCTGCCCGCCGGTTCGAGGTGACGGACGAGCAACTGAGTGCCGAACTCAAGAAGTGGACCGGATCGTCGCCCGCGCTGCAGCCCGTCGGTGAACTCCTGGACCGGCACTGGGAGGCGGGGTTCGCCTACGCCCGGTTGTGCACCGACGGCACGCCCTCAGCGGGAATGCTCACGACCGCCGCCTTCACCCGGCTCTTCGGCGAGACACTCCGGCAGAACGGCCCCACCTCCGCCTGGCGCCCCCAACTCCTCGTCACCGTGCGCCGTATCGCCGCCGAATGGGACAACGACCACCGTCGCGAACACCTCCACCCGCAACTGCGCTCCGAGGCGGACGGCGGGGAGCACGTGGCGGCCCGGCTGCTGCCGCCACCCCACCGGCGCCTGCTGTCCGGGGCGTTCCAGCGGCTGCCCCAGTCGTCCCGCTGCCTGCTGTGGCACGTCGAGGTCGAGGCCGAGCCCATCGAGATACCCGGCGCGCTGCTCGGCCTGGACGCGGAGGACGCTCGAATCGAACTCGGACGGGCCCGCGAGCGGCTGCGCGAGGAGTGCCTCCAGGTCCACCGCGAACTCGCCCCCGAGCAGGAGTGCCGGCGCTATCTGCGCATGCTCGACGTGACCTACCGGCGCGGCGGAGCCGACGTCGACCCCGACCTGGCCGCGCACCTCGCCCGCTGCCGGCACTGCCGGTACACCGCGGACCAACTCGCCCAGTTCAACCAGGCGATCGGCCTCGCACTGGCCGAGGCGGTCCTCGGCTGGGGCGCCCAGGCCTATGTGGAGTCCAGACTCGCCGGCCCCGTCGAGGGCAGCGCGCTGCCCGAGGAACTCCGCCCCCCGGTGATGGCGGGCGAGCCCTTCTTCGCGCCGCCCGGCATGCCCCCGGCCCCCGCCCGGACCGTCGCCGGCGGCGGACCCCGCCCCGGCGGCGGTACCGCCTCCCGCCGGTCGGACCGCAAGGCCGCCCGGCGCGCCGCGGCCCGCCGCCGCAACCTCACCGCGGCCGTCCTCACGGTGAGCGGACTGATCGTCATTCCGCTCGTGCTGTGGGCCGTCCTCGGCAACGGCGACCACACCACGCCGGCCGGCGGCGGCCACCCCTCCCGGACGCCCGGCCCGGCGAAGAGCACCCCGACCGGCAACCCGTCCTGGATCAGCGCGAGCGAGGCGTCCCAGGGCAACGTCCAGGGGCGGCTGCACAACGTCGGCTCCGGCCTCTGCGTGTCGGTCGTCGGCAAGAAGGCCGTCGAGGGCGCCGAGACCGAACTGGCCTCCTGCTCCTCGGCCGGCACTCAGCAGTGGCGCTACGAGACCGACGGCCGGCTGCGCAGCGTCGCCGACCCCGAACTCTGCCTCGACTCCCACCTCGGCTACTCGGTGGTGCTCGCACCCTGCACGGGCGGCGTCCAGAAGAACATCCGCTACGACTTCACCCTGCGGGGCGCGCTGGTGCCGCGCTGGAACCAGGACCTGGCCATGGCCCCCGCCGCCACCGACGGCTCGGGCGCCCTGGTGCTCAAGACCCGCCAGGACAGCGGCGTGCAGCGCTGGGCCTTCGACACTGTGAAGGCCGACCTGCAGATGCAGGTCGTCAACTGGGACGAGGACACCACGCCCGTTCCGACACCCACCCCCACGCCCACGCCCAAGGCGGCCGACAAGCCGACGCCCTCCGCCACCCCGACGACCGCGCAGCCCGCGCCGACACCGTCGAGCGGCTACCCGACGAACCCGTACTGCTACTACAACCCGTACTACTGCGGCGCGGGCGGGTACGGCGGCGGCAATGGAGGCGGCTACGGCGGTGGTGGCTACGGCGGTGGTGGCTACGGCGGAGGCCGCCACTGACCCGGCGAGGCGCCCGGCGGCTCAGCCCACGACCTGCAACGACAGCCACAGCGCCGCCACGGCCGGCACCAGGGCGGCCGGGGTGGCCAGCAGGCCCAGCCGGGTGAACTCCCCGAGGCCCACGTCGTGTTCGTGCCGGTGCACGATCCGCCGCCACAGCAGCGTGGCCAGCGAACCGGCGTACGTCAGGTTGGGGCCGATGTTCACCCCGAGCAGCACCGCCAGCACGGCGCCCGGCCCGGCCGCGGCGGTCAGCGGCAGCAGGACCAGGACCGCGGGCAGGTTGTTGATCAGGTTCGCCAGGACGGCGGCCAGCACGGCGACGCCGAGCAGCGCGAGCAGACCGGAACCGGACGGCACAATGCGGTCGAGGGCGTCGGCCAGGCCGTTGTCGACCACCGCCCGCACCACGATCCCCAGCGCGAGCACGAACGCCAAGAACGCCGGCGCCGAGGCCCGCACGACCGTCAGCGGCGTCGCCTTCCGCCGTACGAGCGAGCGGCCGGCCAGCACCAGCGCGCCCGCGGCGGCCACCCAGGCCGGCTCCACGCCCACGGCGGAGGCCACGGCGAACCCGGCCAGCGTGCAGCCCACGGTGACCAGCGCGAACAGGGGCAGCTCAGGTGTCTCGCCCGGCCCGCAGGGCTGGGCGGCGATCCTCAGGTCGTCGCCGAAGAAGCGGCGGAACACCACGTACTCGGCGCCGATCGCGACGAGCCACGGCAGCGTCATCAGCAGGGCGAACCGGGTGAAGCTCAGCCCGCTCGTCTCGAACGCGAGCAGGTTCGTCAGATTGGACACGGGCAGCAGCAGCGAGGCTGTGTTCGACAGATGGGCGCACGCGTACAGGTGCGGCCTGGCCCGGACGCCCGCCCGGGCCGCGGTGGCGAACACCACCGGCGTCAGCAGCACCACCGTGGCGTCCAGGCTGAGCACGGCCGTGATCACCGAGGCCAGCATGAACACCGCGCCCAGCAGCCGCCCCGGGGAGCCCGCGGCCCGACGGGCCATCCACGCCCCGCACGCCTGGAAGAGCCCCTCGACGTCACAGAAGTGAGCCAGTACCAGCACGGCAGCGAGAAAGCCGACGACGGGCCCGAGCCGCGCGGCCTCCTCCCGCGCGTGGCCGAGCGAGATCGCGCCCGTGGCGATGACGAGCCCCGCGGCGGGAACGGCCAGCACCGCCTCCGGCAGGCCCTTCGGCCGCAGGACGGCGAAGGCGAGGACGGCGACGAGCAGGAGGACGGACAGCGTCTCGGCGAGCGGGGTGTTCAGGGCAGGGTCCTTCGGAGCGGATCGGGGCGGGATGATCCATCAAAGCAGCTCACGGTAAGAAAGCGCTCCCGCCCCTACCGCTCAGGCGCCGGAGCCCGGGTTGAACACCGTCAGGAACACCGAGGACGAGTTGCCCGACACGGGTACCTGACCGCCCGTCCACGTCACCTTCAGGGAGGCCCGCTCGTCCGGCGGAGTCACCAGCAGCGCCGCCGGGGTGGCCGGGTCCGCGCCGCTGACCTCCGGGTTGGAGAAGGTCAGTCCCGCCCAGGCACTCCGGCCCGGGGCCAGCGTCACGGTCGTCGGGGTGCTCCCCGACTCGCGCTTGGGATCCGGTCCCAGCTGCTTGCCCGACGCGTCGACGAACGCGGCGCCCGGGAAGCCGCGCACCGTGCAGGTACGGGAGGAGGCGTTGGTCAGCACGATCGGGAAGTTCTCCTGCCCGGCCCCGGGGTCGTTGCGTCCTACGGAGGCCCGCAGCTCGGAGGTGTGGCACCGACCGGAGGCGCCCGCCGCCGAGGTCGCGGTCTTGGACGGCTTGACGGTCGCGGCCTCGCCGGACGGGCCCGTCGACTGGGTCGCGGAGTCGGTCGCCGTCGCGGGCGCGCTCGTGGAGCCGTCCGTGGCGGGCGCCGCCGTGCCGGGCAGGGTCGTCGGAGAGCTCGCCGTGCCGTCGCCGCCGCTGCCGCAGGCCGTCAGCAGGCCGAGCAGCGCGGCCGTGCCCGCGAGCAGGGCCGTCCGCTGGACGGAGGGGGACTTCTTCGCCATGGTCCTCAGCACTCCCAGTGTCTTCACGCACCCGCCGCGGCGGGTGGGTACGGCGCTCTGTGCCCCGTCATGTATGTCCGATGCGCGCCGGGACGAAAAAGTTCTGGCGCGAGAAGAGTGTGCCTGGTCAGTTTCCGAGGTGTACCGAAGTCAGGACATGATCGGTTGCCGTCGCCCCGCCCCGCTCGCGGATCTGCACGTACACGCCCGGCCGCCCGGTGCCGTGGGCGGGGGCGAGCGCGGCCTCGGTGACGGACCCGCCCGAGCCCAGGCAGCCGCTCCACACGCGGACCCTGCCGTGCCACACGGTGCCCGAGTACCCGTGGGCGCCGTCGTAGTGGCAGCCGGGGTGGGTGAGGGCGTCCACCGCCGCCGTGAGATCCCCGTCGCCGGTCCGGCCGACGAACACGCCGTTCACTTCCGCCGTCAGGTCCTGCCACCTCGTCAGGTCGTCCGCGACGACGAACCCCGGCTGGTGTCCGGCGGGCAGGCCCAGCACGCGCGGATCCCATCCCGAACCGCGCAGCTGCCGTCCCCAGGCACGGGGCACCTCGGCCGCGACCCGGCCCGTCGCGTCCGTCGCGCGCACGTCGGCGGGCGGGGTGGGGGAGCGGTCCGACACCGCCAGTGGTACGGCGACCGCGGTGGCGGTGGCGCACACCGCCAGGGCGCCGGCCAGCGCCAGGACCCTTCGGCGCGGGCGGGGCCGGTGTCCGGGGGCGGCGAGGCGCTCCAGCTCCTCGGCGAAGGCCCGCGCGCTGGGCCAGCGCCGTTCCCTGTCCGGCTCCAGCGCCCGCAGCAGCGCCCGCCGCACCGCCGGGTCCAGCCCCGGACGCAGCCGGTCGGGCCGCGCGATCCTGCCGGGCTCGCCCGGGACCGCGCCGGTGACCAGGTGGTATCCGAGCGCCCCCAGGCTGTACACGTCGGCGCGCGCGTCGATGCCGCTGCCCGCGGTGGCCTGCTCCGGCGGCCGGTAGCCCGCCGACCCGGCGGCCTGGGTGAGGCCGGACGCCTGTGCCAGGCTCTTGGCCAGCCCCAGGTCGGCCAGCAGCACCCGCGAGCCGCCGCCGGGGGAGGCGCACAGCAGTACGTTGCTCGGCTTGATGTCCCGGTGCACGATCCCCGCCTCGTGCAGTGCGGCCGCGCCCCGGGCGGCCGACGCCGTCAGCCGCAGCGCTTCGGGCACCGGCGGCACACCGGCGGCGACCAGGTCGGCGAGGGTGCCGCCGTCGGCGTACTCCATGACGAAGTACGGCCTTCCGTCCGGCAGTTCACCGATGTCGTGGACCTGCACGACCCGATCGGAGCCGGCCTGCCGAAGCATCCGCGCCTCCGCCAGGAAGCGCTCGCGGACATCCAGACGGTGGGACCAGTTGTCGGCGAGGACCTTGACCGCCACCGGCGCCCGCAGCTCGTCGTCGTGCGCCAGCCAGACGGTGCCGAACGCGCCCGCGCCAAGGCGCCGTTCGAGCCGGTAGCGCCCGATCCGCTCGACGGAGTGCATACGACTATCATGCCTGGCCGTGGACCGATCCCGAGCAGAACACCTGGTCGCGCCAGTCGAGGACCTCGCCCGGCACGCGGCGGCCGGGGACCGCGCGGCGCTGGAGGAACTGCTGCAGGCGGTCCGGCCCGAGGTCCTGCGGCGCTGCGGCCGGTTCCTGCCCTGCCGGGAGGATGCCGAGGAGGCGGCCCAGGACGTCCTGCTGCAACTCGCCAGGAAGATCGGCACGTTCGAGGGGCGCAGCCGCTTCGGCACCTGGCTGCACACCGTCGTGGCCAACTGCTGCCGGCAGAAGTACCGGGAACTCAAACGGCGGTCCGCCGAGGTGCCCGCCCCGGCGGAGGAGGTGCCGCGGGCCGACCCGCGCACCACCAGCGTCATCGCCGGCTCCCGCGTCGACCTGCTGGAGGCGCTGGAGCGGCTGGAGCGCGAACACCCGCAGCTCGTGGAGCCGTTGGTCTACCGGGACATCTGCCAGCTGGAGTACGCAGAGGCCGCCGAGCGTGCCGGGATTCCGCTGGGTACGTTCAAGTCGCGGCTGCACGAGGCGCGCCGGCAGGTCAGGCCCTGGCTGGCGGACACGTCCTGAGCGGGCGCGGCGCCGACCGTGGCTCCGGCGCGGTCACTCCGCGTCGAGCAGTCCGATCTCCGCCCAGATCGTCTTGCCCTCCGCCGTGTGCCGGCTGCCCCAGCGCTGGGTGAGCTGCGCGACCAGCAGCAGTCCGCGGCCGCCCTCGTCCCACGTCTTGGCGCGCCGCAGGTGCGGGGCCGTGTGGCTGGTGTCGGACACCTCGCAGATCAGCGTGGCCGCGTCGTGGATAAGCCGCAGCCGGATGGGGTGGGCGCCGTACCGGATCGCGTTGGTGACCAGCTCGCTCACCACCAGCTCGGCGGTGAACGCGGCCTCCTGCAGGCTCCAGTTGTCGAGCTGCTCGACGACCTGCTTGCGGATCGGGGCGACCAGCGCCGGGTCGGCGGGGATGTGCCAGGTCGCCACCTGGGAGGCGGGCAGACCGCGGGTGCGGGCCAGCAGCAGCGCCACGTCGTCCTGGGCGCCGCCCGGCGGCAGCAGGGCGTGCAGGATCCGGTCGCAGGTCTCGTCCAGCGAGTCGGAGTACGTGGCCAGGGCGTCGCACAGCAGCCGGTGGGCGGCGTCCACGTCCCGCTCGCGGGTCTCGATCAGGCCGTCCGTGTAGAACGACAGCACGCTGCCCTCGCGCAGGTCCAGCTCGGCGCTCTCGAACGGCAGCCCGCCCAGACCCAGCGGCGGCCCGGCCGGCAGCTCCACCTGATCGGGCGCGCCTCCCGGCGGGACCACCACCGGCGGCGGATGGCCGGCGCGGGCGAGCGTGCAGCGCCGCGACACCGGGTCGTAGACCGCGTACAGGCAGGTGGCGCCGACCTCGCCGGGACTGCCGTCGCCACCCGCCTCGTCGGACAGCCGTACCACCAGGTCGTCCAGGTGGGTCAGGAGCTCGTCCGGGGCGAGGTCGATGTCGGCGAGGGTGCGCACGGCGGTGCGCAGGCGGCCCATGGTCGCCGAGGCCTGGATGCCGTGGCCGACGACGTCCCCGACGACCATGGCCACCCGCATCCCGGACAGCGGGATCACGTCGAACCAGTCGCCGCCCACCCCGGCGCGCGCCGCCGGGAGGTAGCGCGAGGCGGCGTCCACGGCGGCCGTGCGCGGCAGCGAGCGGGGCAGCAGACTGCGCTGCAGGGCGAGGGCGGTCTCCCGCTCCCGGGAGAAGCGGCGGGCGTTGTCGATGCACACGCCGGCCCGCGCGGTGATCTCCTCCGCCAGCAGCACGTCGTCCGCCGTGAACGGGTCCGGCCGCCGGAACCGGGTCAGGACCGCGACCCCGAGGGTCAGCCCGCGGGCCTGGATGGGCACCGACATCGTGGAGTGGATGCCGTACTCCCTGACCCGGTCGGCGCGCGCCTTGTGCCAGCTCAGCCACTGGTCGATGTCTCCCTGGGCGACCGAGGCGACGATCGTGCGGCCCGCCGTCAGCGAGTCGGCCTGGGGCGAACCGGCGGGGTAGTGCTCGATCTGCCCGGGCTTGAGGACGGCTTCCGGGGTGCCGGGGTTCACCGAGCCGTGCGCGGCGCGGCGCAGGCCGATCGGGGCGCTCAGCCGCGGCGCGAGCTCGCCGTGCTCCGTCGGGTCCAGCAGGTCGATGCTGACCAGGTCGGCCAGGGCCGGGACGAAGACGTCGGCCAGCTCCTGCGCCGTACGGGCGACGTCGAGGGTGGAGCCGATGCGCACGCTCGCCTCGTTGACCAGTTGCAGCCGCTCCCGGGCGAGGTAGTTGTCGGTGAAGTCGTGGGCGGCCAGGCACACGCCGCGCACCTGCCCCGCCGCGTCCCTGACCGGGGCCATCCGGGCGAGCCAGGCGTGTGCGCTGTCCTCACCGCCGGTGCGCATCCACGTCTGGACGTCCAGCGCCCGCCCGCTGGTGAGCACCCGGAGCATGTGCCGCTCCAGTTCCTCGCTCTCGGGCCTGCCGCCGATCTCGGGCAGGCGCAGTCCCTGCATGAGGTGCTCGGGCAGCCCGATCACGTCGGCCATGGCGTCGTTGACCCGGCGCAGCCGCAGCCGGTCGTCGTAGACGGCGACGGCGCAGGGCGACTGGGTGAGCGCCGCCGTGGCCAGCGGGTCGTCCGCGGGGGGCGGACCGCCGCCGTCCAGGGGGCTCACCACCAGCCAGCGGCCGGGGCCGCCGACCCGCGCGGGCCAGTGATGCGCGAGCAGCCAGGTGGAGACCTCGTGGCCGTCGCGGTGGCGCAGCGTGACCGTGCCGTCCCAGCGGGGGCCCAGGGGCGTGGGGACCTCCGTATCGGCCAGCAGACCATGGGCGGGGCGCCCCACGACGTCGCCGGCCGGCCAGCCCAGCAGGAGCTCGGCGCCCGCGTTCCACTCGACGAGCGTGCCGGAGTCGTCGACGACGGCCCGAGCCGTCGCGGCATCGTCGAACGGATACTCCGGGCCCATCGCCACTCCATCGCGAACACTCACAGTGAACCGCTGGGTCACTTCGGTTCCAGACTAGTCCGTCGGCGTCCGACGCGGACGCCGAACCCCGTCGCCCGCGCGGCGGGCCGGTCAAGGGGGAAATCCGGCCGTTGCGCCCTCCTGAGGCAGAACGCGCTTGCCGCACCCTTGACGCCGCCGACTGGCCCTCCGTCAGAATCTGTTTGTTCACGATCAGTTGTGAGTACTTCTGGGCCCTGATGAGGGAGAGCCGTCATGACGGTCACTCGCAGATCGGTTTTGCTCGCCTCCACCGCCGCGCCGGCGGCCGGAGTGCTCCTCGCCACCCCGGCGGCCCGGGCCGCCGAGGCCGCCGGGAGCGCTTCCGGCCGGCTGACGGTGGCCCTGCGTGACGGCTGGCGCTTCGCGCTGGTCGACCCGGGCGGCATCACCGATCCGACCGGTGCCTACGCGGGCGCCCCCGACCCCGGTTACGACGACTCGGCGTGGCGCGAGGTCGCCGTCCCGCACGACTGGAGCATCGAGCAGACCCCCACCACCGAGCACGGCACCACCAGCGGCACCGGCTTCTTCCCCGGCGGCCTCGGCTGGTACCGCCTGGCCTTCACCCTCCCGGCCGCGCTCGCCGGCAAGCGGATCTCGGTGGAGTTCGACGGTGTCTACATGGACTCCTACGTGTACTGCAACGGCACCCAGGTCGGCCGCCATCCCTACGGCTACACCGGCTTCGCCCTCGACCTCACCGACGTCGTGCACACCGACGGCACGACCACGAACGTGATCGCCGTCAAGGTCCAGAACCAGCTCCCCAGCAGCCGTTGGTACTCGGGCAGCGGCATCTACCGCGAGGCCCGCCTGGTGATCACCGAGCCGGTGCACGTGGAGCGCTGGGGCACGTACGTCACCACGCCCGACATCACGACCGAGCGGGCCGTCGTCAGGGTGCGCACCGCGGTGGTGAACGAGTCGGGCGCCGCGAGCCGGGTCGAGATCAGGTCGGCGGTGAAGGACCCGCGCGGCCGCACGGTGGCCCGTGCGGCGACCACCGTCACGGTCACCGACAGAGCGGCCGAGACCCATGAACTGACCGTGCCGAAGCCCCTGTTGTGGGACTTCGCGACCCCGGAGCACCGCTACACCCTGGCGACCGAGCTGCGCGTCGGCGGCAGACCCGTCGACACCCGCGACACCACCTTCGGCATCCGCGACTTCCGTTTCGACCCCGACGAGGGCTTCTCCCTCAACGGCACCCCCGCCAAGGTCAAGGGCGTCGACCTCCACCACGACCAGGGCGCCCTCGGCGCCGCCGTCAGCATCGACGCGGTCCGCCGGCAGATGACCATCATGAAGTCGATGGGCGTCAACGCCTTCCGCACCTCCCACAACCCGCCCTCGCCGCAGATGATCCAGGTCTGCGAGGAACTGGGCATCGTGATGATGGTCGAGGCCTTCGACTGCTGGAGGACCGGCAAGACCAAGTACGACTACGGGCGGTTCTTCGACGAGTGGTGCGAGAAGGACGCCACCGAGATGGTCCTGGCGGCCCGGAACTCGCCCGCGGTGGTGCTGTGGTCCATCGGCAACGAGATCCCCGACTCCACCTCGACCGCCGGCCTCGCCATGGCCGACCGCATCATCGGCGCCGTCAAGGCAGCCGACGACACCCGGCCGCTGGTCATCGGCTCCGACAAGTACCGCAACCCGCCCGCCAAGGGCTCCGCGGCCGACCTGATGCTGGCCAAGCTCGACGGGCTCGGCCTCAACTACAACACGGCCAGGTCGGTCGACGCGCTGCACGCGGCCTATCCGCACCTGTTCCTCTTCGAGTCCGAGTCGTCGTCGGAGACCTCGACCCGCTCGACGTACCAGGAGCCCGAACACCTCAACACCGGCGAGAACCACACCCCGGGCAGGCGCGCGACCTCCTCCTACGACAACAACCTCGCCTCCTGGACCATGAGCGGCGAGTACGGTCACAAGAAGGACCGGGACCGGAAGTGGTTCGCCGGGCAGTTCCTGTGGTCCGGCATCGACTACATCGGGGAGCCGACCCCGTACAACGTCTTCCCGGTGAAGGCCTCCTTCTTCGGCGCGGTGGACACGGCCGGCTTCCCGAAGGACATGTACCACCTCTTCCGCAGCCAGTGGACGGCCGAGCCGATGGTGCACCTGCTGCCCATGAGCTGGAACCACGAGCAGGGCGACACGGTCGAGGTGTGGGCCTACTCCAACGTCGAGACGGTCGAGCTGTTCCTCAACGGCAAGTCGCTCGGCACCCGTTCGTTCGACACCAAGAAGACGGTCGACGGCCGGACCTATCTGGAGACCACCGAGGCGACCGGCGACGACAAGACCTTCACCGGCGGCCCCTACCCCGGCAGTTACACCAGCCCGAACGGCAGCGCGGGCAAGCTCCACCTGATCTGGAAAGTGCCGTTCGCACCGGGCGAGTTGAAGGCGGTGGCCCGGCGGAGCGGCAAGACGGTCGCGACCGACGTGCTGCGGACGGCGGGCAGGGCGCACGCCGTACGGCTCATCCCCGACCGCGAGTCCGTCGCCGCGGACGGGCGGTCGCTGCTGTTCGTGACGGCCGAGATCGTCGACGCGCGCGGGGTGGTGGTGCCCGACGCCGAGGACCTGATCACCTTCGACGTGGACGGTGGCTCCCTCGCCGGACTCGACAACGGCCGCGAGGAGAGCGCCGAGCGCTACCAGGCCACCACCCGGACCGCCTTCCACGGCAAGGCGCTCGCCATCGTGCGCTCCGGCACCGAGGCCGGCCGGTTGAAGGTGACCGCGCGGGCCCAGGGCCTGCGGGCCGGTACGGCGGCCGTGCGTACCACCCCGGCCCGCTCGGCCGCGACGACGCCTCCGCCCAAGTTCGCCCCCGAGCAGCCACCTGCCCCGAACCACCCTCTGGCGGACGCCAGTTACTCCGGACGCCCGGACACCCTGCCCGCCGCGATGCTCGACGGCGACGCGGCCACCGGCTGGTCCAACGCCTTCGCCAAGTCGGCCACCGCCCTGCTGCCCGCGTTCGGCGGAGCCCGGCCGAAGGACTGGGTGTCGGTGGACTTCGGCAGGCGCCGGACCATGAGCCGGGTCGAGGTCTCCTTCACCGTGGACGCGACGCACGGCCTGCCGGCGTCCGTCGAGGCGGCCGTGTGGGACGGCGACGCGTTCGTGCCGGTCACGGGGGCATCCGTCGACTGGGCCGGCACCTCGGACGCGCCCAGCGTCATCGCCTTCGACGCGGTGACCGGCTCCCGGCTGCGGCTCACCCTGACCAGCCGACACCCCGGTGAGGCCGCCGGCGCGGTGCGGATCAGCAAGCTGGAGGTGCCCGCCGGCTGACGTACCGGTCGACGGCCCGGGCGGGAACCAGTCCCGTCCGGACCGTTGACGCGGTGTCATGGCGCCAACAAGCATGTGCTGCGTCCGCATCTGGGAGCGCTCCCATCGCTGGGGTGATTGGGAGCGTCCCCGCACCTCCGCCCGAGGAGCCCAGACGTGAAACGACGCAGAACCGTCCTGCTGGCCCTGACCGCCCTGCTGGGCGCGGCGCTGACCGGCCTGCCCGCCGGCCCGGCCGTCGCCGACGAGGTCGAGCAGCTCAAGAACGGCACCTTCGACACCACCACCGATCCCTGGTGGACGACGACCAACGTCACCGCGGGACTGTCCGGCGGGCAGCTGTGCGCGGATGTGCCCGGCGGCACCACCAACCGCTGGGACGCGGCCGTCGGCCAGAACGACGTCACCCTCGTGAAGGGGGAGTCGTACAAGTTCAGCTTCAAGGCGTCCGGTTCGCCCGCGGGGCACGTGGTGCGGGCGATCGTGGGCCTGCAGGTGTCGCCCTACGACACCTACTTCGAGGTGAGTCCGCAGCTCAGCGTCTCGGGCGACACCTACGCGTACACCTTCACCTCGCCCGTCGACACCACCCAGGCCCAGGTCGCCCTCCAGGCCGGCGGCAGCGCGGACGCCTGGCGGCTGTGCATGGACGACGTCTCGCTGCTGGGCGGTGTCCCGCCGGAGGTGTACCACCCCGACACCGGCCCACGGGTGCGCGTCAACCAGGTCGCCTATCTGCCCTCCGGCCCCAAGAATGCCACCCTGGTCACCGACGCCACGGCGAAGCTTCCCTGGCAGCTGAAGAACGCGGGCGGCGCGACGGTCGCCCACGGCTGGACCGTGCCGCGCGGCACCGACGTCTCCTCCGGGCAGAACGTCCACTCCATCGACTTCGGCGGCTACCGCAAGGCCGGCAAGGGCTACACGCTGGTCGCGGACGGGGAGACCAGCCGGCCGTTCGACATCGGCGGAAGCGCGTACGAGCGGCTGCGGCTGGACTCCGTGAAGTACTACTACACGCAGCGCAGCGGCATCGCGATCCGTGACGACCTGCGCCCGGGATACGCCCGCCCCGCCGGCCACCTCGACGTGGCACCCAACCGGGGCGACTCGAAGGTCCCCTGCCAGCCCGGCGTGTGCGACTACACCCTCGACGTCACCGGCGGCTGGTACGACGCCGGCGACCACGGCAAGTACGTCGTCAACGGCGGCATCGCCACCTGGGAGCTGCTGAGCACCTACGAGCGTGAACGCCTGGCCCTCACAGGCGAGTCGGCGAGACTGGGCGACGGCACGCTGGCCATCCCGGAGAGCGGCAACAAGGTGCCCGACATCCTCGACGAGGCCCGCTGGGAGCTGGACTTCCTGCTGAAGATGCAGGTCCCGGACGGACAGCCGCTGGCCGGCATGGCCCACCACAAGATCCATGACGCGCAGTGGACGGGCCTGCCCCTGCTGCCCAGCGACGACCCGCAGAAGCGCGAACTGCACCCGCCGTCCACCCAGGCCACCCTGAACCTGGCCGCCACCGCGGCGCAGGCCGCTCGCCTGTACCGGCCCTACGACCGCGCCTTCGCCACGAAGGCCCTGACCGCCGCACGCAAGGCCTGGTCCGCCGCGCTCGCCCACCCCGCCATGTACGCCTCGGCGAGCGACGCCACCGGAGGCGGCGCGTACGACGACACCAACGCCACCGACGAGTTCTACTGGGCGGCCGCGGAGCTGTATCTCACTACCGGGGAGAAGCAGTTCGCCGACTACGTGCTGAACTCGCCCGAGAACACAGCCGACATCTTCGGCCCCAATGGCTTCGACTGGGGCCGGACGGCGGCCGCCGGACGCCTGGACCTGGCGATGGTGCCCAGCAAGCTGCCCGGCCGTGACAAGATCCGCCGGTCCGTGGTGAAGGGCGCCGACCGCTACCTGGCCACGCTCGCCGCCCAGCCGTACGGCATGCCGTATGCCCCCGACAAGAACCTGTACGACTGGGGCTCCAGCCACCAGGTCCTCAACAACGGGGTCGTCCTGGCCACCGCCTACGACATCACCGGCGCCTCCAAGTACCGCGACGGCGCGGTCGAGACCATGGACTACATCCTCGGCCGCAACGCGCTGAACCTCTCGTACGTCACCGGTTACGGCGAGGTCAACTCCCACAACCAGCACAGCCGTTGGTACGCGCACGAACTCGACCCGAACCTCCCGAACCCGCCGAGCGGGACCCTGGCCGGCGGAGCGAACTCCTCCATCCAGGACCCCTACGCGCAGAGCAAACTCCAGGGCTGCGTCGGTCAGTTCTGCTACATCGACGACATCCAGTCCTGGTCGACGAACGAGACGGCCATCAACTGGAACGCGGCCCTGGCCCGGATGTCCTCCTTCGTGGCGGACCAGGGCTGAGGCCCCTCAGGGCCGGGGCTCGCGCTCCACGAGTTCCCTCTGCCGCCGGTGGGCAGTGAGGGTGTGCAGCTCGGCCTGGTCGAGCGGCTGGTGCACCTCGACGTACTCCCCGTGCGGCAGCCGCTTGATCACGCCGGTCTCCCGGCCGTGCAACACCAGTTCCGCGTCGCGGAGTTGAAGCCCGAGGCAGATGCGGCGGGTGATGACGAAGACGACTGCCGGGAGCACGAAGACGGCGACCCGCACCGTCCAGGTGACCGTGTTGATGGACAGGTGCAGCCGGGTGGCCACGATGTCGTTGCCGCCGCCCGCGAGCAGGATCAGATAGAGGCTGATCCAGGCCGCGCCGATCGCGGTGCGGACCGGACGGTTGCGCGGGCGGTCCAGCAGGTGGTGCTCGCGCCGGTCACCGGTGACCCGGGCCTCCAGGAACGGGTAGACGCCGATGAGGACCAGCAGCAACGGGAACACCATGATGGGTATCAGCACCCCGAGGACCAGGGTGTGGCCCCACAGCGTGACCTCCCAGCCCGGCATCACCCGCACCAGGCCCTCCGCGAAGCCCAGGTACCAGTCGGGCTGGGCACCCGTGGAGACCTGGTCGGGGCGGAAGGGGCCGTAGACCCAGACCGGGTTGATCGTCGCCACCGCGGCGACGAGCGAGAGCGCGCCGAAGACGAGGAAGAAGAAGCCGCCCGCCTTCGCCAGGTACACCGGCATGAACGGGGTGCCGATCACGTTGCGTTCGGTCCGCCCGGGGCCCGCGAACTGGGTGTGCTTGTGGTACACGACCAGGATGAGGTGTGCCACCACCAGCGCCGCCATGATGCCCGGGATCAGCAGGATGTGCAGCGAGTAGAACCGCGCCACGATGTCGTGGCCCGGGAACTCGCCGCCGAAGAGGAACATCGACAGGTACGTCCCGACGACCGGCACCGACAGCAGCGCCCCGTTGACGAACCTCAGGCCCGTGCCCGACAGCAGGTCGTCCGGCAGCGAGTAGCCGAACAGGCCCTCGAACAGGCCGAGGAACAGCAGCGTCCAGCCGAACACCCAGTTGACCTCGCGCGGTTTGCGGAACGAGCCGGTGAAGAAGTGCCGCATCATGTGCGTCAGCATCCCGGCGACGAAGACGAGCGCCGCCCAGTGGTGCAGCTGCCGGATCAGCAGCCCGCCGCGCACGTCGAAGCTGATGTGCAGCGTGGAGGCGTACGCCTCGGACATGCGGACGCCGTTGAGGGGGACGTAACTGCCGTGGTACGTCACCTCGTTCATCGACGGGTGGAAGAAGAGGGTGAGGTAGACGCCGGTCAGGACGAGGAC
The DNA here is from genome assembly GCF_006715395.1 of Streptomyces sp. SLBN-31. Taxonomy (NCBI): domain Bacteria; kingdom Bacillati; phylum Actinomycetota; class Actinomycetes; order Kitasatosporales; family Streptomycetaceae; genus Streptomyces; species Streptomyces sp. SLBN-31. The sequence goes on from NZ_VFNC01000001.1 coordinate 2,973,724, forward strand.
GACGAAGCTGTACAGGCAGATCTCGCCCAGCAGGAAGGACCAGTGGTCCGGGAAGACCTTGCGCAGGTACTTCCGGCCGAGCGTGTGGATGCCGAGCCGGCCGTCGAGCCAGTCGGCGACGCGCTCGCCCCTGCCGGACGTGCGGATGTCGGTCACTCCTCCTCCTTGTGCACGTGCGTGAGCTTGTCGGGGTTGGTCACGATGTACAGGCCGCTGACCCGGTCGCCCTCGGGCGTGAGGTCCATGACCATCACGGCGTACGGGGAGTCGCCCTGGAACACCACGGCAGCGTCGTCGCCGTTGACCCGGCGGTAGCGCAGCTCCAGGCCCTGCTCGGCGCGCCGGCCGGCGTAGGAGGCGATGAGGCGGACGGCCTTGTCCCGGCCGTGCACCGGGCGCAGACCGGCCGGCTTCCGCTTGCCGCCGCCGTCCGTCCACACAGTGACGTCCGGTGCGAGGATCTCCATCAGCTCCCCGATGTCCCCGCCGAGCGCGGCCCGCACGAACCGCTCGGTCGCCTCCCGGCGGACCCGGGGATGGGCGCGGTACAGCGGCCGCCGCGCGTGCACGTGGGCCCGCGCGCGGTGCGCGAGCTGCCGTACGGCCGCCGGGGTGCGGTCGATGATGTCCGCGATCTCGGTGTGGGGGTAGCCGAAGACCTCGTTGAGGACGAACACCGCGCGCTCCAGCGGGGTCAGCGACTCCAGGACCACCAGCATCGCCAGGGAGACGGACTCGGTGCGCAGGGCGCGGCCGGTCCAGGACAGCCAGGTCTCCTGCAGGACGTCCTCGGTGTCGGCGACGGAGCCCAGCACGTTGTAGACGAGGCTGAACAGCAGCTCCCGATGCTCCATGTAGACGTCGGTCGCCTCGTCCGTGGCCGGACTTCCCGAGTTCTGTGTCATGTCGGTGGGGCCTCCCCGTCGGCGTACTCACTACTGCGAGGCCCGGGAGGGGTCCGAATGTGACATGGGGAGGCCGGAATGTGACCCAGCTCTCAGAAAGACGCGGTCGCGTCACACTCCCCGTCCGCGCCGGCCTCTGGAACGCGAGTCCGACGCAAGGAGACGAGCGATCCGATGAACATCGACTTCACCGCCATGTACGCCTCCCACGACGCCTTCCGCCGCGACCTCGACCGGCTCGCGCGGGCCGTCGCCGCCGGCCGGGCGGACACACCCGGTGTCCGCGCCGGCTGGGAGAACTTCACCCGCCAGCTGCACATCCACCACACCGCCGAGGACGGCGAGCTGTGGCCCCGGGTCAGGGACCGCGTCGCCGGCCGCCCGCGCGATCTCGAGCTGCTCGACGAGATGGAGGCCGAGCACTCCCGCATCGACCCCCTGCTCGCTGCCGTGGACACCGCGCTGGCCGACCGCGCGCCCGAACTGCCGGAGCTGGTGGCGGCGCTCCGGGCCACCCTCGACGACCACCTGAAGCACGAGGAGGACGGCGCACTGCCGCTGATGCAGGACGTCCTCACGGCCGCGGACTGGGCCGCCTTCACCGGCCGCATGCGGCAGACCCAGGGGCTGCGCGGCGCCTCGGTGTTCGTGCCGTGGATCGTCGACGGCGCCCCACCCGCCGACCGCGCGGCCTTCCTCAACGCCGTACCGCCCCCGGTCCGCATCCTCAACAGGCTTCTGTGGCAGGGGAGTTACCGGCGCAGGGGGTTGTGGGCGGAAGCCTAGGGTCTGTCGTTCGGACCAGGTCGGCTGCAGGGGCCGGTGCCTTGCGGCCGAGCCGAGCGGGGCCGTGGGGGAGTCGGCGAGTGACGACAACGCCGCCAGGGGTGCCTCCTCTGGGGGGGGTGGGTGTGCCGGACCCCGCGACGCCGAGCTGATCCGGACGACGGACACTAGGCCGCATCGTGGAAGACGATGCCCAGGGCGCGGCGGTGGCCGGAGCGGACGGTGCTCACGCCGTGCCGCATCGCTCCGGCCGACCAGCCGCGCCGGCCGCGCACGGGCCGGTCCCGGGTCGTGAACACCAACCCGTGACCCTGCGGGAGGGCGGTGGCGGTGCCGCGGGACTGGGCCCTGGACCGCTGCTCGACCATCAGGAACTCGCCGCCCGTGTAGTCGGTGCCGTACTCGTCGAGTCCGACCACCACCTGGAGCGGGAAGAGCAGTTCGCCGAACACGTCCCGGTGCAGTGCGTTCCAGTCGCCCTCGGTGTAGCTGAGCAGGATCTGCGCCGAGCGGTTCTGGCCGGCGGCGTGGCACCGCTCCAGCCAGTCCGCCAGCTCGTCCGGCCACGGCGCCGGACAGCCGAGCCGGTCCGCCCACTCCCGGGCGACCGGCAGCAGGCGCGGGTACAGCGCGGCGCGCAGGGCGGCCACGGGCGCGGGCAGGTCGTGGGTGAAGTACCGGTACTCCCCGGAGCCGAACCGGTGCCGCGCCATGTCGACCGTGGTCCGGAACAGCTCCGGCTTCTCGTACAGCGCGGCCAGGTCGCGGCACTCGGCGGGGGTGAGCAGCCGCCGGGTGGGGGCGCTGCCGTGCACGTCGAGTTCGGCGGCGAGCGCGGTCCAGTCGGTGTCCGCGACACGGTCGCGGGCGCGTGCCTCGGTCAGCGTCATGGCGTCTCCTTCCCTCACGCGAGCATCGGCTGCAGCGCGCCTTCGTGCGTGAGCAGCCGCACCTTGTTCTCGACGCCGCCCGCGTAGCCGCGCATCGAGCCGTCGGCGCCGATCACCCGGTGGCACGGGCGGACGATGAGGAGGGGGTTGGCGCCGATCGCGGCGCCCACGGCGCGGATCTCGGCGCGCGGCACGTGCAGCCGGGCGGCGAGCTCCCCGTACGTGGTGGTGCCGCCGTAGGGGATGTCGTCGAGTGCCCGCCACACCCTGAGCTGGAAGTCCGTGCCCTCGGGCGCGAGATCCAGGTCGAATCGGGTGAGCCGGCCCGCGAAGTAGGCGCCGAGCTGCCGCGCGGCCTCGTCGAGGGGGCCGCCGTCGGGCAACCGCTCGGCACGCTCGCGTGGCGTGTTCCGCTGTCCGGGCAGGGACACGGAGGTGAGCGCGGTTCCCTCGCCGCCCAGCAGCAGTTCCCCCAGTGGGCTGTCGATCGTCGTGTAAGTGGTCATGGCTCCAGTCTGCTGGCCCGCACGGCCTGCGACCGGCGGGAATCGGACGTGGAACTGGGGTCGGCCGAGCGCCGGAAGGTACCACCTCGCAGGTGCTCTGAACAGGGGGTATTTACGATCCAGTACCCCGACGGTACCGTGAGGGCATGCCAGCACTGAATGTGGAGTTCAGCGATCGGGAGCTCGAGGACCTGCGGCAGATCGCCAAGGAACGCGGTACGTCGATGAAGGCGCTCGTGCGGGAGGCCGCCGCCGCCGACATAGCCCGGCACCGGGCCCTGCAAGAGGGTGCAGAAGCGTTTCGCCGCTTCTTCGCCTCCCATGCCGACGAGTTCGCCGCCGCCTTCCCCGACGACGAACCGCCCACCGCGGGCGAGGGGCGGGTCGCCTGACCGATGGCATCCGTCATCCACATCGACGTGCCCTGGCTGCTCCAGCGCCACGAAGAGGTCCTGCCGGACCAGCCCACCGTCAACGACTTCTCCGCGCTGGTCGCCGCCGTCGCCCGCCACCGGGTCGACCCGCCGCGCCTCGGCGTGGACTCCGACCCGGCCTGGCGTGCCGCGGCCCTGTTGCACACCCTCGCGCTGCTCAAGCCGCTGCCGTCGGCCAACGCCCGTTTCGCCTGCGCGACCGCGGTGGCCTACATGTTCGTCAGCGGCGCCGGTATCGACCCGCCCTACGGCGCCCTCGTCGACCTCGCCCGCGACCTGATCTCCGGCAAGGCCGACGTCTACGGCGCGGCCGACCGGCTGCGCTCCTGGCAGATCTGAGACGCCCTTCTGGGCCGCCGACCCAGGGCGGGAGGAACAGGGTCGGCGGCCCGCGCGGCGCAGGAGAGCCGCCGTCCTGCGCGTGGCCTTCTCAAAGGGGTCGCTTCCCAGTGCACTTCGGGATGGTGCGCGCCGGGAGCGTGCGCGGGGCGCCGGCGCGTGCGCCTGTTTCACACGGGGCGCATGGAATGCGGAAAGCTCCAGTGGACGCGGCGTGTCGCTCTTGTATCTGACTTTCTTTCAACGAGGCGGATGTTGCTCAAGTGCCTTGTTGGCTTGGGTGCGTTGTGCAAGGGTGAGCTAGCCGTGCGGGGGGAATGTCCGGGTCTCGTTCGTCCAATCCAGGGGGAGCCGGGTCGGACGGTCGTACCCGAATTCACGCTCCGCGCGCCCGCCGTCCAGAAGGTGTGCACCAACCAGGGGGCCTTTGCGGCGGCCACTGTGCCCGTGTGTCCTATGCGCCTGGGAAGGATTCCGCTCAGTGCCCACCCCCCACCCCCCTCGTCCGCCCCACCCGCCCGTCGGCGGGGTTTCCGGAGAATCCGACGAGCACCTCGCCGCCCGGCTCCGGGGCCGCCCCGACCCGGAGGTGTCCCGATCCGTGGCGCTGCTCATGACACGCCACTGGCAACCCGCCCGCGACTACGCGGGCATCTGTCTGTCCACCCGCGGCGAATCCGCTTCCATGGTGACGTCCGCCGCCTTCCACCAGGTGCTCGACCGGCTGGCGCTGGGCGAGCCGGGCGTCGCCCTGCGCCCCCGCTTACTCGTCGCCGTGCGTGACACGGTGCGGACGTGGTCGGCGGACGACCGGCTGGCCGCCGTTCTGCCGGAGCTGCACAAGCCCTCCGGAGCGCGCGGTATGCGTTCGGCGAAGTTCATGACGCCCGAGAACCGAAAGCTCGCCGACCGTTCATTCCAGGCTCTCCCCGGAGTCGGCCGGTGTTTGCTCTGGCACACCGAGGTGGAGGCGGAACCGATATCCGTACCCGCCGGCCTGCTGGGCATGGATACCGAGACCGCCACGGCCGCGCTCGAACAGGCGTGGGAGAAATTCCGCGAAGGTTGTGTACAAGCCCACCGGGAACTGGCGCCGACCAAGGATTGCCGGTTCTACAACCGTCTCCTCGATGTTCCGATTCGCCGGGGCGGGGCGTTGCTGCCCGATGTGCAGCAACATCTGACGGAGTGCCGCTACTGCCGTTTCGCCGCCGAACAACTGAGCCATTTCGAAGGCGGGTTGGGAGTGCTCCTCGCCGAGGCGGTGCTCGGCTGGGGCGCGCGCCGCTATCTCGACTCCAGACCCGGGCGCGCGAACCTGCCGACGCGCCCTCGGGGCTCCGCCCGGCACGGCGGCGGCCGGCAGCGCATCCTGCCCCGCATCCCGATGCCCGGCCGCGGACCCGAGGGCTTCCCGCGCGCGTCGCGGGCACTGCTGACCGGCGTCGGCGTCGCCTCGGCGGGACTCATCGCCGTGTTCGCCGTCGTCGGCCTGTGGTCCCACGACGACGGGGTCGACCCGGCCGCGTCCAACAGCGCCAGCGACGGGGCGACGCCGGGCACCGGGGCCGACTCCACGCCCAGCACCGCACACCTGCCCTCGGCACCGGGAACGTCCCGGCTGCGCAACGCCGGCGCCGGCCTGTGCCTGGACATCGAGGGTGAGGTGAAGGCGGGGGCCGGGACCGAGTTGGCGCAGTGCTCCCGCGCGGTGACCCAGCAGTGGTCGTACGAGACCGACGGGCTGTTGCGCAGTGAGGCGGACCCGGATCTGTGCCTGGACTCGCACGTCGACGCCGGGGTTGTCGTGCTGGGTGAATGCGCCGGGGACAAGGGGACGCGGCGCAACGACGTGCGCTACGACCTGACCGTGCAGGGGGAGTTGCTGCCCCGCTGGGACGAGCGGCTCGCGCTGGCGGCCACCACGGCCGACACGGACGCCGACATCGTCGTCAAGGTCCGGAACGGCTCCCCGGCCCAGCGGTGGCTGGCCGACCCGGGGGCCTCCGCGAGCCCGGGGTCGCTGTCGATCACCGGCACGGGGCGGCCCCAGGTGCGGTCGGCGGCGGGTCGGGGCGCCTGACGTGTGCGGGCGGGTGTCGCGCGGGGCGAGCGGTCTTCCCGGGCCGCCGCCCTGCGCGAGCCCCGGTCACGCCGAGCTGCGCCTCACGCGCGTTCCTCGATCAGGTCGGCGGGACCGATCGTCGCGGGAGTGGCGTGCCCGGACAGGGCGAGGGTGAGGTCCAGTTCGGCGAGCAGGCAGCGGATCACGTGCTCCACGCCCGGCTGTCCGTCGAGGCCGAGCCCGTAGACGTAGGGCCGTCCCACGAGGACCGCCCGCGCGCCGAGCGCGAGCGCCTTGAAGATGTCGTCGCCGGTGCGGACGCCGCTGTCGAACAGGACGCTCAGCCGGTCGCCGACGGCTTCGGCGACGCGGGGGAGCGCGTCGGCGGCGGCCACGGAGCCCGCGACCTGACGGCCGCCGTGGTTGGAGACGACGACTCCGTCCATCCCGGCGTCGGCGGCGAGCCGGGCGTCGTCGGGGTGCAGGATGCCCTTGAGCACGATCGGGCCGTCCCAGTTCTCCCGCAGGAACGCCAGGTCCGGCCATGTCTTGGCCGGGTCCGCGAACATGCCGACGAAGTGCAGCACGGCCGCGTTCGGGTCCTCGTGCACCGGCTTGGCCAGGGCCGCCTGGAAGGCCGGGTCGGAGAAGTAGTTGGCTGTGCCGACACCGTGCAGGAAGGGCAGGTAGGCCTGGTCGAGATCGCGGGGGCGCCAGGCCAGCAACGGCGTGTCCAGGGTGACGACCAGCGCGGTGAACCCGGCGGCCCTGGCCCGGTTCAGAAAGCTCCGGGCCACCTCGACGTCCTTGGGCCAGTACAGCTGGAACCAGCGCTCGGCCTCTCCCATCGCCTCGGCGACCTGCTCCATCGGCGTGCTGGAGGCGGAGGACAGGATGAAGGGCACGCCCTGTGCCGCGGCGGCCCGGGCGGCGGCCGACTCCGCCTCCGGGTGCATGATCGACAGCACGCCGACCGGGGCCAGGGCCAGCGGGGCGGGCAGGGTCCGGCCCAGCACCTCGACCGACACATCCCGCTCGTGCACGTCCCGCAGCATGCGCGGCACGATCCGGCGGCGCTCCAGGGCCGCCCGGTTCGCGCGTGCCGTGCTGCCGTCGCCCGCGCTGCCGGCCACGTAACCGACCGGCCCGGGGCCGAGCCGCTGCTCCGTCAGCTCCTCCAGCCGGGTCAGATCGGTCGGCAGGCGCGGGACGGCACCTGACAGTCCGTTGAGATAGATCTCGTACTGGAAGTCCGCCCAGTGCTTGGCCATCCGTACGTCCCGCCTCTCCTCGTCGAGTACGCGCCGTGGTGACCCTACTCGGCGGTATGGGCGGGTGCGTGCGGCCCCCGGGTGGGCGAAACCTCCTTCATTCCTCGTCCGTCGGCGCGTCCTCCGGCTCCGGCTCGGCGTCCGGGCCCTGTGCCCGCACCCGCTGGACGTGTTCGAGGGACTCGCGCAGGTCGGCGAGCCAGTCGTCGGTGTGACGCTGCACCAGGCGCACGCACCAGGCGAGGGCGTCACTGCGGCTGCGGGCGACCCCGCCGGCGATGAGGGTGTCGAGGACCTGGCGCTCGGGCTGGCGCAGCCGGGTCATGACGGGCGCGGCGACATGGGTGAACAGGGCGCGCCGGCCGTCGCACTCCACACCCCAGGACACCTTCCGGCGATAGCGGTGCTCCGCCTCGCGGGCCACCTCGATCCGGGCCTCGCGGGTGCGTTCCCGGAACTCCTGGATGCGGCCCTCCACCGCGGCCTCCCGCTCGGCGTCCGAGGCGTCCTCGGCGAGCCGGGGTGCGGAGATTCGGCCGATCACGGTGATCTCCTCGCGGTCGACCGTGACCTCGGGCGGCTCCTCGAAGAGGCCTTCGGGCAGCCGGCCGGTGAGCCAGCCGCGCAGATTCTCTCGCTGCTCGTTCGTAATCATGTAATGACGATTACGCGGCTGTTCCATGAACACAAGGGGCTGCGGGGGAGTCAGCCGAGAGCTCAATCGGAATGTTTCAGGCCTATTAACGAAGCGGTGGAAACCAGCCACTTGGCTGCATCGGGCGATCAAGAACCGCACAGTTACGGGCCCGACGTGTTCGAATTCCGTGACTTCGCGCCACTGATTCAACACGCAAGGTTACTGAATCGCATGGGGTCGAGGTGTGTTTCCGTCGCGGACTCGGCAGACTCGCGGTCGCCGGTTCCGGCACCACCCCTGAACGGTCCGGCACACCCTCGAATCCTGCGGAAGGATGCACACGATGCGGAACACCGCGCGCTGGGCAGCGACCCTCGCCCTCACCGCCACCGCCGTCTGCGGACCCCTCACCGGGGCCGCCCTCGCCACGCCGGCCTCCCTGTACGCCCCCTCGGCCCTGGTCCTGACCGTCGGCCACGGCGACAGCGCAGCCGACGCGACGCCGCTGCGGGCGGTGACCCTGAGTTGCGCGCCGACGCCCTCCGGAACCCACCCGGCCGCCGAACTGGCCTGCGCCGAACTGCGTGCCGCGGGCGGCCTGGAGGGACTGGCGCCAAGAACCGACGTGCTGTGCACCAAGCAGTACGACCCCGTCGTGGTCACCGTCGACGGCGTCTGGCAGGGCAAGCGCGTCTCCTACGAGCGCACCTTCGCCAACTCCTGTCTGAAGTACGCCTACGGAGCCGACGTCTTCGAGTTCTGAGAGACCGGGATCGCGTGGACCCCGTGGTCAACCGGAGCGGCTCGCGGATGGGGAGTGCGGGCCCTCGCCGCGGGGCGGCGACGATCTCGCCTCGGGGATCGGACGGGCGGAGTGGGGCCGCCCGCCGATTCCCGGGTCACCACCGCCCCTCCCCGGACGTACCGGGGAGGGGCGGAAAGCGTTTGAGCAGCCCCGTCCCGGCCAGCAGCCTGCGGATGCGCGGCTGGTCGGAGACGACGCGCAGGCGGCCGCCGCGCTCCCTCGCCCGCGCCTCGGCCCGGCACAGCACGCGCAGCCCCGAGCAGTCGAAGAACTCCACGCGGCGCAGATCCACCAGCACGTCCGGCCGCGGCCCGGCGGTGGCCGCGTCGAGATGTTCACCGAGCGCCCCGGCCGTCGCCAGATCGATCTCGCCGACCGCCACGACCACGGTGAACCGGCCCTCGAACCGAGTGCGGGCGTTGGGGTTCGCCGCGGGCGGTTCGCCCGCACGTTCGTCCGCATCCGGGGTCATGGCCGCTCCACCTCGGCAAGGGGCCCACTCGGTCTCGGTAGTTACCCCGGTGCGGCGTCGAACATCCCTGGAAGGCGAAACGCAAGAGCGGGTTCACCCGACCTGGTGAATTGAAGCGAAAGCGCTTGACTCTCTGGCGGGTGGCTATGCCCGATCGCGGTGGCTTGTGTCGCACCACGGGAACCGGCGGCTCCGCCGGCAGGTGCACAGAGCGACCCGGAAGCGGTCCGAGCGGACGGTGCTGCCGTCCTCCAGCTCCACCTCGACCGGTCCCTCGACGAGCAGGGGGCCGCGACGCTGGATCGTGACCCGGCGCGCGCTGTCAGACGGGGAGTTCGGCACGGACGATCACCAGCTCTTCCTTCTCGTCGTCGGCGGCCAGCATGCCCTGTCTGCGCAGCCAGCCGGCCCGCTGCCGCAGCACGGGACCGAACGGGATGAAGTGACGCTGTGTCACCGATGCCCGCAGGCCCTCTTCGTGCAGATGGGCAAGGGTCCGCTCCGGTCCGCTGAGCGCGGAGTGGATCATCAGCAGGACACCGCCGGGCCGCAGCAGCTCCGGGGCCTCGCGGCAGATCCGGTCCAGGATGAGCCGGCCGTCCCCGCCCGCGTCCCAGGCGCGGGCCGCTCCGCGCGGCCGGGCGCGCTCGGCGGGCGCGGGCACGTAGGGCGGGTTGGACAGGATCAGGTCGAACCGCTGCCCGCGGACCGGCGCGAACAGGTCGCCGCGCCGGATGCGCAGCGGAAGCCCCGCCATCCGGGCGTTCAGGCGCGCGGCGCACACCGCCCGCCACGACACGTCCACCGCGGTCACCCGCGTGCCGCGGCGCGCCGCGGCCAGGGCCAGGGCGCCGGTTCCGGTCCCCACGTCGAGAACGTCCGCGCCCGGCGGCAACGGTTCCTCGAACAGGGCTTCGGTCAGCAGATCGGTGTCTTCCTGCGGGGAGTAGACACCCGGCGGTACCAGTGGATTCACCGGACCCAGGTACCCCGACAATCAGTAAGTATGGGAGATTTCGGAAAGCTGGGAAGAGCGCAGGGAGGAACGGCCCGCCCGCCAGTTCTCCAGCAGCCGGGCGGCGAACCGGTCCTCGACCAGTCCTGTGGTGTCGATGCCGAACACCACGTCCGGCGCCAGATGCGGCTCCTCCTCCAGCAGACCGCCGATGACGTCGTGGCGTACGACCTGCTCGTGGACGGCGTCGGCCTCCACGTGCTCGTCGTAGAAGTGCTCGGCGGCCGGTCCCGCTCCCGTGCGGCGCATCGCGTCGGCCAGTCGCCGCGACCCCGGCGAGGAGGTGATCTCGACGGCCGCGAAGTGGCCGACCAGGGCGCCGCGCAGGGCCCGGTGCAGGCCGAAGAGGGACATCAGGTTGACGGTGGCGAGCATCTCCGCGCTCGCCGCGTCGACATAGCGGCCGTACGTCGTGTCCAGACCCAGGTCCGTCATCAGGTTCGCGAACAGGCGCGCGTGCAGCCGGTCGGGGCGGCCACCGCCGAACTCGTCGAACTCCACCGCCGCCATCGCCGCCTTGGCCCGCCCGGTGAGCCGCGGCAGCACCCAGGCGTGCGGGTCGGCCTCCTTGAGGTGGTACAGCGAGCGGTGGGTGGCGTACTCGCGCACCTGCCACAACTCGCCCTCCTCGCGCAGGAAGTGGCTGACACCGCTGCCCTCCACGGGCTCGACGAGCAGGTCGCCCAGCGCGTCCTCGACCGTGTCGTGCACCGTGGTGTCGGCGCGCAGAGTGGTCAGGAAGCGGTGCTCCAGCGCGGCCCGCGTGCGCAGCAGGTCCGTGTCCCACTCGCGCTCGGGGGGCACGCCCGCGAGACCCCGGTAGTGCAGTTCGTAGCAGAGGTACAGGGCGAGCTGGAGATCGTCACCGTAGGGGTCGGCGGCGGCGACGGTCTCGGGCCGGGGCAGCGGGCCGGTGTCCAGCAGGTAGCCCTTCACACCGGCCGACACCGGCCCCCGGGGCGACGGAAACAGCGGCCCATCATGGTCGTACGACATGCCGGCCGGGTACCCCGGGAAGGCCGTCACCAACGTCTGCCTCCGGGCCGGTGAACCGTGCCACCAGCCGTGACGTCCGGTATCACCTGCCCTCGGACTCCTCCTGGGCGCGCCTGTTGGGCGTGATCGCGTCCGCCGCCTCGCCCTCCTCGTCCCGCTCGTCGCCGGACACCTCGGCGTCCTCGGCCTCCCGCAGGACCTCCTCCAGGGCGGTCTTCGGCGGCCGCTCGGCGTTGTCGTGGTTCTCGGGCACGATGGCTCCCTCGCTTCAGTGGTTGGCGGTGGCGATCCGCAGGGGCAGCGGTTCGGGGGCGCCGGGCGACTCGTCGAGCCGGTTGACCTCCGCCCACCAGGCCGGACCGTCCTCGATGTGGCGCAGCAGGACGCCCTCGCGGATCGCCCAGGGGCAGACGGTGACCGCGCTGAGGCCGGTCAGTTTCATGGCGGTGTGCCCGACCAGCGCGCCGGCCAGGCTCTGTGCGGCGCGCGGCGCGGAGATGCCGGGCAGCCGAGCGCGTTCGGCCGCGGTCAGCGCCGCCAGCCGGTCGACGGCCAGCCGCAGGTCGGCGCGGCGCAGCTGCCGCTCCACGAACGGCCCGTGCCGCCCCGGGGCGGCCCCGCACAGCCGGCCCAGCTGCTGAAACGTCCGGGAGGTGGCGACCGCGGTGCGCGGGCCCTCCCAGCGGATCCGCGCCGCCACGTCCCGCAGCTGGTGGCGGACCTTGCGGCGCAGCGCCCGCACCTGCTCCCAGCTGGGCGGGTCCTCGCCGTGGAAGAACTCGTGGGTCAGCCGGCCCGCGCCCAGCGGCAGCGAGGCCACGAAGTCCGGCAACCGGCCGCGGCCGAAGGCGACTTCGAGGGAACCGCCGCCGATGTCCAGCAGCGCCAGCGGTCCCGAGCGCCAGCCCATCCAGCGTCGCGCCCCGAGGAAGGTGAGCTCGGCCTCCAGTTCGCCGGGCAGCGTGCACAGCTGGACGCCGGTGCGGGACCGGACGGCGCGCAGGACCTCCAGGCGGTTCGGGGCGCTGCGCACCACGGCGGTGGCGAAGGCGAGCGGACCGGCAGCGCCCCAGCGGGCCGCGGTCCGGCTCGCCTCGGTGACCGCCACGACGAGCCGCTCGACATCCTCCTCGGGGATGTCGCTCCCGGGCCGCACGTGCTCCGACAGACGCAGCCGCCACTTGGCCGTGTGGACGGGCAGCGGTACCCCGCCGTCGGCATCCGAAACCACCAGACGTACCGTGTTCGACCCCACATCCACGACGCTGATCCGCATGGGCCGGTGGGTACCCACTTCTGGACACACCAACGCACCCCACGCCCGCGAGGGCCCCACCCTGGCCGGTTCCCGCCGTCGCCGTGGCACGCGGAGGGGCCGCCGTCTCCCTGCGGACGGCGGCCCCTGGACCGAGCGGCTCCTACCGGGTGATCACATGTGGACGACCGGCGCGGCGCCCGGATCCTGCTCCGGCACCCCGCGGCGGAAGAGCAGGAAGGCGATCACGGCGCCCGCGGCGAACATGCCCGCCGACCACCAGAAGGCGGTGGTGTAGCTCTCGATCGTCGCCTGGGCCTGCACCAGCTTGCTGGTGGCGTCCCGGCCGGCCAGGTAGTCGCTCGCGGCGCTCGCGGCGAGGGTGTTCAGCAGCGCCGTACCGATCGACCCGCCCACCTGCTGCATGGCGTTGACCGTCGCGGAGGCGACGCCCGCGTCCTCGGCGGTCACCCCGCCGGTGGCCAGCTGCATGGAGGCCGGCATGACCAGGCCCAGACCGACGCCGGTCACGATCAGCTGGGGGAGCACCGCGCTGACGTAGCTGGAGCCGTTGTCGATACCGGTCAGCCAGGCCATGCCGACCGCGGCCACCGCGAAGCCCAGCGGGACGGCCACCTTCGGCCCGACGCGCGGCAGCAGGACCGTGGTGCCGAGCTGCGCCGCCACCATCAGCGCGCCCACCATCGGCAGGAACGCCACACCGGTCTTCGTCGGGCTGAAGCCGAGGTTCAGCTGCAGGTAGTAGGTGAGGAAGAGGAACACGCCGAACATGCCGCCGGCGGAGATCAGCACCGCGAGGAAGGAGGCCGCGCGGTTGCGGTCGAGCAGGATGCGCAGTGGCAGCAGCGGGTGCGCGGCCCGGGTCTGCCACCAGGCGAAGGCGGCCAGCAACAGCCCGCCCGCTGTCAGAAAGCCCCAGGTGAGGGCGGAGCCCCAGTCGTGCGTCTCGGCGTTGGAGAAGCCGTAGACCAGCGAGAACAGTCCGGAGGCGACCAGGATCGTGCCGGGCACGTCCAGCCTGCCGTTCTCGGCGTCGCGGTGGTTGGTCAGCAGCATCCAGCCGCCCACGAAGGCGACGACGGCGATCAGCACGTTCACGTACAGCGTCCAGCGCCAGTCGAAGGCGTCGGTCAGCACACCGCCGAGCAGCAGGCCCACGGCACCGCCGGCGCCGGCGATGGCGCCGTACACGCTGAACGCCCGGGCGCGTTCCCGTGCGTCGGTGAAGGTCGTGTTCAGCAGGGACAGCGCGGCGGGCGCGAGCAGCGCGCCGAAGGCACCCTGCAGGGCGCGCGCGGTGACGAGCATGCCGAAGCCGTTGGCGGCTCCGCCGAGCGCGGAGACGGCGGCAAAGCCGACCACGCCGACCAGGAAGGCCGTCTTGCGCCCGAACAGGTCGGCTATCCGGCCGCCGAGCAGCAGCAGCGAGGCGAACGCCAGGGCGTACGCGGTGACGATCCACTGCCGGTTGCCGTCGGAGAACCCGAGGTCGGCCTGGGCGGAGGGCAGGGCGATGTTCACGATGGTCGCGTCGAGCACCACCATCAGCTGCGCGACCGCGACGACGGCGAGGATCCACCATCGCTTCGCGGAGGGCGCGTCGGGCGCCTCGACGGCACCGGTGGAGGTGCCGCCGGTGAGGGTCTTCTGGGCCATGGGGGAACCACTCCAGGGAAGCCGTTCGAATGCGGAAGCACGAACCCGGGAACGAAACCGTTTCGTACAGAAGCAGCTTAGACCCCGCCCTAGCGAAACGGCAACGTTTCGCTAGGTGTGGCGTCGGTCTCGTCGGTGCCGGTCTCTCATCGGCCGTGCCACGCTGTTCCCCGGAGGACTGATCACCATGGCCGCAGCGCTCACCGGAACCTGCCCGACCCTCGACGACGGCCGCCGGGCCGTCCGCTTCGCCCGCACCTACGACCTGCCGGTCGAGCGGGTCTGGCAGTTCGTCACCGACGCCGGGGAACTCGCCCACTGGTTCCCCTCCCGCGCCGAGATCGACCCGCGCCCCGGCGGCACCATCACCTTCGGCGCGGACCCGGACATGCCGGAGTCCACCGGCCGGGTGCTCGGCCTGGACGAACCCCGCCACCTGTCCTTCGACTGGGGCGGCGACGAGCTCCGCTTCGACCTCGAGGCACTGGACGAAGGGCGCACCCGTTTCACCCTGACCAACGTCCTGCGGGCCGCCGACACCGCCGCCCGCAACGCCGCCGGCTGGGAGGTCTGCCTGGCCGCACTCGACGCACACGCGCGCGGCGAGCGGTTCGAGGAGCCGCACGCCGGGCCGAGCGCGCTGTGGAAGGAGTTCTACGACGCCTACGTCGAGGCCGGTGTGCCCTCCGGGGCGCCGGTCCCCGGGCTGGACTGACCGCCACTCACGCCATCTGGCGCCGCACCAGCTCGTGCAGCCGCCCGCCCGTGTCCGCCAGCAGCTGCGCCGGCGGGCCCTGCTGGGCGACCTTGCCGTCCTCCATGACGATCACGCGGTCGGCGTCGAGGACCGTCGACAGGCGGTGGGCGATGACGATCCGGGTGGCGTTGAGCGCCTTGGTCGACTCGATCACCGTGCGCTGGGTCTCGTTGTCCAGGGCACTGGTCGCCTCGTCGAAGAACAGGATCCGCGGCCGGCGGATCAGCGCCTGGGCGATCATCAGGCGCTGACGCTGGCCGCCGGAGACGGCACCGCTGCCCGAGACGATCGTGTGCAGCCCCATCGGCATCCGCTTGATGTCCTCGGCCAGGCCCGCCATCTCGGCCGCCGCCATCGCCTCCTCCGGCGTGTACGGCTCGGTGCCGCAGATGACGTCCAGGATGGAACCGGTGAACGGCTGCGCGTGCTGCAGCACCACACCGCACTGCCGGCGCACCGCCGACTGGTCGAGGGCGGCCAGGTCCTGGCCGTCGTACAGGACACTGCCCGAGACCGGCTTGTCGAAGCCGATCAGCAGCCTGAGCAGCGTGGACTTTCCGCACCCGCTGGGGCCGACGATCGCCACGAACTCGCCCGGGCGCACCTCGAAGGACACGTCGTCCAGGACCAGCGGCCCGTCGTCGGCGTACCGGAAGGACAGCCGACGCGCCTCGATGGCACCTGAGAGCGGACCCGGCCGGGTGCTCGCCGTGCGCACCTCCGGCGTCGCCTCCAGCACCGGCTTGATCTCCTCGAACAGCGGGAGAGCGGCCACCGCCGAGACGAACGCGCCGGTCAGCTGGGTGACCGAGGTCAGCAGCATCGTCACCGAGGTGTTGAAGGTCAGGAAGCTCGCCGCCGACATGGAACCGCGCGCCGGACCGGCCAGCAGCATGAACATCAGCAGGGTGCACAGGGGCAGGTAGACCGCGCCCATGACCGTCGTGAGGTTCTTGATGCGGCCGACCTTCTGCTGCAGTTCGCGACTGCGCGCGAACTCCGACGCCCAGGCCGCGTAGGCGTAGTTCTCGGCCGCCGCCACCCGCAGCTTCGGCAGGCCGCGCAGGGTCTGGAACGCCTGGTTGTTCAGCTTGTTGCCGAGCACCACCAGCTTGCGCTGCCAGCGCACCTGCCACAGGCCGAGCCCCAGGAACGCGCCCGCGATGACGACGAGCATGCCGATCGCCGCCAGCGCCATCGACGGGCTGTACCAGAACAGCAGCCCCAGGTTCATCGCGCCGACCGTCACCGACTGGGCGACGACCGGCCCGATGCCCGCCATCATGCGGCGCATCGCGCTGATGCCCATGGCCGCGCTCGCCAGCTCACCGGTGGAGCGCTCGGTGAAGAACTTCGTGGGCAGCCTCAGCAGCCGGTCCCACACGGCCGGCTGCAGGGTGGCCTCGATTCGGCCCTCCAGCCGCAGGATGGTGAGGTTCTCCAGCAGCATGAAGGCGGCCGCCACCAGGCTCGTCACCATCACCGCCAGACAGACCTGGCCGATCAGGTTCGTCTGGGCCCTCGGCACGAACTCGCCCAGCACCCTGCCGGTAGCGATCGGCACCAGCGCGCCGATGGCGACCGTGACGAGGCCGCTCAGGAGCAGGTTCACCAGGTCGCTCCCGGTGCCCCGCATGCTGAACCGCAGCAGCCGCAGCGGGCTCAGCGTCCGGTCCGGCAGCGGCCGGTAGAACATCACCGCGCGCGGCTCGAACTCCTCCGCGTTGGCCTTCTCGACGGGGGTCTCGCGGCCGGTCGCCGGATGTACGGCCACATAGCCGCCGCGCCGCCACAGCAGCGCGACCGGCGCACCCGACAGTGCCCGGTGCCCGACGAGCGGTCCGACATCGTCCCGCCACCAGGGGCCGTCCAGGCGCACCGCCCTGGTCCGGACGCGGGAGGCGATCGCCACCTGCTCCACCGGGTCGAGCCGGTCGCCGCCGGTGCCGGACTGCGTGCGGTCGGCGAGCTGGATGCCGGCCGCCTCGGCGACGAGCTTGCAGGCGGCGTACGTCGCGTCCGCGTCGGCGGCGGTCGTGCGCTTGGACGAGGACTTGCCGATGGAGGCCAGCAGCGTCCGGTCGGCCTGGGCACGGACCGCCTCACCCGCCTTGATACCGGCCGCCGTGCGCGTCTCGTGGGTCCGCTCCAGCTGCTCGATCCAGCGGTCCAGCGTGGTCAGCAGCCGGTACTGCTGGTCGACCATGCTCTGCCAGACCGCGGGGTCCATCAGCAGGTCCGCGGCGGCCTCGGCGCCGTACAGCGAGCCGTACTGGACGCTGCCGGGCGGCACCTGCATCCAGAAGACGTCGTCATCGGTGACCTCGGTGGCGCGTTCGGTGGCCATCGGTGCCTGGAAGAGGACGGACAGGCTGCGGCCGACGCCGAGGGCGAGGGCGTACTCCAGCGGGCTGGTGGTGGGTGGCACGTACTGCGGGTTGCCGTACTCGTCGTAGGACCAGGTCTGGGTGTCGGCCGTCTGGTACAGCTCGCGCAGACCGATGCGGTGCACCACGCAGTCGCGCAACGGGCGTGCCACCAGGGTGTGCTGCGGTCCGGCGACGGGTCCCAGCAGCAGTGAGCCCGCCTCCAGCCGGCCCAGGTGGTGCCAGGTGCCCTGCTGCGCGGCGTCCACCGCGAACAGGTCCAGGCTCCCGGCCGCGACCAGCCACAGCACCTGCGGGCCCTCCAGGTCGAGCCGGGTCAGCCCCGAGCAGTCGACGAAGGTGCCCATGGACCCGAGGGCGCCGAGTACGAGGTCGCCTTCGTGTGCGGTCGTCATCTCATCGCTCCCTGACCAGCGCCGCGTACGCGCCGCCGAGTGCCACCAGGTCCTCGTGCCGCCCGCGTTCCACGATCGTGCCGTGCTGCAGTACGACGATCTCGTCGCTGTCGCGCACGGTGCTGAGCCGGTGCGCGATCACGACACACGCGCAGCCGCGCCTGCGCAGGTTGTCCATGACGACCAGCTCGGTCTCGGCGTCCAGCGCGCTGGTCACCTCGTCCAGCACCAGGATGCTCGGCCTGCGCACCAACGCCCTTGCGATCTCCAGCCGTTGACGCTGGCCGCCGGAGAAGTTGCGGCCGTCCTGCTCGACCTTGCTGTGGATGCCGCCGGGGCGGCGCATCACGACGTCGCAGAGCGCCGCGTCCCGCAGCGCGTCCACCACCGCCTCGTCCGGGACCGACGGGTCCCACAGCGCCACGTTGTCGCGCACCGACCCCTCGAACAGGAAGACCTCCTGGTCCACGAAGGACACGGAGGCGGCCAGCGCCCCGCGCGGGATGTCGTCCAGGCGCCGGCCGTCGATGCGGATCACGCCCTCCCACGGGGAGTACAGGCCCGAAATCAGCCTGGAGACCGTGGACTTGCCGCTGCCTGAGCCGCCGACCAGGGCGACCTGCTGACCGGGTCCGACGGTCAGGTCGAAGCCGGTGAGCAGGGGCTTGTCCAGCGGGTTGTAGCCGAAGGTGATGTTCTGCAGCTCGACGTGGCCGTGCAGCCGGCGCGTCGAGTCGCCGGCGCCGGGGCGGCCGTAGAGCGGGTCGGCCTGGAAGTTCTCGACGTCCTTCAGGCGGGCCACGTCGGCCGCGAAGTCCTGGATGCGGCCCGCCACGCCGTTGAGGCGGGTGATGGGGGCGGTGAAGCGGGTGACCAGCGACTGGAAGGCGACCAGCAGGCCCACCGAGATACCGCCCTCGACCGCGCGCATACCGCCGATCCACAGGATCACCGCGCTGTTCAGCGAGGCCAGCGTCGGCGCGACCACCCCCAGCCAGGCGCTCGGCACACCCAGCCGCTGCTGCTCCTCCAGCGTCGTGGCGTGCTGCCCGGCCCACTTGCGGAAGTAGCCGTCCTCGCCGCCGGTCGCCTTCATCGTCTCGATCAACTGCAGGCCGGTGTAGGCCGTGTTGGTCAGACGGGCGCTGTCGGCACGCAGCTTGGCCGTGCGGGTGGCCCGCAGCCGGATCACCACGCGCATGGCGACGATGTTCAGCAGGGCGACGCCGATGCCGACGAAGGTGAGCTGGGGGTCGTACGTATAGAGGAGTACGGCGTAGAGGACCACGACCACCGCGTCCACGCCCGCCGCCGCGAGGTCGCGGGCCAGCGTCTCGGCGACCTGGTCGTTGGACTGCAGCCGCTGCACCAGGTCGGCCGGGCTGCGCTGGGCGAAGAACGTCACCGGCAGCCGCAGCAGATGGCGCAGGAAGCGGGCGCTGGAGAGAGTGGAGGAGATGATGCGGCCGCGCAGCAAATTCGCCTGCTGCAGCCAGGTCAGCAACACGGTGAGCAGCACGCACGCGCCCATCGACGCGAACAGCACGCCCAGCAGCGAGGTCTGACCTCCGATCAGGAACAGGTCGATGTAGGTGCGGCTGAGCGCGGGCAGCGCCGCGCCGACCAGCACCAGCAGCAGGCTCGCCAGCACCGCGGCCGGCATCGTGCCCGCGGTGCCGCGCAGCCGGGCCGGCATCGCGCCCAGCACGCCCGGCTTGCGGCCGCCCCTGGTGAAGTTCTCGCCGGGCTCCATTACCAGCACGACACCGGTGAAGCTGCCGTCGAAGTCCTCCATGGGCACGAAGCGGCGGCCCTTGCCGGGGTCGTTGATGTACACCCCGCGCCGGCCGAAGCGGCGGCCCATGCCGTCGTAGACGACGTAGTGGTTGAACTCCCAGAACAGCACGGCCGGTGTCTTCACCTCGGCGAGGGCGGCCGTGTCCATCTGCATGCCCTTGGCCGTCAGGCCGTAACTGCGGGCCGCCTTCAGCAGGTTGCTCGCGCGCGAGCCGTCCCGCGAGACACCGCAGGCGATGCGCAGCTCCTCCAGCGGCACGTGCCTGCCGTAGTGGCCGAGCACCATGGCCAGGGAGGCGGCGCCGCACTCGACGGCCTCCATCTGGAGCACCGTCGGTGTGCGGACCGTCTTCGCCTTCCCCGTGGGGACCGGGCGCTTGGGCGGGGCGGAGCGGCGTCTGCTCCGCGTCTCCTGGGTGGCACTCACGGCAGCAGCCAATCGACGGGACGCTGGTCGGCCAGCCGGATCGAGCCCGAGGCCGTCGTCATGGAGGTGAGGTCGAAGGGCGGCCCGCCCTTGGACGACCACTTGTAGCCGCTCTTCGTGGCGGACGACCTGTCCAGCCGCACCGTCACGGCCACCGGGCGGCCCTTCTTGGTGAACTGCTCGCCCAGCTGGCTGTCCCCGAGGAACGCGGCGATCTGCTGGGCGGACTCGGCGGAGCGGTCCACCGACTTCACATGGCCGCGCAGCACGCCGTATTTCTGCGTGGGAACGGAGGAGACGGTGAGGTCGACGGCGGCGTGCTCGGGAATGGCGGCCGCGTTCTCGGCGGGCACGTACACCGTGGCGTACAGCGGGTCCGAGGCGTGGGCGACCTTCTCGACCGCGGCGACGTTCGCCCCGGTCTGGATGATCTGGCCGATGGTGGCGGCGAGTCCGGTGACACGGCCCGCGGCGACCGTACGGACGACCGAATCGCCGTGGGCGGTACGGACCTTCAGGACGGGGGCGTCGGCCGGCAGCCGCTCGCCCTGTTCGGCGAGGACCGCGGTGACCTGGCCGGCGACCGGGCTCTGCAGGATGTAACTGCCCTCGCCGTGGGTGAGGATGGCGGGCGCGCTGACCGTGGAGGCGACCGAACCCGTCACCGCCCACACCGAGGCGGCGGCCACCGCGACGAGGGTCACGGACAGGACCAGCCAGCCCTGGGGGCGGGCGAAGCGCACCGGAAGGTCGAGCTCCTCCGGCGACTGCAGCTTGGCGAGGGCCTGTTGGCGGAACTGCACGGAAATTCCCTCACCTGAAAACGAGGAAGGACCGGCTCGCGCGAGCCGGCTGGTTCACGACATCGGGAAGCCCCGGAGCCGGGAAGAGGCTCCGGGACTCAACGATCACAAAGGGTGCGATCAGAGACCGGCGACCAGGTTGGTGACCGGGGCGGTGTTCAGACCGGTGACACCCTCGACGGTGCCGACAGCCGTGTCGACCAGGCCGGAAACCGGGGCGACGCCGTCCACCAGGCCGGTGACGGTGCCGAGGGCGTTCACGGCCAGGCCGCCGGAGACGTTGTCGAGCTCGGCGTCGGAGATCTCGACGGTCTCAACCTGGGGGGTGGAGTTCATGATGGAACTTCCCTTCATATGGATATTCACATAGGGGGAGCGGCCCCCTCTGGGGGACAGAGCGGCACCGCGACCGCAGGTACCCGGGCTCCGTCTCCGAAGCCCTGCGGCCCCCGCGGTGCGATGGATCAAAGCACGCCGCCGGTCCGCCCTTCCAATCAACCACCCGTCTCACCAGGCAACTTGCGCCGCTGCGGTACCGATGCGTGCAGGACTCTGCACGCGCCGGTGGCAGCTTCTTCACATGCGTCACGGCATCGGCTCGTCCGAGCGCTTGCTGATCGTCGCGCGAATCCGACACTCCTGCCGCAATGGCGTGGGCGTGGCCGGCCGCGTGTGCAGAACTCCCGCACCCCGTGACTTCGTTGAGTATTCAATGTGCAGATTCTCGGTAGCCGGGATTGGGCCCGGCGTTCATGACGGACCGTCGCCGACCGGCTGCGAAACGTGTCGGTCCGGACGCGTGCACGCGACCGTGTCAGCCCAGTAGCGCGTAGACCGTGCTCGCGGTCGCCGCGACTTCCCCCGACCGCTCCTCGGTCATCGTGATGTTCGCGAACGCCATGCGGCGGCCCAGCTTCGTGACCACCGCCTCGATCAGGACATCCGATCCCGTCACCGCGCGCTGGAACGACGTCGACTGCTGAACCGTCGTCATGGGCCCGTACGCCCCGCGCGCCGCCGACACCGCGATCACGGTCGCCGTGTCCGCGGCGGCCATCAGCGCCTGCCCCGACAGCCCGCCGCCCTCCCGTGCCAGCCGGTCCGACCAGGGAAGACGCAGTGTGGCGCGGTCCTCGCCCACCGCCTCCACGGCGAGGCCCAGTCCGAGAATCCAGGGGGCGAAGCAGGCGTCAAGGATCTTGTCGGCTTCGGCGGTCGTCATCGTCATATGGGCGATTGTTCCCCGCGCCGCCGCGCCGGACGCGGTGCATGGCCGATTCCGCATCGGGCCAAGCGAGTTGGCAAACGGAATTGAACGCACCGTGCGGCCCCTGCGTACCAACAGCCATCCAGGCGCCCAGAACGACAACAGCTGCCGAACGGCGGCACAGACTCCGGTCCCCCAGGAGGTCGAGAAGTTTGAGTCACAAGCGAATTCCGAAGCGCAAGGCCGCTATCGCGGCGGGCAGCGTCGTGGCGCTCGGCGCGGCCGCAATCCTGCTGCCGAACGCCAACGCCTCCCAGGACGGCTCGTCGGCCGGCACCGCCCCCAAGACCCTGAAGGCAACGGACGCCTCGGATCTCGCCGCGCAGCTTCAGAACGTGCTCGGCCAGGCCTTCGCCGGTTCCTACTACGACTCGGCCGCACAGCAGCTCGTGGTGAACGTCGTGTCCGGCGAGGACAACAAGGTGGTCGTCGAGGCGAAGAAGGCGGGTGCGAAGGTCCGCGAGGTCAAGAACAGCCTCGCGGCGCTGAAGTCGGGTGCCCAGACCCTCAAGGCCAAGGCGGCCATACCGGGCACGGCGTGGGCCATGGACCCGAAGACCAACAAGCTCGCCGTCACCGCCGACTCCACCGTCGGCGCCGCCGAGTGGAACAGACTGACGTCGACGGTGAAGAGCCTCGGCGCCGACATGGCGACGGTGAAGAGGTCCTCCGGCACCTTCAAGCCCCTCGTGTCGGGCGGCGACGCCATCTTCGCCCAGGCGCAGGGCGGCACGGTCCGCTGCTCCCTCGGCTTCAACGTCAAGGCCAGTGACGGCAGTCCGGCATTCCTGACCGCCGGTCACTGCGGTGTGGCCGCCAAGCAGTGGTCCGACTCCGAGACCGGACAGCCCATCGCCACGGTCGACCAGGCCACCTTCCCCGGCGCCGGTGACTTCTCCCTGGTCAAGTACGACGACCCGAACACCCAGGCGGCCAGCGAGGTCAACGTCGGCAACGGACAGACCGTGCAGATCACCGGTGCCGCCGACGCCACCGTCGGTGAGACGGTCTTCCGGATGGGCAGCACCACCGGTCTGCACAACGGCCAGGTCACCGGCCTGGACGCCACGGTCAACTTCCAGAGCGAGACCGACCCGAACGGCGTCGACACGGTCACCGGCCTCATCCAGACCAACGTCTGCGCCGAGGCCGGCGACAGCGGCGGCTCCCTGTTCACCCAGGACGGCAGCGCGATCGGCATGACCTCGGGCGGCAGCGGCGACTGCACCGCGGGCGGCGAGACCTTCTTCCAGCCGGTGACCACGGCCCTGCAGGCCACGGGCGCCACGCTGGGCGACGGCGGCGCGGGCGCGGGTGCGGGTGCGGGCGATCAGGGCGGCTCGGCCGACCCGTCGGCCTCCGCCGGTGACGGTACGGGCGCCGGCGACCAGGCCGGCGGCGGCGACGCGGTGGGCGGCGGCGCCGACCCGTCGGCGAGCGCGACCGACGGCACGGGTGACCAGTCCGGTGCGGGCGCGGGTGACCAGTCCGGCGTCGGTGCGGGTGACCAGTCCGGCGTCGGCGACCAGTCGGGGGCGGGCACCGGCGACCAGTCCGGGACCGGCGCACAGGACGACGGCTCGGCCTCGCTCACTCAGACCCACTGATCGGCCTTACGCGCGGTTCCGGTCGACGGTGGACGGTCCGGCCCTCCGGCGGGAGGGCCGGACCGCATCGTCTGCGCCGCCGGTTTCGGTCAACTACGACGGGCCGTGCAGACGGCATCGCAGCGGGCCCGTCCGCCCCCCTCACGGCCGCCGGGACGTGCGCCGACATGTGCCGGGCGGGCATGCCGTCACCTTGCTCGCACGGCCGGGAGGCCGAGCGAGGGGAACCGTACGCGTCCCCGGGCCACCCGACGCGGCCGGTCGGGAACGACGAAACGGAGTCCTCGCCGCCGCATAGCGGCGCGTACGCGGGCAGGACGAACCGCCCTCCGGTGAAGACACTCGCGTACCCACCCGCCCCGCACCCATGCCACCCCAACCGATGCGTGCCGCAGCGTATGGGCGCCTCGCATGCGCCCCCGCGCCACCCGATGGCCGGTTCTTCGCGCCCATAGGTGATGACGGGCGCCAACAATGGGCACGCGCTCAACACCATGGAACCGGCGTACGCGAATTGAGGGGGCGGGGAGTGATCCGGGTACTTCTGGTGCACGACGAGTGTCTGGTGCGGTCGGTCCTGGCGGAGTGGCTCCGCCGGGAATCCGATCTGCGGGTGGAGGACACGCCATGGCAGAGCGCGCCGGGCAGGGCGAGGGCGATGCGGCCCGACGTCTGCGCGGTGGACCTGGAATGCGCCGACGCCTACGGCATGCCTCCGCTGGGGGAGCTCTGCCCGCGCAGCCCGGGCCCGGTCCCACCCAGACTTCTGGTGCTTGCCGGTGCGAACAGGCCGGGCCTGCTGAAGCGCGCGCTCGAAGCGGGGGCGCTCGGTTACGTCGGCAAAGAGGGCTCGCCCGAGCACCTGGTGCGCGGCATCCGGCGCGTTGCGGAGGGAAAACGTTTCGTCGACGACTCGCTCGGCTTCGGTTTCCTCAAGGCCGCCGAAATGCCGCTGACGCGCCGCGAGTTGAGTGTGTTATCGCTGGCGGCGGAGGGAGCCTCCGTCGCCGAGATCGCCGGAAGCCTGCACCTGTCCAACGGGACGGTGCGCAACTACATGGCGGCCATCACCCGCAAGACCGGGGCGCGCAACCGCATCGACGCCATCCGCATCTCGCAGGGCGAGGGCTGGCTCTGAGCGCCGCGCCGGTGCGGGCGTCCAGCCGCCGACCAGATCCCGGTACAGCGGCGAGACGTCCAGCAGTTCGTCGTGCGTCCCGAATGCCGTACCCGTGCCGTCCATCACCAGCACCCGGTCCGACCGCCGCGCCGAGCTGATGCGGTGGGCGACGACGACCAGCGTGCCGCCGGGCCGGGCCGCGAAGGCCCGCTCCGCGCGTTCCTCCGCCCGCGGGTCGAGATGGCAGGTCGCCTCGTCCAGGAGGGCGAGCGGGGCGTACGACAGGTAGGCCCGGGTCAGCGCGACGAGCTGCCGCTCGCCCCCCGACAGAGTCGCCGGATCGACGACGGCGCCCGGCCCGCCGAGCCGTTCGAGCAGCGGCCCCATGCCGACCGCGTCCGCCGCGGCGAGCAGTTCCGCCTCCGGAACGGGGTCCGCCCGGAAGTGGCCCAGGTTCTCGGCGACGGTGCCGCTGAAGACGTACGCCTCCTGCGGGATCAGCACGCGCCGGGCCGCGGCCGCCGACGAGGGCACCGGCTCCCCGTACACCTCGATCTGCCCCTTCACGGGCCGCAGCAGCCCCGCGACCAGGCCCGTCAGCGTGGACTTCCCGATCCCGCTGGGACCGACGACGGCCAGATGCGACCCGGCCGCGAGAACGAGGTCGAACTCCTCGACGACGGGAGCGGAGGCGGGGCCGTAGGCGAAGGTGACGCCCGAGAGGGAGACGGCCGCGTTCGCGTGGTGGGCGGGTGCGTCTCCCTGCCGTGCGGCCAACCCCGTTCGGTGGGCGTCCTGTTCACCATCGCGGGTGGCTGCCTCCTCGTGGCGGGCGGACGGTTCTCCCTGTCGTGCTGACAACTCGACCGCCCTTGCGGCCTCTTCACCCCGCGCGGTGGGCCACCGCACGTGCCCGGCGTTCAACTCGGCATGCTCCGCGGCCCCTTCGTCACCCTCGGCATCCTCCGCCCAGGCCGATGTCAGGCGTCGCAGTACCACCGTCAGGCGGGAGCCGCTGGTGCCGAGGCCGTGGACCAGGTTGTGCAGGGCCGGGAGGAGGGACTGGGTGACGTAGGCGAGAGCGCCGACCAGGGCGCCGGTGGTGACGCCGCGGGCCAGGAGCCAGGGGGAGGCGGCCAGCAGCAGGACGATGGGCAACTGTCCGCCGACAGCGAGGGACGCGACGCGCAGCACGCTCCAGCGGGCGAGGGAGCGGGCGGCGCCGAACTCGGTGTCGACCAGGCACCCGCAGTCCTCTGCGATCCGCTCCTCCGCGCCGGTCGCCGTGACGTCCCTCAGCCCCGGACACACGGCGCCGAGTTGCTCGGCGAGTGCCTCGTCGGCCACCAGGAACGCCTCCTGCCGGCGCGCCAGCGGCCGCAGCGTCGCCGCGAACAGGGCCACTCCGGCCAGGAGCGGCGGTCCGACGACGAGCAGCAGCAGCGGGGCCAGCGAGAACAGCCCGACGAGCGCCCCGACAGCGGTGAACACGAACGACCGCGAGACCAACACCAGCCCGGCGAAGGTGTCCCGTGCGATCTCCACCTGCTGGGTCAGCCCGGACAGCGCCCCGCGGTCGGCCTCCCGCACCCCCCGCCGGACCACGCGCTCCACCAGCCGGTCCCGCAGCGGCTCCACCAGGGCGGCGACGGCCGCGTACACCCGCGCGGTGCCGTAGGCGCCCAGGAGCACGCCGATGCCGGCCACGGCGAGCCAGGCCAGCCCGACACCGGCCCGGCCGGCCAGGAACCCCTCGTCGAGCGCGCGCGCCGGGGCGTACCCGGTCAGGAAGGTCTGTCCGGTCTCCAGCACGGACCAGCAGGCGAGCCGTAGGACGACCCGCCACCGGACGCGCAGGAAACGCGCGCCCCGGGACCGGATCCCGGCGCTCATTCCGCACCCCCGGCCGACTCGGCGCTCGCCTCGCCGAACACCGCCCGGTACCCGGCCTCGCGCCACAGCTCCGCGTGCGGTCCGACCGCCCGCACCCGCCCTCCGTCCAGCCACGCCACGGCGTCCGCGCGGGCCGCCGTCGCCGCCCGGTGTGCGATCAGCAGGCGCGTCCCGCCCGAGCCGTGGGCCGACAGGGCCTGCGCGATGCGGGCCTCCGTCACCGTGTCGAGGCTGGAGAGCGCGTCGTCGAGCACGAGCAGGCGACCGTCGTGGGCGAACGCCCGTGCCAAACCGAGGCGTTGGGACTCGCCGCCGGAGCGCGGGGCGTCCTCGCACCGGGTGTCGTAGCCCTGCGGCAGACGGCGGACGAACTCGTCGGCGTGGGCGGTACGGGCCGCCTCGCGGACGCGCGCGGGCGTGGGGGAGGACCGGCCCAGGGCGATGGCGTCCTCGATGGTCGTGCCGAGGAGGGCGGGGCGTTCGAAGGCGTAGCCGACGGCTCGGCGCAGCTGGTCGTGGGACAACTCGCGCAGCGGGACGCCGTCGAGGCGGACCTCGCCGGCGTCGGGGTCGGTGAGCCGGCCGGCGAGGGCGGCGAGCAGCGACTTGCCGCTGCCGGAGCGGCCGACCACGGCGAGGGTCGAGCCGCCGGGGACGACGAGGTCGAGGCCGTCGAGCACGGTGCGGTCGCCCCGGCGCGCCGACACGGCAAGGAACTCCAGCCTGCCGGGCCCGTCGGGCAGCCGGCGGTCGCCGTGGACCGGGGCCGGCCGCGTCAGCACCTCGGCGAGCCGGTCGGTGGCGGCACGGGCGCGGGCCAGGCTCGCGAACTGGCCGACCAGGACGCCCACACCGGTCGCCAGCACCGCGTACCGGGACGCCGCGAGCACCTCGCCCACGGTGAGCCGGTGCCGCAGGAGCAGCACACCGGCGACGGCGACCACGCCGAGCTGCAGCAGCGGCGCGACGGCGGAGGCCTGCCCGGCGGCCCGCCCCTGCACCCGCCACATGCGGTGGCCGGCGCGGGACAGCTCCGGCAGGGGGCGCAGGATCCGCGCCGTCTCCTTGTCCGCCGTACCCGCCGCGCGGACGGTGCGGTGACCGTCCACCGCCTCCGACAGGGCACCCGCGATGCACCCCTGCACCCGCTGGTACTCGGCGACGCACCGGGTCGTGTCCCGGGTGAACGCGCGCAGCAGCAGGGTCAGGACGGGAGCGCCGGCGAGCAGGACGGCCGCCAGCCACGGGTCCACCAGACCGAGGGCCACGACACCTCCCACGGGTGCGGCGAGGGCGGCGAGCAGTGCGGCGCGGGCGGCCGGGGCGGTACCGGACTGCGCCGCGTTGCCGACGAGGCGGGCGATGAGGTCGCCGGGGCCGAAGCGGTCGGTGGCGCGGGGGCCCAGGGCGAGCACATGGCCGGTCAGCCGGCGCCGCAGCCACGCGGTCGTCCGGGCGTCGACGGTGCCCGCGAGCACCGTCTCCACGGAGTCGAACAGGGCCGTCAGCAGGATCAGTGCCGCGCAGCCCAGCACCCAGCGGGTCGCGGGGGCGTGGGCGAGCAGCAGGTCGAGGGTGCGGCCGAGCGCCGCGGGCAGCAGCAGGCCCGCCCCGGTCGAGGCCGTGCTCACCAGGCACAGGGCCACGCACCGGGCCCGGCTGTGCCGGGTGGCGAGCCTCGTCAGGGGCGGTGCTTGTCCGGGGGCGACACCAGTCGTCATACGGCCGCGGCCTCGCATCCAGTATCGAAGGGGCAGCAACGGACCACGGGCGGCCCCTCCCTGGTGGGAGCGGACCGCCCGGGGCCGTGTGCGCACGGTGTTCAGAGCGTCAGAGACAGAGCAGAACGCTCGCGGCGCTGATGCAGGAGAGCAGGCTGGCCGTGCTGGCGCCGCCGCCGCCCGTGTGCTCGTCGGATTCCATGGTCTGCAGGTCGAGCAGTGCCATTTCTTTTCCCTTTCCTTCTCTGTCCACCCGTGGGGACGGGGTTGGGTCACGACTCCGTCAGGTTGCGGAGCCGCGTCATGAGGGCCGCCGTGGCGGCGGGAGGAACGGCAGGTGGGCGGTGCCCGAGGCGGCCGCGTCGAGCGCGAGCAGACAGCCCGCCGTTCCGGTCGAGAGGTCCATGGAGAGCCGCATCATCTGGTGCCCGGGGAAGGCCAGTCGGCCCTCGTACGCCATCGCGTACCAGCCGAGTGCGGCGATCTGTTCGGTCAACTGCCGCCCCGTCGCTGCCGGTTCGGCGGTACGGGCCAGGTGCAGGATCATTCCGGCGCGGCCCTGGAAGAGGCCGGGCTGGGCGTAGAAGCGGGAGGTGGCGGCGGTGAGGATGCCGGCCCGCGCCTTCTCGAACTCCGGGTCGCAGGCGTGCGCGAGGTAGTCGTCGAGCACCATGCCGATGCCGACACTGCCGTCACCGAGGTAGGGCAGGGTCCGCCAGCCCTCGTCGACCTCCAGCCCGCCGCCGCTCTGCTGGACGACACAGCAGTCCAGGTCGCGGCGGAGGGCGGCGCCGGCCGCGTCGAGGAGTCGTTCGTCGCCGGTCCACTCGTACTGCCGCAGCAAGAACAGCGCGGGCCCGCTCGCGCCCCGCAGCAGCCCGGCCCGCCGCCGTCCGCGCGTCTCGGGCAGCGGTTCGGCCAGCCGTCGTACGAGGATGTCCGCGGCCTCGGCCGCCCGTTCGCGCAGCTCCGACTCGCCGGTGGAGTCGGCCAGTTCGCCCAGGACCAGGCCCAGGCCGGCCAGTCCGCCGTTCAGGTCGGAGGACAGCCGCTGCCAGTTCTCGGCCAGGATGCCCTCGACCAGATCGAGGGCCCGCTGCCGGTGGCCGAGGCGGTCCAGGACGTGGGCGACGCCGGCGAGGCCGTCGTAGAGACCGAGCGGTGTGCCCGCCGGTGCCGGGTCCGTGTGGGCGAGCAGCCAGCGCTCGCCCTCCTCGTAGCGTTCGGCGCCGGTCGCGGCGAGCGTGTACAGCACTCCGGCCGCGCCGTGGGCGAGACCGAGTCCGCCGCCGTCGGAGAACTGGGCGATGTCGCCCGGGAAGAGCCGGTCGTCGCGCTCGGGTGTGGCCGAGGCGAGGATCGCCTCGATCATCGAGTCCCGGCTGCGCGGCCAGTCGTCGGGCCGTACCAGGGCCGGCGGTCGCACGCCCCGCGTGATCTCGGCGACCGCCTCGTCCAGGAAGGCGCGCGGCACGTCGGGGAACTGCTCTGCGATCACCTCGGCCAGGTGGGCCGCCTTGCCCCGGTCGACCACGAACAGCGTCGTCACGGGCAGGAACAGGGCGAGGCGCAGACAGGCCAGCGCGTACCGGTCGACGTCGACGCCGGTGCGGTCGGGCGGCGCAAAGAAGCCGGGGTGGGCGACGACCTGGCGACCGCCCTCCTCGATGGGCGCCGCCGCCTCGAAGTCGATCAGGAAGACCGACTCCTCGTCCGGCGCCACCATGATGTTGAAGACGTGCAGGTCGTTGAAGACGATCCCGCGCGCGTGCACCGCCTCCACCGCGCGCTCCACGGCACCGTGGATGCGTACCGCCCACCGCGCGTAGGCGGCCACGGCGTCCGGATCGGGGTCGGGCGACAGCAGCGGATGGCGCTCGGCGAAGAAGGAGTTGAGGGGGCGACCCTCGACGAAGTCCATGACCAGGAACCGGTGGTCGCCCAGCGTGAACCAGTCCCGCACCTCCGGTACCACTCCGGTCCCGGCCACCTGCTCCAGGGCCCGCTTCTCCCGTTCCAGCCGGGCGATCGCGTCCGCCCCGTCGGAGGCCAGTCCCGCGTACGGCCGCCCCTCCTTCAGTACGACCTTGCGCCCGCTGCGGGTGTCGGTGCCCGCGTAGACCCCGCCGCCGTTGGAGAAGTGCAGCGCCTTCTCGATGCGGTACGGCAGGTCGCCGACCGTCGTGGTGTTGCGGGCCGCCAGATGCGGTTCGAGGAAGGCCGGCAGGGTGACCCACTCCGGCACCTGGAAGGACGGCGCCCGCCGGTCCGGCACCAGCCGTCCCTCGCCGTCGCGCACCGCCGGCACCAGCGAGCCGCGCTCGTCGACGGTGAAGGCGCGTGCGAAGGCGCCGTAGCGGACGTAGAGCGGACCGTCACCCCAGCGCAGGTCCGTGAGGATGTACGGCCCCTCGAAGCCCTTCAGCAGCTCGCCCAGCTCGCGCAGCACCTGGTGCAGCTGCTCCTCGTCGGCCGGGTAGACGGTGACGAACTTGCCGCTGTTGTCGCGGCCCGCGTACTTGGTGTTGCGCAGGTGCAGCAGATGCGGCGCCGGCACGAACTTGAAGGGAATGCGGCGCGGCACGCAGTAGTCCCACACGATCGCGGCGATCCGTTCGGCGTTCGCCCGGGTGGCCGAGGCGTGGATCTTCCAGCCCTGCGACGGGCCGGCCACCACGCTGCCGTCCGCCTCGAGCGGCGTCAGCGTCAGCCAGTCGCCGATCCGCGCCATGTCCCAGGCCTCGGGTACCGTCCGGCGCGCCGTGTCGAACTCGGGTGCGGACTGCGCACCGCTCGCCGAGAGCCGGTCCGGCGTCTCGTAGAAGTGTCTGTCCGCCAGCGCGTACACCTCGTACCGCTTGTCCATCGAACCCCCTCTGTGGCCCGCCATCGAGACTTCCAGCCGGGCGGGGGCTCCGGACAGTCACGTGTGTCACGAGACCACCGTGCGGTACGCACGGGTTAAGTCATGTTCGGCGCGTTTCGAGCTGACACGCCTTCTGACCTCCACGGAACGCTCACAGGGGCTGCGCGGGCGGCTGATACGCGCTGTAATGACGGACGTGGTCAGTGAGGGCACGGAGGGACGCAGAACGCGACTTCTGCGTGCCGAAGCCGCCCTGAAAGCGCTCATGAGCGGTCCGCCGTCGCTCGAACGGGTGCGCCGCGTCCTGGAGCAGGCGCTCGTCTACGCCGGCGCGGCCTGCGTCGCCGTGTACGCCCCGGGCCAGGACCCCGACGTGCTGTGCCTGGTGGAGTCGGCGGGGGTGCCGCGCACCCTGTTCGGGCTGCGGGACAGCTATCCCCGCTCCGGCCACTCCGCGGTGGCCGAGGCCCATCGCTCGGGCAGCGCGGTGTGGCTCGCGCCCGAGCAGCTCGCCGAGCACGCCGAGTCCCGGCGGACGCCGTCGCGGGACTTCTATGTGGCGGCGCTGCCCGCGCGAGGCGACGACGGCGGTGGCTGTCTGCTGGCGGTGAGCGAGCGCCGCGAGGGCTTCGACACCGACGACCGCAAGTGCCTGGAGCTGATCGCCGACGCCGTCGGCGCGCCCGCGCCGGTCCGCGCCGCCGAGGGCGGTGAGCTGCCCGCCGGCTCCTTCAGCCTGGCCATGGACAGCGGCCGGGTCGAGGTCGGTGACGACATCCTGGATCTGTTCGCCCTCACCCGTGCCGAGTTCGACGGCAAGGTGGAGACCCTGCTGGGCCTGACCGTGCCCGAGGACCTGCCCTCGCTGATGTCCGTCGTCGAGGCCGACCACATGTCCATCGGCGAGCGCGAGCTGGAGTTCCGGGTGCTGCAGCCCGCGGGCCCGCCGAAGTGGCTGCGGCTGCGCGGCCGCCTGCTGCCCGGCGGCGAGGGCCGCCCGGCCCGGCTCGTGGGTACGGTCGCCGACGCCTCATCGCTGCGCTCCGACGTCACGGACGTGGCGCGGGTGCAGCGTCTGGCCTCCGCCCTCGCCACCGCGGGCACCGTCCGGGACGTCAGCCAGGCCGTGGTCGCCGCGCTGCGCAAGCCGCTGCGGGCGGACCGGATCGCGCTGGCCGAGCTGGAGGGCGAGCGGCTCGTCGTCACGGTCCTCGACCCGCCCGAACCGGAGTCCTGGCCCGAGCTGTGGCGGCTGGAGTGGCGCTCGGAGTGGCCGGACGCCCCCGTGCGCGCCATGCCGACGCTCGCCGCCGCGCTGCGCGATGGCCGCGCCCAGATCTGGCCCGCCGACACCGCCCTGGAGCCCGCGCTGGCCGAGGTCGGTCCCGGCGGCCTCGCCGTGCTGCCGCTGCCCGCCGCGGGCCGCATGGCCGGCGCCTGCCTGATCGGCTGGGATTCCCCGCACGACTTCGGGCCCGACGAGCGCGCGCTGCTCACCGCCTCCGCCGGCCTCGCCGGACAGGCCCTGATGCGTGCCCACGCCTTCGACGCCGAGCACGAGCTGGTCGGCATGCTCCAGCGCCAGCTGCTCCCGCGGCGCCTGCCCACGCTGCCCGGCGCGGTCGCCGTCGCCCGCTACCTGCCCGCCACCGCCGGCCTGGAGGTGGGCGGCGACTGGTACGACGTGATCCCGCTGCCCGACAACCACGTGGCCCTCGTCATCGGTGACGTCCAGGGCCACAGCACCGCCGCCGCCACCCTCATGGGCCAGATGCGCACGGCGCTGCGCGCCTACGCCGTCGAGGGCCACCCGCCGGACGTCGTCGTCTCCCACGCCAACCGCCTCCTGCTGGACATCGAGACCGACCTCTTCGCCACCTGCTGCTACGTCGACGTCGACATGGAGGAGGGCTCCGCCTGGTACGTCCGCGCCGGCCACCTGCCGCCGGTGCTGCGTCACCCGGACGGACGTACGGAGATCCACGAGTCCGACGGCGGGCCCCCGCTGGGCGTGATGGAACGGGCCGACTTCCCCATGGGCGTGCTGCGCCTGAGCCCCGGCACCGTCGTCGCGCTGACCACCGACGGACTGGTGGAGTCCGCCGAGGCCGACATCGACACCGGCATGGACCGCCTGGCCCGCGAACTGGCCGCCTCCGACCCCGCCCACCTCGGCCTGGTCGCCGACGCCCTGCTCGGCAACGCCCACCGCGGAGACGACGTCGCCCTGCTCCTGCTGCGCTACGACGGCATGGCCCTGCGCCCGCTGCGCGAGGGCTGGACGGTGTGGCGGGTCCCCGAGGCCGTCGGGCACGCCCGCCGCTTCACCCGGCGCACCCTGCGCTCCTGGGGCGTGCCCGCGGTCAA
Organism: Streptomyces sp. SLBN-31; assembly: GCF_006715395.1. Lineage (NCBI taxonomy): Bacteria > Bacillati > Actinomycetota > Actinomycetes > Kitasatosporales > Streptomycetaceae > Streptomyces > Streptomyces sp. SLBN-31. The sequence continues at coordinate 3,007,184 of NZ_VFNC01000001.1, forward strand.
CCGGGACCCCGCCCTGCTGATCGTCTCCGAACTGGTCACCAACGCCCTCGTGCACACCGACGGCCGCGTCCGCCTCGACCTCACCCTCCTCGACAACCGGCTGCGCGTCGCGGTGTCCGACGCCTCGCCCCGCACCCCGGCCAAGCCGACGAGCATCAGCTGGGAGGCGACCGGCGGCCGCGGCATCCTCCTGGTCGAGGCCATGTCGGACACCTGGGGGACCGTGCCGGTCAGCGGGGGCAAGCAGGTGTGGGCCGAGCTGGCGCTCAGCGCTCGCTGACGTTGGCCGTGATCAGCCGCAGCAACTGCTTGGCCAGGACGTCCTGTTCGGGCGTCAGCCCCATGGCGTCGCCGATGGCGAGCGGGACGGCCAGGGCCCGCTCGCGCAGCGCCGCGCCCGCCTCCGTGAGCCGGATCGCGACGGACCGCTCGTCCTCCGCCCGCCGTTCCCGGCGCAGCAGCCCGCTCGCCTCCAGACGCTTGAGCAGCGGAGACAGAGTGCTGGACTCCAGCTGGAGCGAGGCCCCGAGATCGCGCACGGAGATCGAGTCCTGCTCCCACAGGACGAGCATGACCAGGTACTGCGGGTAGGTCAGGCCGAGTTCGTCGAGCAGGGGGCGGTAGCGCGCGGTGACGGCGCGCGAGGCGGCGTAGAGCGCGAAGCAGAGCTGGTCGTCCAGGAGGAGCGATCCCTCGCTCGGCTCCACTGCGGCTGGACTCACGTTGCGGCTCCCGAGTGCGGTGCTGTCCACGGCGATCACCGAGTCTACCGTTCCAGTCCGTTCGATTGAATCGAGTACGAAGATGTCGGTGGCGATTAAGTTGTGTACGACTTAATCGAGCGCTACTCTTCTTCTCGTGCCGCACCGCCCGGTGCCCCCACCGGGGCGCGCCCGCGGCACCCGACCGGAGGAGGCCGTCATGACCGACAGCACCGCACCCCGCCCCGTCCTCGAACCCGCCGCCCAGGCCTTCGTCGAGGCAACCGCCAACCCGCCGTACCTGTTCGACCTGCCGCCCGCCGAGGGTCGCAAGGCGGTCGACGAGGTGCAGTCCGGCGAGATCGACAAGCCGGCCGTCGACGAGGAGTGGATCACCGTCTCCGGTGGCCCGACGGGCAGTGTCCGCGCCCGCATCGTCAAGCCCGCCGGCGCCACGGGAACGCTGCCGGTGATCCTCTACATCCACGGCGCCGGCTGGGTGTTCGGCAACGCCCACACCCACGACCGCCTGGTCCGCGAACTCGCCGTCGGCGCCAACGCCGCCGTGGTCTTCCCCGAGTACGACCTCTCGCCCGAGGCCCGCTACCCCGTCGCCATCGAGCAGAACTACACCGTCGCCCAGTGGATCGTGCGGGAGGGCGCCGACAAGAACCTGGACGCCGCACGGCTGGCCGTGGCGGGCGACTCCGTCGGCGGCAACATGAGCGCCGCGCTGACCCTGATGGCCAAGCAGCGCGGGGACGTCCCGCTGGTGCAGCAGGTGCTGTTCTACCCGGTCACCGACGCGAGCTTCGACACCGCCTCCTACCACCAGTTCGCCACCGGCTACTTCCTGCGCCGGGACGCCATGCAGTGGTTCTGGGACCAGTACACCACCGACGCGGCGGAACGGGCACAGATCACCGCCTCCCCGCTGCGCGCCTCCACCGAGCAACTGGCCGGACTGCCCCCGGCGCTGGTCATCACCGGCGAGGCCGACGTACTGCGCGACGAGGGCGAGGCCTACGCGAACAAGCTGCGCCAGGCCGGCGTCCCCGTCACCGCCGTGCGCTACCAGGGCATCATCCACGACTTCGTGATGCTCAACGCCCTGCGCGAGACACACGCCGCCGAAGCCGCCATCAACCAGGCCGTCGCCACCCTGCGCACGGCCCTGGGCACCGCCTGACCGGCACTGCCCCGGGTACCCGGAGCGGACGGCGGCGACCCGCGCCGCCGTCCGGCACCCAGGAGGGCACGTCATGCCCCAGCACGTCAGCGACATCATGACCGGCCACCCGACGACGGTCGGCCCGCAGACCTCGGTGACCGCCGTGGCCCGCATCATGCGCGACCAGGACCTCGGCGCCGTCCTCGTGACGGACGGCGACCGGCTGCGCGGCCTGGTCACCGACCGCGACCTGGTGGTGCGGTCCCTCGCCGAGGGCGGCGACCCCGAGGAGCGCACCGTCTCCGGCGCCTGCAGCGACGACCTGGTCACCGTCGCCCCGGACGACGACCTCGACCGCGCGATCAGTCTGATGCGCGAGCACGCCGTACGCCGGATCCCGGTCGTCGACCACGGCCGTCCCGTCGGCATCCTCTCCCTCGGCGACCTGGCCATGGAACGCGACCCGGAGTCCGCCCTGGGAGACATCAGCGTGGCCCGGCCCAACGACTGACCACCCGAACGAGGGGTTTTGCGCCTCCCCGGCACTCCCCGCCCGCCGCCACGTGGGATGGACAGCACGGCAACGCTGGGCAGGGAGGCGGTCGGGAGTGCGACGTTCGACGTCACGTACGGGTGAGCGGCTGGCCGAGGCCGCCGACGCCAGGCTGCCCCTCCTCGACGGCGGCGGCCCGCTGCTGCGCAAGGCCTTCCCCGACCACTGGTCGTTCCTCCTGGGCGAACTGGCCCTCTACAGCCTCCTCGTCCTGGTCCTGACCGGCGTCTGGCTGACGTTCTTCTTCCACCCGGAGATGCGCGAGACCGTCTACGACGGCTCCTACGTGCCGCTGCGGGGCATGCGCATGTCGGACGCCTTCGACTCCACCCTGCGCATCAGCTTCGACGTGCGCGGCGGCCTGCTGATGCGGCAGACGCATCACTGGGCGGCCCTCGTCTTCATCGCCGCGATCGGCCTCCACCTGCTGCGGATCTTCTTCACCGGCGCGTTCCGCAGACCCCGGGAGGTCAACTGGATCATCGGCGTCACGCTGTTCGTCCTGGCCCTGGCGGAGGGTTTCGCGGGCTACTCACTGCCCGACGACCTGCTGTCCGGCACCGGCCTGCGCATCGCCCAGGGCATCATGCTGTCGATCCCCGTGGTGGGCACGTACGTCGCGATGTTCGTCTTCGGCGGCCAGTACCCGGGCCACGACATCGTCCCCCGCCTCTACGGCCTGCACGTCCTGCTGCTGCCCGGGGCGCTGGTCGGCCTGGTGACCGTGCATCTGATCCTGGTGTTCCACCTCAAGCACACCCAGTGGCGCGGACCGGGACGCACGGCGGTCAACGTCGTCGGCAAACCCCTCTACCCGCAGTTCGCCGCCTCCTCGGGCGGCCTGTCCCTGACCGTCTTCGGGGTGCTCGCCCTGCTCGGCGGCGTCGCCCAGATCAACCCCGTGTGGACGTACGGCCCCTACCGCCCCGACCAGGCCTCCACCGGCTCCCAGCCCGACTGGTACGTCGGCTTCCTGGAGGGCGCGCTGCGGCTCGTACCGCCGTGGGAGACGAACCTCGCCGGCCACACCGTGATGTGGAACGTCCTGCTCCCGGCCGTCGTGCTGCCCGGCCTGCTCTTCCTCGTGCTGTACGCCTACCCCTTCGCCGAGCAGCGCCTGACCGGCGAGTGGCACCTGGAGCGGCACCTGTGCGACCGGCCCAGGGACCGCCCCGTCCGCACCGCCCTGGGCGCCGCCGGTGTCACCTTCTTCGGCGTCCTGCTGCTGGCCGGCGGCAACGACATCGTCGCGCAGACCTTCCGGGTCTCGGTGAACACGCTGACCTGGATCCTGCGCACCGCCCTCGTCCTCGCCCCGGTCGCGGCCTTCCTGCTCACCCGCCGGCTGTGCCACGCCCTGACCGGCGCCGAGCGGGAACGGCTCGTCGAGGGCGAGGAGACCGGCGAGGTGCGGCAGACCGTCGAGGGCGGCTACGAGACCGGTCACCGGCCCGTCACCGACTTCCGTCCCGGCGCCCCCAGGACCCCGCTCAGTCCCGCGGACCGGCCCCCCGACCCACGTACTGGAACACGAACCCCGCAACACCCCGGGCCAGCACCGCGCAGCCGATGAGGAACAGCCACAGCCCGTAGACCACTCCCAGCGCGGCCACCGCGAACCCGAGCGCCGTGACGACGGGCCACGGGCTGTCGGGCGGGAAGAACTCCACCGGCCCGGCGGCGTCGGCCACTTCGGCGTCGTTACGGTCCTGCGGGCGCCGCCCCTTGCGCCGGTACTGGATGGCCGTGAAGAAGGAGACCAGGGCGGCCATCAGGAACGCGACGGCGAGCACCGCCGACCCGGCCGGCTCCCGCGCCCACCAGCCGTACAGCACGGCGGTCCCGGCGAAGAACAGTGCCACGCCGGCGAAGAACAACGACTCGGCCTTCATCGCGCCTCCTCGCTCGCCGCCCGCACGACCGCCGGATGGCGCACGTCGAACGCCGGTGACTCGGACCGCACTTTGGGCAGGGCGACGAAGTTGTGCCGCGGCGGCGGGCACGCGGTCGCCCACTCCAGGCCGCGCCCGTAACCCCACGGATCGTCCTCGGCGACCCGGCGGCCGTGCCGGGCGGTGCGCCAGACGTTGTAGAGGAAGGGCAGCGTGGAGACGCCGAGCAGGAAGGCCCCGATCGAGGAGAGGGTGTTGAGGAGCGTGAACCCGTCCGCGGGCAGGTAGTCGGCGTACCGGCGCGGCATCCCCGCCTCGCCCAGCCAGTGCTGCACCAGGAAGGTCAGCTGGAAGGCGGGGAACAGCAGCCAGAAGTGCACCTTGCCGAGCCGCTCGTCGAGCATCCTCCCGGTGAACTTCGGCCACCAGAAGTAGAACCCGGCGAACATCGCGAACACCACCGTGCCGAACAGGACGTAGTGCAGGTGCGCCACGATGAAGTACGAGTCGGTGAGATGGAAGTCGAGCGGCGGGGACGCGATCAGCACCCCGCTCAGACCGCCCAGCAGGAACGACATCAGAAAGCCGAACGCCCACAGCATCGGTGTCTCGAACGACAGCGACCCGCCGCGCATGGTGCCGATCCACGCGAAGAACTTGATGCCGGTCGGCACCGCGATCAGGAACGACATGACGGAGAAGAACGGCAGCAGCACCGCGCCGGTGGCGAACATGTGGTGCGCCCACACCACCGCCGACAGCATCGTGATGGCGATGGTCGCCCCGATCATCGGCAGATAGCCGAACAGGGGCTTGCGGGCGAAGACCGGGATGATCTCCGAGATGATCCCGAAGAACGGCAGCGCCACGATGTAGACCTCCGGATGCCCGAAGAACCAGAACAGGTGCTGCCACAGCAACGCGCCGCCGTTCGCCGGATCGAAGACGTGCGCGCCGAACTTCCGGTCCGCCTCCAGCGCGAGCAGCGCGGCGGTCAGCACCGGGAACGCGGGCAGCACCAGCACCGACGTGAACAGCACGTTCCAGGTGAAGATCGGCATCCGGAACATCGTCATGCCCGGCGCCCGCAGGCACAGCACGGTGGTGATGAAGTTGACCGCGCCCAGCGTCGTCGACACACCCGTCACCACGAGACCCATCACCCACAGGTCCCCGCCCGCGCCGGGGGAGTGGTACGAGCTGTTGAGCGGCGCGTACGCGAACCAGCCGAACGCCGCGGCCCCGCCCGGCACCACGAAACCCGAGACCACCATCAGCCCGCCGAACAGGTACATCCAGTACGACAGGGCGTTCAGCCGCGGGAACGCCACGTCCGGGGCACCGATCTGCAGCGGCATCACCGCGTTCGCGAATCCCGCGAACATCGGTGTCGCGAACAGCAGCATCATGATCGTGCCGTGGATCGTGAAGAGCTGGTTGTAGGTGTGCTCGTTCATGAACTGCAGTCCCGGCCGGGCCAGTTCGGCCCTCATGGCCAGTGCCAGCAGCCCGGCGAACAGGAAGAAGCAGAACGCCGTCACCATGTACAGGCGTCCGATCACCTTGTGATCGGTCGTCGAGGCCCAGCGCAGCAGCGCCGCGCCCAGCGCGTTCTCAAAGGCGCTGTCCACGGGGACGGTCGGTTGCGACAGTTGCGACGGCTCGGTCATCGTCCTCCTCCACGAACCGCGGCGACGCTACCGCCGCGGTCGCGGCACCCCGTCGCGCCACGCCCTGGTGTCTGCCGTCAGGGGACGCGGGGCCGGTCGTGAACGGCGTTTGGCGAAGCCCCGGCGGGGGACCCGGACGAGGAGCATCGAGGCAGAAGGAAGATGAGCCGCCGTGACGTCGCCCACCAGTGAGAAGAGCTCCATCCCCAGGCCGGACACCGGCTCGCTCAAGGCGCAGCACATGCGCGGCAAGGGTGTCGTGCGGACCTGCCTGCCGGCCGTCCTGGACGAGAGGGCCACCCGATCGGCCCTGCCGGACGCCGAATGGAACATCGTGCGGGGCGAGGACTGACACTCCCCCGACAGCCCGCCCGCACCAGGGGATCCGCTGCGTCGCCGGATAGGCGGCGCAGCGTCTTTGCCACCCGCGGGCCCTGATCGAACGCCCTCTTTATGGCGATCGACGCTAGGGTGAACCAGATGAAGGCTCTCGTGCTGTCCGGCGGCGCCGGTACTCGATTGAGGCCGATCACGCACACGTCGGCCAAGCAGCTCGTGCCCGTGGCCAACAAGGCCGTGCTCTTCTACGGCCTGGAGTCCATCGCCGCTGCCGGCATCACCGAGGTCGGTGTCATCGTGGGAGACACCGCCGAGGAGATCCAGGAAGCGGTCGGCGACGGATCGAAGTTCGGCCTTGAGATCACCTACATCCCCCAGGAGCGGCCCCTCGGGCTGGCCCACGCGGTACTGATCGCGCGGGACTGGCTCGGCGACGACGACTTCGTCATGTACCTCGGCGACAACTTCATCGTCGGAGGCATCAGCGGCCTCGTCGACGAGTTCCGCAGAAACCGCCCCGACGCCCAGATCCTGCTCACCCAGGTGGCCGACCCCCGTTCCTTCGGCGTCGCCGAACTCGACGCCTCCGGGCAGGTCGTCGGCCTGGAGGAGAAGCCCGAACACCCCAAGAGCGACCTCGCCCTCGTCGGTGTCTACCTGTTCACGCCACTCATCCACGAGGCGGTCCGCGCCATCCGCCCCTCCTGGCGGGGCGAACTGGAGATCACCCACGCCATCCAGCACCTCATCGACGCCCGTGCCGACGTCCGCTGCACGGTCATCAAGGGCTACTGGAAGGACACCGGGAACGTCGTCGACATGCTCGAGGTCAACCGGACCGTCCTGGAGGGCCTCGACCGTCGTATCGACGGGGAGGTCGACGAGGAGTCCGAGACGATCGGGCGCGTCGTGATCGAGGAGGGCGCACGGGTGGAGCGCTCACGGATCGTGGGGCCCGTCGTGATCGGCGCCGGCACCGTCGTCGAGGACTCCTACGTCGGTCCCTTCACCTCCGTCGCGGAGAACTGCCGTATCACCGACAGCGAGCTGGAGTTCTCCATCGTCCTGCGCGATTCCTCCATCCTCGGCGTGGGGCGCATCGAGAACTCCCTCATCGGCCGGCACGTCGAGGTGACGCCGGCCCCCAGTGTCCCCAGCGCCCACCGACTCGTCCTCGGCGACCACAGCAAGGTGCAGATCCATACATGAATCTCCTCGTCACCGGCGCCGCCGGATTCATCGGCTCCGCCTACGTCCGCATGCTGCTGGCCCCCGGAGCGCCCGACGCGCCCCGGATCACCGTGCTGGACAAGCTCACCTACGCCGGCAACCTCGACAACCTCGAACTCGACCACCCACGGCTGGAGTTCGTGCAGGGCGACATCCGCGACGCCGAACTCGTCGACAAGCTCGTCGCCGAGGCGGACCAGGTGGTGCATTTCGCGGCCGAGTCCCACGTGGACCGCTCGATCACCGGCGCGACCGACTTCGTCCTCACCAACGTGGTCGGCACCCAGACCCTGCTGGACGCCGCGCTGCGCCACCGGGTGGGCCCCTTCGTGCACATCTCCACCGACGAGGTCTACGGCTCCATCGAGCAGGGCTCGTGGCCCGAGGACCACCCGCTGCGGCCCAACTCGCCCTACTCCGCCTCCAAGGCCTCCTCCGACCTGCTGGCCCTGGCCTACCACCGCACCCACGGCCTGGACGTCCGCGTCACCCGCTGCTCCAACAACTACGGCCCGCGCCAGTACCCCGAGAAGGTCATCCCGCTGTTCGTGACCAACCTCCTGGACGGCAGGAAGGTCCCGCTCTACGGCGAGGGCCTCAACGTCCGCGACTGGCTGCACGTCGAGGACCACTGCCTCGGTGTGGACCTGGTGCGCACCAAGGGCCGCCCCGGCGAGGTCTACAACATCGGCGGCGGCACGGAGCTGAGCAACAAGGAACTCACCGGGCTGCTGCTGGAGGCCTGCGGGGCCGACTGGGACATGGTGGAGCACGTCGAGGACCGCAAGGGCCACGACCTGCGCTACTCCGTCGACTGGAGCAAGGCCCGCGACGAGCTCGGCTACCGCCCCCGCCATGACTTCACCACCGGTCTCGCCGACACGATCGCCTGGTACCGGGACAACCGCGCCTGGTGGGAGCCCCTGAAGCGGCGGTCGGCATGAGGTGGCTGATCACGGGCGCCGGCGGCATGCTCGGCCGGGACACCGTCGAGGAACTGCTCCGGCGCGGCGAGGACGTCACGGGCCTCGACCGCGCCGCCCTGGACATCACCCGGCCGGAGGCGGTCCGCGCGGCGCTGGCCGAGCACCGCCCCGAGCTGGTCGTCAACTGCGCCGCGTACACGGCCGTCGACAACGCGGAGACCGACGAGGAACGGGCCCTCGCCGTCAACGGCGACGGGCCCCGCAACCTCGCCCGCGCCTGCTCGGCCCTGGGCGCCCGGCTGATCCACGTCTCCACCGACTACGTCTTCGCGGGCGACGCCCGCACGCCCTACCCGGAGGACCACCCCACGGGCCCGCGCACCGCCTACGGCCGCACCAAGCTGGCCGGGGAGCGGGCCGTGACCGAGGAACTCCCCACAGCGAGCGCGATCCTGCGAACCGCTTGGCTCTACGGGGTCCACGGGCGTAGTTTCGTCCGCACGATGATCGACCTGGAGTCCCGCCGCGACACCCTCGACGTCGTCGACGACCAGCGCGGGCAGCCGACCTGGAGCGCGGAGGTCGCCGCGCGCGTCGCCGACCTCGGCCCCCGCGTGGGCCGGGGCGCGAACGGTGTCCTGCACGCCACCAGCTCCGGCGAGACCACCTGGTTCGAGCTGGCCCGCGAGGTCTTCCGCGGCCTCGGCGCCGACCCCGAGCGAGTGCGGCCGGTCGGCAGCGAGGCCTACCCCAGCCCGGCGCCCCGGCCCGCCTACAGCGTTCTCGGCCACGACCGCTGGCGGCAGCTGGGCCTGCCGCCGCTGCGCGACTGGCGCACCGCCCTGCACGAGGCACTTCCACTGATCCGCAAGGAGTCCCCTTCGTGAAACGCCACGAGTTCCTGCGGGGCCTGCACAAGGCCACCGCCAACCGCAACTACCTGGAGATCGGAGTCAACGACGGCCGCAGCCTGAAGCTGTCGCGCGTGCCCAGCATCGCCGTCGACCCGGCCTTCAAGGTGGTCACGGAGATCAAGTGCGACGTCCACCTGGTGAAGGCCACCAGCGACGACTTCTTCGCCCGCGACAACCCCCTCGCGCACCTCAAGGGCGGCCGCCACCCGCTGCGCAACCTGCGCCGGGGCCGCAGTCCGCTGGGCCACTGGCGGCGCACGACGCTCGACCTGTCGTTCATCGACGGCATGCACCTGTTCGAGTACGCGCTGCGGGACTTCATCAACATCGAGAAGCACTCCGACTGGTCCAGCGTGATCGTCTTCGACGACATGCTGCCGCGCAGCATCGACGAGGCGGCCCGTGACCGGCACACCACCGCCTGGACGGGCGACGTCTACAAGATCATCGAGATCCTGGAGCGCTACCGTCCCGACCTGGTGACGGTGCTCGTGGACACCCAGCCCACCGGCCAGCTCATCGTCTTCGGCGCCGATCCCAAGAACACGGTGCTGAAGGACAAGTACGACGACATCATGGCCGAGTTCGAGGTGCCCGACCCGCAGAAGGTGCCCGAGTCGGTCCTGGAGCGGGTGAAGGCGGTCAAGCCGGAGACCCTGCTGGAGGCCGACTTCTGGCGCCCGCTGGTGCGCGCCCGCAACCGCGGCCTCAGCCGCTCCCGGGGCTGGGAGCCGCTGAGGACCGCGCTGCAGCCGCTCGCCGTCAGTCGCTGACCGAGCCGCCGCGCAGCTTCTCGTAGTAGGCGGTGCAGGCTTCGTACGACGGCAGCAGCCCGGTCTCCCGGGCTTCGGCCAGCGACGGAGCCTGCTCGTCCTTCGGGGAGAGCACCGGACGGATGCCCTCGGGCCAGGTGATGCCCAGGTCCGGGTCGAGGGCGTGCACGGCGTGCTCCCGCTCGGGCGCGTAGCCCTCCGACGCCAGGTACACCACGGTCGCGTCGTCGGTCAGGGCCATGAAGGCGTGGCCGAGCCCTTCCGCGATGAACACGGCGTGCCGGGTGTCGTCGTCGAGGCGTACCGCCTCCCACTGGGCGAACGTCGGCGAGCCGACGCGCAGGTCGACCACCACGTCCAGGACGGCCCCGCGCACACAGGTGATGTACTTGGCCTGCCCGGGCGGCGTGTCCGCGAAGTGCACGCCGCGGACCACGCCCCAGCGGGACACCGAGAGGTTGGCCTGCCGCAGCGACAGGTCGTAGCCGATGGCCTCGCGGAACTCGGCGCCGCGGTACCACTCGTGGAAGCTGCCCCGCTCGTCGTGGAAGATCTTCGGTTCGAGCGCCCAGGCGCCTTCAATACCCAGTGATCGCACGCTGTTACGCCTTTCGAGCCTTGGAAGCCGACGCCGTACGCCGCCCGAGGACCGCGGCGAGCGCACGCCGCGCCCTGCGGGCCAGCCGGCCCACGGCCGAGGGCCGTGGAGTGCGGACCACCTTGACCGAGCCGTTGGCCGTCCGCAGGGTGAGGGGCAGCGGCAGGGACCGCGCGTCCGCGTCGTCGGGCGCCGGGCACAGCGCGGCCCGCCAGGTCCCGCCGCCCAGTTCGCCGACGGGCAGGGACGCCTCCAGCACGGCCCCGTCACCGGCCGGGGCCAGCATGCCGGGTGTGTCCACCGACCGGCCCTGCGAGGTCAGCCGCAACAGCGCCGGGCTCTCGACGGGGACGTGCAGCGGCAGCGGCACGCGCACCCGGTCGCCGGAGACGGTGACCGTCTCCGGGGCGAGGCGGTCCAGGCCCAGGCGCTTGTTCGCGCGGTCGACGTCCAGGGAGAGGTTGTCGTGCGGGTCCGTCCAGTACGGCAGCACCACATGCCCCCCGACGACGGCGGCGGAGGCGGCGGCACGGGCCTTGCGCGGGCCCGGACCGATCCGGGCCTCCTTGCTCCAGCCGCCCATCCTGACCCGGGCGTAGGTGTCCCACAGCCCGGCGCGCAGCGGACCGCCGTCCACCGCGCCGGCCGGGTCGACGGTCGCCGTCGCCCGCAGCACCAGCCGCACGTTGCCGCTGTCCCCGACGGGCACGATCTCCCGGGTGACCTCGACCGGCTGGAAGTACTGGGCGGCGGTGGACCGTTCGCGCACCAGCAGGTCCAGGGCGGCCTTGCCGAACCGGGCGACGATGTCGGAGCCCACCCAGGCCACCGCCTCGGCGACGTTCGGGGGCGGTCCGTCCAGCGGGGCGCGGACCCCGCCGCCGGGGAACGTCAGCGGCGCGCCGCCCGCCGTGAACTCCGCGGCGATCTCCACGCGCAGCGCGCCGTCGCGCCACTCGATCTCGCCGGGCACGGCGCGCAGCGAGAGGCCGGCCTCCCACTCGGCGAAGGCCACGACGTCGTCGTACCGGTTCGCCGCGATCAGTGCGGCCACCACCTGCTGGGTCGGCTGCAGGCCCGCGGCCACACCGGGGCCGAAGCGCTCGGTGGCGACGTGGTGGATCTCCTCGAACAGCTTGCGCCGGTAGTCCTCCGCCAGCTTCAAGAAGCGCCTGCCGCGCAGCCGCTCCACCATCTCCACGCGCAGCCAGCGGCGGTGGAGGGAGTCACGGACCGGCCCCGGCTCGGTGTACCGCTCGACGACGTCGAGCGCCTCGCGCAGGTTCTTGAAGTAGCCGACGGGCTCGAACTGCTGGATGCCGGCGTTGGCCGCGTCGTCACGGCGGATGTGGTAGTAGCAGACGTAGTCGCCGATCACGGAGACGTTGGCGGCGCGCAGGTACGCCTCCACCACGAAGACGTGGTCCTCCAGACGCCGTCTGCCCTCCGGGAAGCGCAGGCCGGTCTCGTCGAGGAACGCCTTGCGGAACATCTTGTGCGGGGTGAGGCTGTCGATGAGCGGGGCGTCCTCGACGGACGCCCGCGGCCGGTTGCGGCGGAACAGCTCCACCGGCACCGAGCGGCCGCGGCCGGCCATCTTGCCGACGACGACGTCCGCCTCGTTGGCCTTGCCGTAGCCGTACATCCGCTCCAGGGCCTCGGTGCCGAGGCTGTCGTCGTTGTCGACGAACATGACGTACTCGCCGTGGGCGGCCGCGATGCCGACGTTGCGCGGCTTGCCGGACCAGCCGGAGTTCTCCTGGTGGATCACGCGGACCCGGGGCTCCTTTGCGGCGAGCTCGTCGAGCCGGGCCGGGGTGCCATCGGTGGAGCCGTCGTCGACGAAGATGGCCTCGTACTCGTCGGGCGGCAGGGACTGCTCGAGCAGCGAGGTGATGCAGTCCTCGATGTAAGGCCCCGGGTTGTAGACCGGGACGATGACGCTGACCTTGACCGGCATCGGGCTTCCGAGCCCCCTCGGTTCGCTTGCCGTATGTGTTCGGGCGGTGGCCAGATGCTAACCCGGCCAGGGACTTGGTCCCACTCCGCCCCGCCCGTGCGAGCGTCGCCGCGATTCGGCCAGTCGTGCCTCCTGGCGAGAAGTTCCAGGATCTCGGCGGTGGTGCCGGTCCGATGTCCTCGTCGTGACCGGCGAGTTCGCCGACGATCTTGTGCTCTCCGGGGGTGCGCCGCCGGGCCGGGGCGTCTCGGTCCGGCCCGGGACCGCGTCCGCGCCGTCGGCGGCGAAGGAGATCCGCACCAGGACCACGGGCAGGCCGTGCGCGCGGAAGACGTCGGCGAGTTGAGCCGATCGGGTGACCACGCCGACGATGTCCGCCCGGAGGCCGATCACGACGAGGGTGGTGCGCGGGTCAGGATGCGTGTGGAGACCTGCGACGGGGTGAGCTCGTCGTGCTCCGCGACCTCTACGATCCGCCGCAGCAGCCGACCGAAGAAGACCCGCAGGTTGTGGATCCGGTGGTCGTAGGCTGGCCGTGTGCGCCTGCTCCTGATGTCCGACACCCACCTGCCCAAGCGGGCCAGGGAACTGCCCGCGCCGCTCCTGGCCGAACTTCCGCGCGCCGACGTCGTCTTCCACGCCGGGGACTGGGTCGACACCGCCACCCTCGACCTCCTGGAGAGCCGGTGCCGCAGGCTCGTCGGCGTCCACGGCAACAACGACGGACCCGACCTGCGGGCCCGACTGCCCGAGGTGGCTCGCGCCGAGATCGGCGGGCTGCGCTTCGGCGTCGTGCACGAGACGGGAGCCGCCCAGGGCCGTGAGGCGCGCTGTGCCGCCCGGTTCCCGGACCTCGACGTGCTGGTCTTCGGGCACAGCCACATCCCTTGGGACACCACCGCCCCCGGCGGCCTGCGCCTGCTCAACCCCGGCTCGCCCACCGACCGCCGACGCCAGCCGCACTGCACGTACATGACCGCCGGTGTCGAGGACGGGCGGCTGAGGGACGTACTGCTGCACCGGCTGCCACCGCGCTAGCGCCCGGTTCCGTCGCCGTACCCGCACATCGCTCGGGCCGGCCTCGCTCGTGAACGACGCCGCAGGCATCCGGTCGGCGCTACTCGTGGGTCCGGGCCGCTGCAGATGCGGCAAGCGGCCCGGTGCTTCGAGTGTGCGCTTTCACGGACCTCCTTCCCACAGAGGCACTGTGTCGAGGCAGTCCTGCCTCGTTGTTGCCGCGTACCCCATTCGGGTGCTTTTCACAATTTTTTCTTCGAAGTCGCGAGACCGGGCCGAAACGGTGTCTCAGTGGCCCCTCCGGCGCCGCAGACCGGCGTACACCACCGCCACCACCAGGGCCGCGGCGACGCCCACCGCCGCCCGCTTGGCCACCGGCACCCCCGCCGTACGGAACAGGTCGAGCGGCTCGGTCTCCTCCGGCTCCTCCAGCGCCGGAGGCTGGGCCGGTTCCCCCAGCCGCTGGGACAGGCACTCGGCGAACTGGCCGATGATCCGGTCGCCCACCTCCGACATCACCCCGCGCCCGAACTGCGCCGGACGCCCGGTCACCGTCAGGTCGGTGCGCACCGACACGGCCGTGCCGCTGTCGCGCTCGGCCAGGGTGCTGGTGACCGTGGCCCGGGCGGTGCCCTGGCCGCGCGTCTCCCGGCCGCTGGCGATCAGCACCATGCGGTGCGCGGTGTCGTCCTGCTCCTCGAAGACGGCGGTGCCCTTGTAGGTCACGGTGATCGGACCCACCTTCACCTTCACCGAGCCCGTGACGGTCTTGCCGTCGTACTCCTCGACACTCGCCCCGGGCATGCACGGCGCGATCCGCTCGACGTCCAGCAGCGCCCGCCAGGCGTCGTCGACCGGGACCGGCACGGTGAACTCGTGGTGCAGTTCCATGACTTCCTCCAGTGGGCGTTACGTCGACGGGTGGATCGTGCCCCCGGTCACCGTCAGCGGGGCACCGCTGCCGCCCCAGCGCAGCGCGACGATCTCGGCGGCGACGGACACGGCGACCTCCTCGGGCGTGCGGGCGCCCAGGTCGAGGCCGACGGGGGAGCGCAGCCGGGACAGCTCGGACTCGGTGAGCCCGGACTCGACCAGGCGCTTCATACGGTCGTCGTGCGTGCGGCGACTGCCCATCGCCCCGATGTAGGCGGCCGGCCGGCGCAGCGCCTCCTCCAGCAGCGGCACGTCGAACTTGGGGTCGTGGGTGAGCACGCAGATCACCGTGCGCTCGTCGGTGTCGGTGCCGCGCAGATAGCGGTGCGGCCAGTCGACGACCACCTCGACCGCGTCCGGGAAGCGTTTCGGCGTGGCGAAGACGGGGCGGGCGTCGCACACCGTGACCCGGTAGCCGAGGAAGCCGCCGATGCGGGCGACCGCGGCCGCGTAGTCGATGGCGCCGAAGACGAGCATGCGCGGGGGAGGGGCGAAGGAGTGCAGGAAGACGGTGACCGCGTCCTCGCGGCGTTCGCCGTGCGGGCCGTAGTGGCGCAACCCCGTGGTGCCGAGGGCGAGTTCGCCGCGCGCGTCGGCGGTGACGGCCACGTCCAGGCCGGTGGAGCCGAGGGTGCCGGACACCTCGTCGGGCCAGACGGCGAGGCTGGCCCCGACGGGGGCGGGTCCATCCGTCACGGTCGCCACGGTCACCGGCCGGCCCGCCGCGACCGACTCGGCGACGGCCGCGAAGGCCGGGTCGGTCTCCCGGGTGACGGGGCGCACCAGCAGGGTGATCTCGCCGCCGCAGGTGAGCCCGACGGCGAACGCGTCCTCATCGCTGTAGCCGAAGGTCTCCAGCCGTGCCTGTCCGCTCTCCACGACCTCCTTGGCGAGCTCGAAGACCGCGCCCTCCACGCAGCCCCCGGACACGCTGCCCACGGCCTCGTCGCCGGGCCCCACCGCCATCGACGCCCCGGGGTCGCGCGGCGCGCTGCGGCTGACCGCGACGACCGTCGCGAGCCCGAACGGATGACCGGCCGAGTACCAGTCGCCGAGCGCCGGGAGGATGTCACGCACGATCCGCTCCTTCCACGAGGTCCGCCGCCGCGTCCCCGCGCACCACCGCGGCCAGCCGCTCCAGCGCCGCCAGGCTGTGCCCCTCGACGAACGCGTCCACGCTCGGCAGCGACGCCGCCATCCCTGCCGCCAGCGGCGCGTAACCGGGCCGCGCCTTGCGCGGGTTGGCCCAGACCACCCGGTGCGCCAGCCGGTGCAGGCGGCGCATCTGGACGCCGAGCAGCTCCGGATCGCCGCGCTCCCACCCGTCCGACAGGATCACCACGACCGCCCCGCGCGCCATGCCCCGCTGCCCCCACCGGTCGAGGAACTCGCGCAGCAGCTCCCCGAGCCGGGTACCGCCGCGCCAGTCGGGCACGGCCGCCGCGAGCGCCGCCATCGCCAGGTCCGGGTCCCGGTGGGAGAGTTCGCGGGTCACCCGGGTCAGCCGGGTGCCGATCGTGAAGACCTCCGTCGGGGCGCCGCGGGCCGCAGCGTGCGCGAAGCGCAGCAGCGCGTCCGCGTACGGCGTCATGGAACCGCTGACGTCCACGAGCAGGACGACCCTCCGGGGCCGCTCGGCGCGCGCGTGCCGCCGCAGCCGGGCCGGCTCCCCGCCGCGCCGCAGCAGCTCGCGCACCGTCCGGTGCGGATCGACCTGCCCGCGCCTGGCCGGTCGCCGGCGCGCGCTGCGCCGCGTCTCGCCGCGCAGCGTGAACGCGGCCAGCAGACGTCGCAGTTGCTCGCGCTCGGCGGTGCTGAGACCGCCGACGTCGCGATGGCGCAGAACCTCCGTGGAGCTGGCCAGGGTGGCCGCGGGCGGCCCTTGGTGCCGTTCCTGCCGGGCGCCCGGACGCGGTGCGGCGCCCTCCCGGGTGAGGAGCCGCAGCCGTGGCCGGGGGGCGGCGGCGACCGCACGCCCGGCGGGCTCGGCGGAGCCGAAGTAGGCGGCGAACACCCGCTCGTACCGCTCCAGGTCGTCACGCCCCCCGCACAACGTCAGCCGCCCCGCCCAGTACACGTCGGCCCGCATCCCCGGCCGCAACTGGTCCACCGCCCGCAGATAGGCATGCACACGCTCGGCACTGGCGTCCACCCCGGCGGCCCGCAGCGCCCGGGCGAACCCGAGAAGCCCGGCATCCCCGGCGGGCGGCCGTGACGGGCTGCCGCCCTCGGGCGGGGTGTCGCCGGAGCGGGACCGCGTTCGCCCGGCGCCGTCCGCGCGCCGGAGTGTGTTGGTGGTTGCGCCGTCCGTCTTGGGCGTGCCGTTCCCGTGTGGGAGTGTGTTGGTGGTTGCGCCGTCCGTCTCGGGCGCGCCGTTCCCGTGTGGGAGTGTGTTGGTGGTTGCGCCGTCCGTCTCGGGCGTGCCGTTCCCGTGTGGGAGTGTGTTGGTGGTTGCGCCGTCCGTCTTGGGCGTGCCGTTCCCGTGTGGGAGTGTGTTGGTGGTTGCGCCGTCCGTCTCGGGCGCGCCGTTCCCGTGTGGGAGTGTGTTGGTGGTTGCGCCGTCCGTCTCGGGCGCGCCGTCCCCGCGAAGGAGCGTGGCGGCGGTTCCGCCGTCCGTTCCGGGCGCGCCGTCCCCGCGCCGAGACACATCGGCTGTCCCGCTTTCCGTCCCGGGCGCGGGGGAGCCGACGGTTCGGCCGTCGCGCCCGTCCGCCTCCCGGCGCTCGCTTCCCGCTCCCTGCCCGTTGTCGGCCATCGTGTTCACGCCCCCCGCGCGGCGAGGACCGCCGCCAGGTCCAGGCCTCTCGCGCGGTCCGCGTCCTCGCGGTACTTCAGTACCGAACCCAGGGTCGCGACCGCCAGTTCCGCGTCGACCTCGTCGGCGCCGAGGGCGTCCAGGGCCTGGGCCCAGTCGAGGGTCTCGGCCACGCCCGGGGGTTTGAGGAGGTCCTCGGCCCGCAGTGCCTGCACCAGTGCCGTCACCTGTTCCGCCAGCCGGGCCGAGACACCGGGCAACCGCCGCCGGACGATGGTCAGTTCGCGGGCGAAGGTCGGGTGGTCGAACCAGTGGTACAGGCACCGCCGCTTGAGGGCGTCGTGCACCTCGCGGGTGCGGTTGGAGGTCAGCACGACCACCGGGGGCACCTCGGCGCGCAGCGTGCCCAGCTCCGGGATCGTGACCGAGAACTCCGAGAGCAGCTCCAGCAGGAAGGCCTCGAACTCGTCGTCGGCCCGGTCGATCTCGTCGACCAGCAGTACCGACGGCTGGGTCTCCAGGGCCTTCAGCAGCGGCCGGGCGACCAGGAAGCGCCGGTCGTACAGCTCGCCCTCCAGCCGCTCGGCGTCGTGCACGCCCGCGGCCTCGGCGGCGCGCAGGTGCAGCAGCTGACGCGGGAAGTCCCAGTCGTACAGGGCCTGCGAGGCGTCGATGCCCTCATGGCACTGCAGCCGGATCAGCGGGGCGCCGAGCGCCTCGGCGAGGGCGGAGGCGAGCGCGGTCTTGCCGACGCCCGCATCGCCCTCGCAGAAGATCGGCCGGTGCAGCCGGAGCGCCAGGAAACAGGCGATGGCCAGTCCGTCGTCGACGAGGTAGCCCGTCTCCTCCAGCCTGGCCCGCACCTGTTCCGGGCCGCTCATGCCGTGCGTGTGCGTGATTTGACCTCACCCCATTCCGGCCGCCGCGAGCACCGCGCGCCGGGTGAGCACCCGGGCCAGGTGCTCCCGGTACTCGGGCGTGGCCGACGCGTCCTGTGACGCGCGGGTGCCCTCCGCCGCCGACTCGGCGGCCCGCGCGACGGCCTCCGCGTCCCCGGCGCCGGTCAGCGCCCGCTCGGTCGCGGTGGCCCGCAGCGGGACGGAGCCCATGTTGGTCAGGCCGATCCGCGCCTCGGCGATGTGCCCGTCGTCGCGCCGCACCAGCGCGGCCACGCCGACCATCGCCCAGGACTGCGAGACCCGGTGGAACTTCTCGTAGTGGAAGCCCCAGCCGTCCGACTTCGGCAGCCGCACCTCCACCAGGAGTTCGTCCGGTTCGAGCGAGGACTGGAGGTAGTCGACGAAGAAGTCGCCCGCCGGGATCGTCCGCCGCCCGCGCGGCCCCTGCGCCACCAACTCGCCTTCCAGCGCCAGCACCACCGCGGGCAGGTCGCCGGCCGGGTCGGCGTGGGCGAGCGAGCCGGCGAGGGTGCCCCGGTGCCGTACCGCGGGATCCGCGACGGTCGCGGTGGCGGCCGCCAGCAGACCGGCGTGACGGCGCACCAGCGGGTCGTGGACGACGTCGTGGTGCGTGGTCATCGCGCCGATCACCAGCCTGTCGCCGTCCTCCCGCACACCGCGCAGCCCGGGGATGCGGCCGACGTCCACGACCAGCTCGGGGAAGGCCAGCCTGAGCCTGAGCAGCGGCAGCAGGCTCTGCCCGCCGGCCAGCACCTTGGCCTCCTCGCCGGCGTCGGCGAGCGCGCGCACCGCCTCGTCGACGCTGGTCGGCCGGACGTAGTCGAATGCCGGAGGGATCATGCTCAGGCCTCCTTCTGGGACCGGACCGCCCGCCACACCCGCTCGGGGGTGCAGGGCATCCGGATGTCGTTGACGCCGAAGGGCCGCAGCGCGTCCACGATCGCGTTGACCACGGCCGGGGTCGAGGCGATGGTGCCCGCCTCGCCGACGCCCTTGACCCCGAGGGGGTTCGTGGTGGACGGCGTCTCGGTCCGCTCGGTGGTGAACTCGGGCAGGTCCGGCGCCGACGGCACGAGGTAGTCGGCCATCGTGCCGGAGACCAGGTTGCCCTCGTCGTCGTAGACGGCCTCCTCGTACAGGGCCTGCGCGATGCCCTGCGCGAGCCCGCCGTGCACCTGTCCCTCGACGATGGTCGGGTTGACGACCTTGCCCACGTCGTCGACGCAGACGTACGACCTGATCCGGGTCTGCCCGGTCTCGGTGTCGACCTCGACGGCGCACAGGTGGGTGCCGTGCGGATAGGAGAAGTTCTCCGGGTCGAGCAGGTGTTCGGCGTTGATGCTGGGTTCCAGGCCGTCCGGGAGATCGTGCGAGGTGAACGTCTCGAAGGCGATCTCCTGGATGGTCTTGCGGGCGTCCGGGGAGCCCTTGACGGAGAACACCCCGCCGGAGAACTCCAGGTCCTGCTCGCTCGCCTCCAGCAGGTGCGCGGCGATCTTGCGGGCCTTGTCGACCACCTTCACCGCCGCGTGGTGCACGGCCGAGCCGCCCACCACGAGCGAACGCGAACCGTAGGTGTCCATGCCCTGCGGGGCCGCCTTGGTGTCGCCGTGCACCACTTCGACGTCCTCGAAGGGCACGCCCAGCACGTCGGCGGCGATCTGGCTCCAGCTGGTCACATGGCCCTGGCCGTGCGGGCTGGTGCCGGTGATCACCTCGACCTTGCCGGTGGGCAGCATGCGGATGCTGGCCGCCTCCCAGCCGCCGGCCGCGTACCTGAGGTCGCGCAGCACCCGGCTGGGCGCGAGCCCGCACATCTCGGTGTACGTCGACACGCCGATGCCGAGCCGTACGGTGTCGCCCCGGTTGTTGCGGTCGGCCTGCTCGGCGCGGAGCTTGTCGTAGTCGAACAGCGCCAGCGCCTTCTCGGTCGCCGCCTCGTAGTTGCCGGTGTCGTAGGTCAGTCCGGCGATCGAGGTGTACGGGAACTCCTCGTGCCCGATCCAGTTCCGGCGCCGCAACTCCACCGGGTCCAGGCCGAGTTCGTGAGCGAGCTCGTCCATGATCCGTTCGATGGCGAACGTCGCCTCCGGGCGCCCGGCGCCACGGTAGGCGTCGGTCGGCGTCCGGGTCGTGAAGACGCCGGTGCAGGTGAAGTCGTAGGAGTCCATCTTGTAGATCGCCGGGTACATGAAGGCGCCGAGGATCGGGATGCCCGGGGTGACGAGCATCAGGTAGGCGCCCATGTCGGTCAGCAGGTCGACCTTGAGGCCGAGCAGCCTGCCGTCCCGGTTCGCGGCGACCTCGATGTCCTGGATCATGCCGCGGCCGTGGTGGGTGGCCAGGTAGCCCTCGGAGCGGGACTCGGTCCACTTCACGGGGCGGCCGATCCTGCGGGCGACCGCGAGCGCGAGGGCCTCCTCGCCGTACACCTGGAGCTTGGAGCCGAAGCCGCCGCCGACGTCGGGGGCGATCACGCGGATCTTGTGCTCGGGGATGCCGGTGACCACGGCCATCATCACCCGCAGGATGTGCGGGATCTGGGTCGCCGAGTACAGCGTGTACTCCCCGGAGGCGGCGAGCGGGGTGACGACGACGGCGCGCGGCTCCATCGCGTTGGGGATGAGCCGCTGGTGGACGTAGCGGCGCTTGACGGTCACCTCGGCGCGCCGGCGTACGGAGTCGAAGTCCTCGCCGGTCTTCAGCGGCCAGACGTAGCAGCGGTTGGTGCCCTTGTCGGAGTGGACCAGCGGGGAGTCGTCCGCGAGTGCGGCCTCCAGGTCCAGGACCGGCGGCAGCGGGTCGTAGTCGACCTCGATGGCCTCCAGGGCGTCCGCGGCCGCGTACCGGTCGCGGGCCACGACGAGGGCCACCGGGTCGCCGGCGTGGCGCACCTCGTCGACGGCGATGGGCGGGTGGTCCGGCAGCACGATGTCCTCGGTCACCGGCCACGCGCACGGCAGCGAGCCCAGCCCCTCCGCGAGGTCGGCTCCGCTGAACGCGGCCACGACACCGGGGCGTTCGAGCGCGGGTGAGACGTCGACGCGGGTGATGCGGGCGTGGGCCATCGGGCTGCGCAGGATCGCCATGTGCAGCAGGCCGTTGACACTGATGTTGTCGGTCCAGTTGGTCTGGCCGGTGATCAGCCGGGCGTCCTCCTTGCGGGGCCGGGCGCGGCCGACCTCGCCCTGCACGGCCTGGTCGGTCATGCCGGGACCTCCTCTTCGGACACGGCCTGCACGGCCCGCACGATGTTCTGGTAGCCGGTGCACCGGCAGAGGTTGCCCTCCAGGGCGTGCCGGATCTCGTCCGCGGTGGGGTGCGGATGCTCGCGCAGCAGGTCGCGGGCGGCCATCAGCATCCCCGGGGTGCAGTAGCCGCACTGCAGGGCGTGCTTCTCGTGGAAGGCCCGCTGCAGGGCGGTCAGCTCGCCGTCGCGGGCCAGGCCCTCGACCGTCGTCACCTCGCTGCCGTCGGCCTGGACGGCGAGCACCGAGCAGCTCTTGACGCTGACGCCGTCCAGCTCGATCGTGCAGGCACCGCAGTTGGAGGTGTCGCAGCCGATCGGGGTGCCGGTCAGGCCGAGACGGTCGCGCAGGTAGTGGACGAGGAGGAGGCGGGGCTCCACGTCGTCCTCGTACGTCGTGCCGTCCACCTTCACCGAGATGTGGGTCATATGCCCTCCAGGGACTGAGCGGGCCGAGTGAGGGGATCAAGGGGAAAACAACGCCCGATCGTGATGTACGTCACTCTATGACCGCCCGCGTGACCCGGCGAGTGCTCCGGCGGGGTTCGTTGAGCGTTAATCCATTGCCGGTGCCGTCCCGGCTCTGCTGCACTCGTGGGGACCCGTCGTCCCACCGCGAGGAGCACTCATGCGCACTGCGTCCATGTCCACCCAGGAAGGAACCCCTCCCATGACGAAGGACATGACGCTCGGTGCATCTGCTCAACCTCGGAATCCTCGCGCACGTCGACGCCGGTAAGACCAGCCTCACCGAGAGGCTGCTGCACTCGGTCGGGGTGATCGACGAGATCGGCAGCGTCGATCACGGCAGCACCCGGACCGACACCCTCGCGCTGGAGCGGCAGCGCGGCATCACCATCAAGTCCGCCGTCGTCTCGTTCCCGGTCGACGGCGTCACGGTCAACCTCATCGACACCCCCGGCCACCCCGACTTCATCGCCGAGGTGGAGCGCGTGCTCGGCGTGCTCGACGGCGCCGTGCTGGTCGTCTCGGCCGTCGAGGGCGTCCAGGCGCAGACCCGCGTCCTGATGCGGACCCTGCAGCGGCTGCGCATCCCGACCCTGCTGTTCGTCAACAAGATCGACCGCCGCGGGGCCCGCTACGACGGCGTCCTGCGCGCGATCCGCGAGCGGCTGACGCCGGCGATCGTGCCGATGGGGGTGGCCCACGGGCTCGGTACGCCCGGGGCGCGCTTCGAGGCGGGGCTCGGGGCGGAGGCGGCGGAGGTGCTCGCCGACCACGACGAGAAGCTGCTGGAGGAGTACGTCGCGCACGGTGGTATGTCACATTCCACCGTTCGCGCGGCGCTCGCCGCCCAGTCCCGCTCCGCCCTCGTGCACCCCGTCTATTTCGGCTCCGCCGTCACCGGCGCGGGCGTCGACGCCCTGATCACCGGCGTCCGGGACCTGCTGCCGCCGGCCGGCGGCGACCCCGACGGGCCGGTCTCGGGCACCGTCTTCAAGGTCGAGCGGGGTCCGGCGGGGGAGAAGGTGGCGTACGCCCGCATGTTCTCCGGCACCCTGCGCACCCGCGACCGGGTGCCCTTCGGGGAGGACCGCGGGAACGGTGCGGACCGCAAGGGCGGCACGGGCCGCAAGGAGGGCCGGGTCACCGCGATCAGCGTCTTCGACCACGGCACCGACGTCCGCGACGACGCCGTCCCGGCCGGCCGCATCGCCCGGCTGTGGGGGCTGGCCGACGTCAGGATCGGCGACGCGCTCGGCGAACCCCGCAAGGCCCCCGACCACTTCTTCGCGCCTCCCACCCTGGAGACGGTCGTCGTGCCGGGGCCCGGTGTGGACCCGCGCCGGCTCCACACCGCCCTCACCCAGCTCGCCGAACAGGACCCGCTGATCGGCCTGCGCCACGACGAGGTGCGCCAGGAGCTGTCCGTGTCCCTCTACGGCGAGGTGCAGAAGGAGGTCGTCCAGGCCACCCTGGCCGACGAGTTCGGGCTCGAGGTCGACTTCCGCGCGACCACGGTCATCTGCGTCGAGCGGCCGGCCGGCACGGGCGCGGCGGTCGAGTTCAACAAGAAGGGCGCCAACCCCTTCCTCGCCACCGTCGGATTGCGCGTCGAGCCGGCCCCGACCGGCTCCGGCGTCGACTTCCGGCTGGAGGTGGAGCTCGGCTCCATGCCGTACGCCTTCTTCAAGGCCGTCGAGGACAGCGTCCGCGAGACCCTCGGGCAGGGTCTGCACGGCTGGCAGGTCGGCGACTGCACGGTCACCATGACGCACTGTGGCTACTCGCCCCGGCAGAGCCACGCCCACCAGGGCTTCGACAAGAGCATGTCGAGCACCGGCGCCGACTTCCGCGGGCTGACGCCGCTCGTCCTGATGGAGGCGCTGCGACGGGCCGGCACCCGTGTCCACGAGCCGATGCACCGCTTCCGTGTCGAGGCCCCGGCCGACACCCTGGGTGCCCTGCTGCCGGTGCTGGCCGCCCTGCGGGCCGTGCCCCGCACCACCGAGACGTGCGGGGCGACCTGTGTGCTGGAGGGCGACGTCCCGGCGGGGCAGGTGCACGCGCTCGGGCGCCGACTGCCCGGACTCACCCGCGGGGAGGGCGAGTTGGAGAGCGCCTTCGACCACTACGCACCGATCGCCTACGGAACCGTTCCGGAACGCCCGCGCACCGACCACAACCCCCTCAACCGCAGGGAGTACCTGTTGAACACTACGCGCCGAGTGGGCAGTTGAGGTGGCTGGGGAAGGGCGTGCGGAGAAAAACTGAAACTTACTCAGGAGTCAGAAGTATTGACGGTGTCCGGAAATGGCCAGACTGTAGTGGACATGCCGAATATCCGGACGCGTCTGCTCGTTGTCCTGGTTGTCCTCTTCGGATCTCTGGCGGTGACCGGCGCGCCGTCCGCCACCGCCGCCACCCTCCCCGACTCCCTGTGGTTCGACGAGTCCCCCCTCACCGTGCAGAACGGCCGCTTCGTCGACGGAAACGGTCGCGAGGTCGTGCTGCGCGGCTACAACGTCTCCGGCGAGACCAAGATGGAGGAGAACAGCGGCCTGCCCTTCGCCTCGGTCGCCGACGCCAGGAAGTCGGCCACCGCGCTGCGCGCCCTCGGCGGCGGCAACTCCGTCCGGTTCCTGCTGTCCTGGGCCTACGCCGAGCCCACCCGGGGTGCGGTCGACACCGCCTACCTCGCCGCCGCCACCGACCAGATGCGGGCCTTCCTCGACGCCGGAATCCGCGTCTACCCCGACTTCCACCAGGACCTCTACTCCCGTCACCTGTTCAACTCGGGCAGCTGGTACACGGGCGACGGCGCTCCCAAATGGGCGGTGCAGCTCGGGAGTTATCCGCAGGAATCGTGCGGCATCTGCCTGTTCTGGGGGCAGAACATCACGCAGAACCAGGCCGTGACGAAGGCGCAGTACGACTTCTGGCACAACGCCCACGGCCTGCAGGACTCCTTCCTGGACACCGCCCAGAAGACCATGGCCTACGTCCAACAGCACCTCAGCGCAGCGGAGTTCGCGGGTGTCGTCGGCTTCGACCCCTACAACGAGCCGTACGCCGGCAGCTACGACTCGGGCCAGACCAGCCGCACCTGGGAACAGAACCTGCTGTGGCCCTTCTACCAGAGGTTCCGCGCCCGGATGGACGCCGCCGGCTGGCAGGACAAGCCCGCCTTCGTCGAGCCGAACCTCTTCTGGAACGCCAACATCTCCTCCCAGAAGCAGGAGGGCGGCCTGCTCGACGCGGGCACCCTCGGCCCGCGGTACGTCTTCAACACCCACTTCTACGACCAGAAGGCCATCTCCGGCGTCCTGATGTGGGGCAACGCCTCCGACGGACAGTACGCGAGCGACTTCGGCACGGTCCGGGACCGCGCCTCGGCCGCGGGGACCGCCGCCGTGGTCAGCGAGTTCGGCCATCCGTTGGCGGGATCGACCGCCGGAAAGGCCCCGACCGTCGACAAGGCGATGTACCAGGCCCTCGACTCCCGCCTGCCGGGCTCCCGTTGGTGGAGCAGCCCGTCCGCGTCCGGTCCGGTGCTCTCCGGCAACCAGTGGCAGTGGGACATCTACAACGGCCGCCACCACGAGCTCATGAACGGCAACCCCGACAAGGTGCAGACCTCCGGCGACGCCTGGAACGACGAGGACCTCTCGGTCGTAAAACTCGACGACACGGGCACGGTGACGCTCCGTCAGGACGCCCGGCTCCTCGACCGCGTCTACCCCGGCGCCACCGCCGGCACGACACTCGCCTTCACCTACGAGGACCGCTCCCGCGACGGCTCGACGACCCTCACCTGGAACCCGGTGCCCGGCACACTGCCGAACACGGCCCAGCTGGTCGGCTCCGGCCAGTACGGACTGCTCGTGTGGAGGTCGGGCAGCGGATCGGCGCCCACCGAACTGCACCTGCCCGCCTCCTTCCCGACCGCCGGCACCACCGTCGTCTCCGACCTCGGCACGGTTCACGGGCCACCGGCGTACACGGCCTCGACCCCGGTCGCGGCGGCCCCCGAACCGGGCGGCACGGGCAGCAGGCGCCTGCTGCTCACCGACTCGGACTCCGGCGTCCTGCACTACGCGCTGGTCACCAACGGGGCGACGGCACCGTCGGCGACCCTGCTGGCCGCGGCCAGGTCCGAGCTGGCGTCCTGGGCGGCGGCGCGCTTCTGACCGGCGAGCCCGGGCGGGCGGCGGGCGGAGACCCTCAGCCGGGGACCCTCCCCGCCGCGTCCGCCCCGAGGCCGTCCCGGCGTCGCCACCGGCGGTACGCATCCCCCCCGGGGATGAGCGCGGGGTCGAAGGCCTGGACGACGGCCAGGACCGCCACCACGCCGAGCGCCCAGGCGGTGACCACGGCCGGATGGACACGGCCGGCGAGCCGGCCGCGGAGCGGTGTGGAAGGGGACCAGACGACCCCAGGGCGGCGCCCCGGCGGCCCGCCGGGAACCAGACGTTGACCAGGGGGACGCCGATGGCGAAGG